>CP134874.1:690833-1381666 GCA_037318855.1 Candidatus Sedimenticola sp. (ex Thyasira tokunagai) | reverse complement strand
GGCTCAAAGTGAGAGAAGTCAAAACGCAACCGTTCCGAATCAACCAGTGATCCTTTCTGCTGTACATGCTCACCCAGCACCCGGCGCAGTGCTTCGTGCAGCAGATGTGTAGCCGAGTGGTTGAGAGCGATCGCTTCACGCTTTTCAGCTTCCACCCTGGCCTGCACCAGATCACCCACACGAATCACATCACCCTTGAGGTGTCCATTGTGGATAAAGACATTACCGCCCTGCTTGCGCGTATCGGTAACGATAAAGGCCGCACCGCCCAGACCCAATTCACCGACATCGCCTGCCTGACCACCCGATTCTGCATAGAAGGGAGTGTGATCAAGTACAACCATACCCTGCTCATCATCCCCCAGGGTATCCACCGATTTGCCATCCTGGAACAGAGCGATGACAGTGGACTCGTCCTCCAATCGCTCATAGCCGGTAAAGTCGGTCTCGCCATCGAGGGAGATATCAAGCTGCTGGTCGGAGCCAAAGTTACTGGCGGCGCGGGCGCGTTCACGTTGTGCCTCCATCTCCGCTTCAAACCCCTCCATATCGAGGGTCAGCTCCTTTTCACGTGCAATATCTGCAGTCAGGTCAGCGGGAAAGCCGTAGGTATCGTAGAGTTTAAAAACGACATCCCCGGGGATCTCTTTCCCTTCGAGTGATCCGATAGCGTGCTCAAGAATCTTCATACCCTGTTCGATGGTCTCGGCGAAACGCTCCTCCTCCACACGCAGTACCCGTTCCACCTGTCCGTGGGCCTTGGTCAGCTCGGGATAGGCACCACCCATCTCACTATTGAGAACCGCTACCAAACGGTAGAAGAAGGGCTGCTTCATACCCAACATATAACCGTGGCGGATGGCGCGGCGGATGATACGCCGCAGTACATAGCCACGCCCTTCATTGGAGGGCAGCACACCGTCGACGATAAGGAAGGCACAAGAGCGAATATGGTCGGCGATCACTCGCAGGGACTTCTCTTCGAGATTATCACAGCCGGTAACCGCTGCCGCCCCCTTAATCAGGCTCTGAAAAAGGTCGATCTCGTAGTTACTGTGAACACCCTGAAGCACTGCAGCCAGCCGCTCCAGACCCATACCTGTATCCACCGAGGGGCTGGGCAGGGGCGTCATTTTTCCTTCCTGGTCCCGGTTAAACTGCATGAACACCAGGTTCCATATCTCGATATAACGATCACCCTCCTCATCAGGTGTTCCCGGCGGGCCACCAGGAATTCCCGGACCATGATCGTAGAAAATCTCGGAGCAGGGGCCGCAAGGGCCAGTATCGCCCATGGACCAGAAGTTGTCTTTGGCGCCGCAACGGGAAAACCGTGTCTGGTCGATCCCAATCTTGTTGAACCAGATATCCTCGGCTTCCTTATCCTCTTCGTAAACGGTGACCCACAGCTTCTCTTCCGACAGACCAAGGGTTTCTGTCAGAAACTCCCAGGCAAAACCAATCGCATCCTCCTTGAAGTAGTCTCCAAAGCTGAAGTTGCCAAGCATCTCAAAGAAGGTGTGATGACGTGCGGTGTAACCGACATTCTCCAGATCGTTGTGCTTGCCGCCTGCACGTACACAGCGCTGAGAGGTGGTAGCACGGTTATAGTCACGCTTCTCCCGGCCCAGGAACAGATCCTTGAACTGGACCATACCTGCGTTAGTGAACAGCAGAGTCGGGTCGTTGTGAGGCACAAGGGGGCTGGAGGCCAATTTTTGGTGGCCCTTTTCAGCGAAAAAGTCGAGGAATGCGTTACGTATTTCTGCGCTGGTTTTCATACAGGGCTGGATCAAGATATCTGAAAAGGGGGAATAGTATGCAGATCAGGCCCTTTTGTCACCCGTGAAGGGCAAATATTGTGCGAATTTGGGCCAATTAGCCGTTGAAAAGGCCAAAGTAACCGCTTAAGACCTATAATGGCGCCATGGTCTTCCACTATCTCAGGCTGTTCCTCTTTCTACCCGGAGTGTTACTGGGCACTCAGATACCGGCTGTAATCGACAGTTACGCCAAACGTGTGAATGCCCATCTGATTGAGGCAAATGAAAACTTCCGCGGTTTTCAGCAGATCGCCGATCGCCACTTCAGCGGTGATGTGGAAGCGCTGATCCGCCACCATGAAGCCAGTCACAATACCGTTTTCCAGGAAGAGGCTGATAGCATCCGTCATATCTACCTGAGGGTCCAGAAGCTCTCGGCAGTTTCAGGGGCTCTTGAGAAAGGCTGGAGCAGCCGACTGAAACTGCTGATCAGTGCGAAAGAGAAGGTGATTCTAAAGGAAACGCTCGCCTCCCACAGCTACACGCTCCCGACGAAGATGGAGACATTAATGTTTGGATTGGCTGCGGGGTTGCTGCTGTCATCGACGGCCGAAGTAGCAATACGGGTACTCTACTACCTTGGCCGGCGGCGAAGAGTGAACAAAGCTGCCGCTAAAAAACTGGGCGGGCCTCATAACTCCTCGACATAGCTGCGCTCTACGGGTGTCTGAACATACACTTTCCGCCCATCCACTTTCGCCCAGAAATAGTAGTAACCTTTCTGAGGGTCACTGGTAACCTTGCCGTCGCGGACTTCCCACTCTTTGACATGATTGCCACTGGCAAACGTGACCCGGTAATTCCCCTCTAACCAGCTCACACCAATACGGGAAATACGATTTTGCTGCTCCTGGGAGCAGCCATAAAGAAGAAGTAAAAGCAGGAGAGTAAACAGGCGAAAAGGGTTCATGATCGGCACTCCATAGTTAAACCTAGAATCATCAGTTGACCGCTCCATTCTACGAGCAACGCATTGATTTTAATTGCATTGACTGCGATTGCATCTTCCACTCTCCGGGTGCATGACGCTACAGGGGTTTTGCACATGTCAAGCTAATTGACAGCCGAAGTTTACAGCCATCGGATATCAATTGTCAGCGGTTGTCCTTGGGAGGCAGACACCCCGAACACACTTCATTCATGGCTATTCACCCTGCCGAACCGCGTCAGGCAGCGGTCCAGCCGCGCGGGATCAACCGGTTTACTGAGAAATTCATCCATACCGGCGGCAAAACAGGCTTGGCGAATATTTTCTGATGCGTTGGCGGTCAAAGCGATTATTGGTAAATAGGAGTTATAACTGAATCTGGTGTTTGAGTAGTTGAAAAAGGGCGGCGTATCTGGTTGATTTGTTGTTGCGAGACATCAAAACAACCATTGGAGATACGCCACCATGAGTAAGAATAACGTTGTTAAGCTGGCAGGTCGAGATACGATTATCGATCCGCTGACAGAGTTGCTGAGAAGCGGTGCAGAGCAGTTGATCTACCAGGCGGTAGAGGCAGAGCTGCTGGAGCTGTTGGTGGAGCACACCGAGCGACGGACAGAGGATGGCAAGGCGGGTGTGGTGCGTAATGGTCATCTGCCAGCTCGTAAACTGCAGACAGGATTGGGGCCGGTCACGGTCGAGATCCCCAAAGTTCGAGCGAAGACCGGCGAGCCGGTGACGTTCCGATCAGCTCTGGTACCGCCGTATGTACGCAAGACGAAGTCACTGGAAGCGGCGCTGCCGTGGCTCTACCTGAAGGGGATTTCCAGTGGTGAGATGGGTGAGGCCCTGAAAGTGCTGGTGGGTCCGGATGCAACAGGCTTGTCGGCCAGCACGGTATCGCGTCTGAAGCAGGTCTGGGCAGAAGAATATCGGAGCTGGTGTGAGGAGCGCCTGGATAAGGAGCATTGGGTGTATGTGTGGGCAGACGGTGTCTACAGCGGACTGAGAGCAGAGCAGACGAAGCTGTGTGCCCTGGTGGTGATCGGTGTGAATGAGCGTGGTGAGAAGCATTTTCTGGCAATTGAGGATGGTGTGCGGGAGTCCACGCAGAGCTGGCGGGAGGTACTGTTGAAGCTGAAGTCACGCGGACTGAACCCGCCCAAATTGGCGATCGGTGACGGTGCCATGGGCTTCTGGGCTGCGCTGGAGGAAGTATATCCTGAGACGCGCCAGCAGCGCTGCTGGATGCACAAGACCATGAACGTGCTGAACTGCCTGCCAAAGACAGCTCAGCCGAAAGCGAAGCAGGCACTGCATAACATCTGGCAGGCGGAGACTCAGGCCGATGCGGAAAAGGCCTTTGATCTGTTTATCAAAACGTATGAGCCGAAGTATCCGAAGGCTGCCATCTGTCTGCACAAAGACCGAGAGGAACTGATGGCTTTCTATCACTTTCCGGCACAGCACTGGCAGAGCATTCGGACCAGCAATCCGATTGAATCAACCTTCGGGACAATCCGCCATCGAACCAAGCGTTCCAAGGGCTGCCTATCGCGTGACGGCATGCTACACATGATGTTCAAACTCGGCCTGTGTGCCGAGAAGAAGTGGAGACGATTACGGGGTTTCGGTTACCTGGCGAAGGTGATAACCGGAATCAAATTTAAAGATGGTGTTGAGGTAACAGGAGTCGATCAGGTCGCCGCTTGATTCAACTGGTTAAACACCAGATTTGACTATAACTCGGTAAATAGTGACCTTCCCTCTCGGATGCCCGGTAGAAACGGGTAAAATCGATACCGTCCATGTTCGGCATGCGTAGATCAACCAATGCCAGGTCAAACAGGTCTTCAGTTGCTGCATCCAGCGCCCGTTGGCCATCTTCAACCAGCGTCACTTTGTGACCCGCTTGGCTCAGCAGTGTTCTGATCAACAGGGCGTTGACCGAGTCATCCTCCGCCACCAATACATTAAGCGCTTTTCCTTGATAAGCCGTTTTCAGCTGCCCATCGGTATCAATCGGTGGTAAATCCACCGATTGATCGCGCTGTTCCAGCAGAGAGACCATAGTGCTCCACAGTACAACAGGGTTACACGGTTTAACCAACAGGCTCGAAAACCCCATAAGGCATATCTATTAAGCGAGTCTTCGATTTCGTGATGCAAAACGGGACATCCAAGTCCCCCTTTTGAACTCAATCTTCGACAGCCTATTATTGCCCCGGCCGTCCCGGTCTCCAGCACTACGCAATAACATCGCAAGCTCGTTACTGCTTCGTCGCTGGCTCCCGAGATGACTTGACGTCGCGTTCGTATGCGATCTTTGGATTCCCTCTGGCGCTATGCGCACGCCGGGCATCCAGTATCGCCTCGCGACTACCGGGGACTAACCGCCTCGGCTTTCAGCCTTCCTTGGCGGTCAGCGAGTGAGTATGACCAGTCATGTATTAGTAAATATGTCGTCATACCTATAAGAGTACGCTATACGAAGAAGTCAATACAAGTAAGGTATGACTACATAGAAGTATAAGCAGGGCAGGGCAGGGAAATGGTCTTATAGATCACGTTTAGAGCGTCTTTCTGGATAATCGAAGTCCCGCCCTCGTAATAGAGGTAAATGCACTCTTAGGCAGGCTAAAATCAAATAGAAAAACATAAGCGAGTCTTCGATTTCGTGATGCAAAACGGGACATCCGAGTCCCCCTTTTGCACTCAATCTTCGACAGCCTATTATTGCCCCGGCCGTCCCGGTCTCCAGCACTACGCAATAACATCGCAAGCTCGTTACTGCTTCGTCGCTGACTCCCGAGATGACTTGACGTCGCGTTCGTATGCGATCTTTGGATTCCCTCTGGCGCTATGCGCACGCCGGGCATCCAGTATCGCCTCGCGACTACCGGGGACTAACCGCCTCGGCTTTCAGCCTTCCTTGGCGGTCAGCGAGTGAGTCTTGGATTTCGTGAAACCCGGCAGGACATCCCGGTCTCTCTCGGGGACTCGATCTTCGACAGATCATATGCCCTGGCCGTCCTGGTCTCTGGCTCTACACCACAGCATCCGGTGGGAGGGCTGTCTCCATCAGGCATCAATGGCGGTCAGTCGGCGCCTTCGGGAGATCATGGGTATTACGATAATTCCTCACAACATGTGGTGTGCAATTCAGGCGCTGAGAAATCTGAAGATTCGTCAGCACCCCCCACTCGTCCTTGACAGAATCCCAGTTATACTTCGTTTCCTTCACCACCTTTTTCCGCGGGAGATGATTGACCCTACGATATTTCCTCACAGTCGATGCTGTGCAATTCAGGCTACTAGCAATCTTACGATCCGACATCACCTCCCACTTGCCCTTGACAGAATCCCAGTCAACATCCTTCGTCTCCTTCTTCTCCTCATCCGGCGGCCCTATCGGGAGACCATTGCGTTGACGATAGAGCGCCACAGTCTCTGGTGTGCAATTCAGGCGATGAGCAATCTGACGATTCGACTGCACTCCCCACTGGTCCTTGACAGAATTCCAGTCCAACATCGGCTTCCTCTTCCGCTTCCTCTTCTGAGAAGCGCCGTGTGGTTGTGGGAGCAAACTATCTGTAATGGGTTGAAGTTGTTGCTGTTGTGTTCCATCTAGTTGAGGGTGCAGTGGCATAGAAGTGGTTTGTGGTAGTGGGATATTCTGTTGTGGGATCGCAAGATAATTGTGCTGCTGAGTTGAGGGGATCGGTTGTATCTGCTGATGCGCCTGTATAGGCGCCGTTAATTTGGGCGGTGAAAAATCTCGTGGAGCAGAGTCAGGGATGTTGGAGTTCCACATCTGTTGCTGTTGCTGCTGTTGCTGAGCTAGTGAGGCGCAACTGCTTGAAGCGGATTGTGATTGTTGCTGTTGTGTTCCATTTAGTTGAGAGTACAGTGGCATAGAAGTGGTTTGTGGTAGTGGGATATTCTGTTGTGGGATCGCAAAATAATTTTGCTGCTGAGTTGATGGGATCGGTTGTATCTGCTGATGCGCCTGTATAGGCGACGTTAATTTGGGCGGTGAAAAATCTAGTGAAGGAAAGTCAGGGATGTTGGAGTTCCACATCTGTTGCTGTAGCGGCAGTAGCTGCTGTTGCTGCAGTCGCTCCTGTTCCCGTTTAGTTTCGTTGGAGATGTATTCCTCCAACACGCCCCACTGGAAGGGAGGAAGCCATAGGAGGGCCCAACATGTCAGATTCTCAGCTGAGCATTCTTCCCCCTCGAGACAGGTGCTTGCCAGTGATAAGCGAGTCTTCGATTTCGTGATGCAAAACGGGACATCCGAGTCCCCCTTTTGCACTCAATCTTCGACAGCCTATTATTGCCCCGGCCGTCCCGGTCTCCAGCACTACGCAATAACATCGCAAGCTCGTTACTGCTTCGTCGCTGACTCCCGAGATGACTTGACGTCGCGTTCGTATGCGATCTTTGGATTCCCTCTGGCGCTATGCGCACGCCGGGCATCCAGTATCGCCTCGCGACTACCGGGGACTAACCGCCTCGGCTTTCAGCCTTCCTTGGCGGTCAGCGAATGTTGGCATTGTACGCTTCTCCGGGTTCAAAGATACTTGTGTTTTCCCCATTCATTGACTCGTATGCTTTTTCACATATCCACTGGTAGGCGTAGTACTTATCGTCTTCGGTGATTGTTCTCATATCACATGCACCGGAATTTGTCCGGGAGTGGTCACACTAATACGACCAGCACAGGCGCACATCAAGGTGCTGGTATCGCTGAGGATTGGCTTATTACCTACCAATATGGTCGGATAATCAGCCACCCAAGGGGTGGAAGTTGCTGGAACACAAGGCATTGGGGTTAACACCCCTAATGCCGCTGTTGTTGCGGCGGCCACCGCAGGGTTGGTCTCTGATGAACACATACCAAACGATAGGATGTTTTTAAGTGGAATACAATCCTCGATGTTGGCGACCGGATTAATTTGCATCACCTGATTTTTAGAGGTCACCGCCATTCTCGATGACGCAGAACCAAAGGTACATTCCAAAATGGCCCCCATAGTAACGGCTTTGGTCATGAGTCATCCTCCTGTTTGGTTTGAAAGGTGATCTTGCCTTCTTCAAGCTTTACCATTTCGGTGTCATTCATTTTTTTTCGTTTAATGACTAATTCCGGTTTACCGTCTTCGTATACATGGCTTAATGAGGTCTCGTCTTGTCCGTTCTTGCCAAACAATAAATGGTTACCTTGAGTTTTATCATTTAAAAATACCCCTCCCCCAAAATCCAATACCCGACAAATTTGAGCACTAAATAAATCCATTTCAAGCAGTACTCGACATCCTTTGTATAATGGAAAGTAAAAATGAGGCGGCATAAAATCGGGTTTAGACAACAGTTTTATCTTTTTTCCCCATAATGGAATATCAATGCAATATTCCTTTTGTTCACTGGTCTTATTGGAGTGATGCTGATACGTTTTGTCTGCTTCTTCACCGTTTTCAGATACAATAATACCCTCAACATAACAAGGTGGTGATAAAGGGCAGTCTGGACCTGCGCTAATATCATTTTCATGTTCAAAATGGCAGTGATAATGACCTTGGTATTGAGTGAATACTTGGTTTAAATCATGCTGTCCTTGTTGTTCTATGGCTGTTAGTAATATATCGCAGCTAATGGAACGATATGACTGCTTGTGATTTAATCCTTCATGGCTAAAACCAAAATGATCAAATTTTAAACCACGACCGGGCACCACTACCATCAACGGAAACCCTTTAAACCCTAATTCCAATCGTCCCAATATTGGCTCAGCTAATTTTAATTGCAGGTTTCGTTGCTGTTGTTGCACCTTACAAAACGGAGTGATGATCAAGTGATGATTTTCGATCCCTGCAACCAAGGGATTACGTTTAATTCGAGTCATGCTGCTTATATTACTATGACCATTGAGCAAGTATTGGGTTTTTACATCTGGAATACCATAAGACAGTTTGAGTCCATAAATGTGATTAGGCATAAACGATAACCTGCGCTCTGGGGTTACCTTTCTCGCACGAATGGCATAATCGTTACTGCTATAGTTATATAACCAAAAGACACCATTTTGGGCCAAATAACCGAGTAAAAAATCATAAAAACACAATCTTGTCGCCCCCAGACCCAAACAGATCATCGATTTTTCATCGTCTAACATACTCCAGTCGAACTTTATGCTGATCTTATTAACTTGCTGATCTTTGATCAATTCCCCAAAGCTTTTGTTTACATATAACAGGCAAGGAAAATGTTGCCGCCATAAAAACTGGGCTGCATCACTAAACTCACACCAATATTTGCGATACAATATTTTGTTGTCTTTTAGTTCAATATATTGTTGCTCATAAACACTACGTCGACCCACCAATGCGGTTAACGATATCGACTCTTGAGTGGAACTTAGCGAGCAGGTATATTGCTTGATACTCAGCTGTAATTCTATCAACTGTTCACTGGCAAAGTCTTTAGTTAGCTTCTTGCCACTGCCATATTCATCTGATAACCAAAATTCAACTTCACCATTAAAACCCGTGGTTTTAAGTGCTAGCCGACACAGCTTGATATTGCCTCCGGGTACGCTATATTTTTCGCCATCAACGGTTAATACCAACGAGCTTTCAATGCTGTCACTAAACTGGCTCATAATGGTGCCTCGCCTTCATGTGAATATTCAAATTTAATGTCGATAAAGGCATCCAAATCAAGATGTAACATTTTTTTAAGTGCTTGAGTACTATATTCCTGAGCTAACATTTCTGTCTCTTTCAGTTGATCACCGTATAACACCTGAGCCTCGACAAAAGGCTTAAATGACTGGGGGAAATAGACCCTGGGGTCAAAGGTTTCTAATGTTTGCAAAATATCAGTCATGAGCACCGCAGTTTTAATATGATTTTGCTGAGTTAACAACACTTGAAACACGCCGAGTTTTTTAATCAATAGCTCAAGTGGATACGAAAGCTCCTCAAGCATTAATTCCGCGGTTATCGATGCTGTCACTGGTAGTGCGGGTGGCTCTACAGCTAATTCTTTTACCGCGGCAGGTGGCAGCGGTTCCTCTTCTGGTTGTTGTGGCGCTTTTAACCTGATATCACTCATGGTTTGCTTAAACCGCCGCATTAACGCAATCGAGTTCTGCTCAGTGGTTAATAACAAACCACTAGCAAAATCAATAAAATCTTGAGCATCGCTCTGCACTTGTTCAAGTGCTTCATAGTCAAGCTGCTCGTACCAATCTAACAATTGTATATTTTGTTGGCGAGCAAAATAATCTATCTTGCGATTAAGCTTTTTAAATAAAAAAGCCAAGTTACTGTCTAATATCATCAGTTTTTTGCTTGCTGAGCAATCATCAGGTAAAACTTGTTCAATGTGCTGTTGATGCACCAATTTAAGGATAGGAAATAATTCGACTACCCCTGCTTTAGTCAACCATAACATGCTCGTATACAAGTACAATGATACCACCCGAATGTCACTACAGTGGTTTGACAATAAGTCAAAACAACTGCACTCAACCGCACCTAACTCGCCTCGATTGAGACTTTTGTCGATGTCGGTTAACACTTCGTCTATTGTCACGCCATTATAGGGTTTGGCGTTTTGTACTGATTCAACAATCAGTTGGTACACCGGCGCAGTCATCTTCCACTCCCAAGTTAAACGTTTGCCCATAAAATAGTTTCATCCACCCCTGCTCAGAAGTGGTCTGTAAACGGTGGTATCCCAATGGCGTATCGGCAATGCTAAGGGGCTTGAGCACTCCCCGCACCCTAACATCCAACCACAATGAACAGCGTGTCAATAAGGGCAAAATATGCTGCTCATGTCGTTGGTTTATTTGTTCAAACGATATGGCATCATGGCATTTGTCTAACCACACCATAATACCTTTTTTGTTGCTATAACCAATGTCTCCTAATCGATAACTACAACCCAATTCAATATTGCCTAAGAAGTGCTCACCTAATATTTGGCAGTGCTGATGTGGGTTTTTACTGCATTTAACTTGGTACTCTGGATACACTGCGCTAAAGATCAACTGTAGAGTTCTGATGGTGGTGACATTCGTCAGTAATAATGTGTTTAACTGATAAGATGGCCAGTGACCAAAACAACTGCGGTTAAGTTGTGGATAAATGCCGTAGATCAAATGCTGGATCAGCACATGGTCAAAATAACCAATAAATTGAGTGAACTCGGTCTGCTTATCCATTAGCGTATCTCTCATCTTCATGAAATAATCAGGCAAAGGGCTTTGGGCACTGAGTAAACCAATATTAAGGGTGATCAGCACAAACTCGGGATCAAATTCAATCCTTTGAATCACTCTGGCTTCAGAAACTAAACTATCATGACTTTTAAACCATACGCGTTGATAGTCATTTTGATATAACAACCGTAACAATGCCAATAAGTCAAAACGACGTAAATTGGCTAATATTTGCTGTTCAAATGCAGCCGTATCCACTGTGTCTTGGGTGGTTTTCACCATCGAATCACTATCAGTCATTATCTGTCCAGGGTTCATAATAAAGAACTCAATTTTCGCAGGTATTGTTGTCTTGTTTGTGGCGCATCATAATACATCCCACAAAAACCGGATTTTAACCAAAAATAGTAAATTTGATAAACAAACCGGGGTACATTTTGTTGTATTAGCAGCCCGTCAAGCCGACGATAAAACAACCGACCACCATTAGTTGTTTTAAAAATACTGCGTTGTAACAATGGCCATTGATTATAGCGATTAACAAAGTATTGCTTAATTAACCATTCGTCCAAAGCGAATATCAATGGCACGATTACTTGATGGGTAGTGCTTTGTCCAAGCGGCCCGATGAGTTGACGCTTAAAATTTTTGACCAGCAATAGAATACGTCGCCTATCGGCTACAATTTGGTCCTGTTGGTCATGACCAGCTGATGTGGGGGTAAAATTGATGGCAATTTGCCGTATGTCAGTCAATAACTTGGCCAATGCGCCCCATTGCTTATAACTCATTTGATCGCCTGACCCAATGTCAAACGAATGTTATCTACTGCAAACCAATCGTTTGCTGCAGCTTGAAAGTAAGCTAAAAACAATTCGCCAATCGCCATGTTGCTGTTAGCAAGAGCAACTTCAAACACAAAGCTTGCCTGTTCACTTGTGGCATTGACTCCGATAAAACCATCAACCACAGGGGCAAATTCAGCGGCTGACGTCGCACTGAATAAGTGAAATAATTGAGTGAGTAGCGCAGCGCTAACCACTTCGTTTGAACGGATAGCCAGCAATTCAAATAAGGTTAACTTACCTTCAGCATCACTGGGAACCACGCAAAGCTGCCGTGCTTCACTCAGTTGCCATTGCACGCCAGGAATATCAATGTCATAAGGCATGACCGTGAGTTTTTGCCACAGCACTCGACTGAAATTTGGTTGATACCACAAGGCATCAATAATGACGTATCGTGGGTTAGTAAAAGCATCAGCAATGGACAAGTCTATTTGCAACCTATTTTTTGTTCCAGTCAATAAAGCAAATGTATTGTTGCCTTGGTGGACTACACTGGGGATCAAGGGTGTTTTTTGTTCATTTAGTTGTTGATAGACTCCCAACACTGAATGTATTGCCGCGTCCTCAGTCAAATATTCATTCAACAGTGGGTATTGTGACTTGGTGCCATCACACCAAATATTCTGCGCATTCCTTTGGCTTAAGTTGATCATTGGGGTGCAAAAAGGTCGAAAACAGTCCTGATTGATATTTTGCAAGCTCTGTTGACTCTTAATCGATAGTACCAAATTGAACGAGCGCCACTTAGCGGGTGTCTCAAGTAACCTAACATAAACAAAAAACTGTGCGTATGGAAAATGTAGCGCGTTACGTATGGTTTCTATCGGATGCATTCGCGGTCTAAATTGACAAGATTTATGACCAAGTTGGCAAGATCTTGGGGTTTGCTCCCCCTCAAAATATAGCTCAGCGACCACATCGTCGGCTATAAGGGCATTATAAAGCGCCAAAGTAGCATTTAAGTCATTTAAAACATTAAGGTATATCGGAATTTCTGGCGATTGCTGCTCCATGGTAACAAACCCATTAAAACCCAGGGTCAGTTTAAGTCTATTTGACCCTTGGCTAGCCAACTCAAATTGATGGTATTGCAGTGGCAAAATAGTCAGTGGCATACAAGTGACAAAATCAGCACTGCTTTGCTCTTCACTATTGAGTTCAAAACGGCAACCCGGAGCTAATTCGTAACTTTGCTGTAACTTAGCATCGGGGATCACTTGTACAATGGTTTTAGCCACCAAAGGTGAAACCATATAAGGGTGAATATGCTCAACCAACGTTTGATGATGACTCTGTAGCGCACAATGGGCACTGTGCTGGGCATGGGCAGTACAATAAGCAATGGCTTCGGTTAAACGTTTAAGCTCTGGATCATCTCGCTCCAGCGCCGCGGTCGGAAACACCTCTTGATAGGCTTGCCTAAATGTTTCAAGCCCTTGTAGTTGTTGCAAATATTGTTGATGAATTAGCGCGTTATCTGACATATTTAAATTAACCTAAGGAAGCTCTGATCAAGTCTGGTTAGATTTTATCCAGCGTAAAGCAATCATGACTCGTCCAGGGGCGGCTTCCCTAAATAAACCTTCTTACCTTCTACTCTAATGCAGCCGCTAGCTTGCAAAATGATTTCTTCGCTATTGATAGAAATTTTCTTTTTGTCAATACAAATAACACTGCCATCTTTTCCACCGTCATCAAGTTTGATGGAGTCGGCCTTTTGGGTGATTACCGTGGTATTTTCGCCATTATTACTGGTCATGGTAATACTGTCTTTAGTCAACTGTATGGCATGCTTGACGTTACAGCCTTTACCGTCGACCTTAATGGTAATGCCTTTGTCTTTATGTTTATTTAGTTCGATGGTACAAATTAAAGTACACATAGTATGCCCCTTTATTTAACAACAAACTCAATCTTGCAGTGTTGCTCGGCCACTTTGCCTATCAATTGAATAAACCCCTGATTTTCTCGTTCGACATATAACACTTCGTCAAGTAAAAGCCGACTCTCCCAGCGACTGACTTGCAATTTAATGTCTTCACTTAAACGAGCGATCAACTCGGGAGATGGGCGGGTGCCTATTTCACAGGTTAAACCAAACTGCTGTTCAAAAGAGCTATACTTGGCAGTTGAATCTAATAGTGAAGTAACATGCCTGCGAACATGGGCCGCCAATGGTGCAGATTTTAGAGACAATTCAGAGCAAAACTTAGCCACGAGCCGCATAATGTTGTGTCTCAATAATTAAATGAAAGTGAAATCCGCGATAACTGCTTTGACCATAAAAACCAAAGCTTTTATCGGCCACTACATTTTTCCATTCGCCTCGCTCGACTATCCGGTAGTATTTGGCTGAATAAGTGAAATTACCCAGCTGACTGACCCGCTCTGTCATACTGTCATCATCCACCGCAACCAACTCTACACCATCGCATAAGTTTTGATACAAACCTGCAACCCGCTCGATACTGGTGATCCGCTCGGGGGGCGTCAGATGTTTAAGTACCCCCTGATCTTCGGCAGATATCGCTAAATAATAACTGCGTTTTTGATCATCTTTGTTTACTTCTAGTCTGGTGGCATAAATTCCGTTGGTTTCGATTAACCCAAGCCATTGATAATCATATTCTTTGAGCAATATAACCTGCTCCAGCAATTCAATCAGTCGATCAAAAACCTCTGCCAACGCCTTATGTCGATAAGTAATGCCAAAATTTTCAGGCAAGCTATAATGATAAAGCTTGCAATCGACATAGAGTTTTTGTAGCTGACTGAATAACTCAAAAGGATGAGTCACTATCTCGCTATCCACTGCCTTGATCTGCTCTAGCATTCTTTGACAACTGTACAGTTGCCCCAGCAAATTGTGCAATCCGGGTTTGAGCTGCCCGGCTTGAGTGGTGTTATCTGATTGAAAATACTGCTTAAGCTCTAACCTGAAACTATTTAAAACCCCGTTGATCTTGTCTATACGCCGCTCAAATAGTGGTGACTTATCAACAATCACCATAGGTGGTAGGTATGTTTGGTCAATCAACCAGTTTTTATCTTCAGTTTTGATAAATACGACCAACTTAAATCGCTCTAACAAAATCCCATCAATCTCACCACTCTTACTGTCTTGAGCACTTGGTAGTGATACCAAGTCAATTTGATAATATTTTTTGTCCACCAATTGTGCTTCGCTACATTGGCTAGTGGTCGTATCATGTTTTAAGTCTGTAACTTGAGGTTGATAAATATCAACAAACAGACTGACATTTAACGACTCGCTAGGCAGTACCACTTCATTACGAATAAACGCGGCATTGCCGCCAATGACTATGGTTTCACCGCTTTTTAAAATACAACTGAAACAGTCCACCCTGACAATATCGTCGACTAATGCTGATTGGTCAAAACTCAATTGCATAACCCCATAAAACGGATTGCCCAGTTGGCTAAATTTGATAAAACTATCAGCTAACACGGATGCTTCTTGAGCTTCAAAGTGCTGTGGCAACAAGGTTTGTCCCAACTGCCATTGCACCCGCGCAAGTTTTCCCGACATGGTATTCTCCCAGCAAAGTTAACCGATCATTCGGCGACAGTAACGCCCCATTTCTTAACAAGTTTGGCGCTGTCATCACCCGCGACATGCACTCCTTGCTCTTTCTCAGAGGGCATAACACCAAGATAGAACCTAAAGTTTTTTGGCGATACCACATCCTCTTCTTGGTCATTACTAATTATCAGTCTCAACTTACCATCATCTTTAGAGACTAAACCATTCAGGTTCGTTTCATTGGTATGAAAAAAGGGAAAGTACTTTGCCTTAACGGGGTCGTATTCATAAATCACAAACGCAAATTCCACTCTGGTATCACTCAATTCAGCATGTGATAATAAAAAGCTCGATACTTTGTTCGCGGTGGATATCCGGCAATGAATTAATATTTCGTCGGTATGCCCCCCGTTCCAGTATATACCATCGATCACCGCGACCACTTTAACTTTATCGCCATCGATATCAGAAGGCACCGTGACTGCCATGTCCTTTTTATACTCTTTATCGCCTATTTTTAATGAAGTGACATGCCCCACACGTCTTTGGTTGGTTTTTTCAAAATTTAAACCTTGGTGTGCACTACATATACTAGTTATGTCAGCCATGTTAAGTTTCTCCGCTTTATTAAAGTTGGGTTTCCAATCTCAGTTCGACGTCTAAGCCTTCGAATTGACGATGAGGTGACACTTTTACTATGCAGTTATACCAGCCGACACTGCCCTCTTGCTCAACCGTTTCAACACTAATGGCTTTAAACGGATAACTTCTAAGGGTTAGGTCATCAGGATTAGCCACTGTGGTCACATAATTTGATAACCAATTACTGATGGTATCATTAATATAAGACGCATCAGCAGTGCCGCCAATGTTATCGCGCATGATGCACTTGATATAATGGGCTATTATGGTAATTGACAAGGTATAAGATAAGTTGGTGACCAACTGTGAGTTTTCGGTATCAATCGAATCTTTAAAACACTTTGATTTTTTGATTGATTGGCTACTGAAAAAACAGGCGTTACCAGTTTCTTTTTGATAAACCAAAGGGATAAAACCTGCAGTGGAAAAATCTAATTCTCGATAATCAGGAAATACAATTTCTACCGGGGATTTGGTCATGGTTAAGCCATTGTGATCAAATATATGCCTCGGCAAATTATTGATTTGCCCCCCATTCTTAGGGCCTCTAATGGTCTGACACCAAGAGGTACTTTCATAAGACTGAACCACATTACGCGCAAACAACATCGCCGCGTTGGCCCAACTGTAATGCTCATGACTATCAACAGTTTCAGTGTAACTAAGATTGACCACCGGGTTGTCTTCTACGCTATAAGGGCGTCGAACCATAAATCGTGGCACCGTAAAACCAAGATAAGCCGCTTCTGATGAATCTCTAAATTCGTTCCACTTGGCAAACTTGCTTTGAGCCATATGACCGACCAAGTCCTTAATATCAACCAGTTGATTAATATCATTGGCATTAACGAAAAACTGCGGTCCAACCGAAGAAATAAATGGACAATGGGCGGCTTTGGAAATTTGTCCCATGGTGGTTAACCAACTAATATCAGTGTTGGTATTTTCAAATTCAAACAAGCCAACCATTAACCCATAAGGCTCTCCACCATATTGGTCATATTCATGGGTATAAATCTTTTTAAACAATTGGCTGTTAGATATATCTCGGCGGTTTTCGGCAAAATCATCAGCCAATTCTTGCTTGGTGACATCGAGCAAATCAATTTTAATGCCTTTAGAAAAATCAGTTTGATCAATCAAATATTCCAATGCGCGCCAATTGCCTTCTAGCCCTTGAAAATCAGGTTTATGCAATTCTTCATCTAACTTACACTGGATCTCTTGATCGATTTTACCAATGCAATCATCAATATTACATTTATGATAATACAACAAGTCAGAGGCACTAAGCTCCCCTCCGTCATTATGGGGTAAACACTGGTTATTAGACAACGCCGATATTTGCATTAATAACGAATCCATTTCAGTTTCGTCGATCCTTAGACTGAACGTCTCATCCGACTTAATTTGGTTAATAACCCCTTCTAGATTGGCCAAATGGATAAAGCAAGCAGTTTTGGCATCACTTGCGGTAAAGTCATCAACCGCCACTAGCTCTGCGATCGCAGTCACTATAGCACTGCTGTCAACCACTATTTTGGCCAGTTCAGTCAATGCCGTTTCTTTCTCACCACCGTCGGTTATGCCCAAAGCGATTTTATCACTATCAATAAGCGCTAACAGCGCACCATCTTGTAAGGTAATCTCCATCAATGCATTTAACGACTCAGCCAATTTATTTTTAAAGCCTTCGATGTCATCAGTAGTGGCAATGGCTTGCTGATAAGAATTAAGTCCGCTGGCAAGTTGCAGTTGCGTATTACAATTTTGTTTTTTGGCCATCAATAAAGCAGCCGTATTAGTGCCTGAAACATCCTTAACTTGCTCTGTGTTTATCAGGTTAAAACTATAAAACACTTGGTTGATAAACTCGATAACTTGGGTGTTGGTTGATGTTGTCATTGATTAATTTGCTCCATTATCTACAAAGCCAAGAGTGGTTTGTGTCTGATAAACCTTAAGAAAATCACTTAACTGTTGACTTAAGGCCGCAGCTTCACCGTTAAGCGGGTCCACCAGTACGTCTTCGATCGCTTGACGGTATTGTTTAGAGTTGGCTAAATTGGCTTTGACGCCATTGAGCAACCTTCTTATCTCAAAATGGTTATTTATCTCCGGACCACTATTTTCTAATACTCTGTTCGGTAAAAAATCACTCAATTTGGTAAACTTAATCTCGTTGATACCTAAGCCGGTTTTAACATTAAGCCGCTGCATAATGGCATTGTATCGATCTCCACTGGATAATTTTATTCCATCTGCATCGTACACTTCAAGATCGTTGATCAGACTGGCATCAAACAAGGTTCTTTTGTCCAAATCCAAACGTTCGTTACTCTGCCCATCTATTTGACCTGCCGTCGGATTAACCCCACCACCATTCAATTGATGACCGGAAAAATCACCGGCAATAAGTAAACGCAGTGGTAGGATGATGTCCTCAGGAACACCGTTGATTTCAGTTCGGTAACGCAAGGTTACTCGGGATTTTGGCATGTTCTTATCATCTTTAATAGCCATGTTGACTCCTGGTTTGTTTGAAAAATGGGTATTAGAAATTACGCATTAAATCGCGATATTTAGACTGGAAACTGTAAATATTTGAGTCTGACTTGACCCCGCGTTTATCCATACGAAAATACAACAAAATTTGAGCGCGGCCAAAAAATGAACGACCAAATCGATACCTTCAAGGTTAATAAAACACAGCTTATTTGTTGTGACTACTCCATTAGCCAGGATATTTAACCCAGTCACTTTTGAAGAGTGATAACTCATTGTTGCTGATAGACATTTAATGAATATTAGTAAAGTACAAAGTGTAACCGGGCATCGTTGAGTGCGCCCTCGCGCCGGTCTTGCCGTTCGACGCTGCTGGTAAACAACTTTGCTATTTTCTTCAGAGGGCTTTAAGTGCCGCGATACCAAGTCATAATAATAGTCGTAACTCTCACCCAATTGACTGACCAAAGTGGCACAAAGTGAATATTTGGTGAGCTGCGCTAACACGGTTTCGTGTTCACCATAAAGTGACTCGATAGCTGCTAAATCTGTCAGGCTTAGCGGAATATCAATGCATCGCTTAGTCATGATTTATCTCAAAAGGGTTTGACGATGCGCCACCATATTTATCATCGATAACAAAATAATATGACGTTGGCAATTGAGCATGCCCATGTCCCAGCAATTGCAATTGACGATGAAAAGGGGGTAGATATTGCTCTACCCAAGCCATAAAACTCAATATTGAGATAAACTCATCACTACTACATTGCACCAAGCAGTCACTTGTTTGGTTGGTCAAATGCTCAATGGCCTGACTCAGGCTGCCATCAATTGTAGCAGTCAACCGCATGGGCTGACGCTGTTGATGGCAATAACGCTGATAAGCACTAAACCCGGGAATAGATGCCCCATCGGTTATGACCAACCTTAACGCGAGGTTTACTACTGGCACCTGTTGTAATAACCGCAATTGCAACCTAAGCCTGTCATCAGTCAGATCAACGCCCTGCAATTGATTTACTGATATAACCTGCACAATGTATACACTTGAATGATTAAAGATCTGCCGTTGAGCGCACACCAATGGTTGTTGATCATCTAGTATTAATAGATTATTGGGCGTATTGCTTGGGACATGGATGATCAACTCACCATCAAAATAGATAGACCAACGCTGATCTGGTAAATAACTGCGCCCGCTCTGGGCCTGAAAACTAGCAAGCCGACTACGCTTGGTGATCAATTGTTTCACTAGCAAAGGTTGTTGAGCGAGGATAATAATATGCCGACAACCGGTGAGTTGCTCTTTCTGCAATGGGGTTAAACTGGTTTTAAAGGCCAGCCATATGCCCAGCAATGTCCCACCAGTTTCATTGCGCGGTTTTTTAAGTAGCCAACAACAACTCAGCAACCGCAGCATGGCCATTTTGGCTTTTCCCTTGATCGGGCGGGTAAGATTCACTTTGTCAACCTCTCTTGGTAAAGGCTCAATCCACCAAGGTGGAAGTAAATTGCATTAACAAACCGTTCTTTATTACTAAAACCTCTACTAAGCGAGTCTTCGATTTCGTGATGCAAAACGGGACATCCAAGTCCCCCTTTTGCACTCAATCTTTGACAGCCTATTAGTGCCCCGGCCGTCCTGGTCACTGACTGGACGCCGTGTTCGGATGCCTACTTTGCTTCCCCTCTGGCGCGCTGCGCGCACGACGGGTAAGCAGTGCGGCCTCACGGCTACCGGGGATTACCAGCCCTCGCTTCGCTCTCCATGGCTGGCAGCTGGGATTATAAAGCCAGTCATACGCTTACTTGCTGCCCCTAAGGTCTTCATAGCTTTCCTTGGGGGTCAGCGGTGGAACTTGTTAAAGGCAATCTACTCCTTTGCTACGTAGTAATGCAAATCACAAGGCTGATCATACCCCTAGTTTTTTCTATGAAACAAAACACCTGTGTTTTGTTTCATTGGCTCTCGCTGCCAGCCATGGAGAGCGAAGCGAAGGCTGGTAATCCCCGGTAGCCGTGAGGCCGCACTGCTTACCCGTCGTGCGCGCAGCGCGCCAGAGGGGAAGCAAAGTAGGCATCCGAACACGGCGTCCAGTCAATGGGAACTGACTGCGAAGCGGTAACGAGCTTGCGATGTTATCGCGTAGCGGTTAGTGACCAGGACGGCCGGGGCACTAATAGGTTGTCGAAGGCCGAGTTGATTTTGGGGACTGGGATGTCCCAAAATCTTTCACGAGGTCGAAGACTCGCTTATCCCTGATCGAGTGGGTCAGATTCACCTGACCACTCCCTCAGGATAAAGATTTAGTCCACCAAGGTGGAAGTAGATTGCGCTGGCAAACCGCTTCTTATTACGGAAACCTCTACTACGAAATTTGATCATCTTTATCCGACTGTTGAGTCCTTCTGCAGGACCATTGCTCACCTTCAGCACAACTGCATTCAATATGCCCCACAGGTGCGCTTTGATTGTTTTTGCTACTTCTTTGACCGGATCGAGGCGACTACGCACGGCCCACGATAACCACCGATCCCAGCCTTTCATAGCCCATGTTTTGCTGACATAGTGCCAGAGCGACATGGCCAACTCTTTGATGGCCCATGCACGAGCTGTTTTCAGTGTGCTCTCGCGCAATACTTTAAACCGCAACTTCTGTTTGTGTGTCATATTATGGGGATTGTAGAGCCAGTCATACTTGCTACCCTTAAGGTCCTCATAGCCTTCAGCCATCAATGCTTTGTGCTCTTGGCGGCGCACCTTATCTACAGCTTCACCGAGGTATTTGGCTACATGGAGCTTGTCAAAGGCAATCTTCTCCTCCGCTGCCAGCCATGGAGAGCGAAGCGAAGGCTGGTAATCCCCGGTAGCCGTGAGGCCGCACTGCTTACCCGTCGTGCGCGCAGCGCGCCAGAGGGGAAGCAAAGTAGGCATCCGAACACGGCGTCCAGTCATTGGGAACTGACTGCGAAGCGGTAACGAGCTTGCGATGTTATTGCGTAGTGCTGGAGACCGGGACGGCCGGGGCAATAATAGGCTGTCGAAGATTGAGTTCAAAAGGGGGACTTGGATGGTGTGCCGTAGAGGCACAGATAAGGCAGGTCGCATGCGATTTGGCTTACTGAGTTGTAAGCTCAGAGAGAGATGGTGGTAGGTCCACCGGAGTCTGCCGTCGGTGGCTGGCTTCAAACCCCCTCAAGCTGCGGATGTTAAGAGCATCGGTGGTGAGCATTGAGGAAACGATGAGGCAACGACCTCATCAGGTACGATATCGAGAGGCGAGTAAAACCGAACCCATGTTGACGCGTCGAGAACCCAACATGACATCAGAACCGGGGTCGCGTCCTAACCCCGGGATAAGATTGCGAGTGAATGCCGAATGCTGCGCAATCGATGTCCGGCGTAAAGTGGGCGCGACTCGATATCAGGCTCTTTCTGGGAACTGCGGGAACCAGTCATCACGATGCTAAGAGAGAAGACTCAAGTAGCTAAAACTGCAAGGTCGAGAGTATCGATGCGTGATACTGGGACGGAGCTGTTCGTAGTAGTGTGGAAGCATCTGTAATGGGTGTGGAGCGAAGGGGCGGCGTTAAGCAGCCTGATCTCATGACCTCCTCCCGAGTATTACCCGGTTGAGCCATGAGATCAGGCTGCTTAGATTGATGCCAGCCGGTGAAGTATGGCTGAACCCGGAGAATCAGGACTCGAGAGGAGCTGAAATTAGAGACGAAGCAGCGTAGAGAATTGGACAACTATCTTGACAATCGTCGGATATAAGCGAGTCTCTTGTTATCGTAGTTTTGAAATTAACTCACCGGCTAACGCATTAAGGGGAAGTAGATGCCTGGACAGAGAATAATCACCGAAGACGATAAGTACTACGCCTACTTGTGGATAGTGTCTGAAATACAAGAGTCAATGAGAGGGTCAGCCACGAGTACCTTTGACACTCTCGAAAGAACGTACGAGGCCTACCATGCACTGAGATCATTCTGGCCCGAGAGGGGAGAAGGCTCAGCTGATAGACTGACAATTTGGGCCAACAGATATCTTTCTGACTTCCGCTGCCAGCCATGGAGAGCGAAGCGAAGGCTGGTAATCCCCGGTAGCCGTGAGGCCGCACTGCTTACCCGTCGTGCGCGTAGCGCGCCAGAGGGGAAGCAAAGTAGGCATCCGAACACGGCGTCCAGTCACTGGGAACTGACTGCGAAGCGGTAACGAGCTTGCGATGTTATCGCGTAGCGGTCAGTGACCAGGACGGCCGGGGCACTAATAGGCTGTCAAAGATTGAGTGCAAAAGGGGGACTTGGATGTCCCGTTTTGCATCACGAAATCGAAGACTCGCTTACAGTGGCAAGAGATGTGGGAGTCCATCATCAGCCAAACTGAGCAGCAACTGCAGCTACAGCAACTGCAACTGCAGCAACTGCAGCAACTGCAGCTACAGCAACTGCAGCAACTGCAGCTACAGCAGCTACAGCAACAATCACAATCCGCTTCAAGCAGTTGCGCCTCACTAGCTCAGCAACAGCAGCAACAGCAACAGATGTGGAACTCCAACATCCCTGACTCTGCTCCACGAGATTTTTCACCGCCCAAATTAACGGCGCCTATACAGGCGCATCAGCAGATACAACCGATCCCATCAACTCAGCAGCAAAATTATTTTGCGATCCCACAACAGGATATCCTACGACCACAAACCACTTCTATGCCACTGCACCCTCAAACCGCTACAAGCAGTTTGGACCCACAAGATCAGCAGCAAAATGCTCTTGCGATCCCACCATTGAGTCTCCCACGACCATACGTCACTCCTCAGATGGGGTATACGAGGGTTGACTGGGAATCTATCCCCGACGACCAGTTGGAGAAGCTGACGGATAACGATGCTGCTCAGAGACTAGGCGTTACAAAATTTGCTGTGTTTAAACATCGTCGCAGCCGTAACCTCCCGATGCGGCCGAAGAGTACGCCGAAGCGTACGTCTAAGTATAAGTGGGCTTCTATTACCCGCCACCAGTGGAAGACGCTGACGAATCGTCAGATTGCTCTGATCCTGGGCATCCAGAGCAGAGATAACATATGTGTTGTGGCGCACTATCGTCGCGCCCATAACCTCCCGAAGGGGCCGAAGCGTACGCCTAAGTATAAGTGGGCTTCTATTACCCGCCACCAGTGGGAGACGCTGACGAATCGTCAGATTGCTCGGATCCTGGGCATCCAGGGCAGAGATAACATATGTTATGTGGCGCACTATCGTCACGACCATAACCTCCCGAAGGGGCCGAGGACGCGGAGGGATGACTGAGATTCTTACTCGCACCTGGGGCCGCATTGAAACATCGATGGGGAGGATTCGGACTGATCTTACATCCTCTTTTGAGGAGGGACTTTCGCAGATCAAGGCGATTGAAAAAATCCGGCTTGGCCATGGTTACACACGTATTCAGCAGGGCTGATAGATTTGCATACGCTGCCAGCCATGGAGAGCGAAGCGAAGGCTGGTAATCCCCGGTAGCCGTGAGGCCGCACTGCTTACCCGTCGTGCGCGTAGCGCGCCAGAGGGGAAGCAAAGTAGGCATCCGAACACGGCGTCCAGTCACTGGGAACTGACTGCGAAGCGGTAACGAGCTTGCGATGTTATCGCGTAGCGGTCAGTGACCAGGACGGCCGGGGCACTAATAGGCTGTCAAAGATTGAGTGCAAAAGGGGGACTTGGATGTCCCGTTTTGCATCACGAAATCGAAGACTCGCTTAGCAATAACATCGCAAGCTCGTTACTGCTTCGTCGCTGACTCCCGAGATGACTTGACGTCGCGTTCGTATGCGATCTTTGGATTCCCTCTGGCGCTATGCGCACGCCGGGCATCCAGTATCGCCTCGCGACTACCGGGGACTAACCGCCTCGGCTTTCAGCCTTCCTTGGCGGTCAGCGTTTGAGGTCGGCTGCTACCGCCTTGTAATCTTTCCATGGCACATACTTCACCGAGTTGCGTACCATGTGGACTATACAGAGCTGTATTTGAGCCTCAGGGAAGACAGCGTTGATCGCATCAGGAAATCCCTTTAGGCCATCAACACAGGCAATCAGAATATCCTTTACGCCGCGATTCTGAAGCTCTGTAAGTACGTTAAGCCAAAACTTAGCGCCTTCATTCTCAGACAGCCACATGCCGAGTAGTTCTTTATGCCCTTCGAGATTGACGCCCAGGGCAAGATATACAGCTTTATTGATGACCTGCTTATCTTGCCGGATTTTGACGACGATACAGTCCAGGTACACGATGGGATAGATGGCATCCAGCGGGCGGGACTGCCACTCTACAACCCGCTGAATCACCGCATCAGTGACTTTGGAAATCAGTGAGGCCGAGACATCGGCATCATACATTTCCTTGAATGTGGCGACGATCTCGCGGGTGGTCATTCCTTTGGCGTAGAGGCTGAGTATTTTGTCATCCATTGATGTGAAACGAGTTTGCTGCTTCTTCACCAGTTGAGGTTCAAAGCTCCCATCTCGATCACGGGGCGTATCAATTTCGAACTGACCGTCTTCGGTGCGTAGAGTCTTGCTGGAGTAGCCGTTACGGCTGTTATCAGAGGGGCTTTGGCCATGCTTATCGTAGCCCAGGTGGTCATTCAGCTCGGCATTGAGCGCCGTTTCAACGGTGACTTTGGTAAGCATCTGCCTGAAATCATTGAGATCGCTTTCAGTTTTAATGCTTTTGGCTGCTTCGCGTAAGCGAGTCTTCGATTTCGTGATGCAAAACGGGACATCCGAGTCCTCCTTTTGCACTCAATCTTCGACAGCCTATTATTGCCCCGGCCGTCCCGGTCTCCAGCACTACGCAATAACATCGCAAGCTCGTTACTGCTTCGTCGCTGGCTCCCGAGATGACTTGACGTCGCGTTCGTATGCGATCTTTGGATTCCCTCTGGCGCTATGCGCACGCCGGGCATCCAGTATCGCCTCGCGACTACCGGGGACTAACCGCCTCGGCTTTCAGCCTTCCATGGCGGTCAGCGGAGGCCGCACTGCTTACCCGTCGTGCGCGTAGCGCGCCAGAGGGGAAGCAAAGTAGGCATCCGAACACGGCGTCCAGTCACTGGGAACTGACTGCGAAGCGGTAACGAGCTTGCGATGTTATCGCGTTAAGCGAGTCTTCGATTTCGTGATGCAAAACGGGACATCCAAGTCCCCCTTTTGCACTCAATCTTCGACAGCCTATTATTGCCCCGGCCGTCCCGGTCTCCAGCACTACGAATAACATCGCAAGCTCGTTACTGCTTCGTCGCTGGCTCCCGAGATGACTTGACGTCGCGTTCGTATGCGATCTTTGGATTCCCTCTGGCGCTATGCGCACGGAGTTATAACTGAATCTGGTGTTTGAGTAGTTGAAAATAAGCGAGTCTTCGATTTCGTGATGCAAAACGGGACATCCAAGTCCCCCTTTTGCACTCAATCTTTGACAGCCTATTAGTGCCCCGGCCGTCCTGGTCACTGACCGCTACGCGATAACATAGCAAGCTCGTTACCGCTTCGCAGTCAGTTCCCAATGACTGGACGCCGTGTTCTACTCCTGACGGCAGTCATCGCTCGTCTAGCCTATTACTACGACCTGACCAATCAACTTCACCCCTTCCCGGAAGGCAATGGACGCACCCAGCGCCTCTTTATCGAACATCTAGCGGCTATTGCTGGTTTACCATGTGGATTGGGCACTCGTTCATGCCTGGCAGATTGTTGAGATCGCCGAACAATCGTTCAAAAGTAATTTCGAACCCACGATCACCTTATTCAAAGATATCACCTCTCCTATATCAGCCAATTCAAACTGGGCATCATAAACATACCTGATTACCCACCAGGCTCAGCTATTGAGCCTGTGGTGGCCGCATAATGGAACCCTCTGAATATACGAGGGTTTCTATCATGCCAAAAAATACTATCCAGTTTCAAAAAGGGCTTGGTTTGCACGAATTTCTGGAAAAATATGGCACCGATACTCAATGCAGCCAAGCGTTGCATCGACTTCGCTGGCCAAGTGGATATGTTTGCCCAGAGTGCGGTAACGCAACGTGCTGCGAACTCAAAAGCCGCAAGATATACCAGTGCCATAAATGTCATCACCAGGCATCGCTTACTGCGGGTACCATTTTTCATGGCACAAAGTTGCCTTTGAAGAAATGGTTTCTGGCCATCTATTTGCTGACCCAGCGTAAAAAGAGCACCTCTGCCTTGCAACTGTCTCGTGAGATTGGAGTGAACTACAACACTGCGTGGAAGCTCAAGCACAAACTGATGCAGGTAATGATGGAACGCCAGGGTAAGAAAAAGCTGACTGGCCGCATTGAAATGGATGATGCCTATATTGGCGGTGAGAAGCCTGGTAAGCGTGGACGAGGCTCCCGCAACAAAATCCCTTTCGTAGCCGCCGTTGAGACGACGCAGGACGGCAGGCCTTTGAAAATTCATCTGCGTCGTGTGCGTGGTTTTCGTAGTGCAGAAATTGCTCGATACGCCAAGTCCAGTCTGGTTTCTGGTAGCACTGTATTCTCTGATGGTCTCTGCTGCTTCAGAGCTGTCACTGATGCTGATTGCGATCATGTGGCCATTGTGACTGGTGGCGGTCGAAAAAGCGCACAGAGCTCCACCTTCAAGTGGGTGAACACCATGCTTGGCAACGTCAAGAATTCTTTGAAGGGAACTTTTCATGCTATACGAAAAAAACATGTACCTCGTTATCTTGCCGAATTCGAATATCGGTTTAATCGTCGCTTCAATCTGCCAGAAATGCGATTGAGCGATTGCTCTTTGTTGCGTTGCGTACACCACCGATGCCTTATCGCTTCTTGAGAATGGCTGAGGTTTATGTGTAATCAGGTAAACATAAGGTTTCCCTTATCTATCTCAGTTTATGATTATAATATTTGAGTATGAAATACTTTTTCTAACACTCCCTCTTTACCTGGAGGTAAAAGACTCACTTCGCTTTTTTTTAACTGGTGGTTGATCATCTTCATCATCAAATATTTCAGTAGGAACATCTCGAGATTTCCAATAATTTTCCCCGTAGTCTATCAGCAATTCTTCACCATTTTTTATTTCTTCATTGGTAATATATATCATCCGATAAATATTGTTTTGCATCACGATAACTCCTGAGCAATTAGGAGGTAAAGGATCACGTTCACTGTCACTGTATGTAGTGTTGGCATTGATTGTAGTCAACTCATTGCTGCGACTATAACCAGCGATAGTTTTGTTACGGGGCAGGCTCCATGCATATGAATTTAAGTTGTCAATACCAGTCTGGGCTACGACGGCATCGTAATCCTCATGAGTGTCAATATATTGACCATGGTATACACCTAAAACTGTATGCTTCTTAATGTCCTTGTTTGCAAAAGCACCATACTGATTACGCAAGGCTTCACGTGGATCTTTATCATCAATTCTTTTTACTTTTATAATTTCTTTTATGAAGTTGGCTTGTTCGGTTTCACTCAGCGATAGATGGTTTTTGATATCATGCCTTAAGTCCCTTTTTTCTTCCTCAGACAAGGTGAGAAAATATTCCATAGTTGTAAGATTAATATAAGAACGTTTTTCTGAATCGAAAGCAGGCAGCGGTTTTCCAGACGAACCAAATACCAAGCCTTGTGGATTATTCATATCTCTGGGTAATCGTACTGGACGCATTAAAACATCCTCATCTGCGCTTTCCGCGGGTTCAGTTTTGGGAGTTTGTGATGTACTAGGAGTACCGTAATAGGTATGAATGGATGTGTATTCGCTAGTCTCAATCCCTTCTTCTTTCTGCTCCTGTTTAATTTCATTTTCCGGAATTAATCTATCATCTTTTTGCTTGCGCTCTTCTATCATCTTTATCCCGTCTCTAATGGCTTCCTTTCCGTCCATGGCTGGCTGAAGGCGAGCACGACGTTTTCTCATTTCGTCCCTTAACATGGTTGCTGCATCGCCAACTTCTTCACCTTCCTTATTCTTCTTAGTGATCCCGGCTTTAAAGGCTCTCTTTGTCTCCCTGGCTCGGCGATGGGCTGCTACATCGCCAACTTGTTCCTTATTCTTCTTAGTGTAGTACCCGGCTTTAAAGGCTCTCTTTGTCACCCTGGCTCGGTGATGGGCTGCTGTATCGCCAACTTCTCTACCTTCCTTATTCTGCTTAGTGTACCCGGCTATACGGGCGCTCACTATCCTTCTGGCTCGCCGATAGGCTTTTGCATCGCCAACTTCTTCATCTTCCTTATTCTGCTTAGTGTACCCGGCTTTAAAGGCGCGCTCTGTCTCTAGGGCTCGCCAATGGGCTGCTGTATCGCCAACTTCTTCATCTTCCTTATTCTGCTTAGTGTACCCGGCTATACGGGCGCGCTCTATCCTTATGGCTCGCCAATGGGCTGCTGTATCGCCAACTTCTTCACCTTCCTTATTCTGCTTAGTGTACCCGGCTATACGGGCTCTCTTTGTATGCCTGGCTCGCCGTTGGGCTGTTGCATCGCCAACTTGTTTACCTTCCTTATTCTTCTTAGCTTTGTCCATGACTGGCAGAAAGGTTCGAGCACGACATTCTCTCATTTCGTCCCTTAACATGGTTCCTGCATCGCCAACTTGTTCACCATCCTTATTCTTCTTAGTGACCCCGGGTATATAGGTTACATCTAGCAACTTGGCTCGCCGATTCTTCTTAGTGACCCCGGGTATATAGGTTACATCTAGCAACCTGGTTCGCCGATGGGGTACTGCATCGCCTATATTTTTACCATCTCCCCCCTTCTTAATGTCCCCTTCGTTCATGCCACTCGTAGATGGTTGAGGTTGTTGCATGAAATACAGCCATTGTGGCTGTTGAGTAGATAGATCTATAGGTACATTTTGCTGCTGATTTTGTACAATATTCCCACCTACAGTTGCTTGCGGTTGTTGTATGGGATGCAGTAATTGTCGCTGTTGAGTAGATAGATCTATAGGTGCATATTGCTGCTGATTTTGTACAATATTCCCACCTACAGTTGCTTGCGGTTGTTGTATGGGATGCAGTAATTGTCGCTGTTGAGTAGATAGATCTATAGGTGCATATTGCTGCTGATCTTGTGGGTCCAAACTGCTTGTAGCGGTTTGAGGGTGCAGTGGCATAGAAGTGGTTTGTGGTAGTGGGATATTCTGTTGTGGGATCGCAAGATAATTGTGCTGCTGAGTTGATGGGATCGGTTGTATCTGCTGATGCGCCTGTATAGGCGCCGTTAATTTGGGCGGTGAAAAATCTCGTGGAGCAGAGTCAGGGATGTTGGAGTTCCACATCTGTTGCTGTTGCTGTTGCTGCTGTTGCTGAGCTAGTGAGGCGCAACTGCTTGAAGCGGATTGTGATTGTTGCTGTAGCTGCTGTAGCTGCAGTTGCTGTAGCTGCAGTTGCTGCAGTTGCTGCAGTTGCAGTTGCAGTAGCTGCAGTTGCTGCTCAGTTTGGCTGATGATGGACTCCCACATCTCTTGCCGCTGGAAGTCAGAAAGATATCTGTTGGCCCAAATTGTCAGTCTATCAGCTGAGCCTTCTCCCCTCTCGGGCCAGAATGATCTCAGTGCATGGTAGGCCTCGTACGTTCTTTCGAGAGTGTCAAAGGTACTCGTGGCTGACCCTCTCATTGACTCTTGTATTTCAGACACTATCCACAAGTAGGCGTAGTACTTATCGTCTTCGGTGATTATTCTCATATCACATGCACCGGAATTTGTCCGGGAGTGGTCACACTAATACGACCAGCACAGGTGCACATCAAGGTGCTGGTATCGCTGAGGATTGGCTTATTACCTACCAATATGGTCGGATAATCAGCCACCCAAGGGGTGGAAGTTGCTGGAACACAAGGCATTGGTGTTAACACCCCTAATGCCGCTGTTGTTGCGGCGGCCACCGCAGGGTTGGTCTCTGATGAACACATACCAAACACGCTTATATCACAATGACTATCTTTTAACTTTTTATGCTGCGTATTATCTTTAATTGAATGCGACATCGCGATTTTCCTTTTTTGTATCTGCAAAATGTTAGCTTATGACGATACCACCTGTATTTAATCAGCACCAACATGGAAAAAGCAAGCGCTATCCCACCTGATCGCCATGGAAGGCTGAAAGCCGAGGCGATTAGTTCCCGATAGACGTAGGCACCACTCTCAACTTCGAAAACTGCACGGTTTGCGTAAGTAAGATAGATGACAGGACGACCCAACACCTGATAGCTACGCAAGCACTGCCGATCACGTTCCAGACCACCTCCACTTGGTCTGTCGGCAAATAGTACAAAATCTCACTAGTGTCCGGGGAAATTATTAAATAGATTCAGTTGGTTAGGCATATCGCTATCATCGCTTATAAATTCTGATTCAGTAAGCATATGAAATAATGAGTTTTTCTCGAATAAGGTCAAGCTCAAGATCTGTAGAATTGTGTAGAGATCTGCGTCGATGTTGAGCCGTTTCTTGATAATGGCCACGAGCACGTACACAGAGATGGCAATCCAGATCTGACTTTTTACTGCGTTCTCCGAAGTGCCAAAGAACGATTTAATACGTAGATGTTGCTTTATCCATTTGAAGAACAACTCAACCTGCCAACGGTACCGGTAGAGATCAGCCACTGTCTGCGCTGGAATGGCAAAGTTGTTGGTCAGGAAATTGAAAGTTTTTCCAGTTTTGGCATCATGGTATTTGATACGCCGTAGTGACTGCGGGTAGCCGGTTGCCGTATTGACCCCGGTCAGCACGATGGTCTGATCACACTGCACTCCGCCAGATTTGTCCGCCGGGTGCGAGTAGCGGCGTTTGTACTTTGTATTGGACTTGGCGCGGATGACAAAGAAACTCCCTGCCATGTGCAAAGCGAAGAGTCGTTCGAAATCCACATAACCGCGATCCATGATGTAGAAGGCACCAGGCTCGGGTAGCAAGATATCGAGAACGTTGACGTCATGGAGCTTGCCGTCAGAAATGTGGATAAAGGTCGGGATGTTGCCCCGAAGATCCAGCAAGGTGTGGAGTTTGACGGCAGACTTGGTGGAACGAAACAATGCCCACGGAAAGACTGACAAGCATAGGTCGATGGTGGATGCGTCAAGTGCGTAGATTGTATTGTCGAGTTCGAGACCAAGATCTTCGTCAGCATATAGTGGTCGGGCTATGCGAATCAGTGCATGGGCAAAGTCTGCGAAGATACGCCAATCTCGGCGTTCGCTCGCATCCGCCAGAGTGCTTCTGGATATACTGCTACGGATGCCCATATGGTACAGCTTGTCCCTTTGTGCTCGCAGACAGGCCTCAATATCGCGCAAGCTTTCGCGATAAGTCAGCTGCGCAAAAGCCATGCAGAGGTACTGATCGAGACAAGAGAAAGATTTTTTGTAACGTAAGCGAGTCTTCGACCTCCAGGTAGAGACGGCCATCGCTGACCATCCCCCCCACAGATCCGGACGTGACCAATTCGGTCATCCGGTTCCTCGGTAATCAGAGGGGCAACACACCTCCGATGCATAACTTTACTACCCTGCAAACTCTTAGACATTGTGGATGATCTTGGGTCGCGGTAACGGCATGCTTTCCATCAGCTTTTCGTACTTCTCCCAGGTCAGCGCCTTCTTGCTACTACGACGATTTAACCAGAACCTCCATCCACGCCTTGCATGGTGAAGAACTGTCTCCATCGCTCGCATATTGCAGCGAACACCAAAGTACTGGTAGTGCCCCCGAAGTTTCGAGCACAAAATTCTGTACTGTTTCTTCAGGTCCTGGTGCCGGTTGTTACGGCTCCAGGTCCATAGGGCTTGTACGGTTTTCCTGACTTTCTTGCGCGCAGTCTTGCGCTTGATGACCCAATAACCTCGCCGCGTTCTCGCCCAGTAGTGGGTAAATCCGAGAAAATCGAATGTGTTGTCCCCACGGGTGACCTCTTTTCCCGAGGCCGGTTTCCCGAAGGCAAGTAGGCGGCTCTTCTCTGGATGTATTTCCAGTCCGTATTTCTCGAAGCGCTTGGGCAGGACTTTCATCACCCGCCGGGCATCTTCTTCGTGTTGGAAGCCGATGACAAAGTCATCGGCAAACCTGACGATAAAGCAGTGCCCCCGCATGCGCGGCCTCACTTCCCGCTCGAACCAGTCATCCAGTACATGGTGGAGGAATATATTCGCAAGGCATGGCGAAATCGTCCCGCCTTGAGGTGTTCCCCGGTCGCTGTAGGTGATCTGGTCTCCTTCCATCACGCCTGCGTTCAACCACTTGCCAATCAGGCGAAGTAGTCCACCATCATTGATCCGTTGCTGGATGAATCTCCGCAACCAGCTCCTGTCAATGTTGTCAAAAAAAATCCACTGATGTCTGCATCGTATATCCAGCGGATGCCGTGCTCCATGCACTGCGACCGGATCTCTCCTATCGCTTGGTGGGCACTGTGTGCCTCCCGAAATCCATGTGAAAACGGATAGAAGCCCTGTTCATAGACCGCCCCCATTAGCATCGCTACCGCTTTCTGGACTATTTTGTCTTCGATCTCCAATAGTCCGATCGGTCGCTTCTTTCCTCCCTCCTTTTCGATCCATACGCGCTTGATTGGCGGCGCTATATAACGCTGCTCCCTCAACCGGGCATGTAGATCAACCAGGTTGGCTTCCAGTTCCTTGCCATAGTCCTTTACGGTTACACCGCTCAGGCCCGCCGCTCCATCCTTGCGCAGCCGATAGTAGGCTTCTCGAAGAAAGTCCACGTCCATGCGGTGGATCAGGGTGGTGAATACCCTGTCCGGATGTACGATCGCTTGCTCTGCAATTTGCCGAAGTTGCGTTGATATGAGTTCTGATCTCTTGGTATCTCTCATCTTTCCATCCGACAAAACGTTACCTGATTACCCACCAGGCTCAGCTATTGAGCCTGTGGTGGCCGCATAATGGAACCCTCTGAATATACGAGGGTTTCCATCATGCCAAAAAATACTATCCAGTTTCAAAAAGGGCTTGGTTTGCACGAATTTCTGGAAAAATATGGTACCGATACTCAATGCAGCCAAGCGTTGCATCGACTTCGCTGGCCAAGTGGATATGTTTGCCCAGAGTGCGGTAACGCAACGTGCTGCGAACTCAAAAGCCGCAAGATATACCAGTGCCATAAATGTCATCACCAGACATCGCTTACTGCGGGTACCATTTTTCATGGCACAAAGTTGCCTTTGAAGAAATGGTTTCTGGCCATCTATTTGCTGACCCAGCGTAAAAAGAGCACCTCTGCCTTGCAACTGTCTCGTGAGATTGGAGTGAACTACAACACTGCGTGGAAGCTCAAGCACAAACTGATGCAGGTAATGATGGAACGCCAGGGTAAGAAAAAGCTGACTGGCCGCATTGAAATGGATGATGCATATATTGGCGGTGAAAAACCTGGTAAGCGTGGACGAGGCTCCCGCAACAAAATCCCTTTCGTAGCCGCCGTTGAGACGACGCAGGACGGCAGGCCTTTGAAAATTCATCTGCGTCGTGTGCGTGGTTTTCGTAGTGCAGAAATTGCTCGATATGCCAAGTCCAGTCTGGTTTCTGGTAGCACTGTATTCTCTGATGGTCTCTGCTGCTTCAGAGCTGTCACTGATGCTGAATGCGATCATGTGGCCATTGTGACTGGTGGCGGTCGAAAAAGCGCACAGAGCTCCACCTTCAAGTGGGTGAACACCATGCTTGGCAACGTCAAGAATTCTTTGCAGGAACTTTTCATGCTATACGAAAAAAACATGTACCTCGTTATCTTGCCGAATTCGAATATCGGTTTAATCGTCGCTTCAATCTTCCAGAAATGATTGAGCGATTGCTCTTTGTTGCGTTGCGTACACCACCAATGCCTTATCGCTTCTTGAGAATGGCTGAGGTTTATGGGTAATCAGGAAACGTTATGCCCGGCTTCACCTTCCCTTCAGTGGGTCCCTTGGGTCTCGGTTCCCCACCTTATCGGCCTTCCTCTCCCTTCGACCATCGGTACTATGATCCGCTAAGACTACCGCTTCTCCATCTCGGGGCACTTCGCTTTCCGCTCGTTCTCCGATACCTTGCGTTCTCCCTTCTTCGTTCGTGCCCCTTTCGGCTCGCTCCACGGGTTAGAAGATCCCCGCAAGCGCCTGGCCGCTTTTGTATTCCGGTTTGCCTATCCCGGTGCCCTCCGCAAGGAGATGGCGGTTCTCTCGAGTTCCCAGTCCACCCTTATGTGTACATGCCCCGCTCTTGGACCCCGGTGGTGTCCCTTCAACTCACCTTTGCGTTTCCAGGACTGCTGCCTTCCGTCTCACGAAGAACGTCGGCTTTCCCCGCTTGCGCTGGGTTATCCTTTCAGACCACGATAATAATCTTTTCGGAGCTCGGTCACGCGGCCTGCACACTCGCTACACCTGGCTTCATACACACCCTCATGGATATGCATGCAGGTTCACTACAGTTCCAGTGGCTAACCTTCTCTGATGGGCATTAGACAGTCACCTGCCTTCACCCACTGGGTAGCAATATCCAGTTTCACAGCCTCCTTTTTGATCCCCCGGATCTGAATTTACTCGACACGATCGTGAAAGATTTTGGGACATCCCAGTCCCCAAAATCAACTCGGCCTTCGACAACCTATTAGTGCCCCGGCCGTCCTGGTCACTGACCGCTTCGCAGTCAGTTCCCATTGACTGGACGCCGTGTTCGGATGCCTACTTTGCTTCCCCTCTGGCGCGCTGCGCGCACGACGGGTAAGCAGTGCGGCCTCACGGCTACCGGGGATTACCAGCCTTCGCTTCGCTCTCCATGGCTGGCAGCGGTTGCCATGGTAGCGGGTGACACATCGCCGAAAGGTGTGCATCGGCAGGTGGTCGATAATCTGTGAAAAAACGAGCTTGCCGACATGCATGGAAACATCCCCAAAATCCCTGAGAAATGGGTATTTTGAGGGTTTTCTGGACGATTCAAATCGATGACACCCTTAAATTGTTATTTTTACTTTGTCCTACAGGCAATTATAAGGTAGCGACACTAGTTTTACCGGACAGTAGTGACAAAATCTATATCATTGCCGTTTTGAGAGGGTGTCATCGCGACGTTGGTCTCAGGCTCATCAATGCTCACCACCTGCATACCGGCACGCAGACAGACCTCTGCCAGCACTTCCCTGCTGTCGACCTGTGGTTCAAACAGTACAACCGTCTTTCCCTGTAACTTTGCAGGAGCACGTGGAGGGGTGAGTCCCTTAACCGGCCCCAACATCAAGGGCAGGTTGAACCAGAAAGCCGATCCTTCTCCTTCAACACTCTCAACATAGAGGTTCCCCCCCATTAGGCGTACAAGGTCTCTAGCGATAGTGGTACCGAGGCCACTGCCATCATACTGCCGGGTGGTGCTGGAGTTGGCCTGCCAGAAACTTTCGAAAACCCGCTCTAGTTTTTCGGGAGACATTCCGATTCCGGTATCCCTGACAGTGATACGCAGATGCCCCTCGGGAATACTCTCATCCTCATGAGCAACCTCTACATGGATTGTGACGCTCCCCCGGTCGGTAAACTTTACCGCATTACCGAGGAGATTGTAGATCACCTGATTGATGCGCAGTTCATCACCGTAAACCTGTATCGGCACATCGCTATCGATATGGCTGACCAGCTCCACACCCCGATTCACCGCCTCGGAGCTAAGGGTGGCACAGACCGCCGTCATACTGGAACGCAAGTCAAACAATCGTGGCGTCAGCTCCAGTTTTCCTGCATCTATCTTTGAGAAATCGAGGACATCGCCAACCAGTGACTCAAGCATATTGGCGGAGCTACGCACAGACTCCAGATACTGCCGTTGTTCACGATCCAGGGTGGTGGTGGCAAGCAGCCGTGACATACCAACGACTCCCGCCAGTGGTGTGCGCAGCTCATGAGTCATGATCGCAAGAAAGTTGCCCTTGGCCCGATTGGCAGCCTCCGCCGCTTTTCTCGTATCATGAAGGTTACGTAAGAGTACCGCCTGATAGAGGGGCAGAATAACCAACCCAACCAGCTGAAAAATGACGGCGAAACCATCACTCGCCCAACCTGACAGGGCAATCACCACTATATTGAAGCCCACAAAACTGGCGACACAGGCCACTATCAGGTTGCGTAGGCCGAAACGAGTCCCTTGGGAGACATAGGACCAGAGGTAGATAAGAAAGAAGGGGCTGATCACCTCACCATTGAGGTAGATGCAAAAGGAGGTACCGCTTGTGTCCGCCATGGCACCCAGGTAGGTACGCAGCTGGTTATGTTCCGGCCGCAGGATTACGTGTAGAAAAATCCCTGCAAACCAGACGAAGTGGAGGCCAAAGAGATAGAAGTACTGCTCCCAGGTGAACGGGAAGTACCCCTCCATTTTCCCCAAGCCGAGGAGTGCAACCAGCACACCCCAGGCGATCAACCTGACAGAGGCGGACTGGAATTCATTATTGCGCCACAGCCGCGCTATCGCCACAGCAACCGCCGATGTAGCACTATGATTTCCATATCGCTCTACCCGCTTTTTCGATAATCAACTCTATCATTTCAACAACAGTGAGGCATTTTACCTCTCTTGTTGCCGTCAAGGCGAAAAAAACGAAAAAACGTGGGGCTTTCAAACAACCAGGCACACTAGTGCAACGCACTCTTCCGGCTGCCTCACCAACGAGACCAGTGTCCGCCCGGAAAGAGGGTGATCACAAAGTAAGCGCGTCAGCTTAGCCGACATATCCATCAACCCAGTCCAGTGGATAGCGCCCCCATTGATGAACAGCATCAGAGATGGATTGCAGCACCTCATCACTTACCTGCCAGGGTATCTCTCCATGGTTATCAGAGAGAATAAAACCACCACCCCTGCCTGCTTTGGCAATTGCACGCCTTACCTCACCCTCAGCCTCCTGGGGACTCCAGCGGCGCATGGTGATACCGTTAAGATTTCCCAGCAGCGTCAGCTTTCCAGCTGCAATCTGTTTCAACTCTGCCAAATCCTCATCTGTGCTGACACCCACCACACCGGTGCCGGTTTCGATCAGATCCTGCAAAATTCCTTTACAGCGCCCAGATGCCATGTGAGTGGCGATGGGGCCGTTGATCTGCGGCAGAGTACGCTTCGCCACTTTAAAGCCAGTCTCAAGATAGAGCTCCCGCGGAATAATTGTGGTCGAAGCGACCGGATCGAAATAGCAGATGGCATGGGCGCCCGCCGCCAATTGAGCATTGGCCCAAGCAACGGTGAACCTCTCATTCAAATCCATAAGACGTTGAAACCTATCCTGCTCCTGCTGCATAAGCATCAGGTAGGCTTCAAACCCCATCTGCATCACCGGCAGCGAAAAGGGTGACATAACCACCCCGATGATCAGCGCCTCATCGCCCGCTTCAGCCTTCAGCAGTTGCTGTGTTTTTAGTACCCGCTGCAGCCCCTCTGCATCATCAATATCAGGTGCCGCCAGCGTATCAATACATTGGGGTGTCGTTATCGGCGGCATACCCGCATTGGGTGGGCCATCGGCATAGAAGATTGAGCTACCACCCCAAGCCTCCACTTCGATCGAAGCGTGGTAAAAGGTGTAGTAACAGTCATGGCCATAGCGTTTACGCAGACGCAGTTGCCCTTCAGCCACCGCCTCGGGATCTGAAAAATAGGCTTCTATACCAAGCCCCATCTCCTTGGCGCCATGAAGTGATAACAGGAGAAAGAAGGGAACCCGATCAGCCTCTTTCTGTTGCAGAGTATTGAGCACCCGCTCCATTGATGTCATCTCATTTACACTCATGCCCGCTCCCCCATAATCATTTTCATTACGGGCAGTGCCTCGGTTGCAGTATTAGCTGTCGCATCCGCTCCCACCTCCTGCCAAAGGTTTGGGTCGAAACGGAAAGGAGCACCGCCAACGACAATCTTCACTGTTTGTCCACGCTGCTCCAACTGCTCGCGAACATAACCAATCCTGAGAGCCGAGCGTAACATCAGGGTTGAGATCAGAAGCACTTCAATCCCATCCTCTTCCACCCGTTGTATAAGAGTGTCGGCATCCTGCTGCCCCAGATCATCCACCTGCAATCCCGAAGCGCGCAAAACCGCATACACAATGCGTTTACCCAGGAGGTGGAAATCTTCGAGTACCACAATCGCAGTCCTCGGCTGATGTTCGTATAGTGACTGCCTTTGAGATGAGATGCTGGTGGTTACGATATCCTCACAGATACGGCTGCTCATGTAGATCTGTGAGAGCGCTACGCTCCCCGCTTCCCAACCATTGCCTATACGCTCCATCACCGGCGCAATAACAGACTCCACCACTTCAATGAGCGATACTGACTGCAGAGACTGATTAACAATCTCTTCCGCTCTGATACGATCAAGCGAAAGCAGCGCCTGTTCTAGTTTTACCGAGGCCGATTCAGTATTCGACATCAAATTGACTCCTCCGTAGCAACGCATAAACCCGCTTACCTATAAGATAGCTTGTTTTTAGTACTGGAACTCAGAGAATTAGCCGTTGTACTCGAATTCTGGACCCCGGCCTGCGCCGGAATGAGGGTGGTTTTTGGATAATCCTTGCTGGTCTCACAACCGAGCTACTCTCGCCAGAGGGCCTGGCGAATCATCTCAGGAGGAAAACCTCTATATTCGAGAAAACGGGCACGTCTAGCCCGCTCTTTGAAATCGACGGGTCGATCAGAGCCAAACTTTCGACAGTTGGCCTCTTCCAGCAGTTGCAGCCACTCCTCATCCCGCTCATCCAGCCACTCTTCCGCCAAGGTGCTGTCAACTCCCCGTTCCCGCAATTCAAGGCGAATACGTGAAGGGCCGAATCCTTTGCGTTTACGAGAGGCGATGTACTGCTCGGTAAAGCGCTCATCGCTCAGGTGGTTCCTACTCTCCAGACTATCAAGCACCGGATCAAGCCGAGTGATATCCTCAACTTTGGATTGCAGCTTCCGACGCAACTCAGCACGGCTGTGCTCACGCAAAACGAGCAGGCGCATCGCCGCCTGCTCTATCTCATTGTCAGTAGTGAGGCTCAGGCCTCTACCTCCACCTCACCGGTCTCAGGGTCAACCTGCACTTTGGGAAAGGCAATCTCGCGAATTTTGCTCTCGATCTCCTGGGAAATATCGGGGTTCTCGCGCAGGAAATTACGCACATTCTCCTTACCCTGGCCGATACGGTCACCGTTGTAGCTGTACCAGGAGCCGGACTTATCCACCAACCCCTCCTTTACGCCCAGGTCGATAATCTCACCCTCACGGGAGATACCGGTGCCGTAGATGATCTCAAAGTTGACCACTTTGAAGGGGGGAGCGACCTTGTTCTTCACCACCTTCACCTTGGTCTCATTGCCGACCACCTCGTCGCCCTTCTTGATCGCACCGATGCGGCGAATATCAAGCCGGACTGAAGAGTAGAACTTGAGCGCATTACCACCGGTGGTAGTTTCTGGTGAACCAAACATAACGCCGATCTTCATACGGATCTGGTTGATAAATACAACAATACAGTTGGAACGCTTGATGTTGGCGGTGAGTTTACGTAGCGCCTGAGACATGAGTCGGGCCTGGAGACCGACATGGGTATCGCCCATCTCTCCTTCGATCTCCGCCTTTGGTGTAAGCGCGGCAACAGAGTCGACAACTACCACATCAACGGCACCGGAGCGCACCAGCATATCGGTAATCTCCAGCGCCTGCTCGCCGGTGTCGGGCTGGGAAACCAGCAACTCATCGACATTGACTCCCAGTTTTTCGGCATAGGCGGGGTCCAGTGCGTGCTCGGCATCGACAAAGGCGGCGGTACCACCCTGCTTCTGCGCTTCGGCAACCACATGAAGTGTCAACGTAGTTTTACCAGAGGACTCCGGGCCGTAGATCTCAACCACCCTCCCCTTGGGCAGGCCGCCGATACCCAGGGCGATATCCAGATTAATCGAGCCGGTTGATATCGCCTCAACGTTGCGGGAAGCGGCAGAGTCTCCCATACGCATCACCGCTCCCTTACCGAACTGCTTCTCGATCTGGCCAAGTGCTGCACTTAAGGCTTTTTTGCGATTGTCGTCCATCTTATCCCCCGGGCTTAGGTTAATGCCGGCATCCTACCGACTAAATTTATTCTCAGTGTTCTCTTGATGTTCTCTATTATGGCACAGCCGGGGGCTCAAGTCATGAGTCCGCGAACCATTTTTTTATCACTTTATAGCGAGGGGGTGAACCCGCATCATCAGAAGATGCCAAAACAAACCCACGAACTTGCCACCGAAGAGGTTGATGGATCTGATAATCCGGCAACAACCGCGACTTTCGGGCCAAGGTGACATGCGGAGTATAGGCCCGCTTTTCAGGTTCAAAACCGCAGTCGTACAAGCGCTTCTTGAGATCGGCAACGAGTTTCTGGAGCTGATCCGGGATATGAGAAGGCCCGCACCAGAGGATTCCCGGGCGCCGCCATAGCTCAATCTTATCGATGGTCAGCTCAAAGGGAGTGATAATCACCTCATTAGCCGCCTCCATCAGGCAGGTGTACTGATCAGGAGAGACCCGGCCAAGAAAGGCCAGAGTGATATGCAGATCGTCGGGTTGGTGAACCCTGCCGCAGTGACCAGAGAGTGCATTGGAAACTCTGTGCAATCCAAGCCGGGTATCGGCATCCGGCCAGAGGGCAAAAAAGAGCCGTTGAGAGTGATGCTTAGTCAAAAAGGTCCAGAACGCCCTGTAGCGCCTGAGAAACCGCCTGACGGCGAACCGACTCACGATCACCCTCGAAACAGTGTTGCTGAGAGTTAACCTCCCCTCCTCGAATGCCCCAAGCGAAGCAGACGGTGCCCACCGGCTTATCCGCCGACCCGCCGCCAGGCCCGGCAATGCCACTCACCGACAACGCCACCGATCCACGGCTCTGCTTCAAGGCACCTACCACCATCTCTTGCACCACGGTTTCGCTCACTGCTCCATATCGCTCCAGGGTCTCGATGGAAACCCCCAGCATCTCCTGCTTCGCCTCATTGCTGTAGGTGACAAAACCCCGATCAAAGCAGCCGCTGCTACCGGGAATATCGGTCATCACCTTGGCGATCCAGCCGCCGGTGCAGGACTCGGCGGTTACCAGGGCCATGTCCTCAAGCGCCAACCGCCGCCCAACGTCTTTTGCCAACTGTTCCAGTTCTCTATCCATTCTCACTCAAAGCGGCTGCCTGTTTCCCCATGATAGTAGTACAAAGAGTAACTATTCAGCATCATTTCTGAAACGGTACTGAGTACTTATCATCGGATATTTGTGGAAGGAAACTCTTTGGCATGGATGCCAAAGTGAGCTTCATGGATGAATTTGTGCGAGTCCTGGAACAAATACCTGATGATAAGTGCGATGTTCAACCATGCAACTCAATCTGAGTTCAGCTTGAGACAACATTCCTCTTTCCACCCTTCAGAAAGGCGTTGATATTGTCGACCACTCCATCACAGATCTTTTGAGTACAAGCAGGATCCACCGGATTGAGGCCCGGTGTGTTGCTCACAACAATACCCCTTGCCTGAGCCGCCGCCATATCGACATGCTCGCAGGCATCTCCCGCCACTACAATCAGCTTGAGCTTGAACGCCTTGTCGATCACCTCCTGGGTGATGGGGGTGGAGACAGAAATAATGACATCCGAACGCCAGCACTTTTCAGACACCTGATCCGACTCCAGCCTCGGATACTGGATCCAGCCAAACTTCCCAAGATTGATCTCTGGAAAATCGGCCTCTCCGGCCAATCCTCCGCCGTCGACAACGACAATATTCATAATGAGTACACCCACAGGATTAATATCGGCGCATTATATAGTGTTTCGCCTACCCCGCCAGTCGGCCCCATGGATTACCATGGCAAGGAAATTTTAGGCTAAACTGTGCCGCCCACAACTGACACCGTTGAAATTTGTATGGAAATTTTATGTGAACACCGCGCCTCTCCCGCCAAGTTGGAGATACTCGGCATCTTTGACTGGCCGATCTGGGAGAAAGAAGTCTCAGAGTTCAGCTGGCACTACGACCGCACCGAGGTCTGTTATTTTGTCCGCGGCAAGGTAATCGTCACACCCGACGGTGGTGAGCCCCATGAGTATGGACGAGGTGACCTGGTAACCTTTCCGGCGGGCATGTCCTGCACCTGGAAGGTACTGTCAGAGGTAGAGAAGCACTACAACTTTGAGTAAGAGATAAGTATGTCCGTTGCCGAAACACCCAAGCACACACCAATGATGCAGCAGTACCTGCGCATTAAGGCTGAGCACCCGAGTATGTTGGTGTTCTACCGCATGGGTGATTTCTATGAGCTCTTCTTTGAAGATGCAGAAAAAGCGGCACAACTGCTCGATATCACTCTGACCAAACGGGGAAAATCAGCGGGCAAACCCATTCCCATGGCGGGAATACCCCATCACGCAGCTGAAGGCTATCTTGCCAAGTTGATCCGTAAGGGTGAGTCAGTGGCGATCTGTGAACAGATTGGAGACCCCGCCCTCAGCAAAGGCCCCGTTGAGCGGAAGGTAGTCCGTATTGTCACCCCCGGTACAGTGACGGATGAAGCTCTGTTGGAGGAGCGACGGGATAATCTGCTGGCCGCCGTGCATGAGATAGAGGGACGTTTCGGACTCGCCACCCTCGACCTCGGCAGTGGCCGCTTCTCCCTGCTAGAACTGAATGATAGCGAGGCGCTGGGTGGTGAGCTGGAGCGACTTCTTCCGGCGGAGTTACTGGTGGAGGAAGATACGCCACTGCCGAGCGAAGTGCGACGCGACGGTGGAACAACGCGCCGTCCCGCTTGGCATTTCGATCTGGAGACCGCCGGGCGGTTACTCACCCAACAGTTTGGTACCCGTGACCTGGGTGGCTTCGGTTGCAGTGATCTACCGTTGGCAATAGCCGCCGCCGGTTGCCTGCTGCAGTACGTGAAAGAGACGCAGCAGAGCGCCCTCCCCCATATCCGTGGACTCTCCGTCGAGCGACGGGAAGATGCAGTGATCATCGATGCCGCCACCCGCCGCAACCTGGAGATCGACTCCAATCTCAGCGGTGCCGGCAAGCACACCCTGGCAGGTATTCTGGATCGTACCGCCACTCCAATGGGTAGCCGCATGTTGCGCCGCTGGATCAGCCGTCCGTTACGGGACAGTGAACAGATCCGCAGCCGTCATGGCGCTATCAGTCAACTGCTGGAACAGCAGGCCTATCCCGAACTGCAGGAGCCGCTGCGAGGTATCGGTGATATCGAGCGTATCCTTGCACGTATAGCATTGAGATCTGCACGCCCACGAGACCTCGCCACCCTGCGCGACTCTCTTGCGCTACTGCCGCAGCTACAGCAGCAACTACAGCCCTTCGATGCCCCACTGCTTGAAAAACTGGCTATGGAGGCCGACACTCACCCACAAGAGGTGGAACTGCTGCAACGGGCGATTATCGAAAATCCACCGGTATTGATCCGTGATGGCGGCGTACTGGCCAGAGGCTATGACAAAGAGCTGGATGAGCTGCGCGACCTTTCGCAAAACGCAGACCAGTTTCTCCTCGACCTGGAAGCCAGAGAGAAAGAGCGGACCGGTATCGCTACCCTGAAGGTGAGCTACAACCGGGTACATGGCTACTACATTGAGGTTAGCCGCATTCACTCGGACTCGGTACCGGATGAGTATGTGAGACGCCAGACCCTGAAGGGGGCCGAACGCTTCATCACCCCAGAGCTTAAAAAGTTCGAAGATCAGGTACTTTCAGCCCGGGAGCGTTCACTGGCACGGGAGAAATCACTCTACGCTGCACTGCTGGAGAGACTGCAGCCGAGCATTACCAAACTGCAACAGTGTGCCGATGCCCTGGCCGCACTCGATGTACTGGCCAACTTTGCTGAGCGTGCGATACGACTGAACCTCAGTCAGCCTGAGCTGGAACAACAACCGGGAATTCATATCGTTGACGGTCGCCATCCGGTGGTTGAGCAGGTAAGTGACAAGCCGTTTGTCGCCAACAGCGTCGAATTTGATGATGAGCGCCGCATCCTCGTCATTACCGGCCCCAATATGGGTGGTAAGTCGACCTATATGCGTCAAACGGCACTGATTGTACTGCTCGCCTGTGCCGGCAGTTTTGTCCCTGCCGCATCGGCTCGCATCGGCCCTATAGATCGCATCTTTTCCCGCATTGGCGCCTCGGACGATCTGGCGGGAGGTCGCTCCACCTTTATGGTGGAGATGGAGGAGACCGCCAATATCCTGCACAACGCCAGTGAGCAGAGCCTGGTTTTGATGGATGAGATCGGTCGTGGTACCAGCACCTTCGACGGTCTGTCACTGGCTTGGTCTTGTGGTGTCGAGCTGGCCACCCGGATTCGGGCGTTCACCCTGTTTGCCACCCACTACTTCGAGCTGACCACCCTGCCGGAGGAGTACCCGGGGATCGCCAATGTCCACTTGGATGCAGTGGAACACGGCGACTCCATCGTCTTTCTTCATGCGGTAAGAGAGGGACCGGCAAACCAAAGCTACGGCCTGCAGGTGGCGGCTTTAGCAGGGGTTCCGCGCTCAATCATCGAACGTGCACGACAGAGACTGGGAGAGCTGGAGCAGTCGGCTCAACAACACGCCGACCAGCAGGTGAGCCAGCTGTCACTGTTTTCATCTGAGCCAGTGGTTGAAAAAACGGAGCCGGTCCTTGATGCACTAAGAGAGATTGATCCTGACGATCTCTCGCCAAAAGAGGCTCTTAATGCTCTCTACCGCCTGAAAGGACTGCAACAAGATTAGCTCAGAGAGGGGGTTCCGGGAGAGGCCGGGTAGAGACAAATAAAATTACGCTGCCGAAACCGGTGAGAGTTCCTCAAAAATAATCTCAGCGAGATACTCCCCCACTTCGACAACATCTCCGTGATGGAGCTGTACCCCAGCACTGCCTTCGATCTCCTTATCGTTGACCTTTGGTAGTGACGAGCCGCCGATGTGGAGTAGATAAAACCCCTGTGGACGCCTGGCGATAACCGCCACCGCAGCCCCGGGCTTACCGATGGTATAGAGGGAGCGGGTGATTTGATCCTGCTGACCCTTCAGTGGACCACGAAAAAAACGTAACAGTGCCGTCTTTGGCATCACCATAGGTCGTTTCCGCTGGGTACGCTCAGGGACTGCAGGTGATCTTGCCGGCGCCTCGGGCCGTATCAACACCGTCTTGTCGATATCATCCTCTTCGCTGTCTGCCTCATCATTGTCATAGCGCAACTTGTAGCTGCCGATAGAGAGGCGGTCTCCTTCACGCAGGATATGCTTTTTTATCGCCCTGCCGTTAAGCTGGGTACCGTTGGTACTCTCCAGATCCTCCACATAATAATCTGTGTAGATCTTGGTTATCTGCGCATGAAGACGGCTTACTGAGGGATCATCCAAAGAGATGCAAGCCTCCGGATCTCGGCCGATCGAAATCGATGTCTTCTCCATCGGCACCTCCCTGCTCAAGACCCCATCTTTCAAAACCACCAATTTTTCCATCTTTCCTCCTACCGTACTTTCCATGAGCTAGGGAGACTCTGATCAAATCATGATTGCTTTACGCTGGCTAAAATCGCCCCAATTCACTCCGAAGATCGTAATAATAGAGTGGCTATTGCCGCTCACTTCGAACCAAATTGGAACAATTTTATCTCAGCCTAAATCTAACCAGACTTAATCAGAGGCTCCCCAGTTCATACGTCATTGTTTAGGACGCACCAATACCAGAGAAATATTATCCAGGCCCCCATTTTCCAAAGCCAGAGAGAGCAATCTGTCTGCGGCCACCTCAATCTCTCCATCAGACGCTCCCATTGTCGTTTCTATGAGAGCATCCGGGACCATATTGCTCAAACCATCTGAGCAGAAGAGAAAGAGGTCACCCTCTTCGACTACATCTTCCGCCACCTCAACCTCAAGAACCTCACCAATCCCAACCCCTCGGAGGAGCGCATTGGTGTTGACACCGGCCGCCTTGCCCTCTTCATGAGAAGCAAAAACACCATCATCGATCAGACGCTGGATAAGCGTATGGTCTTGTGTAAGGCTCTCCAGCCGCCCCGCTCTATAGCGGTAAAGGCGCGAATCCCCAATATGAGCATAAGTGACCCGTCCACCATGGAAACAACCCAACAGCAGAGTGGTACCCATCCCTTGCCACTCAGGCACCTGCTCCGCGCTATCGACAACCACCCTGTTCGCCGCCATCACCGCCGCCGTCACCTGTTCGCCAGTGACATTTAATCCATCATGAAAATCAGCCAGCAGTTGAGCAGCCACAGTCTCAGTCGCCAGGCCACTGGCCACCTCTCCAGCACTATAACCGCCCATGCCGTCAGCCAAAATCACCAGGCCAGATTGAGGAAAAAGCGCCAGGCTGTCTTCATTTCCTTTCCTGACTAAGCCTCTGTCTGTACGAGATACAACCTCAATGGACATTAAGCTCATACTGGGATTAATCAGCCATCAGGCGACACTTGCTCAGCCGCGCCGTTTCACTAAAGCTTGAGCGATTTATTGTGCCCCATTCTGAATGAAAATAAATACCAACTGGTTCACGTTTCAAAGGAGATTTTCCTTATACAAAGAAATGAAATGTCAGAGGTTTACTTGTTAAGAATCTGAGCGAGTTCCTTGGCCGGCACATAGGCAGGAATCATCTCGCCACTCTCCAATAGTAGAACTGGCGTTCCAGTCACACCCATCATCTCACCCAGCCGCATATGGCTAAGTATTGGATTATCACACTCTTTCACTGGGACCTTTGCTCCACGTGCGGCAGCCGCCATGGTGCTTTTCGTGTCATCAGCACACCAAATAGCAACCGTCTTTCTAAAAGAGAGACTGTTGACCCCGGCTCTTGGAAAAAAGAGATAGCGCAGTTCGATACCCTGGGCCGCATAGTCAGCAATTTCTCTATGCATTTTTCTACCGTGACCGCTATCGATATCGGTAAAAACCGTCACCTTGTGTCTCAACTCCGGGGCTGGGTAGATCAGCATGTTGGCCTCGCCGATCTTCTTGACAAGATCGAGCCTGGCCGCTCTGATTCGTGGTTCAGTGAGATTCTGCCGACTCTCCAGATCAGTAATGCTGCCTTCAATGAGGTACCGGCCATCTTCTGAGACATAGGCTATGCGCGTGCCAATCACCACTTCATACATGCCGGGAATTGGTGCTGCAACGACACTCTCCAGCTGGACTCCCGGCAACAGTAGAGTCAGGCTTTGACGGATCCGTTCAATCTTCTCATTCTGTATTTCAGCAGCAGCAATAGAGGAAACGACAAGCAGTGATAGCAGAAAAAATAACCCACAAACCGGGAGTGTACGGAGCAAAACCATCAGTCTCTGAAATTATTGAACTGTAGGGGCAGACCAAAATCATCGTCTCTGAGCAGCGCCATCACCTTCTGAAGGTCGTCCCGCTTCTTGCCGGTAACCCGCAACTGATCCCCCTGGATCTGCGCCTGTACCTTGACCTTGCTACCTTTGATAATCTTCACCATCTTACGGGCAATATCCGCCTCTATACCCTGTTGGATAACCACCTGCTGGCGTGCGGAATTGAGACTGCAATCAGGGGTCTTTAACTCCATGCAGCCAATATCAACTTTCCGTTTAGCCAGCTTCTGGCGGAGGATGTCCATCATCTGACCAAGCTGAAACTCCTGCTCCGCCTTTAGAGTAAGTTCGGCACCATTCTGCTCATAACCTGCATTTACGCCCTTAAAGTCGAAGCGGGTCCCCACCTCACGGTTGGCCTGATCCACTGCATTGCGCACCTCTTGCAGGTCCACCTCGGAAACGATGTCGAAAGACGGCATGGTTGGTTGCTCCTATCTCACAAGTTTAAGCTAATTAGCAGAAGCATAACGCAGATGTGGTTGTGAAAACATTGGGATCATTACTATCCCATAACTTCTTATCAATCCTCTCTACAGCGCAAATTTGCCATCTTACTGACTCACTATCCACGCGGATGGTGAGCAGCGTGCAGCCCCTTCAGCCGCTCATGTGCAACGTGAGTGTAGATCTGAGTAGTAGAAAGATCACTGTGACCCAACAGCATCTGTACCACCCGCAGGTCGGCGCCATGGTTGAGTAGATGAGTGGCAAAGGCGTGTCGCAGAGTGTGTGGGGAGAGGTGTTTGGTGATGTTGGCGGTTGTAGCGTGTTTTTTGATCCGGTACCAGAACGCCTGACGAGTCATCGCCGCCCCACGGCGTGTAGGGAAAAAATCTGCACACAACCGCCCTTTCAAAAGATCCTGTCGGCCACTACTGAGAAAACTCGTCATCCAGGAGACCGCTTCATCACCCAAGGGTACCAGACGCTCCTTGCCGCCCTTGCCGATCACCCGCACCACGCCCTGATTGAGACTCACCTGCTCCAGCCGCAGCCCCACCAGCTCTGACACCCGCAGTCCTGTGGCGTAAAGCACCTCCAACATGGCACGATCACGAAAACCTTCAGGATCGTCCACATCAGGTGCCTCCAGCAGCGCCTCCACCTCCTCTTCGGTAAGAGATTTCGGCAGAGACCTGCCCAGCTTGGGAGCCTCTATCTGCGCAGAAGGATCAACCTTAACCCATCCCTCACGTACCGCATGTTGGTAGAACTGCCGTACGCAGGAGAGCATACGCGCCGTCGAACGTGCTTTTTTGCCCTCGGTTGATCTGACCACGAGATAGTCGAGAAGATCCTCACGCCGGGCATTCAATAACTTCCGTTCCCGGTTCGCCTCAAGCCAGTGTGAGAGATGATTGAGATCCGATTGATAGGCACTGAGGGTGTTACGGCTGAGCCCCCGTTCCATCCACAGCGCATCGGCAAACTGCTCGACTATCGGATCACTGCTCACAGCGCGCTCCCCTCACGATTGAGCAGCCACTGCCTAATACGCCTCCACTCATTAGCGTCACTACATGGTATTGGGCTGTCAAAGCCATGAATGGTTCTCTGTAAGTTACTCGGTGTATTGAAGGAGTCCATCTGCTGCAGACCGTATGGCCCACCAGATTATTCTATCAGATGATGCCACACGCAAAACGCCGCTATACAACACCCTCAGAATAGGCGCTGTATAGCGGCATGTTACGGTGCCGGGTTAATAACAGCTTGGAGATCAGTCGTGATTGAACACCAAGTCGCCACCGGGGGCCGCCTGATGACAGGCGACACAGCCGGCACTGCCACCTTTTCCCACCTTGCCTGCCAATGCCATATTCTTGGGATTTTTCAAAACCATCCCAGCGGGTGAATACTTGACCCAGAACCAATCTTTGGTCTCTGCATCATAACCGGGGCGTTTATACATCACCGTCACCGCCTTCAGCCACTTCTTCGGATCATCGGCAACCGCCTGTTTAGTGACAGCATCGCCACCGTAGTTACGCTTAACCATCACCTTGTTGACGCTGCCGTCGACTGCCAAAGGCCCCTCAATAGTATCGAGGATGGCGCCATGAGGGTGCACACCGGTATAGGGTGTCGACATAATCGCCTCACTACCCACATAGTGGCTCTTCTCCATCGCTTTCCAAAGCTTGTTGGCGTAGGCAACATCATCAGCGCCACCAAAGGGTGCTGCTGCGGCCGAAGCCCCCATCGTTGTCACCATGCCGACAACTCCTGCAACCATCAATAAATTCATCTTCATACTCCTCTCCTTAATCTATCTTTTTCACTATGTTATGGCGTTCCTGAATAAGTCTGGCCGAATTGAATTGTGCTCAGGAGGCGCAAGATCAAGGCGAAGATCGCGGCTAATAGCAGGCTATTAGCAAGATTTTCAACACAGATATTGCGTCTACTGAGTGCAAGGCAATCGGTCATGACTTGTTCAGAGCTTCCTTAAATACCGGTATGTATCTCTGATAAATGCAAATCACCCTCTCGACCAGAGGTGACAATCCTACCTACTGTCGGTGATAACAAGAGGCCACCTACCATCTCACCACTCACCAGACCACGGCTAATCACTTGGCCGCTACCGCTATCTACAATGTGATAGTGACTGTCGTTGGTGAGTGCCAATAGACGTCCGCCCACCCCCTGCACAGGGGCGATCAGGCGACTCTCCAGCTTTCGCCTCCAGATCAACTTGCCATTGACCGGATCTATCGCCCGAAGCACACCGCCCAGACTGCCGATGACAAGTCGCCCATCGATCAGCACCGGTGACAAGGAGGGACTGGGAAACCGTCGGCTCCACAGCGCCTCCCCACTTGCAGCATTCAGCGCTGTCACTTCACCACTGAAAGTAGTAACAACTACCCGTCCATTACCCACGACGACCGGGCTGTAGACCAACTCCTGTCCAATGTGCTTCTGCCAGACAATTTCACCTGTTCGCCGGTCCAGCGCCCGGAGTTGCGCGGACTGACCGCCGGTAATCAGCAGGCTACCGATAACCGCAGGCGGATAGAGCCAACCATCACCCAACAAACGTTGCCAACGCGGCTCTCCAGTCCCGAGATCAACTGAGCGGACCATGCCACTCTGATTGGTAACAAACACCTCACCGCCAACCACTACCGGCGGAAAAAAATGGGTGCCATCGGCCAACATCCAGCCAATTTCACCACTGCTCGGATCAATGGCATAAAGTCCGGTACTACCGGCGGCAAGCAACTGTCCACCGGCCAACACCGGCTCATGAAACTGCCGGTCAGCCAGCACCCGCCAACGGGTATTCCCGGTGGTCAAATCGATGCTTGTTATCCCACTCCCGGAAACAAAGACAGACACCTCTACTCCATCGCCGGCAATTACACGCCCGCCAGCCGCCACTACAGTGAGCGGCATTACCAGGAGTGTGAAGAGAGCAAAAAGGAGGTTTTTTTTCATGGCTCACCAATACAAAAAGTTGTTACGTAAAGAGACCTTGCTTAGGTAACTTTTATTTCAGGTGATTTTTTCATTGCCAGTAGCAGAGCAAATGGGACAATATGGCCCTTTCATAGGCACTAACTGAGAAACCGGGAGAGAAACAGGCACCCATGAACTACCAAGGAGCTGCACCCGACGATACGTCAGCCCCATGCACCGGCATTCTGCTTACCAACCTTGGCACCCCGGATGCTGCTACCACCGCTGATGTACGCCGCTATCTAAAAGAGTTCCTCTGGGATCCAAGAGTGGTGGAGACACCACGATGGCTCTGGTGGTTGATTCTCAACGGCATAATTCTGCGCACTCGTCCAAAACACTCCGCCGCTGCATACCGCAAAGTCTGGACAGATGAGGGCTCGCCACTACTGACGATTTCACAGAGACAGGCGACTGCTCTGCAATCGGCACTGGAGCAACAGATGGACGGCCCTGCCAAGGTGGTGCTGGCCATGCGTTATGGCTCGCCTTCTATAGCCCAGGGGCTCGAAGCGCTGAGGAGAGCCAACGCCCGTAGGGTGCTGATCCTGCCCCTTTATCCTCAATATTCTGCAACTACCACAGCATCGACCTTTGATGCCGTCAGCCAAACACTTCAAGGCTGGCGCTGGATTCCTGAATTACGCTTCATTAATCACTATTTCGATAATAATCAGTATATTAAGGCACTGGCTGAGAGTGTCCGTAGTGCCTGGCAGAAGCAGGGGCGGGCAGAGAGGCTGCTGATTTCATTCCACGGCATTCCCCAATCATATGCCGATGGTGGCGACCCCTACCCGCAAGAGTGCAAAGTAACGGCAACAAAGCTGGCACAGGCACTTAATCTTGATGAAAAGGAGTGGGCAATCACCTTTCAATCGCGTATGGGACGACAGGAGTGGATCAAACCCTATACTGATGAAACATTGAAACTGTGGGGACAAGAGGGGGTAAAAAGTGTCCAGGTAATCTGTCCGGGTTTCTCAGCTGACTGTCTGGAAACACTCGAAGAGATCGGTGAAGAGAACTGCAACTACTTCCTTTCGGCAGGAGGTGAAGAGTATCAGTACATACCTGCTCTAAATGATGCTATAAGTCATGTTGAACTTATGACTAATCTGGTAGTGAGCAGCTGTGGTGGTCAGAGTAAAGCAGCCGCCACCGACCTACCCAAATAACTACCGGCGAGAAACAGCATGCCATACTGGATTAACATCAATCCCATCAAATTCGCGCTATTGGTGATTCTGATCACACCCGCGCTCGCACAGGGTGGTACTACCGGCCTTAATGACGGTTCATCGGTAACTGTCGATCCGACAACAGGTAAAGCGGTAAGACACACAGACGGCGGCTCGACACCACTCTGGGATGGAACCCACCGACTCAAAGATGGGTCGGTTGTGATTATCCGTGACGGCATCGCAATCAGTGGTGCCGATACGAAACAAACAGAGACGATGCCGGCAAATGAAACAACAGAGAAGATTGAAACTTCTCCTTCCATGGCCGTCTCTCCATGCATGAAATTGATGGTGAAGGTGTGTGGCTTCAATGGCGCCTGCAGCCAGAGCCCCGCCTGCTCCCCGGCACGTCAACTTGTGCAACTGGAGAGAGAGGATGCCTGGAGAGGCAGTCCGGGAGAAAGTTTCGGTCAATGCACTAACGCGCTGAAGCAGGAGGATTTTTTCACTCCATGTGAACGCACTATCAGTAGTGGTAAGAAAACCCCATGCCAGCATCTCGTCAAGCGGGTCTGTGGTGCCGACGATGAGTGTAATAATGGAAAAGGTTGCGCTCCGGCAAAGCAACTACTGAATATGGAGACAGAAGAGCTACGTCTTATCCAGGATATAACCCGGCCGAGCGACACATCAAAGAAGTGTAAAGAGGTATACCGACGCCGTAATCTCTTTCCCTCCTGTCATGACGACGATGATGATCCTGAGGATGAGTGTGATTAATCCCCTACCCCGTAATGGTAGGACGCCCGGTTACCCAAAGCGCCCCCATGCAGATCCGGACGTGCGGTACTACCGCATCCGGCTCCTCAGTAATACTCACTCCCGCGCAATGCTGGAGTCCCTATTCATATATCAGGTATGTCCTGGGGAAGTTAAGCTTCCTTACTTCCGGCTTCAGGATTCCCTGTTGCCTCAGCATCTCATTTAACCCCACCCAAGTGTAGCTCCGTCTTTGGCTTCGCCTGTTCAGCCACTTATAAACACGTTCAGATCACTTCCTTGTAGTAAAGCCATACCTGCCGACTGTTACCTATCAATCCAAAGTATTGATAGTGCCCCCGGAGGCGGCGATTCAGTGCAATGCGGAAGTCAGCCAGTGGGAGGTGGCGAAACTGCTTAATCCACTCCCCCATCCCTTTGACCGCCTGCACCAACTTCTTTCTTTGCCGTTCTCCGGTGTAGACGCGGTCGCCTTTGGCGATCATGCCCCCAGTACAGTTCAAAGCCCAAAAACAGATCCGCCGTTTTCCACCGGGATGGAAACGACTGAATCGTATTAACCGGGTCTTCTCTGGTGATAGCTCCAATCCAAACTTACCCAATCGCTTCGGCAGTGTCCGGTAAAATCGCTCCGCGTCCTCTCGGTAGCGAAACGCACAGACAAAATCATCTGCATACCTTACCAGCAGCGCCTCACCTTTAAGGTTCGGTTTCACTCTCTTTTCAAACCAGATATCCAGCACATGGTGGAGGTAGATGTTTGCCAGTACGGGGGAGGCTAAGCCACCTTGAGGGGTTCCCCTCTTCAGGTCGCTCTATTCTCCCGTCTGGCTGCATTATCCCCGCTTTGAGCCATTTACTGATCAGTCCAAGAAAGGCCTTGTCATCTATCCGCTGTTCGAGCATCTTCAGCATCCAGTTGTGGTTAACGTTATCAAAGAATCCTTTGATGTCCGCTTCCACGACATAGCCGTATTTACCGTACTGCAGGTTGATGTTAAGACCGTGGATCGCTTCATGGGCACTACGCTTGGGTCGATAGCCATAGCTACAGTCCAGAAAGTCGGACTCGTAGATACTCTGTAGCAGTGTGGCTGCCGACTGTTGGACAATCTTGTCTTCCAGCGCAGGGATGCCCAGTGGGCGTTCTTTTCCGTTCCCTTTGGGTATGTAGACCCTTTTGATCAACTGTGTCTTGTAGCTTCCTTCCTTCAATCTACCGACCAGCTTATTCAGCCTTGGCAGTAGCTCTTCCTGATACGCTATCCATGTTTGACCATCCACACCGGGGGCTGCTTTTCGGTTGAGCCGTTCATAGCTCTGCCATAGCATTCCTATATTCAGTTCCTTATAGAGGTTCTGAAAACGGTGTGTCGGTCGTTCTCCAGCCTTGATGGCTATGGCTTGCAGTGAGGTTTGCATCTGTTTTCCCAGCCCTACATGTCCGGCAGTTGTTTCCTTTGCAAGCTACGTATTACTGTCAGCCCCTTCGCCATGCAACCGGCTCTCCCGATCTCAGACTACTATGAGCTGATCCGACTCCCTAACAATCTTCGTTGGCCTCACCTTTCGGCTTGGCTTCCCTACCCGGCACTTTGCCGGGAACCATTAGGGTCTCCCAAGTTCTCGATACATCTCTTCGTACATGCCACAGCTTGAGAACCCCGCCGAGTCTCCACAACCTTGCCAACTCGGTTGCTTCACTTGGATTTCGAGTACGTTACAGCTCTCATCACTCGGAACAGTTATTTATGTCGAGGCGATTCCAGCTCTCAGGTGCGCGGACACCCTATGGCCTATACGATTCGCTGTGTACGCTTCACCTGTTTTGTTCATGCGGTGGTCAGTGGATAGTCATCCAGTAACTGGAAAGCGCTTGCTCTCCCCGCACTCCGCCACAAGCGCAACACTCAATACGGGTGGGTGGCTAATCCTTACCCGACAGGGACTTTCACCCTGCAAGATGCACCAAGCTTCGCTTGGCGCGCCAACGTCTTATTCACATGCCGAATAATCGCATACATCGCTGAACGGTAGAACCGACCATAGTAAGCTAGCCAACCCCGCATAATGGGGTTGAGCCATTCGGCAATATCCTTCAACGATAGATGGGTACGACTACGCAAACGGGACTTCCGGATTTTCACTCGCATTGCCTTCAGAGCATCTCGACTCACCGCAGGGTTGAATCCCAATAAAGGATAGGAATTTCAACCCATAAAATCAACCAAAATCATGGTATTCAGAAGAAGTATCACCCACCAGCCCCATGGATTTTAGCGGAAGTGATTATGCTGATATCCCGCCAGATACCGAAAATACCGAAAAAAGGGCTTGTCTCTTCCTAAAACTCATCAACTGGGGAAAAGAGGCACAAGAAGGCTTGGCACAGGCCTTAACCACGCCTGCGAATTTGTATACTCATCGTGGATGCAGAGAGCTACCAGTTCACCGTCTGGTCATATTCAAATTCCGGAACCGGATCAACTACTTCATCAGACCACGCCTGACTCTGATCCAACTCCAGGAAAAAATCAGGTGGCCCACGGGCAGGTGAGATCTCCGGCGCACTGTCCGGCTCCCCGATATGCCGCAGGATACGCCTGATCGGCTCCAGTTCGGTAATAAAGGCAATAATCCTCATTTCCCCACCGCACCTTGGGCAGACCAGTGGATTGATCTCATAGATCCTGGCAAGCAACATGGCCCAGATCGAAGCAAAAAGGCATCCGGCCGCCTGCTCCTCATCCACCCCGGCTTTTGGCTTATCACCACTCACAACACTTTCATCGGTAACCGGTTGCCCTGCCCTGTTTGTCACCTGTTCCCGCAGTGGTGCATTCGGTGCCAGTACCCCATGGTAGCGGTGCCGATGCCGCCGGGGTGGCGGTATCAGGGTAGCAATCCGGTCAAGAAACTCCGCCGGGGTCAGCCGCAACAGGGTTTGACCATCATGCTGTGGCTTTCGTAGGTGATAGATAAGCATCTCATCCTGCTCCTGCCAACAGAGCCGTTCTCCGGCGAATATCGGCCGGGCGCAGTAGCGAAACAGCCGCTCCAGCCCTTGTCTGTCTGCCCCATCGATCCTTACCTCTGCATTCAGTGAGAAGCCGCCTCCGTTCTGCCATGTCTGCATCTGTTCAGCATCATCTGATGTAAGCAATCCACGCCGAACGAAGAGACGCAATACCCGTTTTCTGATCTTTTTCTGGGCTTGCTGGATAACTTCATCACTCAATCCAGTCGCTTCGTAGAACTGCAGCCCCTCTTCTGTTTGGGCGAAAAGACCATCCATCATGCAGCTATGGAAATGGAGGTGGGCATTGAGCGATGAGCCAAAACGGTGGATATAGGTCACTCCGCCGTATTTGGCTGTAGGTGGAGCATCGGGGCACTGCTCACGCAGGGTACGCTCTATCACCCGCAATCCAATTTGCAGGGCACGACCGGTCAGTTCTGCATCCTGGAGAAGGTAGTAGCGTAACCGCTTCGGTAGGGTAATCACCCACTGCCTTACCGGCACCTGTGGGAAGAGATGGTCGACCAGGTGAGCTGCTGTTTCTGCCATGTGTTTGGTGTTACAGGAGGGGCAGATACCTCTTCCTTTGCACGAATAGGCGATCAGAAAATCTTTCGCCGCACTCGTCGCAGCGGGCCCTGGCGCAGCCATACGCAAGTATCCCGCACTCCAGGAACTTTCGCAGATCCCGTTCTACATGCTGGGGGATGGGGTCATAATCCGGGTTGGCTTCTCGTGTATTGCTCAGCCATGTCTCCATGTGATGCTGTACCGCCTGGTAGGTTGCCGTGCGCTCTGGTCTTCGGCGCTGGTATACGCGGGCTTCCGGGATTGGCTTTTGGTGACGCTGAGCAGCGCAAGCAGACATCCTTGTCGTTCCTGTCGCGTTTATCTGAGGCCAATATTAACTCAGTATTCTTCTATTACTGGCTGACCATCAAGGGTGGCCGGAAATCATTTTGTGACCTTTTGCGGGGATCTGCTTCATAGGTCACATAGTCGCTAATCATCAAGCTCAACAACCTTAGCTCGCTCTCGATTAAACCCAGGCACCATTCGACACACAACTTTCAAAGCGCCGTGCTCGGCGTCTCCTAACGAAGGGCATCATGGCCAGTTTCTTTGATGGGATGATTGGAAATAAAGAGTACTATATTTACCGAGTCGACTGGGTGCCGGTAGTCGTGATGCAGCTTTTGGTGATGCCCGATAGTGTGTGGATTAGTAACCTGCTTGCGCACCCGCACTGCACGGGCGCGTGCGGCGCCATGGTCCAGGTTGCGGTCAACGCCAAGGACTGGGGTTCCGGTAAACCGGTCGTTGAACTATATACGCTTTCTGGTGCGCAGCCCGCGTACACAGAAATAGGCTTCGTAATTATAGGGACGAGTATGAATATGAAGCTTGATCTGAACACGCCCCATCCGAAATGGAACTGCCTCGATGGTTATTGGCAGTACACACCGTCAAGCGGAGGCGCTCTGTTTCTTGCCCAGACTAGTAGTGATTAGCCCTCGCTCTCCATGGCTGACAGCGTATGCAAATCTATCAGCCCTGCTGAATACGTGTGTAACCATGGCCAAGCCGGATTTTTTCAATCGCCTTGATCTGCGAAAGTCCCTCCTCAAAAGAGGATGTAAGATCAGTCCGAATCCTCCCCATCGATGTTTCAATGCGGCATCCAGGTGCGAATAAGAATCTCAGTCATACCTCTGCGTCCTCGGCGACCTCACTCTCAACCCCGCGGCCCCCTCGGGAGATTATGGCGGAGACGATGATGACACACAATAGTTGGGTCATTGCAACCCAGGATCCGAGCAATCTGACGATTCGTCAGCGTCTCCCACTGGTGGCGGGTAATAGAACCCCAGTTATACTTCGTATCCATCGGCCCCCTCGGGAGATTATGGCGGAGACGATAGTTCGACACAGTACGTGGGTTATCGATACCCAGGATCTGAGCAATCTGACGATTCGTCAGCGTCCGCCACTGGTCGTCGGTGATAGAAGCCCAGTCATGCTCCGCCCTCCCCCGATAAGTGGCTTGAGGTTGCTGCGGATTTAGTGCAACTGCACTATCTTTAATGGGTTGAAGTTGTTGCTGTTGTGTTTCATCTAGTTGAGGGGACAGTAGCATAGAAGTGGTTTGTGGTCGTAGGATATTCGGTTGTTGGATCGCAAGATAATTTTGCTGCTGAGCTGGTGAGGCCAAACGGCTTGAAGCGGGTTGTGATTGTAAGGGTTGCGGTTTCAACGCAGCGCCACTGATATTAAACATTTCCCCCAAGAGGAGGTTCCTCCTTTCCTCCAAGATGAAGTTACTCCTTTCCTGCGACGCTTGATCATACGACCTCACGGCATCGTTGGAATTTTGCTGCTGAGCTGGTGGGAGCGGTGGTATCAGCTGATTCGTCTGTATAGGCCCCAAAGGCCCCAGCTCCATATCTATATCGTTAGAAGTAAGCACTGGCAGCCCCCCCAACCTACTAGTGTCCTGCAACACTTGACTAATCGACCTCCCGGCATCGTTGGAATTTTGCTGCTGAGCTAGTGAGGGGCAACTGCTTGAAGCGGGTTGTGATTGTAAGGGTTGCGGTTTCAACGCAGCGCCACTGATATTAAACATTTCCCCCAAGAGGAGGTTCCTCCTTTCCTCCAAGATGAAGTTACTCCTTTCCTGCGACGCTTGATCATACGACCTCACGGCATCGTTGGAATTTTGCTGCTGAGCTGGTGGGAGCGGTGGTATCAGCTGATTCGTCTGTATAGGCCCCAAAGGCCCCAGCTCCATATCTATATCGTTAGAAGTAAGCACTGGCAGCCCCCCCAACCTACTAGTGTCCTGCAACACTTGACTAATCGACCTCCCGGCATCGTTGGAATTTTGCTGCTGAGCTAGTGAGGGGCAACTGCTTGAAGCGGGTTGTGATTGTTGCTGTAGCTGCAGTAGCTGCAGTTCCTGCTCAGTTTGTGAGAAGATGAAGTTCCACATCTGTTGCCACTGGAAGCCATCAAGATATCTGTTGGCCCAAACTGTCAGTCTTTCAGCTGAGCCTTCTCCCCCCTCGGGCCAGAAGAATCTCAGTGCATGGTAGGCCTCGTACGCTTTTCCGACGTCAAAGATACTCGTGGGTGCCCCTCTCATTGACTCTTGTACTTTTTTCCATATCCACTGGTAGGCGTAGTACTTATCGTCTTCGGTGATTGTTCCCGGCATCTGCTTCCCCTTAATGCGTTACCCGGTGAGTTAATTTCAAAACTACGATAACAAGAGACTCGCTTATATCCGACGATTGTCAAGATAGTTGTCCAATTCTCTACGCTGCTTCGTCTCTAAGGATAGGAATTTCAACCCATAAAATCAACCAAAATCATGGTATTCAGAAGAAGTATCACCCACCAGCCCCATGGATTTTAGCGGAAGTGATTATGCTGATATCCCGCCAGATACCGAAAATACCGAAAAAAGGGCTTGTCTCTTCCTAAAACTCATCAACTGGGGAAAAGAGGCACAAGAAGGCTTGGCACAGGCCTTAACCACGCCTGCGAATTTGTATACTCATCGTGGATGCAGAGAGCTACCAGTTCACCGTCTGGTCATATTCAAATTCCGGAACCGGATCAACTACTTCATCAGACCACGCCTGACTCTGATCCAACTCCAGGAAAAAATCAGGTGGCCCACGGGCAGGTGAGATCTCCGGCGCACTGTCCGGCTCCCCGATATGCCGCAGGATACGCCTGATCGGCTCCAGTTCGGTAATAAAGGCAATAATCCTCATTTCCCCACCGCACCTTGGGCAGACCAGTGGATTGATCTCATAGATCCTGGCAAGCAACATGGCCCAGATCGAAGCAAAAAGGCATCCGGCCGCCTGCTCCTCATCCACCCCGGCTTTTGGCTTATCACCACTCACAACACTTTCATCGGTAACCGGTTGCCCTGCCCTGTTTGTCACCTGTTCCCGCAGTGGTGCATTCGGTGCCAGTACCCCATGGTAGCGGTGCCGATGCCGCCGGGGTGGCGGTATCAGGGTAGCAATCCGGTCAAGAAACTCCGCCGGGGTCAGCCGCAACAGGGTTTGACCATCATGCTGTGGCTTTCGTAGGTGATAGATAAGCATCTCATCCTGCTCCTGCCAACAGAGCCGTTCTCCGGCGAATATCGGCCGGGCGCAGTAGCGAAACAGCCGCTCCAGCCCTTGTCTGTCTGCCCCATCGATCCTTACCTCTGCATTCAGTGAGAAGCCGCCTCCGTTCTGCCATGTCTGCATCTGTTCAGCATCATCTGATGTAAGCAATCCACGCCGAACGAAGAGACGCAATACCCGTTTTCTGATCTTTTTCTGGGCTTGCTGGATAACTTCATCACTCAATCCAGTCGCTTCGTAGAACTGCAGCCCCTCTTCTGTTTGGGCGAAAAGACCATCCATCATGCAGCTATGGAAATGGAGGTGGGCATTGAGCGATGAGCCAAAACGGTGGATATAGGTCACTCCGCCGTATTTGGCTGTAGGTGGAGCATCGGGGCACTGCTCACGCAGGGTACGCTCTATCACCCGCAATCCAATTTGCAGGGCACGACCGGTCAGTTCTGCATCCTGGAGAAGGTAGTAGCGTAACCGCTTCGGTAGGGTAATCACCCACTGCCTTACCGGCACCTGTGGGAAGAGATGGTCGACCAGGTGAGCTGCTGTTTCTGCCATGTGTTTGGTGTTACAGGAGGGGCAGATACCTCTTCCTTTGCACGAATAGGCGATCAGAAAATCTTCGCCGCACTCGTCGCAGCGGGCCCTGGCGCAGCCATACGCAAGTATCCCGCACTCCAGGAACTTTCGCAGATCCCGTTCTACATGCTGGGGGATGGGGTCATAATCCGGGTTGGCTTCTCGTGTATTGCTCAGCCATGTCTCCATGTGATGCTGTACCGCCTGGTAGGTTGCCGTGCGCTCTGGTCTTCGGCGCTGGTATACGCGGGCTTCCGGGGTTGGCTTTTGGTGACGCTGAGCAGCGCAAAAGGATAGGAATTTCAACCCATAAAATCAACCAAAATCATGGTATTCAGAAGAAGTATCACCCACCAGCCCCATGGATTTTAGCGGAAGTGATTATGCTGATATCCCGCCAGATACCGAAAATACCGAAAAAAGGGCTTGTCTCTTCCTAAAACTCATCAACTGGGGAAAAGAGGCACAAGAAGGCTTGGCACAGGCCTTAACCACGCCTGCGAATTTGTATACTCATCGTGGATGCAGAGAGCTACCAGTTCACCGTCTGGTCATATTCAAATTCCGGAACCGGATCAACTACTTCATCAGACCACGCCTGACTCTGATCCAACTCCAGGAAAAAATCAGGTGGCCCACGGGCAGGTGAGATCTCCGGCGCACTGTCCGGCTCCCCGATATGCCGCAGGATACGCCTGATCGGCTCCAGTTCGGTAATAAAGGCAATAATCCTCATTTCCCCACCGCACCTTGGGCAGACCAGTGGATTGATCTCATAGATCCTGGCAAGCAACATGGCCCAGATCGAAGCAAAAAGGCATCCGGCCGCCTGCTCCTCATCCACCCCGGCTTTTGGCTTATCACCACTCACAACACTTTCATCGGTAACCGGTTGCCCTGCCCTGTTTGTCACCTGTTCCCGCAGTGGTGCATTCGGTGCCAGTACCCCATGGTAGCGGTGCCGATGCCGCCGGGGTGGCGGTATCAGGGTAGCAATCCGGTCAAGAAACTCCGCCGGGGTCAGCCGCAACAGGGTTTGACCATCATGCTGTGGCTTTCGTAGGTGATAGATAAGCATCTCATCCTGCTCCTGCCAACAGAGCCGTTCTCCGGCGAATATCGGCCGGGCGCAGTAGCGAAACAGCCGCTCCAGCCCTTGTCTGTCTGCCCCATCGATCCTTACCTCTGCATTCAGTGAGAAGCCGCCTCCGTTCTGCCATGTCTGCATCTGTTCAGCATCATCTGATGTAAGCAATCCACGCCGAACGAAGAGACGCAATACCCGTTTTCTGATCTTTTTCTGGGCTTGCTGGATAACTTCATCACTCAATCCAGTCGCTTCGTAGAACTGCAGCCCCTCTTCTGTTTGGGCGAAAAGACCATCCATCATGCAGCTATGGAAATGGAGGTGGGCATTGAGCGATGAGCCAAAACGGTGGATATAGGTCACTCCGCCGTATTTGGCTGTAGGTGGAGCATCGGGGCACTGCTCACGCAGGGTACGCTCTATCACCCGCAATCCAATTTGCAGGGCACGACCGGTCAGTTCTGCATCCTGGAGAAGGTAGTAGCGTAACCGCTTCGGTAGGGTAATCACCCACTGCCTTACCGGCACCTGTGGGAAGAGATGGTCGACCAGGTGAGCTGCTGTTTCTGCCATGTGTTTGGTGTTACAGGAGGGGCAGATACCTCTTCCTTTGCACGAATAGGCGATCAGAAAATCTTCGCCGCACTCGTCGCAGCGGGCCCTGGCGCAGCCATACGCAAGTATCCCGCACTCCAGGAACTTTCGCAGATCCCGTTCTACATGCTGGGGGATGGGGTCATAATCCGGGTTGGCTTCTCGTGTATTGCTCAGCCATGTCTCCATGTGATGCTGTACCGCCTGGTAGGTTGCCGTGCGCTCTGGTCTTCGGCGCTGGTATACGCGGGCTTCCGGGGTTGGCTTTTGGTGACGCTGAGCAGCGCAAGCAGACATCCTTGTCGTTCCTGTCGCGTTTATCTGAGGCCAATATTAACTCAGTATTCTTCTATTACTGGCTGACCATCAAGGGTGGCCGGAAATCATTTTGTGACCTTTTGCGGGGATCTGCTTCATAGGTCACATAGTCGCTAATCATCAAGCTCAACAACCTTAGCTCGCTCTCGATTAAACCCAGGCACCATTCGACACACAACTTTCAAAGCGCCGTGCTCGGCGTCTCCTATATAGTTCCAATCATTCGGTTCAACAGTACCGGGACGTAAAAACTGATTATCGGTAGTACGCTTCACTAGAGGCTGTGCTTGCCAGCCGTTGGCGTCCCATATATCCACAATAAAAGCCCCTGGACCCCAACTGCCTGGGGCATTTATATCAGACCGCGTATTTCGACCAATTACCACAAAATAATGTTGTACTCGGGAAGTAGTACAAACTTCAACAGGTAACCGTAAATTACAGAACTCGGGATCACTAATCAGCTCGTAGACCACCGCTGCCGCACAGGTAAAACAGCGGCCAAGCTTCACTAAACGAGGAAGGTTTACAACCGAATTGATGTTGTCGAGAACTTGTTTCGCTTCGCGTTTTTTATCAGCATTTCCATGACTCCTGGCATCACTGTCCAAAACACCTTTGAACTGTTCCCAGAGAATCATCCGTTTTTTGGAGGCATTTTTCCCCAAATCAATCTGATATTGACTATTGATCTGATGGTTACCATTGCGATCGTATTTAGCGGCAATGCCAGCAGCCCAGTTATAAAGGCTCTCTAAGAGCTCAAGCAATTTAGCGCTATCGAAGGGTGGAGTTTGATAAGGGCTCTGTTTAACCCCTTCAACGATATTGTATCCATAAGAATTCGTTATCAGTACGTCACTATGCTTAACCGAAATGGCTCGAGCGAGATCCATGGCTGCTGCTTTGGATTGCCCATATGCCACTGGGTCATCCGGATAGTCGAATGCAGCTGGATCGAAGGTAGAATCTAATATGGCTGCGGCCTCATATGCTTCTTCCCACAAGGCCCGCATAGAGTCTCCTCTCTTTTTATACTCGGTAGGATGCCGATTCATCCAGCCATGCATTGCTTCAAACAACGCGGTGAGGGTGAGCAAATTCTTTGCTTTCTGGCATTCTGTTACCGCCTTTAGCAAACCTGTAAGGGAATTCGCTTCCTTTAACCAACCACTCTTATGATGTTTACCCGTATGTGAAACGGAGTCAGCGAACTCTGTGTTACCTATAGCGAGGAAGTGTTCCGGCATGATCTCTGCTCCAGTATGATTTATTTTTCGCGGTATAATTATGGAATGTTTGGGACGCCATTTATTTAGCCATAAAATTATTTATGCCAAGGTTAAGGCGCTTGCTTATTAGTAATTTGGTTCGAGCAATGTGAATGGAGCTGTGGTTACTGTTTTTTAAACGACGAGATTCGCTTAACTACTCACCCTCCTATCAAAACAGTAGGACATCCCACCACAATACTCCCCCCATGGGCAGTACTATCCCCCATCCGAGCAGCAGGCTTACCCCCTATCAACACCGTCATACTCCCTTTAACAATACTATCCGGTGGACCCGTGCAGGTGCACACACTTCCCACACCTGCAGTTGGCATCCCGCCAATCAACACAGTTGGTGCCGAATGAAAGATTTTGGGACATCCAAGTCTCCAAAATCGACTCGCCTACGCGACAGCCGTTATGCCCCGACCGTCCTGCGTACGTCACGATTCCGTATTGCACATTGCAGCAAAGCTGCTTGTGCACTACTCCATCATGACTCCCGCAATGACTCTACGGCGTTTCGGATGCACTCCTTGTATGCCCTACATCGCTCCCTGCCGGTCGCAATTCCGGCCATACAACCGCGCCTACGCCTATCGGGGACTAATCGCCTCGGCTTTCAGCCTTCCATGGCGATCAGCGGCAGAGGATACTTGGCTTTGATGCCTTGTCCTGCATTGTCGTCCAACAAGACGTAATCCGTGATCCAATTGTTCAAATACTCTTGCATCACCGTGCTGGTCATAAAACTTCCGATTTTGTCCCGGATCATCACTTTGAAATAAGAGTTATAGTCAAATCTGGTGTTTAACCAGTTGAATCAAGCGGCGACCTGATCGACTCCTGTTACCTCAACACCATCTTTAAATTTGATTCCGGTTATCACCTTCGCCAGGTAACCGAAACCCCGTAATCGTCTCCACTTCTTCTCGGCACACAGGCCGAGTTTGAACATCATGTGTAGCATGCCGTCACGCGATAGGCAGCCCTTGGAACGCTTGGTTCGATGGCGGATTGTCCCGAAGGTTGATTCAATCGGATTGCTGGTCCGAATGCTCTGCCAGTGCTGTGCCGGAAAGTGATAGAAAGCCATCAGTTCCTCTCGGTCTTTGTGCAGACAGATGGCAGCCTTCGGATACTTCGGCTCATACGTTTTGATAAACAGATCAAAGGCCTTTTCCGCATCGGCCTGAGTCTCCGCCTGCCAGATGTTATGCAGTGCCTGCTTCGCTTTCGGCTGAGCTGTCTTTGGCAGGCAGTTCAGCACGTTCATGGTCTTGTGCATCCAGCAGCGCTGCTGGCGCGTCTCAGGATATACTTCCTCCAGCGCAGCCCAGAAGCCCATGGCACCGTCACCGATCGCCAATTTGGGCGGGTTCAGTCCGCGTGACTTCAGCTTCAACAGTACCTCCCGCCAGCTCTGCGTGGACTCCCGCACACCATCCTCAATTGCCAGAAAATGCTTCTCACCACGCTCATTCACACCGATCACCACCAGGGCACACAGCTTCGTCTGCTCTGCTCTCAGTCCGCTGTAGACACCGTCTGCCCACACATACACCCAATGCTCCTTATCCAGGCGCTCCTCACACCAGCTCCGATATTCTTCTGCCCAGACCTGCTTCAGACGCGATACCGTGCTGGCCGACAAGCCTGTTGCATCCGGACCCACCAGCACTTTCAGGGCCTCACCCATCTCACCACTGGAAATCCCCTTCAGGTAGAGCCACGGCAGCGCCGCTTCCAGTGACTTCGTCTTGCGTACATACGGCGGTACCAGAGCTGATCGGAACGTCACCGGCTCGCCGGTCTTCGCTCGAACTTTGGGGATCTCGACCGTGACCGGCCCCAATCCTGTCTGCAGTTTACGAGCTGGCAGATGACCATTACGCACCACACCCGCCTTGCCATCCTCTGTCCGTCGCTCGGTGTGCTCCGCCAACAGCTCCAGCAACTCTGCCTCTACCGCCTGGTAGATCAACTGCTCTGCACCGCTTCTCAGCAACTCTGTCAGCGGATCGATAATCGTATCTCGACCTGCCAGCTTAACAACGTTATTCTTACTCATGGTGGCGTATCTCCAATGGTTGTTTTGATGTCTCGCAACAACAAATCAACCAGATACGCCGCCCTTTTTCAACTACTCAAACACCAGATTCAGTTATAACTCATTAAAAGGTTGTAGAAATCCCTATCTCCATTACTGCCGATAATGCTAGAGACAGCAAAATATGGTTTTTCGTTCATTAAGAGGTACGTCTTACCACTAGTGATCTGGTGATCTCGAGCGAATTGGAAGACCTCTTCTTCCTTTTTAGTCATTTCGTTCGTTTTGCGCTCAGTCTGCCAATCAATCACTTTTGTTTCGCCAGCAGCAGCTTTGGATAAGATGGGATCATCCAGGTCTAAGCGAGCTTCGTTGTAGGCCCCCAAGAACGGGCCGTAGAAACCTGAAGCCATAAATACCGGTGGGCATTTACCCAGCATAATGTGGGGAATGATTGCATAAAGAACACCTCTCAAACCCAGCTTATCGACTGCCTTCTCAAGGGCGGCAAAACCTTCGTCTTTATTAGTAGCTCGTTTGAGCTCTTCAGTAAAATCAGATCGTATCTTGTCATAGTTTTTCATAGCTCTCTTAAAAGCAAAATTTATACCAAATATAAACCACATCAGTATCTTATTGTTATGATTGAATAATCATGGATCTACTGGATTGACTGGATTGACTCCTCAGGGTTTTTCATGTCATAATGACACATTACGTGGTCCAAGCGTGTCTTTGATCTCGTGATGCGTTTTGGGAGGAGAGTAGACCAAGGGACTCTCACCCTCAGCCTCTCGCAGAACGGTACGTGAACGTCTCCGCTCATACCGCTCCCATCAAGCAAACGCACCTTTCATCCCCTCACGCCAGTGAACAAACAAACCGGGGCTTTCCTTCATGCATCGGGCAAAAAGCGCCATCGCACGCATTTTACTGCGCTTAATCGCTTTGTGCTTACGCATAAACCAGCGAACGTAATGGTAGGACGCCCGGTTACCCAAAGCGCCCCCATGCAGATCCGGACGTGCGGTACTACCGCATCCGGCTCCTCAGTAATACTCACTCCCGCGCAATGCTGGAGTCCCTATTCATATATCAGGTATGTCCTGGGGAAGTTAAGCTTCCTTACTTCCGGCTTCAGGATTCCCTGTTGCCTCAGCATCTCATTTAACCCCACCCAAGTGTAGCTCCGTCTTTGGCTTCGCCTGTTCAGCCACTTATAAACACGTTCGATCACTTCCTTGTAGTAAAGCCATACCTGCCGACTGTTACCTATCAATCCAAAGTATTGATAGTGCCCCCGGAGGCGGCGATTCAGTGCAATGCGGAAGTCAGCCAGTGGGAGGTGGCGAAACTGCTTAATCCACTCCCCCATCCCTTTGACCGCCTGCACCAACTTCTTCTTTGCCGTTCTCCGGTGTAGGCGAGGTCGCCTTTGGCGATCATGCCCCCAGTACAGTTCAAAGCCCAAAAACAGATCCGCCGTTTTCCACCGGGATGGAAACGACTGAATCGTATTAACCGGGTCTTCTCTGGTGATAGCTCCAATCCAAACTTACCCAATCATTTCGGCAGTGTCCGGTAAAATCGCTCCGCGTCCTCTCGGTAGCGAAACGCACAGACAAAATCATCTGCATACCTTACCAGCAGCGCCTCACCTTTCGGCTTGGCTTCCCTACCCGGCACTTTGCCGGGAACCATTAGGGTCTCCCAAGTTCTCGATACATCTCTTCGTACATGCCACAGCTTGAGAACCCCGCCGAGTCTCCACAACCTTGCCAACTCGGTTGCTTCACTTGGATTTCGAGTACGTTACAGCTCTCATCACTCGGAACAGTTATTTATGTCGAGGCGATTCCAGCTCTCAGGTGCGCGGACACCCTATGGCCTATACGATTCGCTGTGTACGCTTCACCTGTTTTGTTCATGCGGTGGTCAGTGGATAGTCATCCAGTAACTGGAAAGCGCTTGCTCTCCCCGCACTCCGCCACAAGCGCAACACTCAATACGGGTGGGTGGCTAATCCTTACCCGACAGGGACTTTCACCCTGCAAGATGCACCAAGCTTCGCTTGGCGCGCCAACGACCTAAATCACCCCGCCACGACCAGCCCCCCTGAGTAGTTGTCCAGCCTCTTCCGGTCTTTTCCATTGGCTCCCCAGCATGGAGACAATTTGGGGCGACCACTGAACTCCTGGATAGAGCGCATCAACCCAACTCCGCCAAAGTTCCGCCGGTGAAAGATCGCTTTCATCGCCGACATCTGTGCCCTGCCAACAGGCAAAAAGCAGAACACCAAAGAGAAACCACCCACCATTGGCCGAATTTTCCATGCCTCCCTCATCCTCCACAGGTAACAAGGGAAAGTGGTGCTGGACACTGCGGGAAAAAATACCCTTGGTTCTGCCAACCTCTCTCCCAGATAGGTCAAAAAGTGGAATATCGGGGCCACAACTGGGTGAGCGTGCCTTGAACAAGTAACCGCAAACCTCTTCCAGTTCCACTACCCTTTGCCGGGAAAAAGTATCGAGACGCTCTGTAATATCAATCTGGGAATTTCCCACTTCCACTACCCGTGGTGCCAATTGGTCACCCACCAACTGCACCGGTGGACGGGGAACAGGAAAGCCCGCCTCCACTTCAGGGCACACCGGTATAAAATCGAAGAAGTGTGCCATGTCATCTGCTATCAATGCAGACCGTTTCAGCTCACCGTCATAACGTACCCGCTCCCCCAGCAGACAACTGCTAACACCTATCTTTAATCTCTGGTTCATGTAACCCTAGAATCCTCAGTTGACCGCTCCATTCTACAGGCAAAGCTTTGATATTAATTGCATTGACTGCGATTGACCGTTTCACTCTCCGGGTGAATTACGCTACAGGGCAGACAGCACAATTGGGTCGGCGCATTAGGTTGTTACAACTCCCTGGAATAGAACAACTATTCCGTGTCGTTGTGCCTTGTACTGCACCAACCCAAGTGCACTCTCCACCCTGTCCAACTGAGGGTTCTGGGGTAACAGAGTATATCCCATAAAAAAAGGCGCCCTAGGGCGCCTTGAAAGCTGGACGAGTCACGTCATCCCTGGGGGTATCCAGCTATGCCAGAATTACCCTTGACGCCTAGCAGTTTAGGCGTATTGAGTTTCTTTAGTTTGACCTGCTTCTGATCTCGCAGGTAGTCGCCCACCACTTCCCATATTGGACGACCGGGGGCTTTCGAATTAACAGTGGCCCAACCGGCAACCGTATACTTTTTACCCGCCTCTATTTTTGTACCGTCATCCAGTGTCATCTCTGTAATACGATTACCGAAGGTCGCGTTGGGCTCACAGACATAATCGAGACCACCAACACGCACCATATCCCCACCCTGCTGGCGATAGGGGTCTTCATTGAACAGGTTGTCACTCACGTCCTCGAGAATCACTTTGATATCGGCGCCACTCATCTCCCGGCGATAGGTCTCTGGATAAGTGATACATGTCTGATCCATGACGTTGTCCATGGTAATGGTCTGACCGGGAAGCACCGTGGTACCCCAACGGAAACCCGGGGAGAGCGAGACCTGTGCATCATTCACCTCACGTAGTGCATCACAGATCACCTGATCGAATGTGCCGTTGAAGTTGCCACGACGGTAGAGGGTCTCGCCTGCAACCGCCAGTTTCTCCTCCAGCTGATCCTTATACGGCGCACGTACACCATCAATATAGGCCTGCATCTCTGCATCGGCGGGCAGCAGGTTGGAGAAGACCGGTACCAGACGGTAGCGGAAATCCTGCACCTTGCCGTTGCGCACATCCAAGTCCATCACTCCCAGGAACTTGCCATTGGAGCCGGCATTGGTCACCAGGGTCTTACCACCGGGATTAGTCACAACAGTCGGCGCCGGCATACCGTCGTGGGTATGGCCTCCGAAGATCGCATCGATACCACTCACTCTGGAAGCCATCTTCAGATCCACATCCATACCGTTATGGGAGAGCACCACCACCACATCGGGCTTCTCTTTCTCACGCACCATATCAACGGTATCCTGCATCTGTTTATCTTTGATACCGAAGGTCCAGTCGGGAATAAAGCGAGATGGATTGGCGATGGGGGTATAAGGGAAAGCCTGACCAATCACCGCTACCCGGGCACCGTTAACGATCTTGATGGTATAAGGTTTGAAGGCAAGTCCTTCATCCTCGTCAAAACCATCAAAATCGGGGAATTTGTAATCAAAGAGTGCGTCCTCTTTGACATTGACATTCTGTGCGACGAAATCACCCTTGAACTCACCGACATTCTCGATAATCTCCTTATCAAGGTAGGTGAACTCCCAGTGGCCGGTCATCACATCAACACCAAGGCGATTACAGGCGCCAACCATATCCTTGCCACGTGTCCAGTAGGCGGTACCGGATCCCTGCCAGGTATCGCCACCATCCATCAACAGACTGTTACCATCACCTCGCTCTGCACGCAGGCGCTTGACCAAGCTGGCCAGATGGGAAAAACCGCCCACCTTGCCATACTCACCCGCAGCCTTGTCGAAACCAAGGTAACTAAAGGCGTGGGACTCAATGCCACCGGGCTCTATACCAAAGTGTTTAAGCAGAGTGTTACCCACCAGATGAGGTGCCTTACCAAAAGCTCCGCCGACCCCCATATTGACGTTGGGCTCACGGAAATAGACCGGATTGAGCTGCGCGTGACAGTCCGTCATATGCATCAGGCAGACATTACCGAATTTTGGCACTTCATAAAGATCAGTAGGCCGCTTGGCTGCCGCGAAGACAGACCCAGGCAACATTCCCGCCGCACCGGCCATACCCATCAGTCGTATAAATTCCCGTCGCGAAAGTGTCATCGTAAACCGATCCTTCAGGCACAACTTGCCTGTGTTCAGCAAAAAACTGGTGTGATCAAAGTGTCTTTGAATGAATCTGCGCGGAATACGGCAGTAGTAAACTTGAACCGCAAGGCGGCTGCTTACTATTCGATCAGAGACTCCTTACAGAGAGGGTACTGCAGGCCGGTGACGGAAAAGGGAGTCTCCCGTCACCGGCTGGAGGGTAGGAGGAATCAGCCTTTGATAGCTGTTTCCATCGAATCAGATTTACCCTGATTATCTACCCATGTCAGCTTGAGTTTCTCACCCTTGCCGCCATTGAACTTGAAGGAGAGGTAAGCGGATTTCGCAACACCACCACCCCAAAGGGAGGTGATTACATTCTTACCAGCCACATCACAGGTCACTTCCTGGATGAAGTGAGCTGGGATCTTCTTGCCGGCTTTGTTTTTGCGGTTACCGCTCTCCATTGGGTGACTCATCAGCGCCCTGACGGTGGTAACACCGCCTTTAAACTTTGCGCGGACTCGAATACTTTTTTTCGCCATTATCTCTTCCTCGGCTATTTTCTTTAGCATGCACCTGTGGCACATGGAAACATGTCTGTGTCAGTCCCGGTTACATTTTTTAAACCGGCCGGCAGGTTCAGTCTGATCAGACCTCACATGAGGTCCATCAGAAATTAACCACCACAACCACCAACAGTCACTTTTACCTCTTTCTTTGCACTGTAGATTTTGCCGCCCGCCTTGACCACACCAACCACATTGGCGGTGCCGCCCATTCTGATACGGGTGGAAACAAAGCCCTGCGCATTGTCAGCCAGATTAAAGGTGGCAACCAGAGGAGAGGGGTTTTTCTCAGCAAAGATAGAGATAGACTCGATATCGGCGATAGTGGATATCACCTTAACCGGTACTTCATTACCATTCTCAGCAATTTCCGGCACGTCGATCGTGATATCTGAACTCTCTTCCACAGCATCGCTACCAAGCAGTGCGTTCAATGCATCAGACATCTTCTTGGCGTGAAAAGCCTTATCCGGCCATGCCGCCAGTACTGCAGTCGGTGTCAGAAGACCAGCGCCTAGGGCTATGCCCAGTGCGCTGACAGCCATCGACCCTTTAAGAAAAATCCTGCGTTTCATAAAAGTACACTCCTAAAAATATTTTTCTGTTCTGTTAAGGCGAAACTGTGGTCAGGCCAACACTGGTCCATGACTGCATACCACCGCGGTACCACTTCAGCTTATAGGTGGGGTAACCCAGCTTAGCCAGCGTCTTGATATTCACAGATGACTGTGGGCACCAGATGCCATTACAGAACAGCACCAGCGTCTTGGCATTGCGGAAGTCCCACTTGCCCTCACGCAATTGTGCACCCAATTGCCCGGTGAGAATATCATTCAGCGTTTCCGCTTCGGCTTCAACCTCAAAAGTGCCGCCAACATCCATATTGATTTTGTTCCATGGAATATTGACGGAGCCTGGAATAGTACCACGTCCAACCCAATCCGGCGTCCGGGAATCTACTACCATTACCGAGCGATCTCCATTACCCATACGCTTCAGATAACCGAGGACCTCCAGTTCAGCGATTGTATCAACCCCAGGCACCACTTGCATCGGTTGGACACAGAATGGGGGACAGGGACGGGAAGTCCTGGCGTAGGCCTGGGGTACAGTTGCACTTTTGCTGGTGGCTCGTGAAATGGTAACGGTTTTCCCATTGTGCACAACATCAACAGAGTGCAGTGACGGGGTGATCCTACCGCCGTTCTCCGCAGTGGCTAGACCCGACAGGGCCAAACCGCCAGCCAGAGAGAGGGAGATCAATACCTTGGCATATCTCATTATGCTTATACTCCTTATGGAATCGGGTTTCAGTACTTCGACATCAGGTACGGTGGAATATAGAGCTCGCGCTGCTCATATCCCTGCCGATAGGCCATATCGCCTTCATCGGTGGCCCGGGCCGCCAACTTGATAGCCTTGGCATAATCACCCTTTTTAACAGCTGCCTCCGCCTTTTTTACCAGCTTGCCTGAATCACGCCACTGAGACTGTACACTGGCAGCTTTTTTCAGGGCGGCCTTCGCCACTGTAATCGCATCAGCAGCCTGGGCCGCAGTTGGACCTGCCGCATAGAGCTGGCCCGAGGCTCCGGCAATAAATGCCGCCAGGAGCAGCATACTCAATCTATTTCTCTTTCGCATCTTCTCACTCCAAAATTCGTTATCGCGGGAGACCATCCGACGGTCGCCCTGCATATCAACTTATTTCCGGGTGCCCGGACCATTCAGTTCAATACCGTTACTCAGAGAGGTCAGGAAGTACTCTAGGTTACGGTACTCTTCTCCCTGAGCTTTCATCGGCTTGGCACGGATATTCTTATTGCAGCCGGTGAAGCGACGATGCAAAGTACCCACAGTGCCCCACTTGGAGCGGTAAGAGGGCCAGTGTGTCGTATGACCAATGGAGGGGCTCATCACCTCGGTACGGACACTGTTGCCGGCATTCTGTATATGACAGCTGGCGCAGGAGAAGTTGAGCTGGCCACGGCGGGTAAAGAAGAAATGCTTACCCTTATTGTAGGCTTCCATCGCCCGTGGATCATCTTGCGGTACCACTACATTGGTCACCTTGCCGCGGGATTCATAGGCCATATAGGCGAGGATCTTATTGATCGGACCCTTCTTGTACTTCATTGGTTTTTCACCATTGGCCTTCCTGCAGTTATTAACCGCCAGTGCCATGGTCATCACCATACCCTTCTTTTTATCCCAGCTTGGGTATTTGTGGGCTACTCCCGGTCCTTCGGGGAAACAGTCCTTGTAGCTCTTGCCATTGGCAAAGGGCTTATCCCACATCTCCTGGCCATCTTCGACAAACGGCTCGTAAGGAGGAAACTCCTCAATCGCCTCCCAGTTGGCGCGTGCGATCTTGTCGATAGCATAGACGCCATTGGCATACTCTTGCATTTCAACACCAGTGAAACGTTCCTGGTAGAACTTGGTAAAAGCGGCACGGTCTTCATCGGGTCCGGCCTGAACATTGAGCACGGCGCCGGCGCTCATGGCAACGGCGGCCGATATCATCAGCAACTTTTTCATCTTCACAATCTCCTCAAAATGGGTCAAAGGTTGTCGCTAATCCGTACTCACAGAGAGTGGACGTAGTCGGTTACCTTATCGATCTCCGATTCGGTAAGAACCTTGTATTTACCATAGGGAGGCATGGGGGAGTCACGATTGATCGCCGTGGCATCCCAGATCTGAGCACGTAGTTTGGCTTTATCAGGGTAACGTGCCTTTATGGCGATCAGCGGTGGAGCGACGTTGCCGGGTTGGGGAACACCCACGATCATATGGCAAGTCATGCAGTTACCCTTCTTACGATGGAGCGCAATTTTCTTACCTTCTTCTACGCTGGAACCGGCGGCGATAGCACTTGATGCTACTGTCACACCACCAATCAAAACAGCCAGGGCACTGGTCGCAATAACCAGTTGTCTGCCAATTCTTATCATCATCTTCCTCCTTAGGGCGGATGGTGAGAGGGTTGCCTGGAGTGTTCAGGAACTGCATCCACTCCGTCTACGCCATAGCGGCGAACAACCAGTAAAAACTATTTATTGCCTCTCTGTCTGTTTCCCGGGAATCGACGAATAGGAACTTATTATCCAACTCTATGCGACACCAAGCACCAGATCTCTGGGCTGGTTAAGATTATGTAAAGAGAACGAGGGAGATAAAATTGCGAGATACGGGAGAGACCCTAAGGGTTTTCCACAGTCCACTTAATGGCATGCTGTGGATTACCCTGATATATAAGAATATCAATATGTTATGTAGTTTTAAACAAGTAGGTTTTTATCATTATCAAAGCTGTTCCAGAGTAAGCATCATGCGCATCAGGTCAGAGAGCGTCGACGCCTCCATCTTCTCCATCACCTTGGCGCGATGTGCTTCAACCGTGGATTGACTGACATTGAGATCAGCAGCGATTATCTTGTTGCGTTTGCCTGCGACCACAAGTTCCACCACCTCTCTCTCTCGTGGTGTCAACCTGTCCAGCCTGCCCTGGATATCGGCCAACCGCGATGCTTCACCCCGCTGTTCACCATCTTTTTCAAGAGCACGGTGCACACTGTCAAGCAAGGCCTGGTCGTTAAACGGCTTTTCTACAAAATCAACGGCCCCCGATTGGACGGCCCTGACCGCCATCGGTACATCACCGTGACCGGTGATAATGATAATGGGGGGGTGCATGGCTTCTGATTTCAGATAGACCTGTAGGTCGAGTCCACTCATGCCCGGCATACGAACATCCAGTACCAGACAGCCCGGGCGATTATGATCAAACTGGTTGAGATAGGCTTGAGCCGAGTCATAAACCTCCACCTTGAGGCCGACAGACTCCATCAGCAACTGCAAGGCATCCCGCACCTCCAGGTCATCGTCGACAATAAAAACTGTTGTCTCTTGAGTCATAATTGTTCTTCTCTATTGTTCTCTGATTAAGGGATGGCAATCGGTAGATTAAAGTGAAATACCGCACCCTTGTCTGGCTCGTTACCAATATATATTCTACCCTTGTGCGCCTCAATGATGCCCTGGCTAATGGAGAGTCCCAACCCCATGCCTTTAGGCTTGGTGGTAACAAACGGATTAAACAGCTGATCCACAACCGCCTCGTCGAGGCCGGGACCATTGTCCGCCACTGTCACAGTCACCATTTCCGGGTGGAGCAAGGTGGTGCTGATGGTAAGCACCGGCTCTTCAACAGCGGCATCACTCATCGCCTCGATGGCGTTTCTGGCCAGGTTCAGTATCACCTGATCTATCTGTACATGTTGGGCCATTATAGTGCCAATATCAGGATTAAGGTCGAGCTGTACTTTTACTCCAGTCCGCCTGATCTCAGGGCGTAACAGCAGAATCACTCCATTGATCACCTCGTTGAGATTAATCAGGCTCAGGTCCGGTTGCTCCTTTCTTACAAACTGACGCAGCTTGGAGATGATCTCCCCCGCCCGCTCAGCTTGTGTGGCGATACGCTCGATCACATCCGCTACCCGCTCCCGCTGGTCGGGGCTTCCTTCCAGCATTCGCACGCAAGCATGGGCATTTGTCGCAATGGCGGTCAGGGGCTGGTTGATCTCATGGGCCATCCCCGAGGCCATCTCACCCATGGTATTTAGCCTGGCCACATGGGCAAGATCCAGCTGGTGTTGCTGCTCAACCTCCTCCGCCTGTTTACGCTCACTGATATCACGAAACACCACAACACTACCGACAGTCAGCCCCTGGTTATCTCTTATCGGTGTGCTGGAGTACTCCACCGGTATGCTGCGCCCATCCTTACTCCAGAATACGTCGTCTTTGACAAAGCGGGCAATACTGTCACGTGATGTGGCATAGACGGGGCATTCCGTGGCAGGGTGATCCGTACCATCTGCACGGGTGTGATGCAGAATGGCATGCTGATTCTTACCGATCAGCTCATTATCCTTCCAACCAACAATCTCTTCTGCAGCCTTGTTAAAGAAGGTGGCGTTACCTTCGAGATCAACCCCGTAGATACCGTCAGCCACCGAGTTAAGAATCAACTCATACTGATGTTCAAGATACTGCTTGGCTTTCTTCAACTGCTGGTTCAGACGCAGGACCCAAGAGGTCATAAAGGCCATTGAGAGCAGAAACGTGAGTCCAATCAGCACCCAATACCAGTATTTCCGAATTGCGTCCATCAAAGTAAAACGGCCGAGATACTGGTAAGGAGGCAGATGCAGTTCGGTGAACAGTTCATGCACCTGCTGGTAGTCGAGAGGGATGGTCCAATCGGAGTAACCACCTGCTTTCGCCGCTGCATGAGCCTTGGGCATATTCAGCAGCGCCACCACGACCTGCTGCGCCAGGGTATCTGATGTGTGCTGAACCTTACTGAACGGCCACTCCGGGTAAAGCTGGGTACTGTGTGCAAGAAGAAACTCGGCATGAAAACGTGGATTGATGATTTTGAAGTCACTCATATCGATGACCCCGGCCTTCGCCATCCGTTCAAGTATGCCGGTGCGAACGGTGCCCGCATCCACCTTGCCGGATCTGACCGCCATTACTACTTTGTCATGAATGCCTCCAAATGAGAGCCGGGAGAGATCACGATAAGGATCGAGCCCTTCCGCTTTAAGCTCTCGCCATGCCATTTGGAAACCTCCCAGGGAGGTCTCATCCACAGCCATCAGATGCTTGTCCTGGAGATCTGTAAGAGTATTGAGTTCACTCCGATCACTGCGGGTAAAGATCACGCCTCCAAACATCTTTCTCGCCACACCCCCAACCAGATTATTGAGCGTGACGATACGGGAAATCCGATAACGCACCTCCAGGTTCACATAGATTCCCGGGTTGACCAGAACAAAGTCCACCTGTCCATATTGAACCGCAGGATCAACCTCATCGAAGTCGAGGGGTACAATCTCAAAACGGTGCTTTGGGACGGTATCACTCAGGTAATCGGCAGTGGGAGACCACATTTTGTAGGTGGCTTCATTACCACGGTGACTCAACACACCAATGCGGGTCACTGAATCTTCAGCCCAAAGCACCCCCGGCAAAAGGAAAAGAAGCAGAAGCGATAAAAGCACTCTAAGTCGCATAACAGCCCATCACAGATAAAAAAATCAGCCTACGGAATTATTTACAGGCTGACAAGCTGGAAAAAACCATTTTTCAGACCATACTTACCGGGGAACCCATGAACAGACGCGAGCGTTTGCCTTGCACTCTGTAAAGCCCTGTTCAGAAGTTCTCTAAGCAACATCACCCAGCAAAGGAATCTCTTCTTATGGCGAACTATCAGCACATCCTACTAGCAATCGATTTTTCTGATGAGAGCGGCACGGTTATCAACAAGGCATTGGAGCTACGACAACAGAATGGGGCAAAGCTGAGTCTGATCCATATTGTTGAATATAGCGGCACTATGTACACAGGAGAGATCCCCATACCTGAGGATCTCGATCTGGATCAGCGAATGGCTGAACACGCCGAAAGCAAACTAGACAAACTGATAGAGGCGCACGGCCTGACAGAGTGTCGACGCTTTGTCGAAATCGGTACACCCAAACGTGAAATCGTACGCATTGCCGAGGCAGAGGATGTCGACCTGATCATTATTGGCAGTCATGGTCGGCATGGACTACAGCTTCTTCTCGGCTCCACCGCCAACGGAGTACTCCACCAGACGGCTTGCGATGTGCTTGCAGTGAGGGTCGGACAGGGTTAAAACGACTCCACCCTATGAAGCCATGTGGAGAGCAGTACCCCAGGTAAGGGCACCACCATCAAGCCTGGACTGACCTGTTTATAACACCTGGCAACCAGCAGTCTCCGATATCCGATTAGGGAAGAAAGCAACCACCGTGTCCCGGTGGGTAGGAAGTACGCCTCATAAAGTGACGCAAATGCATTAGAATATTACTATATTAATTATGGGTATTATTTGTTATATTTATCGGCGCATTGACAATGAAATGGCTGGTTTAAGGCTCTGAAACGGTTGGGGCCAAGTCTATTGATGGTTTATGACTATGTTTGAAAAAGACCCCCGCACCTTCGCTCCTGATTATAAGAATCTGTCGCCAGAGCAGAAGGCGATGGTAAAGCTTGAGATCACCCTCACACGCTTTTTTAAGGACTTCAACACCAGCGTCGGCCGCTGGGAGCGAATGATCTATCCCGCCATGCTGGTCTTCGCCTTACTGGGGTTCTCAGGATTCTATCTCATCTATCATGTAACCAAAGACATGCGCAGTATGTCCCAAAGTTTTGACCCGGCGATGGAAACCAACATGGCCAACATGTCGAGACATATCTCCGACCTGTCAAAAAACATCTCTATCATGACAGGCCAGATCAACCTTCTGGTGGGGAGCATCCAGCATATGGACAAAAATATCACCCAGATGAACGGCACCATGAATAATATCAGCGTCTCATTCGATCAGGTCAACGCAAGCATGGATATGCTCACCGGCGACATCAAGGGGATGCACGGTGACACCAGCCTGATGGCGCGTAACATCACAAATATGGACAAGTCGATCACCGTCGTCACCGGCAATATCGCTGAGATGAATCACGCCATGCGCTCTATTACAGTGAGCACGGGTCGCATGGGCCAAGACATGCATAATATGAACCCAATAAACAGCTTCATGCCCTGGTAGCACGCATCTCCACGACTATTCCGCCCCACGTGCCCCTACTGATCTAGAGGGCCGCTATCAATCCAAAGATAAAGAGTCGGAAACCCTGTTAATCGCTGGGTAGCGTGAATCGGACCTATTGCGATGCTCCTCTGGCCGGACCACTCCCGGCTAAAAGAAACCCTGCTGAATCAAAACCATATAGAGTGCTGTACCAGAAAAAATACTGAGTAGAGGATTCCCTCTCCACAAATGAAGTCCGGCGGTCAGCAGTAGCGCCGATAACTCGTTGGCTCCGTGGGGGGTACGGGTGAGATCGACTGCCTTTAGACTGTAGAGCAGCAGAATGGTCATAATCACTGGCGGAGTGTAGCGACCAAGAAATAGCAACAGAGGATGATCGCCTCTATTTTTCAGCGCGATAAAAGGTAACACCCGAGTGAGGAAGGTCATCAGGGTCATTACTCCTATCACTGCCAGCAGATAGCCAACCCCACTCATACCGCGTCACCCTGGTAGTGCCGACGCATCAGTAATACTGCCGTAGAGAGCGTGATAGCGACCAACAGCATCTGCTCTTTGTACAGAAGCAGCGCCGCTACCGCACTTACCACAGCAACAAAAAAAGGAAAGGGATGACGCAGCTTTTTCCACTGTTCAAGCACCAGCACCATAAACAGTGCAGTGAGCGCAAATTCCATTCCTGTACTGTCGAAAGTGACCAGGCTCCCCAGCAAGGCACCAATAGCACAACCCACTACCCAGTAGGCTTGGTTCATCGCTGTCAGCAGGAGATAATAAGACTGCTCGTCCTCCGAATGGGGGAGCTGTGTGCTGGTGATCAAAGAGTAGGTCTCATCTGTAAGACCAAAAATCAGGTAAAACCGCCGCAGCCCCTGAGAGCGGTAGCGCTGCAGTAGCGACAGACCGAAAAACATATGTCGGGAGTTGAGCAACAGAGTAGAAACCGCCACCTCCAACAACCCCGCCTGAGCGGAGAGCAACCCCACCGCCATAAACTGTGCTGCACCGGCGTAGACCAAAACCCCCATCAGTGGGGCAAAGTACCAGGAGTAGCCAAGATCCTGGAACAGTACCCCAAAAGCCATGCCCAGCGGGACATAGCCGAACATGACCGGTAGCGACGACTTAAAGGCAGTGGCGGCTACTGACACAGAGGCAAAAGATCTATTGTTACCCTACCCAAACTCTGGCGTTACGAAATAGCCGCAGCCAGGGGCCGTCTTCGCCCCACTCATCGGGATGCCAGGAGTTCTGGACACTCCGAATCACCCGCTCAGGATGAGGCATCATGATAGTAGCCCGACCATCATCACTGGTGAGACCGGAAATCCCTTCGGGAGAGCCGTTGGGATTGGCCGGGTAGGCAGATGCCACCTCACCGTTGTTCTCCACATAGCGCAGGGCCACTCGTTCATTAGCCGCCTTCAGATGTTGACTGTCACGGAACTCGGCACGCCCTTCACCATGAGCCACAGCGATAGGCAGCCGCGAGCCCGCCATTCCCCGCAACATGATGGAGGGAGTCTCTTGCACCTCAACGGTGGCAAAGCGCGCCTCAAACTGCTCCGAGCGGTTACGCACGAAGTGGGGCCAGCTCTCCGCCCCCGGTATCAGCTCATGGAGGTTGGAGAGCATCTGACAGCCGTTGCAGACACCGAGTGAGAAGCTGTCCCGGCGCTGGAAGAATGCCTCGAACTGGTCTCGTGCCTGGGAATTGAAGAGGATCGACTTGGCCCAGCCTTCACCGGCACCGAGGACATCACCGTAGGAGAAACCGCCGCAAGCAACCATCCCCCTAAAACGATCCAGAGATACCCGGCCGCTGAGGATATCGGACATATGAACATCGACACTGTCAAAGCCTGCACGGTGGAAGGCGTTTGCCATCTCAATCTGGCCATTCACCCCCTGCTCACGCAGTACGGCCACTGCCGGACGAACACCGCTATTGATCATCGGTGCAGCGACATCCTCTCCAGGATCGAATGTCAGTGCAACCTGTATTCCAGGGTCAGTCACATCAGCAATACGCTCGAACTCCTCAATGGCACAGTCGGGATTATCGCGTAGCGCCTGCATCTCACGGGTGGTCTCAGACCAAGCCTGCTGTAGCTCCACCCGGGAGATATCGAGCAGCGGCAGACCCGCACGGCTAACAGAGATACGATCATTGCCACTGAGTGTGCCGATGAGATGACTGTAGTGCCCCAGGCCTGCGTCGTGGAGGGACTTGAACACCTCATCGGTATCGCAGTGACGTACCTGGACCACCGCCCCAAGCTCCTCACTGAAGAGCGAGGCGAAGTCGTTATCGCCCAGTGAATCGAGTTCGATGGAGAGACCGGTACGGCTGGCAAACGCCATCTCACACAGGGTAACGAAGAGACCTCCATCGGAACGGTCATGGTAGGCCAACAGCAGCCCATCACGATTCAACTCCTGGATGATGGAGAAGAAGTGTTTCAACACTTCGGGATCATTAAGGTCAGCACCCGCGTGGCCCATCTGCTCATAGACCTGGGCCAGCGCTGAGGCGCCGAGACGGTTCGCCCCTTTACCCAGATCGATCAGAATCAGGTCACTGTCACCCCGGTCTTTGCATAATTCGGGTGTAAGGGTGCGGCGTACATCACTCACCGGCGCAAAACCAGTGATAATCAGCGACAGGGGTGCTGCCATTGCCCGCGCCTCACTGTTCTGCTCCCACACCGTCTTCATAGACATGGAGTCCTTACCCACCGGTATGGAGATGCCCAAGGCGGGACAGAGCTCCATACCCACGGCATGGACAGTCTGATAGAGCTTAGCATCCTCACCACTATGGCCGGCGGCCGCCATCCAGTTGGCCGAGAGTTTAATATCACCCAGCTTATCGATAGCAGTCGCCGCCAAGTTGGTGATCGCCTCACCCACTGCCATACGACCGGATGCAGGTGCATCAATCAACGCCAGCGGGGTCCGCTCACCCACCGCCATCGCCTCACCCATATGGCCGCTGTAGTCAGAAAGCGTTACTGCCAGATCCGCCACCGGCACCTGCCAGGGACCAACCATCTGATCACGGGCTACCTGACCGGTGATAGAGCGGTCACCGATAGTGATCAGGAAAGTTTTATTGGCCACCGTTGGCAGACGCAATACCCGCAAGGCCGCATCCTTCAGCTCAACACCGGAGAGATCAAGGGGCGGTTTATGGAAGGAGTGGCTCTGTACATCACGCAACATCCGCGGTGGCTTACCGAACAACAGGGACATCGGCATATCGATGGGACTGTTGTCGAAGTGAGCGTCACCCAGCAGCAGATGATCCTCATCAACGGCTTCACCCACTACGGCATAGGGGCAACGTTCACGTTCACAGATCGCCTCGAACTCCGCCAGTTGATCGACGGCAATGGCGAGGACATAACGCTCCTGAGACTCATTGCACCAGATCTCCATGGGAGTCATCCCCGGCTCATCGTTGGGTACCGTGCGCAGTTCAAAGCGCCCACCCCGACCGGCATCATGAACCAACTCCGGCAGGGCGTTGGAGAGTCCTCCGGCACCGACATCGTGGATAAAGATTACCGGATTCTTTTTACCTCGTGCCGAACAGCGATCGATAACCTCCTGACAGCGCCGCTCCATCTCAGGATTCGAGCGCTGTACCGAGGCAAAGTCGAGATCTTCCGCAGAGCTACCGCTATCCATGGAGGAGGCGGCGCCACCACCCAAACCGATCAGCATGGCGGGACCACCCAGTACTACTAGCGGTGAGCCAACGGGAAACGGTTTTTTCTCAATGTGCTCCTCACGGATATTACCCAGACCACCGGCTAACATGATGGGCTTGTGGTAACCACGCAGTTCACTACCGTCGGCGCCGGCAACCTCCTGCTCAAAGGTGCGGAAGTAACCGCAGAGATTGGGGCGGCCAAACTCATTATTGAAGGAGGCACCGCCTATAGGTCCCTCCAGCATGATATCGAGGGCGGAGACAATCCGCTCAGGTTTGCCGTAGTCCTGTTCCCAAGGCTGCTCGGCCCCCGGTATGCGCAGATCGGAGACAGAAAAACCGGTGAGTCCCGCCTTCGGTTTGGAGCCTTTACCGGTTGCTCCCTCATCACGAATCTCCCCTCCGGAGCCGGTAGCCGCTCCGGGCTCTGGAGAGATCGCCGTGGGATGATTGTGGGTCTCCACCTTCATCAGAATATGGATCGCCTCGGCACTGTAGCCATAACTCTGGCTATCAGGATCGGGAATAAATCGCCGTCCCTGATGCCCGGCCATCACTGCCGCGTTGTCCGAATAGGCGGAAAGCACATCATCCGGAGAGTGTTCGGTGGTATTGCGAATCATCGAGAAGAGCGATTTGGGCTGGGCTTTGCCGTCAATAACCCAGTCCGCGTTGAAAATTTTGTGTCGACAGTGCTCAGAGTTAGCCTGGGCAAACATCATCAACTCCACATCTGTGGGGTTGCGTTCGAGGCTCTGAAAGCTCTCTACCAGGTAGTCTATCTCATCATCAGATAGTGCCAGACCCAGCGCACGATTGGCCACAGCAAGGGCATCGCGACCACCGGAAACCACGTCAACACGGCTCAGTGGCTTGGGCTGTGCATGGCTGAACAGGGCGGAGGCATCCTCCAGCTCAGGGAACACCGCCTCGGTCATACGATCATGAAGCAGTGCGGCGGCGGCAGCCAGTTCCGACTCGCCCAGATCTCCACCCTCGACCGCCAGATAGTAAGCGATGCCCCGTTCCAGCCTGGAGACCTTGCCAAGGCCACAATTGCGGGCAATATCCGTCGCTTTGGTGGACCAGGGCGAGAGTGTGCCGGGACGCGGCACCACCAGTAGCAATGAACCCGTAGGCTCATGCTCCTGCAGATGGGGGCCATAGCGCAGCAACTGCTCAAGCACCTTGCTCTCTTCACTGCCTAACTGCTCATCGAGGTCGGCAAAGTGAATAAATTCAGCATAGGCTGAGATTGATCGGCCAACGCTGCCGGTCAGGCGTTGCTGAAGCTTGCTGAGACGGAATTCAGAGAGGGCGGGAGCACCACGAAGAATGAGCATTGCGTACCTTGTAAAAGCTGTTTCTTGAGAAGCTGCCAATAATACTCCATCACGTCGGCAAATGCCGCAACTACCCCCCGTCTCCGTCACCAACCTCATCTACGTCGGCGGCAGATGATGCGCCCACTTTAAACTGCCCCACCAGATCGTGAAGATTGAGTCCAAGGTTAACGATACTGTCACTGATTTCAGCCGTCTCTGATGCGGTCTCAGCGGTGGTCTTAGCGACGGCGGCAATCTCCATAATACTGCAGTGGATCGACTCACAGACGCCACTCTGATTGAGAGCGGAATCCGCAATTTCTCCACTTCGCCTACTGATATCGGCAACTGCACCAGCAATCACCTGCAGTGACTGTCCTGCAGTCTGCGCTTCAACGCCTCCCGCTTCAGCCTGTTCTCTGCCACGCTCCATTGCAGCCACTGCCGCCTGGGAACGCCCCTGAAGGCGCTCTACCATATCCTGAATCTCCTGAGTGGAGGCCTGAGTTCGTTGTGCCAGAGAGCGCACTTCATCGGCCACCACGGCGAATCCTCTGCCCTGCTCTCCCGCCCTTGCCGCTTCTATAGCGGCATTAAGTGCCAAAAGGCTGGTCTGGCCGGCAATACCACGGATTACATCAAGCACTGAGCCGATATTCTCACTCTCCTGCTGTAGTTCACGAATCACCTCAGCACCCTCATCAACCTCAACAGTCAAATTCTGAACTCTGGCCATAGAGGCTTGCACCACAGCACCGCCTTCACCCGCTTCACGATCCGCCGAGCGCGCCGATTCGGCGGTTTCACCGGCCTCAGACGCCACCTGCCGAGTACTGGATGAAAGATGGCTCACTGCATCGGCGGCCTGCTCAATTTCACTCTGCTGGCTACTGGTACTCAGGTGGGTTTTCTCCGCCAGCGAGGCCACCTGCCTGGCCGCTTGCTCCATGCCGGCAATATTTTCGATCACTCGACTGACCAACTCCTCAACACGCCCGATAAAGGCGTTGAAAGAGTCACTGAGCCGATTAAGCTCCTCATGGTGTGAGGAGTGCAGGCGCCTGGTAAGATCTCCATCTCCCCGGGCCACCTCACTCATGGCACTAACCGCTGTATCGATCGGCCGCACAATCGCTACTCTGAAAAGCTGCAACAGCAGTGCAAACAGCAGCGTGCCAAGCAGCAGAACCCATACCAGCCAGTCAACGACATAGCCGATCTTTTGGTCAAGAGAGGTGACTGCCTGCAGGGTCATTTTGTTGTAGTGTTCACCCAACAACTCAAACCCCTTGATTGCTGGTGTGTCATCAATCTTAACTGCCCGATCTATCGATTGAATAGACTCGCCACCGGCATGCCTCTTCGTAACGCTGGAGAGATGATGGAGATACTGTCCGAAGGTTTGCTCAATAGCATCCAGAGCACTGCCTTCATCTGAGGATAACCCCTTCAGATTTCGATACTGCTCCACGATGGACTCGATTTCAGCGGCATTCGTCTCCATCCTGCGCAGATACTTGGCATCCGCACGCAGCACGTAATTCTTAAAGTTATGAATACCCCCACCATAGCCAAAGGCTTTACGTAATCCCATCAACAGGCGTTCACGCTGAACCACCTCATTGCGATAATCCGAAAACCCGCCGCCTATCGGTTTGACTGCGGAGTAGATAAACAGGAAAAGCCCTACCCCCAACAATGCAATCAGCAGCGTCAGCAGATGGAATTTCATATTAATGGAGAGCTGTCTGTCCATAATTCTCCCTAGCGGAACCTCCTCCATAGCTCAATGGGCAAACTATACCCCGGCAAAAATCCCTACCCAAGCTAAGTAAAACATCGGCAGGTTAAAGCATATCTTTAAAATCAGAGCCTATCGACACGGCGATGTTGAAAGAGGGAGTAGCAGCGTGTATTGGCGGGAGCATGAGAGATCAATCCCGAGATAACAATAACGATAACAAAGAGCAGCGCTTTCAGATCGGGAAAGAGAGGCATGATCGCCAGTAACAACAACTTGAGTAGAATCGCCTGGCCACGCAATTGGATCAGCCAGATACCGTTAGACCAGATGGAGATCAGCATAAGAGCTCCACCGGAGACCAAGGTAAGATATAAAAAAAGACGCCAGCTATCGTCCATCACCGGATAGAAGAAACCGGCACCAACGCCAGCCAAACCGACAAGATGCAAGGTACGCAAAATCACATTAATCCAGCGCTGTCCGGCGAAAATCCGGGACTCTCCCGGAAACAGCACCTTATGTAGCATCATCGTCATATTTCAAACCAGCCGGATACCTGATCCTGACAAGTTATCGACAGGCGTTTCTCAATCTCCGGTACAGCGGACAACAGCGTATCCCGCACCCTATCAGGGTGATTGTTTTTTTCACTTAGATGAGCGGCCACCAGGTGCTGCAGCCGTTCATGCTCCAAGCGCGCCAACAATTGTGCAGCCTGGAGGTTGCTGAGATGTCCTAACCCTCCACTCACCCGCCGTTGAAGAGATAGAGGATAGGGGCCGTCACTCAGCATTTGTGAGTCGTGATTACACTCCAGCAGCAGGGCATCACAATCTTTCAACACCTCTAGAATATGGGGGGTTGCACACCCCAAGTCCGTTAGCACGCCGAGTTGTGTATCGGCAGATCGAAACAGATATTGAACCGGCTCTTTGGCATCGTGGGGCACGGGGAACGGCTGTACCTCGATATCACCAATAGCAAAGGCCGGTTGGTGGCTGTGGATCAGTTGCAGTCGAGAAAGGCGGCCACAGCGATTGAGACGGTGAGTACCGTGGGTAATCCAAACGGGAATATCGTAACGACGTGCTAAGGCGCCCACACCCCGAACATGATCCTGGTGCTCGTGAGTCACCAGAATGCCATCCAGGGTATCCGCAGTCACACCAACCTGCTGCAGCCGACGCTCCACCTCCCTGGCGGCAAAACCACAGTCGAGAAGCAGCCTTGTCGCACCACTCTCAATTAGAGTGGCGTTACCGCCGCTACCGCTCCCAAGTGAGGTAAATCGCACCCTTACTTCCCGCTGAGATCAGGCTCCTGGTGAGTAGCAACTCAATTAGGGAGGCTATTTTATCTGCTCATTAAGCAGCGTCAGAATACGTAGCGCCGTCTCCGAACTATCCCTGACGCCGCCCTTGTTGAGAACCACCACACGGGTACCCTTGCCCTCCGGCTGCAGACTCACCTGGTATTGGTTGCTCTTATCAATGTTGCTGTCGTTATCCTTCCAGAAAGCAAGCTTGCTGAGAAGACCGGGCTCATCCGCATCCTTCATCGGATCGTTGTAGCGGACAAAATAGATCCCCTTACTCCGATCACGATCCTCAACAGCAAAGCCCACACGATCCAGTGCGACACCCGTCAGCCGCCATGCCCGGGACGGACTTTCGTCTATCTTTAGAGAGACCTGGTCGGCGCTACGAATCAATGTAGAACGGTTTTTGTCCACTGTACCCTTGCGCGCCAATGAACGGCTGGCCTGTTGATCGGCAATACCCATATGCACCATCAAACGTCGCAGCATCTCCGCTTCCAGTCCATGGTCTGTTTCCCTCGGATTCCAGACGATGCGATTCGACTTACCGCTGGTATCTTCGAGGATTGTCTCCTGCATACCCCGGTGCGTCAGATAGAGTTCAGTAGTGCTTTCCTCCGCTCCCCGTTCGATACGAACACGGTACTTATCACGAGTGGATGCTGAGTAAATGCCATCAAAGACTCTGCGTACAGTGTCGGTAACAATGTCGCTGCTGATATCTTCCCTATTCTCCAGCCAATCGGTCACCATCACGCCAATCGTGGGATCCTGCTCCACAAGGAGAATGCCGTTATCCTGCCAGAACTCGACCGATCTGAACCAGACATCATCGACGCTCCCCTGAATAACCAACCAGCGCTGATCACCGTCACGGCGCACCTCCATATCGCTGATTGTCGGCATCACCTGAGTGCGGGTCGCCACCCGCCCCTGGATCTGCTCACGCGCCATCACCCCAGAGAGGGTGGTAGCGCCGGCATTAGGCGCATCTGGAATCTCAAGGGCGTCATTGATCGAGCTTTTAGTCAGGTCGGGTGGGATCTCAAGATTGGAACCAGACAGTGATGCACGCTTGTACTCCACCTTGCGGTCGGGCAGCACATCGTCTGTGTTGGGCATGGAGCCACAGCCAACAACGACAGCCGCCAGAAAAGGAGTGACAAGTAAATTGCTAAATTTTACGGACATTGGGGTAATCAACCTATTTAATTCGTATCTGTATCAGTACGCTAGCCTGACTGTTGTGAGTCCTCATCGAGAGGCTCAGAGCAGACCGGCTTGCTGCATAGCGCCGCGCAGGGTTTCCTGGTGCTTCTCGGCAAACCAGGTCAGCGGCAGCCGAATTCCCTTAGGTATCCGACCCATCTCACAGAGTGCCCATTTTACCGGAATGGGGTTCGACTCCAGGAATAGATCCCGGTGTAACACCTCAATCTGCTTATCAATCTCCTCAGCCTGCCCCGCATCCCCCGCCAGGGCCGCAGCCATCATCCGACTCACGGCAGCGGGTGCAATATTGGCGGTCACCGAAATTGTTCCCTGCCCTCCGGCAAAGATCAGCTCTCGTGAAGTGGCATCGTCACCACTAAAGATATCAAATTCCTCACCACAGAGCGCCCTTATCTGCGACACTCGCTGTAGATCACCGGTCGCCTCCTTGACACCAAAGATATTAGAGATCTTTGCCAGGCGGCCAATCGTCTCAGGCAGCATATCGCAGGCAGTTCTGCCCGGCACATTGTAGAGCATCTGCGGCAAATCCACCGCTTCGGCAACCGCTTTGTGGTGGAGGTAGAGACCCTCCTGAGTCGGCTTGTTGTAGTAGGGTGTCACCAGTAGCGCAGCATCGGCGCCCGCATCCTTGGCACAGCGGGTGAGACTAATCGCCTCGGTTGTGGAGTTGGCGCCGGTACCGGCGATCACAGGGAGGCGGCCGTCGGTAAATTCAACAATCCGGCGAATGGCATGGCAGTGCTCTTTTTCATCCAGGGTAGCGGACTCACCGGTGGTGCCCACAGCAACAATGCCGGCAGTTCCCTGCTCCACATGCCAATCGATCAGCGAACGCAAGCTCGCCTCATCGAGGCTGCCATCCTCGAACATCGGCGAAACCAGCGCAACAAAGCTGCCTTGAAACATCTGTGAACTCCACATTTTACATAGACTGAATTGCCTATTCTAAATCGCCGGCCAATACCCTGACAAGGGAACCCAGCCAAATAGCCCAGGCATATACCCACAAAAACAGCGCTCTACCTCTTCACCCCCAAGCTCAACCGAGATAATTGCCGGTATTTTCCAATTTAACCTAGAATCCGCAGTTGGACGGGGTGAGGCGTGCAATTCACCCCGTAGCGTGGTTCATCCGGCAGGTGAAAGCGTAAATTGATATCAATGGTCCTCATATCAGCAACTAATCCTCAGAATGGAGCGGTCAACTACGGAATCTAGGTTTAAGCACTGCGAGAAGGGGAGACAAGGAGGCGCGATGAGCGCTACACTCTTACTCAACAAATACCGGCCCATGAGCCCATAGGAACCAACAGCAACTCCTGCGATTCTTATGTTACCGTATAGCGAGGAGCACCCTGCACTGATGTCTAGTAAAAACTACCTGGTAATTTCCGCTCTCGGCAAAGACCGCCCGGGTATTGTGGATGACCTGTCAAAAGTCATACTTGAGAGTGACTGTAATATTGCCGATAGCCGAATGACAGTACTGGGAGGGGAGTTTGCTATTCTGCTTCTGGTTGAGGGAAACTGGAACACGCTGGCAAAGCTGGAGGATGCAGTTACCGCTCTTGAGCAACAGTTGAAGCTCACCATCACGGTCAAACGTACCGCTGAACGTAAAACTGCAAAAAACCAACTGCCCTACTGTGTGGAGGTTGTCGCACTGGATAATCCCGGCATCGTTCACCACCTGGCCGGTTTCTTTTCAAAAAGAAATATCAATATCGAGGATCTTCTGACCAGCAGTTATGCCGCCGCCCATACGGGCACGCCAATGTTTGCCGTTCACATGAGCGTCGGTATCCCCTCAGATGTACATATCGCTGCTTTGCGAGACGAATTCATGGAGTTTTGTGACTCACTGAACCTGGACGCCGTCCTTGAACCGGAAAAGGGCTGAAACATCAATGACTCAAGTAACCATCGATAAAAAAATTCCAGATCTTGAACTGCAGGCGACCGGCGACAAACAGATAAAACTGTCGGATTATCGCGGCAAAATCCTTGTACTCTATTTCTACCCGAAGGCAAGCACACCGGGCTGTACTCTGGAGGGCCGAGACTTCAGTCAGGCGATTGCCAAGTTTCGCCGTAACTCCTGCACCATCCTGGGTGCCTCTAGAGACAAGATAAAAGCACAGGAGAACTTCAAGGCCAAGCAGGAATTTCCATTCGATCTGCTATCAGATCCAGATGAAGCGCTGTGCAACACCTTCGATGTCATCAAGATGAAGAACATGTACGGCAAACAAGTGCGGGGCATTGAGCGCAGCACTTTCCTCATCGGCGCTGACGGCGTCTTGCGCCGGGAGTGGCGAAAGGTGAAGGTTAAGGGACATATCGAAGAGGTACTTGACGCTGTCAGGGCATTGAAGAGATCGGGCAGCTGATAACAGCCTCCCTACAAAATCATAAAGTGGCTCTATACTATCTTACTGTTCCACGCTTATGGTGCTCTGACTGCAGTTGATTCCAGGCAATGGTATAAAGCCGGCATCATGCCATATGGTAGAGAATGTGCGGCGTTCATCGCGGCGAGGGAGCCGCTCCCACAAGGGGGGCAATGCCCTTCTGGATAAGCGCGTGTAGGAGCCCCGCCCTCGGGGCGATAGGGAGGGAACATTGCTCACTATCCGCGTATGAATAAACTGCGTGGAACAGTAGTTTTGTACACAACCATTAATCATAATAACAATGGGGTACAGCCCCAATCCTCAGGATTTAGTAGTAATGAATGATAACAAGGGCCGAATATACATCCTCGACACCAACGTATTGATGCATGATCCTACCTCGATCTTCCGCTTTCAAGAACACGATGTCTTTATCCCGATGGTGGTTCTGGAAGAGTTGGACAGGTCAAAAAAAGGCATGTCGGAAGTTGCACGCAACGTACGCCAAACCTCCCGCTTTCTTGATGAGTTAATGTCTGATGCCGGCAAGAAGGCTATCGATGCCGGCCTTCCGCTTCCTGCACCAGGCAACGGAAAAGCCAACAACACCGCTGAACATGGCCGCCTCTTCTTCCAAACCAAGACGCTGGGGCAACTGCTCCCCGAGACCCTACCAGGGAACATACCGGACAATAATATTTTGGGCATCGCTATTGCCCTGCAAAACGAACATCCAGAGTCGGATGTCATCCTTATTTCCAAGGATATCAACCTACGTATCAAGGCAGCAGTACTGGGAATCTGCTCAGAAGACTACTACAACGACCAAGTACTGGACGATGTCGCACTGCTCTACAGTGGTGAATCCGTATTGCCGGAAGATTTTTGGGAGAGCCACAGTAAAGATCTCGATTCCTGGCAGGAGGAGGGCCGTACTTTCTACCGGGTAAGTGGCCCGGATGCAGAGGAGTGGTACGCCAACGAGTGTCTTTTAATGGAGGGTGAGAGCGGTTTTGAAGCGATGGTCCGACGAATCGATGGTAGCGATGCCATTATCGAGCTCGCCAACGACTACCGTCAGCAGAAGCACTCCGTGTGGGGGATCTCCGCCCGCAACCGCGAACAGAACTTTGCTCTCAACATGCTGATGGACCCAGAGATCGACTTTGTCTCCCTGTTGGGATCGGCGGGAACCGGTAAAACGCTCCTCGCTCTGGCTGCAGGACTTGCCCAGACCCTGGACCAGAACATCTACCGGGAGATCATCATGACCCGTGTCACCGTACCCGTGGGTGAAGATATCGGCTTCCTGCCAGGGACAGAAGAGGAGAAGATGACGCCCTGGATGGGTGCTTTGATGGATAACCTGGAGGTACTGACCCAAACGGAAGGAGGCGAATGGGGACGTGCCGCCACAGATGACCTATTGCGCTCACGTATCCGCATCCACTCTCTCAACTTCATGCGTGGGCGCACCTTCCTCAACAAGTTCATCATCCTTGATGAGGCGCAAAACCTCACCTCGAAACAGATGAAAACCCTGATTACTCGTGCAGGGCCGGGTACCAAGATCGTCTGCCTGGGCAACGTCTCACAGATCGATACGCCCTACCTGACTGAGACCACATCCGGTCTCACCTATGCGGTTGACCGCTTCAAAGAGTGGGAGCACAGCGGCCATATCACCCTGCTGCGCGGTGAGCGTTCACGGCTGGCAGATTACGCATCGGATGCGTTGTAAAAAGCGGGACGCAGAGAACACTGAGAAGCGCAGAGATCGCAGAGTAGTGCTTTAATTTTCAGCAGCAACCTCTGCGCACTCTGCTTCCCTTTGCGATCTCTGCGTCCAACAAGCGCTGTTTCTGAACAGAGGCTCAATCCTCAACATCATCCATATCTATCTGACCGGACATCCGCCGGCGGATATGAGACCAGGAGACGCCGGCACTAAGTACACCCACCAGTACCACCTCGATGATATAGCTGATGACTTTCATATTGGCGGGATCGAGACCTACCAAGTCGATAAGCAACCAGATCAGCAGGCCAAAAAAAGCACCGGCCAATACAACGCCGATAATCCCCAGGGAGCCGATTGTCGCTCGTACAAGGATGACCCAACCGATCAATAACACCACACCGATAAATGCTTTGAGGATAGAGATACTACCGAAATCGGTCAGAGCCCAGTGGTAGTAAGAGACCCCTTCTGGATTATAGGTACAGAAAACAACCACCATCGCCAGCAAGAAGCGCAACAGAAAACTGCTGCCATTGAATGATCTTGATGCCATATTGATTTGCCTTGTATCAGAAAAGTGATGAATAGATTATACCCGATTGCACAATGACGTCGCAGTCATCTCACCAGGGAGCCTCTGATTAAGTCTGGTTAGGTTTAGGCTGAGATAAAATTGTTCCAATTTGTTTCGAAGTGAGCGGTAATAGCCACTCTATTGCTGCGATCTTCGAAGCGAATTGGGGCAATTTTAGCCCGCTTAAAGCAATCATGACTTGATCAGAGTCTCCCTAAAGTTTGAGATGGGGGTGCATGCCTAAAAAAACCCGCACTCGATAAGTGCGGGTTTTCAGTTCCGGGCTCAAGCAAGAGTTATCCTTTCTTCTCTTCACTCTGAGGCTGCCGTACCTTGATGGAGAGTTCACGCAGCTGCCCGGAATCCACCTTGGAAGGAGCTGATGTGAGCATACAGGCCGCAGTCTGAGTTTTTGGGAAGGCCATCACCTCGCGAATGGAGTCGGCGCCAACCAGCAACATCACCAGCCGATCAAGACCGAAGGCGAGACCTCCATGGGGAGGACAACCGTACTTAAGCGCTTCAAGAAGGAAGCCGAACTTTTCCTGAGCCTCTTCCTCACCGATACCAAGTAGGCGGAATACCTGCTCCTGTACCTCCGGACGATGGATACGTATGGAGCCACCACCCACCTCGCTACCGTTGATCACCATATCATAGGCACGGGAGAGGCAAGCACCTGGATCACTATTGAGCAGTTCCAGCTGATCATCCTTGGGGGAGGTAAAGGGGTGATGGAGGGCGTTCCAGCGCCCGAGGTGGTCATCCCACTCGAACATTGGGAAATCAACAATCCATACGGGATGCCAAGTATCTTCCATCAAACCGCGGTCTTCAGCCAGTTTGACACGCAGGGCACCCAAGGCTTCGTTAACGATGTTTGCCCTATCAGCACCAAAGAAAATCAGATCACCATCTTCCGCACCTGTCCGTTTCAGGATCTCATCCACGGCGTCATCCGGCAGGAACTTGAGAATTGGAGACTGCAGACCCTCACGCCCTTTGGCCACTTCGTTAACCTTGATATAGGCAAGGCCCTTGGCACCGTAGATGCCGACAAATTTGGTATAGCCATCGATCTCTTTACGGCTAAGCTCACACCCCTTGGACAGACACAGGGCTGCGACTCGACCTTTAGGATCCTTGGCGGGACCAGAGAAAACTTTGAATTCGACGCCTTCCATCAGGTCGCCCACATCCACTAACTCCATGGCACAACGGAGGTCCGGGCGGTCGGTACCGAAGCGATGAACCGCTTCCTGATAGCTCATACGCGGAAAAGGATTGGGAAGGTCGTCACCCAGCACCTGTTTCACCACCTGGCGGATCATCTCCTCCATCAGCCCCATGATGTCTTCTTCCTCAATAAAAGAGGCTTCGACATCAAGCTGGGTGAATTCCGGCTGGCGATCGGCACGCAGATCCTCATCACGGAAGCAACGCACTACCTGGTAGTAGCGATCCATGCCCGACATCATCAGTAATTGCTTGAACAGCTGAGGTGACTGGGGTAGTGCAAAGAAGTGCCCCGGGTGGGTGCGTGAAGGCACCAGATAATCACGAGCCCCCTCAGGGGTCGCTTTGGTCAGCATCGGTGTTTCGATATCGAGAAAGCCGTTATCATCAAGATAGTTGCGCAGAGCGCGGGTCACGGCAGCACGCAGACGAATACGTTGCTGCATCTCCGGACGACGCAGATCAACGTAGCGATAGCGCAGACGCACTTCCTCGGAGACATTCTCATGCTCATCCAACTGGAAAGGAGGGGTTTCGGACTGATTCAGTACTTCAAGTTCGAGACCAAGAATCTCGATCTCACCGGTGGAAAGGTCCGAATTGACGCTACCATCAGGTCGTCCACGCACTCGCCCCTTAACACGCAGCACGAACTCATTGCGCACCTGCTCGGCAATGGCAAAAATTTCCGCCCGGTCGGGATCATAGACCACCTGCACCAGACCCTCACGGTCCCGCAGGTCGATAAAGATCACACCGCCGTGGTCGCGACGACGATGAACCCAACCGGTGATCTCAACCTCTTGGTCTATATGAGAGGCATTCAGATGTCCGCAATAGTGAGTGCGCATGAAACTTGTTCCATTTTGTTGAGCGTATCGGAAAGAGCACCGATGAAAAGCGGGAATGTTACGTTTTAGCCTCTTGCGGCGCAAGTTCCTCGTCGAGTTTTCTTGCATCGGGCACCACTGCCCCCATCGACATCAGCATTTTTAGCCCATCATCGACGCTCATATCGAGTTCCACAACATCTTCACGGGGTACCATGACGAAATATCCGCCGGTGGGATTGGGTGTCGTCGGGATATAGACATTGATCACATCCCGGCCGGTTTTCTGCTGAGCCTCTCCCACATCGGTACCGGTGAGAAAAGCGAGAGTCCAGAGACCGGGCCGTGGAAACTCCACCAGCAGTACTTTGCGGAATGACTGCCCTGACTCAGAGAACATGGTCTCTGCCAACTGCTTAGCCCCAGAGTAGATGGAGCGTACCAGAGGAATACGCGCCAGCAGGCGCTCCCAAATATTGATCAGTGAACGGCCAAAGAGGTTGGCGACTAAGACGCCGGTAACAAACACCACCAGGACGGAGAGCACCACCCCTAGACCGGGGATGCTAAAACCAAAGAGACTCTCAGGGCGATAGGGTTGAGGAATCAGCTGCAGCGTGCCGTCCATCCACCTGACCAACAGGCGCACCACCAACAGGGTGATGCCCAAGGGAACCCATACCAACAGCCCGGCTATCAGGTAACGTCGTATAAAAGACATACTGTATCAGCGGTCAGTCGCAGCCGGAACAGCCGCCTGCGGCACAGGCGGGTGCCGGTTTTGTTTCACTTTTACCCGCCTCATGGAGATTCTTCTTACCGCTGCCACTCTTGAAATCAGTCTCATACCAACCGCTGCCCTTGAGGCGGAAGCCGGCGGCAGAGATCAGTTTCTTCAACTGAGGCTTGCCACACTCGGGGCAATCGGTCAGTGGAGCGCTACTCATCTTCTGTAGCGACTCCATGGTGTGCCCACAGGCCTCACAGCTGTATTCATAGATCGGCATAAAAAATCCTCAGGGTACTGCTCAACCTTGATGAGCTAACAAAATTCGCAGAATTCTAGCATATTCACGCCGTTACGGCGCAATATAGGGGACTGCTTCCGTTCCGACGGGGACAATCTTTACCCCATCGCGATAGTTAACTTACAGAGAAGAAAAGCCGGATGAAACCAAGAAAAACAGGTGATATATCAAAGTGTTACTTGATTAGCACGGATATTCACCCAGGATCCCAGTGCAGTGGGACCTGCTTGTAGGAGCGCTTTCTTGAAGCGCGATGAACAATCGCACCATGACGCCCTTTTCATCGCGGTTCGAGAAACCGCTCCTACAGGGATGTCACAAGGATCGCCAATATCGGCTGAATATTCGTGCTAATCAGTTAATGTTATTACGAGAGCCCGATACTGCTCTCATCCTCACCGGATTCACGGTGCTCCAAGTATCTTATCCTTTCCAGCAGCTTCTCCAGCTTGGCGTGCTCATCCACCGGCAGGCCAAACTGCAGATAGAGCTCAACATGATCCAGCAGCTCTTCCAGTAGCTTGTTTCTACGCTGCATGTAGAGGAGACTCCTCCCCAAATGGTGCCTATCAACCCCCAGGTCACGTAGTTCCTCGGCGGTTTTTAACGCATCATCCAACTGATTTTTATCAGGTTTCACAATTATTCACCTACGAATAACGTTGTACCCTAACTATAGTCATTTTTGCCGATTCCACCACCGATTACCGGTAGCGGAGAGAGAGGCTACTCTCGCTCTTCAATCCACGCCATCTGTATCGCTTCTAAAATCTTCTCACCGCTGTGCCCAGGATCATCATCAAACTCAGGCAGAGCCATCACCCAGTTACGCAGATCGACGAAGTTGACCGTCGTCGGATCCACGTCCGGGTGAGTCTCATCCAGTTCAATGACAATATTGAGGGTATCAGTCCAACGTAAGCTCATCACACCTATCCTCAGTGACTCTCAGAGACCATATTGATGTTGTACTTGGGAATCTCCACCACCAGAGCCACATCACCCACCACCGCCTGACAACTGAGCCGGGATTCCGGCTCCAGCCCCCACGCCTTATCAAGCATATCCTCTTCCATCTCTTCGGCCTCTTCAATGTAGTCAAAACCCTCGCGGATCACCACATGGCAGGTGGTGCAGGCACATGACTTCTCGCAGGCGTGCTCGATATGGATATCGTTCTGCAGAGCAGCATCACAGATGGTGATACCGGGCTCCACTTCAATCACCGCCCCTTCTGGGCAGATCTCTTCATGGGGGAGAAATATAATCTGAGTCATCTGAAAAAACCTAGTCTATGGTATCGCTACAGAGAGATCTGCAGCACCTTTAAAACTCATCCACACTGTGCCCGGACATCGCCTTGGTGACACTGGAGTTCATACGCCGTTCGACATAGAACTCGCAACTCTTCTCCAGGGCACCGATGGCATTTTTTATCGCTTGATGATCATCACCCCCGGCACTATCAGCCAGTGACTGCAGAGACGACTCGACCCGCTCACGCTCTTCACTACTGAGCAGGTCATCACCGTCATCGGCAAGAGCGGAGGTAAGGGCCTCAATCACCCGCTGCGCCTCCACTTGCTGCTCACGCAGACGACGCGCTTCCAGATCTTCCTGGGCATGGTCGATGGAGTCACGCAACATACCCTCAATCTCACCGTCACTCAGTCCATAGGAGGGTTTCACTTCCACATGGGCTTTGACACCACTACTCAGCTCCTCTGCCCCAACGCTGAGCAGGCCATCGGCATCGACTGAAAAGGTAACACGAATACGTGCCGCACCCGCCACCATGGGGGGGATACCGCGCAGCTCAAAACGTGCCAGCGAACGGCAATCTGAAACCAGTTCACGCTCACCCTGCAGCACATGAACCGCCATGGCCGTCTGGCCATCCTTGAAGGTGGTGAACTCCTGGGCTCGGGCCACAGGGATAGTGGTATTGCGTGGGATCACCTTCTCAACCAGCCCTCCCATGGTCTCCAATCCAAGAGAGAGTGGATTAACATCCAGCAGCAGCATATCCTCATCGGACTTGTTGCCCGCGAGCAGATCTGCCTGGATAGCGGCACCGATAGCGACCACTCGGTCAGGGTCGATACTTACCAACGGCTCAGTCTTGAAAAACTTACCAATCATCTGCCGCACCAGCGGCACCCGGGTGGAGCCACCCACCATCACCACATCTTCGACCTCTTCTGCGGTAACCCCGGCATCCCGCAGGGCACGACGACAGGGGGCAAGCGTCTTCTTGACCAGCCCCTCAATCAGAGTATCGAACTCTGTACGTGTCAACTCTCCCTGCCAACGAGAGCCGTCAGCACGCTCTACCTCGACGGCGGTTGCCTCGACGGCAGTCAGTGCCTCTTTCACCCGTTGGGCACTGCTCATCAGGCGCCGCAGCATATGATGACCAGCATCATCAGCAATGCCCGCCTGCTCCATAAGCCACTCCGCTACGGCATGGTCAAAGTCATCACCACCCAGAGCGGTATCACCACCGGTGGAGAGCACTTGAAAGACCCCGCGATTGAGCCGCAAAACGGAGATATCAAAAGTACCGCCACCCAGATCATAGATCGCATGAACGCCGTCGGCACCGCTATCGAGACCATAGGCAACTGCGGCGGCAGTAGGTTCGTTAAGGAGACGAAGCACTTTCAGATCCGCCACCTTGGCGGCATCTTTTGTCGCCTGGCGCTGGGCATCATCAAAGTGAGCAGGGACAGTGATCACCACTCCTTCCAGATCACCACCCAGCGTAGCAACCGCCCGCTGTGCCAGTGTACGAAGTATCTCAGCGGAGACCTCAACAGGAGTAACATCTCCCGCAACAGTGGAAATACGCGGCACGCTGCCCTTTTCCTGACTGAAGTGGTAGGGCAACCGCCCCCCAAGAGATTTCATCGCATCGACACCACGGCCGATCAGGCGCTTCACCGAGAAGATGGTGTTAAGAGGATCATCAGCCGCTATAGCAACAGCATCACCGCCGACGACTACACCCTCTTCGGTGTAGCGTACCACCGACGGCAGCAGGTGCCGGCCGGCACCATCGGGCAGGGTTTCAGCCTGGCCACTACGAACGGAGGCGACAAGGGAGTTGGTGGTGCCGAGGTCGATACCCGCCGCCAGCCGATGCTGATGCGGTGCGGCAGATTGCCCCGGTTCTGAAAGCTGTAGTAGTGCCATCTTATCCCTTTGACCTATAGCGCCTCATCCAACTCGCTCTCGAGGGATTCGGCATCAAGTCTTAACTTTTGTAGAAACTGCATCTTGCGCAGGATCTCCCGTGCCAGCTCCAACTGCTCCGGAGTGGCTGCCTCAAACTGAACGGCCATCTGCCCAACAAGCGCATTGATTTTACGGCTGACACCATCGACAATTTCACCGATCACTTCGTAGGGATCATCGCTTTGTCTGCTTGCCTCCAGCTGTTCCCGTAGCTCCAATTGCTCCATCAGGAAAGATACATCCTTGGTACTCTCCTGCTGCACATCCATATCGATGCCATTGAGAACCAGCAGATAGTGAGCTCGACGAAGAGGATCCTTCAGTGTTTCAAACGCCTCATTTACCAGTGAGGCACCTTGCATCGACAACATGCGTTCATGATCCGAGGCATTGGCAAAGCGATCTGGATGGACCACCTGCTGCAGCTCGCGATAACGCTCCACTAACTGCTCTGAGTCCACCAGGTAGACGACTGGCAACCCAAAAAGCTCAAAGTAATTCTTCGAGAAATCCAACATGTCACATCTTATTCATGAGCGCCGAAGTGGCGATGGCGCCGGGTGATGGGAAAACACTGAGAGATCAGTGCGCCTTTAAACAGTAAAACTTTCACCACAACCACAGGCATCCTTGACGTTCGGGTTGTTGAATTTGAATCCTTCGTTCAAACCCTCTTTGGTGTAATCCAGCTCAGTACCATCGAGGTAGAGATAGCTTTTTGGATCGACCAGCACCTTTACTCCATGTGCCTCAAAAACAACATCATCCGCCTCTGCCTCATCGGCAAACTCCAGCACATAAGCCATTCCTGAGCAGCCGGAAGTACGAACACCGAGACGAATACCTGCACCCTCGCCACGGCCATCTAAAAAACGCTGCACATGGCTGGCGGCAGCTTCGGTCAATGTAATCGCCATAAAATTCTCCCCGGCTTTACCGTGGTGTTGCTAGAGTGGTGGGATTAGTTCTCGCCTTGTTTACTGGCATAGTCCTCAACTGCAGCCTTGATGGCATCTTCCGCCAAGACGGAGCAGTGCACCTTCACCGGCGGCAGAGCCAGCTCTTCTGCAATATCGGTATTTTTGATCTGCTGCGCCTCATCAAGGGTCTTACCCTTTACCCATTCGGTCAGCAGGCTGCTGGAGGCGATAGCGGAACCACAGCCATAGGTCTTGAACTTGGCATCTTCGATAACACCCTCATCATTGACCTGTATCTGTAGACGCATTACATCACCACATGCAGGGGCACCAACCATGCCGGTACCCACATTGGTATCGTCATTGTCCATGCTACCCACGTTGCGCGGATTTTCATAATGGTCCAGAACTTTATCGCTATATGCCATAGTCTTGATCTCCACAGTCGGCGGCCGCCTCGGTAGCGGCAACGCCCAATAAATTATTCACTCACACACGGTTTCAGAGGCCGGCTCAGTGAGCTGCCCACTGCACTGACTTCAGGTCAATACCATCTTTGAACATATCCCACAGTGGCGACAGTTCCCGTAGCCGGTTGACCTGGCTGCGGATCAGGTCGATAACATAATCGACCTCCTCTTCAGTGGTAAAGCGGCCGATGGTGAAACGTATTGAGCTGTGAGCCAGTTCATCCTCACGGCCCAGTGCGCGCAGCACATAGCTGGGCTCCAGACTCGAAGAGGTGCAGGCCGAGCCGGAAGAGACAGCAATATCCTTCAGCGCCATAATCAGGGATTCACCTTCAACAAAGGCGAAGCTGATATTCATATTGCCGGAAACCCGCTGTTCCAGATCACCGTTAAGATAGACCTCTTCCATATCCTTAAGGCCATCCCAGAGACGATTACGCAGCATCAACAGGCGCTCGTTCTCTTGCGCCATCTCCTCTTTGGCGATACGCATAGCTTCACCCATGCCGACAATCTGGTGAGTAGCCAGGGTGCCTGAGCGCATACCGCGCTCATGACCACCACCGTGTATTTGTGCTTCCAGACGCACTCTTGGCTTGCGCCTTACATAGAGTGCACCTATACCTTTAGGGCCATAGATTTTATGGGCGGACATCGACATCAGATCCACCTTCATTGACTCCATATCAAGGGGTACTTTACCGGCGCTCTGAGCAGCATCCACGTGAAAAAGGATCTTGCGTGCACGAGTCAACTCACCGATAGCCGCGACGTCCTGAATCACACCAATCTCATTATTGACATGCATCAGGGAGACCAGAATTGTGTCGTCCCGCATTGCCGCTTCAAGCTTGACCAGATCAATCAGACCGCTGGGCTCAGGATCAAGATAGGTCACTTCAAACCCTTCCCGCTCCAGTTGTCGACAAGTATCCAGCACCGCCTTATGCTCAGTTTTGCAGGTGATAATGTGTTTGCCCTTTTTGCGATAGAAGTGAGCCACACCCTTGATCGCCAGATTATCCGATTCGGTCGCGCCTGAAGTCCATGCGATCTCCCTCGAGTCCGCATTGATCAGTGCCGCCACATCCCGCCGAGCCTGTTCAACAGCTTCATCCGCTTCCCAGCCGAATTGATGGGAACGGGAGGCTGGATTACCAAAGATCCCATCAGGGGTAAGGCATTGACACATCTTCTCCGCCACCCGCGGATCAACCGGCGTCGTAGCCGAATAGTCCATATAGATTGGTAACTTCATCTATCGCTCCAAAATCGCAAAATCTGGTTATACACCGACACCGCCGACGGCGCGTGTCTGGTCAAAGTCCACCTCGGCCGCCGGACTTCCATCCTGGCGCTGCGCCACTTGCTGAACGCCATTGCGCTCCATGAGGTCATTCAAACTTATCTGATCCAGGTAGTCATAGATCTGACCACTGAGATCTTTCCAGAGATCGTGTGTCAGACAACGCTCATTACCCTGGCAGTTGTGATCACCGCCACAGCGTGTAGTATCCACCTTCTCATCCACTGCGCTGATCACTTCAGCAATGGAGATCTCTTCGGAGCCCCGGTTGAGGATGTAGCCGCCACCAGGCCCACGAACACTACCCACCAGCGTCCGTTTGCGAAGCCGTGAGAAGAGCTGCTCAAGGTAGGAGAGAGAGATACCCTGCCTTTTGGCGATTTCCGCCAGAGTGATAGGTCCCTCCCCCTGATGGAGGGCAAGATCCAGCATTGCCGTGACCGCGTAGCGGCCTTTAGTAGTCAACCTCAAAGCAGGTGCTCCTAGATAATATCCGTAATGACTAATATACAAGACTTACTAAAATAGTCAAGTATTCAGCAGTCGCCTTCAGCTGGTCTTTTGAATATCAGGGGAATTATTTATATCAGGTTGAATTTTAAGCAATTCTTCTGCTGTTGAGGCAATTTCACAAGCATCCAGGTCAGGCAGGTCGAGATCGGGCTGATCCTCACCCACCTGCTTCATAACCTCACACATCTGCTGCATGCGTTGATCCATCACGTGAATATGATCGAGCATACAGTTGATCGCATGGGCCACAGGATCCGGTGCATCACTGGTGGCGCCATAGGCATCGAAACCCATTTTTTTTGCGATTTTGCTGCGATGGGTATTATCTTGTGTGAGGGAAGAGTCAACCAACCGACCCGGAACGCCCACCACCGTTGTCGCGGGCGGTACCGACTTTACCACCACCGCATTGGAGCCGATGCGCGCCCCCTTTCCTATATCGATAGGGCCAAGCACCTTTGCGCCCGCTCCCACGACCACATCACTAGCTAATGTTGGGTGACGCTTCCCCTTCTGCCAGCTGGTACCACCAAGTGTAACACCGTGGTAGAGGGTGCAATCATCGCCAATCACAGCGGTCTCACCAATCACCACACCCATGCCGTGATCGATAAAGAGGCGGCGACCAATCTGCGCTCCCGGATGGATTTCAATACCGGTCAACCAGCGCGACACGGCCGAAAGCAGCCGGGCAATCCAGCACAAGCCGATGCTCCACAGCCAGTGACTCAATCGATGAAACAACAGCGCATGCAGTCCGGGGTAGGTGGTAATCACCTCAAGGGTGTTACGCGCCGCCGGATCGCGATCAAATACGCTTTTGATATCCTCTTTGAGACGCGAAAGCATCGACAAATCCCACTCAACTCAGCTGTCGGCCGCAATGGCCGGATAAAGACCAACTATTCTACTAGATTATTAAGCCTGCTGACCAGCGCGATAAACCGAAGGTGTACAATTACACCAATTTGAGCCTTTTTTATAGCGTAGGAGCGGTTTCTCGAACCGCGATGAAAGAGCTGGCTTAGTACAAATGTCCATCGCGCTTCGGGAAAGCGCTCCTACACACTAACTGCCCTATTTATCCTTACCCCTCATCGACTTACGCCCTTGCGCAGCACTGAGAATGCCGCGAAGAATATTCAACTCTTCTGTATCGGGGCGGGCCCGGAAGAAGAGCCGACGCAAGCGGCGGTGGAGTTTTTCTGACTGACTGGGATCGGAGAAGCCGATATCTCCCATGGTCTGAGACAGATGATCGAAAAAGCCCTCCATTGCGTCGGCAGTGGCGACATCTTTTACCACCGCATCCTCTTCTGGGACGCCGACAAGCGACTCCACATGCAGCTCATAGGCGATGACCTGCAGCGCTTGGGCAATATTCAGTGAGCAATATTCAGCATTAGCGGGGATATGAACCAGGTACTGACAGCGATCCAGTTCGCTGTTACGCAGGCCGGAACTCTCACGACCGAAGAGTATTGCAACATCTCCCTTGGTCGCCTCGCGCCACACCTTTTCGGCACAGGCCCGAGGCGCCAATTGCGGCCATTCCACTGTGCGCAAGCGGGCGCTCGCACCCACCACCAGACGGCACCCTCTCAGGGCCTCATCCAGAGAATCGAACACATGGGCACCGGCCAAAAGATCATCGGCACCAGATGCCCGGGCAGTCGCCTCAGCACAGGGAAACTCTTTCGGCCTCACCAGGCAGAGATTCTCCAGGCACATATTTTTCATCGCCCGGGCTACTGCCCCGATATTCCCGGGGTGTGAGGTCTCAATCATTACAATACGGATATTCTTCAACATGGTGCGAAGGGTACATGAACGGTGGTCCATATTCTAACCTTGCACCATGAAAACGGGACGCTGAGGGCGCAGAGGTTACGCAAAGTGCGCAGAGAAAAAGATTACAAAACATTAGTTGATGTACTGGTTCCCACAGACCTCCGTGGAAACACATAGCAGAACTGATCGAAGAGATTGAGCTGAAGACTGCATGGCAGTTACCTTTTGCCTACCAAGACATGGCCGAAGCCTCGTATGCATTCCCACGCAGGAGCGTGGGAACGAGACAATAATCCGGTGATCGGGCGTAGGAGCGAACTTGTTCGCGAAGAAGAGGCCTCGGAGCAAGTCGCGAACAAGTTTGCTCCTACAGTGTGCCTTTTCTACCATAGAGCTGCTTTTCAGGATTATTGTGCACAGCCTGTTTATCTTTTTGTCCTTTTCTCTGCGCTCTCTGTGCTCCTCCGCGTTCTCTGTGTCCCGCTTTTTAAAAAGAAAAACTGCACATACCTCTTTATAGCCGTCGCTGCTTGCTGTATCTTTGCCGCCCATGCACCCAATGATGAATATAGCGGTACGTGCCGCCCGTAACGCCGGTAGTATATTACTTCGCTATCATGATCGTATTGACACCCTTTCGATCAGTTCGAAGGGAAAGAATGACTTTGTCTCCGAAGTAGACAAGGCATCCGAGCAGGCCGTCATCAAGACCCTGAAAGACGCCTATCCCGACCATGCGATTCTCGCCGAAGAGAGCGGACGGCACGATGGTAATGAGTACCAGTGGGTCATCGATCCCCTGGACGGGACCACCAACTACCTCCATGGATTTCCTCAGTTTTCTATCTCCATCGCATTGAAACACAAAGGTGTGCTTGAGCATGGCGTTGTTTACGATCCGTTACGCGACGAGATGTTTACCGCCAGCCGTGGAGAGGGCGCACTGCTGAATGATCGGCGTTTGCGAGTGAGCAAAAGGAAGGGGCTTGAAGGGGCTCTCCTTGGCACAGGGTTCCCTTACAGCGACCACTCCAACCTGGACGCCTATATGGGTATGTTCAAGGATCTGCTGATACCGACCGCAGGGATACGTCGCCCAGGTTCAGCTGCTCTCGATTTTGCCTATGTGGCAGCGGGTCGTATTGACGGCTTCTGGGAACTGGGACTTTCGGAGTGGGATTTTGCCGCCGGTGCACTGCTGGTAAAAGAGGCGGGGGGCACCGTTTCAGACATCGGCGGAGGAGGTCGTTTCCTCGAAACCGGTAACGTCATCGCCGGTGGCTTACGGCTACACAGCGCCATGGTCAAAATAATTCACCCTCATCTGACAGACGCCATCAGAGCCTGACCTCAACACACTCCACAGCAGCTGACAGTCTGACGGACATCACAACTTTCCCCATTGCAGGTTCAAGTTTTTCCAAGCGATACCGCTAAAGAGTTTGAACGGGGGTTATCAGAATCCCCCAGCCGCCAGAGAATGGAACTGCTGGAAATGTCTAAAGTGAATAACGACCCAATACAGATAAGCGAACGCGCCCTTGAAATGGTAATGCGTGATGTACTTGACTGTCTGGTGGAAGTCTCACTGGAGTCAGCATATCAAGAGCGCAGCACCGACTTTGAGATTGTCGATATCACTCCCGGGGCGATCAAACAACACCAAGGACAGGTTGTGGCTGACCAGCCGGAAGAGACGGAAATCATCCCGTTTCCACAACGACGTCGAGCCACAGGCTAACATCCCACTTCCTGATAAGCCTGATCAATTCTGTTTCGAGCCAAGATTTCCTGAGGTAAAACCAAACGTAGGAGCGCTTTCCCGAAGCGCTCCTACAAGGAAAAATATCTCTTTCAGGTAGTGGCAGCCTAAGGCTCTACACCAGCGTCTGCACCCTCTTTCTTGATCGGCATCAGATCAGCCTTGCTGATACCCAACATCAGAACCGCCGTACTGGCAACATAGATGGAGGAGTAGGTACCCACCACCACACCGATAATCAGTGCCAGGGCAAAACCGTGGATAATCTCTCCGCCAAGCAAAAAAAGCGCGGTCAGTACCAGCAGAGTGGTCAGAGAGGTGACCAGGGTACGCGAGAGCGTCTGATTCAGTGAGTTGTTAATAACCTCCGGAGAGGTACCTTTACGCATTTTACGGAAATTCTCACGGATGCGGTCATAGACCACGATGGTATCGTTCAATGAGTAACCGATTACTGCCAATACCGCCGCCAGCACCGTAAGATCGAACTCAATCTGAAACAGAGAGAAGATACCGAGGGTGACCATGACATCATGCACCAGCGCAATCACCGAGCCCAGGGCAAAACGGTATTCAAAACGCAGAGCAACGTAGATAAGAATACCGATCAGCGCGTAGAGCATCGCCAAGCCGCCATCTTCGGTCAGTTCATCACCCACTTGCGGGCCGACAAACTCAACCCTGCGCAGATCTGCAGTGCCTGACGCTAACTCGTTCATCGCAGCAAAAGCACGGTCGCTCAGCTCGGCATTTGCAACATTTTCCTGAGGTGCCAACCTTACCAGAACATCCTTTGAGGTACCGAAGTGTTGCGCCGTGGCATCGGGGAAACCGCCTTCTGAGAGAGCAGCCCGAACCGAGTTCAACTCAATCGGTTGCTGATAACCGACTTCGACGATGGTGCCACCGGTAAAGTCGATACCCAGGGACAATCCCCGAGCGAACAGTGAAACGATGGCGACCAGGATAAGTGAGGCCGAAAGAATCATGGCAAACTTGCGCTTACCCATAAAATCGATTTTTGTAGTGGTTTTAAAAAGCTGCATTACAGTTTCTATTCCCTAAAATCCGAACCACCGGAGCCGGCCTGAAAGAGATTCAGGCCGGCCACCGATCTATATAGCCAGTTTGGAGACGCGTTTTCCGCCGTAGACCAGATTGATTACCGCACGGGTACCGACGATGGAGGTAAACATCGACGTCAGAATACCGATACCCAGCGTCACCGCGAAGCCTTTGACCGGCCCGGTACCGAAGCTAAACAGCACCACCGCAGCGATCAGGGTAGTGATATTGGCATCGACAATCGTCCACAGCGCCTTCTCATAACCAGAGAAGATACTCGCCTGGGGTGTATTACCGACTCTAACCTCCTCACGGATACGCTCAAAGATGAGCACGTTAGCATCCACCGCCATACCCACGGTCAACACGATACCGGCGATTCCCGGCAGAGTCAGCGTGGCCTGGAACATCGACAGCACCGAGACAATCAATACCAGATTCATTCCCAGCGCCAGATTGGCCACCAGACCAAACACCCGATAGTAGACCACCATGAAGACCATCACCAATAGCAGACCGATCATCACAGAACGGAACCCCTGATCAATATTATCCTGACCAAGGCTTGGTCCAATGGTGCGCTCTTCAACAATATCAATGGGAGCAGCAAGAGCGCCGGCGCGCAATAACAACGCAAGATCGTGGGCCTCTTCGGAGCTATCCAGACCGGTGGTCTGGAAACGGGCACCGAAGGGTTCCAGAATATTGGCAACGCTGATCACCTCTTCCACCGGGACTTTGCGAGTCACCGGCTTGCCATCGACAATCCGCACCTCATTGCGGGTCTCGATAAAGACCACCGCCATCGGCTTGCCAACGTTATCGTTGGTCACCTTGCGCATGCGACCGGCACCCGGACCGTCAAGATTGACCGATACCATCGGTTGCCCAGAGCGCGTATCGATACCCGAGCGTGCATTGGTAATCTGGTTGCCGGTAACAATCAGGCGTTTTTTGAGCAGGATGGGACGGCCTTCGCGAGTACGATAGAGTTTTGTACCGACCGGTATTTTACCGGCCACGGCATCCTCGACACTGTGCTCGGTATCTGCGAGGCGGTACTCCAGAGTAGCGGTGGCACCAATAAGGTCCTTCACCTTGGACGGGTCCTGAACACCCGGCAGCTGAATAACGATGCGGCGCTCACCCTGCTGCTGGATCACCGGCTCAGAAACCCCGAGCGCATCGACACGATTACGCAGAGTGGTAATGTTCTGGTCGAGGGCGAATTTCTTCACCGACTGCTGTTCACGCTTACCCATGCGGGTAGTAACGCTGTAGATTCCACCCCCATCTTTGGTCTCAATCAGAAGATCCCGGAACTCATTACCGATCAACTCATTCGCTTTATCACGGTCTTCCAACTTTTTGAAACTGACGGTAACGGTATCGATACTCTGGGCGACCTTGCTGTAGCGCAGCTTGTTTTTGCGCATCAGGGTGCGAATATCACTGGTATAACGCTCCATCGCCTGCTTTACCGCCGCATCCATATCGACATCGATCAGCACGTGAATACCACCACGCAGGTCGAGCCCGAGATACATCGGCATAGCGCCCATGGTTCTCAGCCAACCCGGTACATCAGTATTCAGCGTCAACGCCAGGTTGTAGTCACCGGCGAGGGCGACCTCCAGGGTCTCCTTGGCACGCAGTTGAGTCTCTGAGTCGGGGAAACGAACCAGCAGCTTGCCGCCACCCGCCTCCATCGATTTGATCTCAAGTCCTGCGCCCTTCAGCGCATCGCGAACCCGCGCCTCAGTGGTGACATCAACCTCGGCCCTGCGGGTGCCGGAAATATCCATGGCCGGGTCCTGGGAATAGATATTAGGCAGGGCGTAGATCATGCCGATCAACACCACTACCACTACCAGGAGGTTCTTCCAGAAAGGGTATCGGTTCATCTTCTTACTTATGGTTTTATGGGGCTCAATACGAAGTACGGCCGGCAGTGGCCGGCCGCATGGTTTACAGCGAATTACAGCTCTTTGAGGGTACCCTTCGGCATCACTGCAGACACTGCCTGACGGCGGATTTTAACCTCCACTTTGTCGGCAATCTCGACCTGAACAAAGTTATCACCCAGGTCGGTAACCTTACCCATAAGGCCACCGTCGGTCTGCACTTCATCACCCTTAGACAGTGCTTCGACCAGTTTTTTATGCTCTTTCTGGCGTTTCATCTGGGGACGGATCATAAGAAAGTAGAGAATAATGATCAGACCGGCCGGTAGAACCAGCTGTTCCAGACCACCTGGAACCCCAGCACCAGCGCTCTGTGCCATGGCATCGGAAATAAAGAAATTCATGCTGTTTACCTGTTTCGAACTCAATTTTTATCGGTTTTCCCCGGCGGGCAGAGCCTCTCCGGGGGGTACAAGGCGAAGATTATGACACAACCTTGGAAATATAAGGAGTCTCAACCCCTCAATTGGGGACAGAATAAAATTTTACTACTCGAATGGAGATTTATTTATTGGAAATTAAGAGTAATTCACTCTCAGCCCTGCTTAAGCGCGTCCTCTCATGGCATAAAAGTCCCTGACAAAAGCGTCAAACCGCCCCTCCTCTATTGACTGTCTGATATCACGCATCAGAGTCTGGTAGTAATGAAGGTTGTGGATCGTATTAAGCCGGGCACCTAGAATCTCATTACAACGCTGCAGGTGGCGCAGGTATGAGCGACTGTAATTACGGCAGGTGTAGCAATCACAATGAGGATCGAGTGGCCCGGTATCTTCCGCATGAACAGCGTTACGGATACGCACCACCCCCTCATGGGTAAACAGGTGCCCGTTGCGGGCATTACGGGTCGGCATCACACAGTCAAACATATCGATGCCCCTGGAGACCGCTTCGACGATATCTTCCGGCGTACCCACACCCATAAGGTAGTGGGGCTTATCCTCCGGCAGACGGGTGGAGAGAAAATCGAGCACACGCCAACGATCCTCCGGCGGCTCTCCCACAGAGAGCCCGCCTACCGCATAACCGTCAAAACCGATCTCCTTCAACCCCTCCAGAGAACGTCCCCGCAAGGAGTCAAAAACACCGCCCTGAATAATGCCGAAGAGTGCTGAGGGATTATCACCATGAGCCTCCTTGCTGCGAGCAGCCCAGCGCAGAGAGAGCTCCATAGAGCTTTCAGCCTCCCGTTCTGTGGCCGGATAGGGGGTGCACTCATCAAATATCATAACGATATCGGACCCGAGATCGCGCTGCACCGCCATCGACTCCTCCGGCCCCATAAAGATACGGCTGCCGTTGACCGGAGAGCGGAAGTGGACCCCCTCTTCGGTGATCTTGCGCATTTTACCCAAGCTAAAAACCTGAAAACCACCCGAGTCGGTAAGGATAGGCCGTTGCCAGTGAGTAAAGTCGTGCAGATCCCCATGGCGCTTGATAATTTCAGTGCCCGGTCTCAGCATCAGGTGAAAGGTGTTACCGAGAATGACCTGGGCGCCCATCGCTTCAAGCTCTTCCGGCGTCATCGCCTTTACCGTGCCATAGGTGCCCACCGGCATAAATGCCGGTGTGTCGATATCACCCCGGGGAAAAGAGAGGCGCCCTCTTCTTGCTTGGCCCGCTTGGCCCAATAATTCGAATTTCATGACATATATCAGTATAAAAAATAGGTTTTATCTGTTGACAAAGCAGGGCGGAATATTAGAAGATGCCCATGTACTGAAGCACTTCAGTACGTACTCCTCCATCCTCCTTTGGTGGAACCCTTAACGCGCGGCCACACTGCCGCGCGGTTTTTTTTACCCCGCCCCCGCACTACTCTCCAAAAACATCGCATCTCCATAACTGAAAAAGCGATAGCGCTGCTCCACTGCATGACGGTATGCCGCCATAATCTGCTCATAGCCTGAAAATGCCGACACCAGCATCAACAGTGTGGACTCAGGCAAGTGGAAGTTGGTGATCATGGCATCAACACTCTTGAAGCGGTAGCCGGGAGTGATAAAGAGCCGAGTATCCCCTGTAAACGGTTCCAGTGAACCACCCGCAGAGGCCGCCTCCAGGCTGCGTACACTGGTGGTACCTACAGCAACAACCCGCCCGCCACGCAAGCGGGTTGCCTGCACCTGCTCACAAGTTGCCTGGCTCACCTCGACATATTCACTGTGCATCACGTGATCTTCCAGGCGATCAACCCGCACCAGACGAAAAGTACCCGCCCCCACATGCAGAGTGACCCGTGCCTGATCGATTCCCATGGCTGAGAGCCGGTCCAGCATCGGCTGATCAAAGTGGAGGCCGGCCGTCGGTGCCGCCACCGCCCCTGGACGATCAGCATAGACCGTCTGATAGCGTTCCTCATCCACCGCATCGTCATCACGGCTGATATAGGGGGGCAGCGGCATATGACCCGCCAACTCCATCAGCGCCATAAAGCCGATATCGGGCGACGCCAATTCAAACAGGTCATCCATGCGACCGACCACCTTCAGCTCGGCAGCATCACCAATCAGAATCCGGCTACCAGGTTTAGGGGACTTACTGGCACGGATATGGGCAAGAGCGCTGTGCGGCCCCTGAACCCGTTCGATCAGTATCTCAACCTGACCACCGGTCGCCTTACGGCCATACATGCGCGCCTGCATCACCCGAGTGTCATTGAAAACCAGCAGATCTTCAGGCCGCAGCAGATCCGGCAGATCGACAAATTCTCGATCCGCAATTGCACCGGTCATACCGTTGAGATGAAGCAGACGGCTACCCCCCCGGGTCTCGGCAGGGTGCTGAGCAATCAGCTCATCGGGCAGATGATAATAAAAGTCACTACGTTGCATAGCGGCGGGATATTACCACAGTGCAGGGGGCCTGTTTCACATTTGCGCTGGACGGGGAAATGACTATACTACGCACTTCCAATTGCCGGGGTGGTGAAATTGGTAGACACAGGGGATTCAAAATCCCCCGGGGGCAACCCCTTGCCGGTTCGAGTCCGGCCCTCGGTACCAGATAGGCCTAGATGATTAGGCAACAAAAAAGGCCTGCGCTTGCAGGCCTTTTTTGCTATTTCCAAACACTTTTCTATTCTGATCCCAGGTACCCTTCAACATCTGCACTCTGGTGCACAATACCGATAATGTCGATACCCGACAGCATGATCATGTAGAACACCACATGTCTGCCCTGTGGAAAACTGCGGTACCCGACTTTGACATCATCACGCAACTTACCTAATTGGGGGTTCACCACCAGATCGTCAAAACATGAAAACAAGGCCTCCAGGTAATGATCCGCCTGATCACTACCCCAATGCTCGAGCGTATAGACCCAGATCGCCTCCAGATCCGCCCGTGCCTGGAGACGCAAGCTATAGCCTGTACTCATTTCACGTACTTTTCGCGCATCTCAGCCAGGAAGTGTTGCGCGGAGAACTCCTCGACCAGGGGACTCTCCTCACCCGCCTGAAGCTTGGCCCTGAGCGCCTCGAGCTTGATCTCATCCTCCTCCAATCGGCGCAGGCCTGCTCTCACAGCTTCGCTGACCGACTGAAAACGGCCCTGGGCGATTTTCGCGTTCACGAAGGAATCAAAGTGGTCACCTAGCGTAACCGAGGTATTTCTGGGCATGAGAACCTCCTGACAACTCCAGATGTATTAAATATTAATACATCCCAAGAAAAAGACAACTATGCGAGCCATATTAAGCCGGGAGCAGTTGCACACCTCCATTAGCACCTATCCGCAGAAGTGAGGGGTATGGAAATAAAGAAGGATAGGAATTTCCGTTTCAAGTGCCAGGCCCTCCTCGATGAAGCCGCTCTCGCCGCCTGTATGGCTTACGTCGATCTTAACCCCATCAGGGCTGGAATGGCGGATACACCAGAATCATCAGAGCACACCTCCATACGGCGCCGTACCCAGGCTCTGAAGGGCTTAAACGATACAAGTACATTAGATCCGGCACCAAGCCGCCCTGTTCAGCCATCGGAACTCCAACCATTTGTTGGCTACCCTCGTGAACCTATGCCCAATGGCCTGCCCTTTCGTCTCGAGGATTACCTTGAGCTGGTGGACTGGACAGGGCGAGCTATCCGGGAAGATAAACGTGGCGTAATTCCTTCTGACCTACCACCCATTCTTGATCGTCTGCACATTGATCCTAAATCATCCTAGAATCCGCAGTTGGACGGGGTGAAGTGTGCGTTTGCGGTGGTGCAGGGCAAGGCACAACGACGCGTAATAGTTGTTCTATTGCAAGAAGTTGTAACGCCGCCATGCGCCACCGCAAGCGTGCAATTCACCCCGTAGCGTGGCTCACCCAGCAGGTGAAAGGGTAAGTTGAAGTCAATGGTATTCATATCAGCCACTTAGCCTCAGAATGGAGCGGTCAACTGCGGTTTCTAGGATCATGGCTATACATGACCAGTTCATTCGAGAGCCGCTTCAAATCCCTGGTTGGACGAGCTGATCATATTCATGTGGCTTGCGAGATACTTGCCCATATGCGGGTGTCCTATTTATTGGGACACCCCTAAATTGACTAACGAATGATGTGGATAGCTAATAGTGATACCAGGAACTATAATGCAATGTATTACAACGCATTATAGGAGAAAAGCAGTATGGGAATGACAAGCGTAAGAATGCCGGATGACCTCTTGAGTCAGCTTGAAGAAGCTGCTCATAAGCTGAGGCGAACAAAAGGCTGGCTTATCAATGATGCGGTTAGAGAGTATCTGAAGAGAGAGGATCGTAAAGCTCAGATGCTTGAAGAAACCCGTGAAGCTTTAGCCGACATTAAAGCTGGACGCGTTACAGAGGCGGCAGATGTGATTGACTGGCTGGACAGCTGGGGTAGCACAGAAGAGAAAGCGCCCCCAAAACCATGAAATTACGATTCACTCACAGTGCGCAAAGGGACTTGGTCCGCTTGCGTGATTTTATTGCCAACAAAAATCCACAAGCTGCCAAACGTATCAGCCAGAGGCTGAAACAATCGATACTACGGTTAACAGATCAACCTGAAATCGGTGTTAATGTGGAGGAGTTGCCCGGTGTTCAAGACTTAGTTAGCGGGGATTATCTTGTGCGTTATGCCGTGCTGGAAAATGAAATATACATTTTGCGTATCTGGCATGGTAAAGAGGATCGGTGAGGGATAGGAATTTGCTTTTACTAACCCAAGTTTCGGAGTTCGCCAGCCCCCTCTCCCTTAGGAGGGTGTCGCAAAAGGCAAAATTCTTCTAATTTTCCTCATCCTGCCCTTCTCCCTGAGGGAGTAACACAAACATAGTCATCACTTAAAGGGCTCCGACCTCTTATCTCTGATCCATTTTACCCGGGGGCAGAGCCCTTACTCTTTTTGATTCTTCTCAGACCAGCGAGACCAAGAAGCCCTGAACCAAACAGCCAGGCAGCGGCAGGCACAGGCACCGGAGACGGTAACGGTGACATATCGGTGGAAATATTAAGCGTGTAGTTCCCGCTTACGGAACCGGCAAAGGAATCGGGGTCCATAAAAGGAAATACCGCCAGGAAATAAGTTCCCGGTGCGTTAAAGGTGTAGGTCATAAATGAGTTGGTAGTTGGCGTATCGGCGTCACCCCACAGAGGACTACCTCCGGGATCATCATTATTTTCAGCAAGGACAAGTTGCTCACTGTTGTACAGTGACAGTTCGGTATCTAGCTGAAAACCTTGTTGTGTACCGTCTGTATCGAATGCAGCCGTCAGCCCCCCCGTACCTATCATTTCATGGGTTATATCCACCCTGTAGTAGTCTGCGGGATCATGGTCGGAATTTAGGTAGCCTTTCACCGACACAAAGAAAGTTGAGGTGCCGGCGCCGCGCCACTCGAGTGTTGGGTCGGTCCCTGGATTGGAAGAAAAAGAGGAGGAGAGATCCTGGGCCGTAGCGGGAGTATTATTATTATTTGGTCCTACGACGTTATCTATCTCATTTATATAAGCTGCTTGAGCCATACCGCTGAAGGTGATCAGGCCAAGAGCCGTTAGTAGGTTTTTCTTGATTTTCATCATAATCATCTCGGGTTATTATTTTATCAGTAACTGACTGAGAAATATGTATTTACCAGGGGAAGTACAAGTCCCTCCTGCCGACCCTCTATGTACACCAATTTTCTTCTATCTCCAGGTTTTGTTGACAATAACCTTTGGGTGCATCTTGTGTAGCAATAGGCGCTCCGCAAGCTTGGTGGGGGTGACTTAGTGCTCTGACCAGAATAGCTCCTGTTTACACCTTTATGGGTTTGCGTTTTCTGGATATGAAGCCCAGACCGGCGAGAGCGGGGACGAACAGATAGATTGCGGCGGGCAGAGGTACGGCAGAGACTTCCCATTCTGCATACACATAATCACCCAATTCAGTATTCCAGCCTGGGTCTTGTGTGCCTGCTACAACGTAATCTATCGCCCCAGAACCCGAAGGTGGTTGACCCCAATCGATGTAATAGGAGACATAGCCATCAACAAGTGGCCCATGGGGTGTCATAATTCCCCACATGTTTGAGTCTTTGCTAAGCCCGGTTGCGCCTGTCCCTTCGTCAAAATGAAAGTCGAGCGCCTCATCTTGATCGAATGCCCCCATCAGAGCCTGGGAAAATCTTTCGGCTTCCGAGACGGATGCCGCCACCACTGCAACCTCGTACCGTGTGCCATCTATGAATTTGACATCATACAGGTCAAAACCGCCTGATCCGTCACTAACCGATACATCATTGAAACCTGTAACGATGAAGTCGGTACCTGATGGCACCCACACCGCTGTGGCAGTGTACCCGGTAACAGGCAGTAGACTCAGGAAGAGCAATATCCACCTATAGTATTTCATGTCCATGATAGTGTTTCCTGAATAGTGGCAAGAAAATAAAAGACCTGACCCCTTGCTCCTAACTGGGGGATAGATCAGTCGACGGCTTTTGCCATTTTGCGCCGGCCACGGGAGAGCAGCCCCATCAGCCCCATACCGGAGAGCATCAGCAGCGCCGATGCCGGCAGAGGCACGGCCGCGATGTCGCCGGTGAGGTAGAAGGCCATGTTGGGTGCACCCGTTTCACCTTCACCCGCCGGCTGCCAATTGAGGGAAGAACCGCCAACCTCGGCCTGGACGGCATCCCCCCCGCCCTCGCCGGCAATCCAAAACCAAGGGTGGTTTTCGCTAGAATTAGAATCATCAAAGATGGAGAGCCAGTAGGTTGTGTTCGGGTCGAGGGTAAACGGATTCACCGCCACATCTCCTTCGTTGATACCCGTTACAGAATTCCAGTTACTTGAATCACCGATGATGCTGAGGTCCTGATACAGCTGACTGGAGTGGGGGTCGATCGGCTTTCCCCCAGCATCTTCGTAGATCCTAATCGTAAAGTCGTTGGGCTGGCCTCCGAGAGGATTCTTCCATCCCCACCAATGGACACCGGTGATCACGTTGGCGCCCGGCTGCAGGGTGAAGTTGTCGGCCGTATAGAAACTAGTGTATTGACCTCCGATATCCGATGCAAGACGATGCGAAATGGAGTTAAGGTCCGGTGCGCCATTATCGAAGATGACAGCGCTCAGGGCGGACGCGGGCAGCACCATTGTTATGATGGCAGCGAGTATTAGTGTCGTGTGGCGCATAATTCTGATCATCCCTATTTCCGTTTGTGCATTGACCCCGCCTCGCTACTACAGAAAGCGCATTATCAAAATCTAGCAATTTCAAAAGGATAACGGATAGGAATTTCAACCCATAAAATCAACCAAAATCACGATATTCAGAAGAAGTATCACCCACCAGCCCCATGGATTTTAGCGAAAGTGATTATGCTGATATCCCGCCAGATACCGAAAAAAGGGCTTGTCTCTCCCTAAAACTCATCAACTGGGGAAAAGAGGCACAAGAAGGCTTGGCACAGGCCTCAACCACGCTTGCGAATTTGTATACTCATTGTCGAAGCAGAGTGCTACCAGCCCACCGTCTGGTCATACTCGAATTCCGGTGCAGAATCGACTTCATCATCAGACCACGCCTGACTCTGATCCAACTCCGGGAAAAAATCTGGTGGCCCACGGGCAGGTGAAATCTCCGGCGCACAGTCCGGCTCCCCGATATGCCGCAGGATACGCCCAATGGGCTCCCGCTCGGTGATGCCTGCTCCCGGCATCCTGCCTCCCGCAGCATTAGTACATCCCTGTACGTCAATGCAATAATCCTCATCTTCCCTCCACACCTTGGGCAGACCAAAGGATTGATCTCATAGATCCTGGCAAGCAGCATGGCCCAGATTGCGGCATACCGTACATCCTGTACATAAATAGCGTAACCGCTTCGGTAGGGTAATCACCCACTGCCTTACCGGCACCTGTGGGAAGAGATGGTCGACCAGGTGGGCGGCTGTTTCTGCCATGCGTTTGGTGTTACAGGAGGGGCAGATGCCCCGTCCTTTGCACGAATAGGCAATCAGAAAATCTTCACCGCACTCGTCGCAGTGGGCTCTGGCAAATCCGTATGCCAATATCCCGCACTCCAGGAACTTTCGCATATCCCGCTCTACATGCTGGGGGATAGGATCACAATCCGGATTGGCTTCTCGTGTATTGCTCAGCCATGTCTCCAGGTGATGCTGTACCGCCTGGTAGGTTGCCGTGCGCTCTGGTCTTCGGCGCTGGTATACGCGGGCTTCCGGGGTTGGCTTTGGGTAACACTGAGCAGCGCAAGCAGACATCCTTGTCGTTCCTGTCGATTGTTTTTGATACAATCATAGGGAACGTATACAGAACTAACAAGACGGAAACTGTACATTGACTGAATTGGCACGGACATGGATTTATTCCTTATTAAGCGGCAATTTCAAATGAAGACTATGCATCGAACAAACTCGCCGAAAATAATCCACAAAACAATACACCACATATCCAACTGTTTTTATTAGGATTAATTTTTGATATAGTTAGATGAAATAGAAGCTATAAGGTTTGTTAGTAGGGTGCGTACCGCCCCCTCGGTACCAGACAGGCCTGTTTATGATCAGGCAACAATAAAAGCCCGCAGTCGCGGGCTTTTACATTGATTACCCAACGACTCCCTTTCCGTTGAATACCAGACGATGACCCGCTTACAAAATTCACTAAACGCATGGAACACCGACCATTTCTCCACCACATTGAAGGAAGAGCTGGAGTAGTTGCGAAGTGATGTGTTGCCTATCGCTCATGTAATCACTCAAGGCAATAAGCTGGATGACAGTGATTTGGGAGTGATTATCAATGAGGTTGATGACGACCCACAGCAGATCCACGTAAAGGTGGGGGTATTCTTCGCTGAAGTCATCAACTGCGTCACCTGCTGTGGTGGCAATGGCATGCATGATGAGGCGTACTGCGAGTTGGAAGTCACTATCGACAAGGCATCGAGCGAGGCATCTTTCAAACCAATTTGAAGGAAGCGGTGAGTACGCAGACAAAAATGCCTGTACCGAATGGCACTAAGTTAAGCCCAGTTGGTGCGAGAGTTCACCCCTGCGGCGCCTACAGTATCTGGACCAGAAACTCAGGCCCTCCTGGATGAGGCCGTTCTTGTTCCCTACTGAAGTATGGGTCTCTTGTTTTTGCTTCGCCAGATCTTTATTGAGTCATCTACATCGAAACCGGTCCTGGTTTGGCCACCGCCTGCCCGGTCGATTTTGACTATAATTATTTGTGAAACGGTGTTGATGATGATCTCTTCGCCTTCCTTGTGAGTAAGAGTGACCGTCCCCCCGTCTACGAACCCAAACTGAAGATGCGGCATAAATCTCTATTATAGGAATAAGGTCCGTCGATAATTCATATCTATAAATCATCGCCTGAGAGGTACTCTCATGTTCGCTTCCGACCTTCTAGACAACTTGTTGTACGACTCGCTAGACTCTTTGACGTTGCCGGATGTCTATATCCGCCTGCGTCAGCTGATGGATTCCGACGAGGAATCGATGTCCGACGTCGCAGCGGTGTTGTCGATGGACCCGGCCCTGGCCGCACGGGTGCTGCGCATAGCTAATAGCGCGTTTTACGGTTTGCCCTCAAAGGTCGACACTGTAAGTCGCGCAGCCAGCATTCTCGGCATGAAAAAACTGCACGACCTGACTCTGGCAATCAGTGTGTCGAAAGCCGTAAGCAACCTGCCCAACGATCTGATGGACCTGAGCACCTTCTGGCATCGAAGTGTGCGCTGCGGATTTCTAGCCAAGCAGATTGCCGAACGCGCCGGCCTACGTGACAGCGAGAGTATATTTGTCCGAGGATTGCTGCACGATATCGGTCATCTCATACTGTTCAGGAGCCACCCAGACGAGTGCCGCGAGGCGCTAGCCCATTCCGATCAGGGGCTAGAGGCCCGCATGAAAGCCGAAGAAGAAGCTATTGGAGTGAACGGCCTGCAATTCACCGCAGAGCTCACTCGCGTGTGGCAATTGCCGCAAACCTTCGTTGATACCTACATGCACCTGCTGCATCCGGAGGAAGCCGAGCCCCCGTTGGCACGCGAAATTGCAATGCTCAATATTGCCGTGCAATTCATCAACGGCGAAGACTCCGACTTGTTGGAAGAAGAGATTTTGAAGCAAATCAGACCGGAAATCTGGCACATCGCCGAACTGCAACCAGACGCCGGCGCTGCCGCACTGGATGCCTCAGCGCAGGAGATGAGCGGCGCGATGTACGAGATTTTCAAACAGTAGGTCACAGCAGCTATTTAAGCCCCCTGCAATGTTCGCCAAGGAAGTCGCCTGATATGCTCAATTTCCCACATCAAACGTGCCTCAATTTCAGGGGCACGGTCTCCGACTCGGTCGTGCCCAATGGCGATACACTGGCGTTTAGAGTGATAGATGGCCAGTGTCGCCTACTTCAAGGTCGGGAAAGAGAGTGCAAAGGCGTTGGGTGAAACTCAGGCCGAACACTGCTTGGCGAGCAAACTGAGCGGTTGCGTGAACTGTCCTGGATCATTTCCCGTCGATACGCGTTTCCGCTTGCATCGCCCGCCAGACTTTGAGAGCGTATTTCACATTGTGTCGCGGTGTGCGTGAGTGATAGGCCCCGATCGCCCACCAAAAGCGTCTCTGATCCGATCCTTCCAGTTTCATCGCCGCCTTGAATTGGCGGCCGAGGATCCACGATCCCGCCAGGATGTTTATGCAACGATCATTTTGCAGCTGTTCACGGGTAATGCCGTAGCGGGCCAGCAGGGGCAGCCAGACTGTGTTGATCTGCATGGGACCGATGTCTTGCGTACCGTTTTTGTTGTTCCCGGCCAAGCCAACACGGCCGCCCTCGACCTTGAGGATTACCCGGATCAAGGACACAGGCAGGCCATATCTTTCAGCAGCCAGTTCTACACAATCTGCTTGGCCGGCCGTCGCCGGCCTGCATGGGAGCATGCAGGCCAGCAGAGCGATAGCTGCAAGCAATCCCTTCCCTACTCCCGGAAGGTACGAAACTGTGCCAACCATTGCTTTACGGCTGTTCTCTGTTGCGAATACAGGGAACGCCCCTCGGTGAGTCTCAGGAAGATACGGAAGCTGGATCTGGCGTCGCGCATGGCACCCAGGGCCTGTTGTGAATAACCCAGGTTGAGGAACACCTCCGGTACATCCGGGTGACGGACAGCGGCATCCTGTAATGTCTCCAATGCGTTAGCGTGATCACCCATTTCCTGCTTGATGATGGCCCTTTGCACGGAAATCTGCGCATTGTTCGGTGCCAGCGACTGCGCTGAAGAGAAGGCGGACTCTGCCATGTCCAGCTGGCCGAGGCCCAAATGGGCACTACCCTTGACTAGCCAGAAATCGGCCCGGCGGTCAGGTACGGGTTTAAGCGTGTGCAATGCGCTCAACGCCTGCTGATATTGCCCACGCGACAGAGCGACACGGGCGAGGTCGACCGCCTCATCGACGACGGTGGATAGAACCAGCGTAGCAGCTGCCTGCTGTGGCTTGAATTGTGGCCTGGGTTGCGGCTCGGCTTGTACCACGGCTTGTACCACGGCTTGTACCTCGGGTTGTGCCTCGGGTTGTGCCTCGGGTTGTGCCTCGGGTTGTGCCTCGGGTTGTACCTCGGGTTGTACCTCGGGTTGTGCCTCGGGTTGTGCCTCGGGTTGTGCCTCGGGTTGTGCCTCGGGTTGTACCTCGGGTTGTACCTCGGGTTGTGCCTCGGTTTGCGGCTCGGATTGTGGATCAAGCCGCAGACTCTGAAACGGCTCGGTCGCTGCTGAGGCATCACTAGCCTGATTGTACGCAAGCAAGTGGTCTGCATCGCTTACCGGGGAGTCATCATTCTCTGCCTCAACACGCACCAGTGCCGACGTATCATCCTGCGGATCGCCCAAATGCCAGACCAGCACACCTGTGCCGGCAAAGATCACCAACACTGCTGCTGCCAGCATCCTTACTGGTACGGACACGGTTTTTACGGCGCGAGAGGGCGTGCTCTTCAGATCGGGTTTATCTGCCTGCGCAAGCGTCTCCTTTTCGAGGCTGTTCAGAGTGTCGTTTATGATGCTCATGGGACAAAGATCGTAGTCATGTTGTTTAGTCCAACGCCAGGCCGACAACTTCGCGGGCCGCTCGGCGCATGAGCCCGGCACCGACCCGCTTGTGGTGGTACGTAAACGCAGCCAGTAGGGCGCGATCGCATATCTGGTTTAGACGACGCGGCACTCCACGAGCGTACCGGTGTGCAATAAGGCAGGCGAAGTCGGTGATTTCGAAATCTCCTGAGTGCGCCATTTGCAGACGTTGACGAATGTAATCGGCACTCTCGCGCCACTTCAGTGGGCGTAAGCGATGCCAGACACTAATGCGCTGGGACAGGGCTCGCATACTGGACAATTTCAGGGTTTGTTCCAGTTCGCTTTGTCCGACCAGCAAGAGCGAAATCAGTTTGCGCTTATCTGTCTCCAGATTGGACAACAGGCGCAGCCCCTCCAGTAACTCCGGCTGCAAGCGATGGGCCTCGTCGATGAGCAGGGCCACCCGTGCTCCACTGGCCGCATGCTTCGCAAGGATCCCGAACAATTTTTCATGCAATTGGGCGCTACTGGCGCCGGGGTCGGGCACGCCACCCCCTAAGTCATAGATGATCGCACCGAGCAATTCCGCATAGCTCTGTTGGGGATTGAAAACATAGGCGGTACGGGTGTCCACCGGCAGGTGGTGCAACAGGTAACGGCATAACAGGGTTTTTCCGAGACCGACCTCGCCGGTCAGGAGCGTGAATCCACCGCTCATGAGGCCGAAGCGCAGGTGCCCGATGGCCTCCAGGTACTGTTCATGGGGCACCAGGAACTCAATGTCCGGAGTAATGCGAAAAGGAGGCGCGGAAAATCCCAATGCGGCATAACACCCGTCCAAATCCGTTACTGCCTCAGCTGCGTATTCCATCCCGGCACTCATTCAATAATGTGGGGAGTGATGAAGATGATGAGTTCAGTACGATCATCCCGATCGTAATTGGCCTTGAACAGCATTCCAACGACCGGCAGCGCACCCAGAACCGGTACGGAGCGTTCGGTATTGCTGACAGTCTCCTTGATCAGGCCACCCACGACGATGGTTTCGCCATCGAGCATGCGAACCAGGGTGGAACTCTGCTTGACGTCCAGCCTGGGGGCATTGCTCAGCCCATCCGGCGAGGTGTCTGTGCCGGTGATGCGGGTCAGCACCGGGGTGACATCCATGGTGATCTCGCCGGTACCGGAGATCTGCGGCGTGACCGTCAGCACCAGGCCCTCGGTAATGGTGGTCGCGGTGTGGCTCGTTGTCTGGACATTGGTATCAGAATCGATATCGGTCTCAGTGACGAAAAAGGTCCGTTCTGTGCCGACTCTTACGATAGCCGGCTGGTTGTTGAGTGTGCGGATGCGCGGCTGCGATACCACCTTGACCTGCCCCTGCTCCTTCAGGGCATTCACTGCCACATCAATGTCCAGGAAGGTGCCAAACAGACTGAACTTGCGGATGTAGCTGCCCGACCCGGTGGACGACTTCACGTTGGCGCCATCAGCCGGGCTGCTGATGGCAACATCACTACTGAGCTGTAGCGAATCACCGAGATTGAGCTTGTTCCAGTCGACACCAAAGGCCTGGTCATCACTGAGGGAGACCTCGACCACCCTGGCTTCGATATACACCTGGCGCTTGATTCCCTCGGTCACGCGCTTGATGAATTCAACCACATTCTTCATGCGCGCGCGTGATGTGGTGACCTGGATGGTGCCGGACAGCCGGTCAATGACCAGGCGGCCTTCCGACTCGAGCACTGGCTGGGTGAGGGTGGTCGTGATGTTGGTCTCCCGGTCGGTCTGCACAGTGGTTTCCATCGGCCGATCACCAGCGCCGTAATCGTCGGTGCTGCGCTCCAGGATGGCATCGAGTTGATCTTCCAGCTCGCTCCAGAAATCGATGGTGTCGTCCTGGGCAATGGATGAGGTGGCGCTACCGGAGCTTCCGCCGCCGCCACCACTGAGCGTGGTACTGCTGGAACTGTTGCCGCTACCCGTTCGCACCAGGCGCAGGTAATCGATCTGAAATATCCGGGTCTCAAGGCGGCTGACACGCAACAGGCCATCCTGCCAGGTCCAGGCCAGACCAAGCGGTTCCAGCGTTGCCTCGAGAACCTTCTCCAGGGGGAGGTCCTTCAGGTCCACGGTCACCAGCCCATCCACATCCTGGTCCACCACGATGTTCAGCTTGTAGGCAGTGGCCAATTGAGACAGGGCCAGGCGAACCGGCTGTCCCGTAGCGCGAAAGCTGTACAGTTTCACATCGGCGACGGTGGCCGGGAGGCTGAACCTCGGCATGCGACTTGTCACACCCAGCTTCGCGGGCCGGGGGGGGGCGGGCTTGTAGTCCAGGTCACCGGACGGAATCTTTATATCCAGTTTCGGTTTCTCCTCGTTCGTGGCGCACCCTGTAACCAACAAGGCCACCAGGACAAGAGAGGTAATAGTGCGAATATTGTTCATACCAGCCTCCTATTGGGGCTAGGGTTTCAATGCATCGAAGATCCGCCAGAAATCCTGGGTGAGATCAGTACTTTCGCGCCGGGCACCGGGATGAGTCTGCGAACTATCCTCATCTGGTTGGATAGGAGGAGGTAGCTCATGCAGGGGGCGCATGGGCAGACGGCGGGATCTGTCGCCATCCACCAGTACCACGCCATCGGCAGTGATGCGCTGCACCACGTAGCCTTCAACACGATCACCTTCCTGAACATTGCGACCATTGATGGTTGCCAGACGTACCTGGTCCCCGGTCACCACACTTTGCAGAACGAGAATGGGCTCGGGATCAGGCACGCGTGGTGGCTTATGAGGGAGGAAGGCCTGAACACGGATGTCAGGCTTCTCAACCGCCTGGGCACGGGCCTCCATCAGCGCAGACGGATCTTCGATCTGCGCCACAGGCGGGACCCGGTAACGTACCGGATCACTGGTCGAAAAATAGGGAGCAGCAAACCAGGCGACAAGTACTGCTGCCGGTAAAGCTGCGAAGGGAATATACGGATGCATGTCGGTCCTCACTGTCCTGCAGGGGTAACGGGCAAGCCTGCAGCCTCCTGGTCGGAAAACAACAACACCTTGCGGCCTTCCAGGTCCAGCGCCACCCGCGGCAACAGGCCCAGTTCCTCATTGGCATCACGCCATGTCAGTTGGAAGCGTTTCAGGAAGAAACTGCCATCCCTTTGGTACAGGGTGCTCAGCAGCGGGCCCACCTGGCTGATCTCGCGGGGCGAGAATTCAGTGACCAGGGAGAGCGGTTCCTGGCGGTCGATCTTCCTGTGGGCCATGTCAGCAATCAGGCTCACGTATTGCTCGGCACGTTTGCGCGTGGTGTCCGCCTTCACCTGAGCAGACTGGATTCTGCGCAGGGCCATGTCGGCCTCGTCCATGCGATAGGAGGCGAAGCTCTGGTAGAAAACCCCGGCTGCCAGGATCACTGCCCCGACGACCAGGACTTGGATGGTTGTATTAGTAAAAGAGGACATAACAATACTCAGTTGGGGTCACACGACAAGGGGCCGGGATCGGTACAGAACAGATCTGCATGCCCGTCTCCATTTGCATCAATGTCTGATACCTGAGCCTGATACTCAGGACTACCGCTACCACAATTGCCTGTACTGGGATCTACATGGACTGTGATGGTTTCATCTATGCAGCCAAAGATACGGGTTCCGTAATTGCCAACCGTATCGCAGGTTGTTCCACCATCCAGACTGACTCCCATCGGGCTGTTATCACCATTGGTGACCTGCAGATATCTTTCTCCTGCGTCACAAACGGCATAGAGATTCCCCCCTCCCGGCAAGCACCCCATGGCTTCGGCCAACTCGGCCGGCGTCAGGGTGACTACCAGATCATCGTAGTAGCCGTCATCCACATCGCGCGAGTGGCGACGCACCGGATTCTCGAAGGTGCGGTTGTTGGCCACCGCCGTTGCACAGACCGCATCGTTGGGCGAGGTCGCGTGTGTGTTTTCCAGGTTGAGACAGCGGTCGCTGCCACGACCGACCAGCACATAGGCCAGAGAATGGCTCGCAGTGCAGGCGGTGTTACCTGTGTTGGCGTTGCTGGTGGCGCATGTGCCGGGATCCTGCGGTCCCCCCGCATTGATGAGATTAGTCAGTGCAGTACACAGCTGAGACCAGTTACCACCAGTGCTGAACACGGTAAGGCTGGAGTTTACATCATAGGCAAAGGTCCGCCCCCTGGCGTCCGTGGTGCGTACACCCAGCAGGTCCAGGGTGTTGGTAGCATCGCACCCAGTGGTTACGTCAGGATCGCCTGTGTCATCCACGCAAGGCAAACCACTATTGACGCGAACGTACCCCAGTAAGGCATTCTTAGCGCTTTCCATGGTGGCCTGGTCGCGTTCGTTCATGGAATTGATATGGACATCGCCGGCCAGGGGTAACAACGCGGAAGCGAGAAGGCCCACCACGATCAGCACCAGGGCAAGTTCGAGGATGGTGAAACCGGCACAGTCACGTAATAGGTGGCTCATCCCGCACCCCCCAGTTGGCTGACCATGTTGTAGAGCGGGCCCATCAGGGCGATGATGAAGAAGCCGAAGGCAGCACCCAGCAGCACCAGCATTGCCGGCTCCAGGAACTTGGGCAGCACCTCGACCAGGGCCTGCACCCGCCGGTAATGCATGTCGGCCAACTTCTGCAACTGCTCATCCAGATTGCCGGTGGTTTCACCGATCGACACCATGCGCTGGTCGAGCACCGGGAACACTTCACACTGCTTGAATGCGACCCCAAGTGTCACGCCTGAACGCAGATCATCCAGCAGGCTGTTCACCCGGTCGGCGAAATACTTGTTGCTGACCGTCTTCTGCAGCGTATCCAGGGCGGTGGTGATGACGACGCCGGCACCGTACATCAAGGCCAGGTACTGGTAATAGAACGACATCTGCCCACCACGGACAATGCGGCCAAAGAGCGGCAGCCGCCACAGGCCGTGGTCAGTGACGACGCGAAATCGCCTGTTGCGACGAGCGATCAACCACAGGAAGGGAATCGCAACGATGGTGCCCAGAATCCATGGCCAGTAGTCCACAACAAAGTTGCTCATGGCGATGAGCATCAGGGTGGCCGGCTCAAGCTCCACCTGCATGGCCTCGAACAGCTCCACGATCTTGGGTACCACCACGGCCATCCAGAAGGCGCCGGCCGCGCCTACGACCACCAGTGTGAAAAGCGGATAGATGAGTGCACGCTTGGCTGCACTCTTGATGTCTTCCACCCGTTCGATGTGCCTGGCGGCATCCCGCAGCATGCGGTCGAGGCTGCCGCTCTCCTCGCCGATGCGGGACATATTGACCGCCACGTCGGGGAAACGACCGGTCATGCGCATGCTTTCGGACAAGGAGTAGCCGCCCCGCAGGCTGCGCCGGATATCCAGGATGGCGGTGCGCATGCTGGCGGACGTGGTCGACTCCGCCGTATCAGCCAATGCCCCCTGCAGCTCTACACCGCCGGAGACATAGTAGGAGAGTGTCGAGCAGAATTCGGCAATGTCCAGCGGCTTCGGTTTGCCACGCAGGAACTCCAGGGTACGGCCCACACCGTCAGACAGGACGTGGAAATCAACCAACTGCTCGTCATGCTGGGAAACCTCCCTGTCCAACTCATCCACGTCGGCATACTGTCCGAGGCGGCGGACTTGCTGGCCTTCGCGGTTGAGGATGGAATAGAGCATGTAGGCCATCAGAGCACCCGTTTGAATTCGTCGATGTCGGTGAGGCCGTCGGCAACCAAATCCTGGCCCGCATCACTCAGGGTGCGCATGCCGTGCCCCTTGGCAGCCATCTCGATTTCACTGATCGAGGCTCCCTCGCCAATCAGGTGGAGGAGGCTCTGGTCCATCTGCAGGACCTCGGCAATGGCGGTGCGGCCAAGGTAGCCGGTCTCGCGACACTGCGGGCATCCGACGTGCTCAAAAATCTTTTCCGGGGGGATGTCGTTCCATGGCTCTTCGAGACTGCTCGGACGCTTGCAGTGGGGACACAGCAGTCGCAGCAGGCGCTGCGAGACCACCCCGCGGATGGTCGAGGCAATGATGTAGTCCTCCACACCCAGGTCGCGCAGGCGTACCACCGCGCCCACTGCATCATTGGTGTGCACCGTCGAAAACACCAGGTGGCCGGTCAGGGCAGCGCGCATGGAGAGGACAGCGGTCTCCTCGTCGCGGATCTCACCGATCAGCATGATGTCCGGGTCCTGGCGCAAGAAACTGCGGATGCTGCTGGTAAAGGTGATGCCGGCCTTCTCGTTTACCTCAATCTGTTGGACCAGGGGCATGGTGTACTCCACCGGGTCTTCGATGGTGAGAATGTTCTTCTCCCTCGCATTGATGGTGCGCATGACGGCGTACAGGGTCGTGGTCTTCCCCGAGCCGGTAGGGCCGGACACCAGCACAATGCCGTGCGGGGAATGAGACATATCGGTGGTGCGCTCGATCTGCTCGGGAGTGAGACCAAGATCCTCCAGCGAGCGGAACTCATGTGAACCGGACAACACTCGAATCACCATATTCTCGCCGACCACTGACGGGATGGTGGAGATACGTAGATCGTATTTTTCCTGCAGATAGGTAAAGGACATGTGCCCGTCACTGGGCCGGTGGGATTCGGCGATATCCATGCCTGCGGCGACCTTGAACGCAGATATCAGGCGACCATGAACCGACGCGGGCAGGGTGTAACGCAACTGCAGTACACCATCCATGCGGAAAGAGACCAAGGTGGCACGTTCGGTTGGGTTGAGATGAATGTCCGTGCCGTCGTATTCGATGGCGGAGCTGACCAGGAGCTCCATCAGGCGTTCGGCGACGATTTCCTGGCCGGATGCCGCCGACTGGGAGATGCGCTCGATCTCCTGGTCGATGTGCCTTTCCGCCAGCTGGTAGAGGCGCTGCACCTCCCAACGCAGGCGCGCTTCCGGCGCCACCACCAGGCGCAAGGGGTATGACGTAAAGCGGGACACCCGATCCAGGGCATTGCGCGCATAAGGATCGACACACGCGACCACCAGGTGGCCGTCTTCAATCGCCAGGGGCAGCAAGCCGTGCTTCTGGGCGAAAGCCGAGGGGATCTGGGCCAGGGCCTCCGGGGTGGAACTCACCACCATCATGGGATCAAATTCCAGCCCCGCCTGGCGTGCCACCACCGACGCGATATCCCGGTCGGTGACGAAGCGCAGGCGCAGCAGGGTGTCCCCGAGCCGCTCGCGGGAAACCGTCTGGACCTTCATCGCATAGGTGAGCATGGCCTCATCGATAAGGCCATCCCCCACCAGGAGGCGACCGATAGTCTTCGCAGCTTGATCCTCTTTACCAATCATTTAGAATTTCACCGCTCGGGCATGGGCAGCTACCACCAACACCACGTTACGCCGCATACCCTGCTCCGGTGCCGGCACGGCAAGGCGACTTTCCACAATATCCAGGCGTCTGCTCAGGCGTCTGACCAATTCGGCCGAACTTGCCTCCGCTGCATCGAACGAGGTTTCGGCCAGTACGATTTCCATCTTGACCAGGAAGGGTTTCTGTCCGGGTGGGTATTTAACCGCTGCCGTCCTCCTGCCACCACGCGGTGGCGGCTCCGGCTCCACGACGAGACTGCGGATGATGACCCCTTCGGGCACCAGGTGGGTCAGCCAGTCCAGCATGTGGTCCAGGCGGACCTCACTCAGGCTCTGAACTTGTACCTGAAGACCGCTACGCGCCGTCGCCATGGCCTGTTCGCTGGGAAGAATGCGCCCGATCTCGACTTGCGTTTGCAGAAGCTTGGCCTGTCGTTTATCGAACTCAGAGGCGGCATTCATGGCCTGCAGGTGCTGGAAACCGCCATATAGGGCGAACAGGATGCCCGCCACGCCGGCAGCGGCAGCCACGGGCTTGGCGTAGCGCCAGGACTGCACCTGGTCCCGGTAGTTTTTCTCCTGGAAATTCCAATCATCATCGACGAAAGGCAGACCGTACAGCTCGGGAGACCGCAGGACGATGTCAGCGGCCATGCCCCTGCGTCCCCGATACAACTTGGCCAGTTTTTTCTCGAAAACCTCGACGGACTTTTCGCCTAGGTCCGCCCCATGTCCACACAGGTCGCCCATGCCCAGGGTGAGAAAAATCTCTCTGCCTTCACCGCGGTGACTGGCAGAGGTACGCAGGCTGGCCTCGGCGCGGGCGATGACCAGCTCCCTGTTTTCAGCGGAGACATTTTCACGGGTACGGGCTTCTATCATGCCTTCGGCGATCAGCAGCGAAAGGAGCACACCGCCTTTTTCCCACAGGACAATGACCGGCTCGGCAGTCGCCTTGCGCACCAGGGCCGCGATAGCCAGTTCCACCGGCACCATCTGCAGGCAGGGCTGCTCCTCCAAAGGCAACAGGGCCACAGCGGTATCCAGGTCGAGTTCAGGCATGGCTGCCATGTCGGCAGCGATGGTGCGTTCCCGTTTGACCCGGCTGCGGACGCGCAATCGGTAGGGTTCGTCGAAGACCAGTTCCGCGTCCAGATGGCGGCGCGCCGCCAGAGGCAGCAGCTTGGGAGACGGCGCGGCAAGGTCTACCCGCTCGAAATAGCCGGCTGGCGAAAAGACAGCGGCACGCATCGGCCCGGTAAGGCCGGCCGGCTCTCCCTCGCCGACTTTGCGAATACGCCGACCATCCACCATGGCGTAGTGCAGCACCGGCTGCCCGTCGCCGCCAGGCACCACGGCTAACAACAGTTCCTTGCCCGACAGAAGAGTCATGGACATTTCACCTGATTCCTTACATTTACCGCGTAGCCTTGCGCTCTCAGGTCATCTGACAATGATCGCCGCGATCAGCGTCACCCCCCCGGCAACCACCATTCCCATACCCTGCTTGGCCAGCTGCATTACCGTATCCGAACCGGCGGGCAGCTCCACGGAGAGGAGTTGCTCACCACCTTTAACCACCAGCGCGCCGCCGAGAAGTACTATCAAGAAGCGCCAGGGGACGCGACTCAGAAAAGGCTTGAGCATCTCCTTCATTCGCGTATTCCCTGGGGCTGGCATCACCTCTCGGTAACTACAGGGTCGGCTGCGCCATACGGGTATCGAACTGGTACGTGATGGCCACGAACTGGTAGTCACCGCCGCCGACGTTATCCACCGGCCATTGGGCGCCATCAGCGCTCACCGTGCCATCTTCGGTAGCGTAGAGACGGATACGGCCACGGGCGCCACCAAACAACTCTTCACCAGCCAACGACTGGGGACCGTCGATCGCCACATCGATGCCCTTGGCGAGCCACAGGGGCAGACCATGAGCCACGATGACATTGATCGGGTGACTCGCACCCGATGTCGATTCCGTGATGTTACCGACAGCGTAAAAGTCGGTCAGGGTGTGCTTGGTCAGGTTAATATTGGTGCGGGATGGATCGACGATGTTGGCCTTACGCAGGTCGGACCATACGCGGTTGGCGTCATTGGTTTCATTCTGGCCAAACGAGTCGCAGCGTCCGGCGACATCCGGGTCGGAGTCGACGTTGTAACCGTATTGGTTGTTGTCGATGGCATTCGCGGTGAATGCCGTGTACCCGATCACACCGTTTTCATTGCAGTCACCAGGAAGGCGGCTGGTGCGCTTCTCGTGCTCCAGCACCATCCCCTGCAGACCTTTCAGGTCTGAAGTGATTCGCTCGATTTTGGCCTTGTTGATCATGTCAGTGCCTTTCAGCACTGCCGTCAGGATGATCCCGGCGATAACCAGCACGATGGCCAGCTCCACCATGGTGAAACCGCCCTGTTTCCGGAAGATTTTAAATAAAGAGGAGTTAGTCATGAGATTCTCCAGTTGATTAGGGGCAGTTACAAATCGTTTAATTAACCCTTTCAACCTGTGCAACACCCCCCATACGCCGAGGCGCCCTTAATTAGAAGTTTAGAACAAAAATTTAGAGTACGTGTGCTTGTTGAGAAAAATTAATCCTGTTCCAATTCAAAATTTGGAAAGCGCAATTTGTAAGCACTTCGACGAATATGCCGGTTCAAAAAAAATAGCAGCGAATTGACCGTGTATGGCGAAACCAATGCAACCAAGCTCTTATTTTCTATATAGAATTTTTTTCTTATTCCTCGATAACTTCGAACGAAAACACTCCGCCATACAGTCCCACCGCAAACATTCAAAATGATATGAAGAATTAAAAATAGCAAGGTTTGTTAGTAGGGTGCATACCGTCCCCTCGGTACCAAACAGGCCTGCTCATGATCAGGCAAAGTAAAGGCCCGCAGTCATGGGCCTTTTTCGTTGCATACCCAACAAATCCCACTCCGTTGAAAAAACGATGACACACTTACATGATGCACTTAAAGCATGGAATACAGACCACTTCGCCACCACGCTGAAGGAAGAGCTGGAGAAACTGCGAAGTGATCTGTTGCCTATCGCCCATGCTATTGGCCAAGGCAACAAGCTGGATGACAGTGATTTGGGAGTGATCATCAATGGAGTCAGTGATACCCCCCGGCAAATCCACGCAAAGGTGGGGATATTCTTCGCTGAAATCATCAACTGCGTCACCTGCTGTGGTGGCAACGGCATGCATGATGAGGCGTACTGCGAGCTGGAGGTCACTATTGACAAGGCGTCGGGAGAGGCCACTTTCAGACCTCTGTGATGAAAGCAGTTGCTGCCTAGTGGGCCATCACCCTGCTTGTGCTACTGCAACTGCTCGGTATGGAGATGCTGTTTGAACAACTGGCCCTGCCGGCCATGTGGATCGGTTTCATCGGTGTGATTCTAATCGCCTGCGGCCTCTACCTGGGAGCCTTTGTGACCATTCCCGACACCCCGAACAGTCGTCATTGACCATCAATCAACAGTTGTTCGGAATTCAACACACGCTCTATTTCGGCAGCGGACATGGGTTTGCCAAACAGAAAACCCTGGGCCTCATCACACCCCTGCTTCTGTAGAAAGGCCAGCTGATCCAGGTCCTCCACCCCCTCGGCGATGACCCTAAGACCCAGATTCTTCCCCATGGCAATGATGGTCGCGGCAATCTCAGCATCGTTGGAGTCCCTGCAGACGTCGTGCACAAAACTTCGATCGATCTTCAGCTTATCGATAGGGAAGGTCTTGAGGTAGGAGAGTGACGAGTAACCGGTACCGAAATCATCGATGGCAACCGTGACGCCATTGGACTTCAACTTGAGCAGCAGCTCGGTGATCGAGTCGGCATTGTCCATCAGCACGCTCTCGGTCAGTTCAAGCTCCAGAGAGCAGTTGCCGGTCAGGGAGTCATCTGCCAGACACTCCAGCAGGGGCGACAGATACTGGGGACGAAGCTGAACACCCGAGATGTTCACCGCCAACTGGAATCCCCGCAGCCCCCTGGCGGCCCAGCTCTTCACCTCCCGGGAAAGGGTGCTGAACAGCCACTGTCCGAGGGAGTCGATAAGGCCAGCCTCTTCCGCGACGCCAATAAAGAGTTCAGGAGAAATTTCTCCCTGGGTTGAATGCTTCCAACGCATCAGCACCTCGCAACCGAAGACTTTACCTGATCGCAGGTCCACTTGGGGCTGATAGAGCAGATAGAGTTCGTTGTGCTCCACGGCCCGTCTTAGATCTCCCTCCAGGCGCATACGCTCAGAGAAACGCAGGCTCATCTCCGCAGAATAGAAGCGATAGGCGTTGCGCCCGCTCTCCTTTGCCCGATACATGGCGATATCGGCATTCTGGGTCATGGTCTCTGCATCCTCACCATCCTTCGGGTAGATACTGACACCGATACTGAAACTGACAGCCAGTTCGTTCGCCTGATACAGGAAGGGCGTCGTGTTGAAGGTATCCAGGATCTTTTCCGCCACTCTGGCTGCATCATCCGGGTGCAGTATGTTCGGCAGGATAATGGTGAATTCATCCCCGCCGAGACGGGCCACCGTATCACTCTCGCGGACACAGCCGCACAGCTGATCCGCAACGAACTCAAGCAGTTGATCCCCGCAGGTATGACCCAGGATATCGTTGATGTTCTTGAACTGGTCGAGGTCCAGAAACATCAGTGCCACCTGATGATCTTCACGTCTGGCGATGGTCAGGGCCGTTTCAAGGCGGTCCTTAAACAGTTCACGATTGGGCAGGTCGGTCAGCGCGTCATAGTGCGCCAGGTGCTTGAGCCTCTCCCGTACATCCTCCTGATGGCTGACATCCGTAAAAAGCCACGCGTAATGGGTGATCCGCCCCGTCTTGTCACGAATCACATTGACCAACAGCCACTCCGGATAGACCTCGCCACTCTTGCGCCGATTCCAGATCTCCCCCTGCCAGCTCCCCTTGTCGTGCAGCATCCTGGACATCGCCTCGAAGAACTCGGGGCCGTGGACCCCCGAATGAAGCAGGTTCGGTGTCTGGTCAATCACCTCATCTGCTGAGTAGCCGGTTGTCTTTATAAAAGCGGGATTGACCCAAAGGATTTTCTGATCCCGATCCGTCACCATCACCCCTTCCGGGGTGTGTTCGATAACACTGACGGCCAGACGCATCTGCTCCTCGGCCCGCTTGCGCTCTATGGCCTCCGCCAGAAGATTTGCAGCCACCTGGACAAAACTGACATCGTCGCCGGTAAAGGCTCTGTGCTGCCTCGTATGGCAGCCTAGGACACCGAAACAGCTTGTGCTTAGCCCAATCGTCACACTGATCCCCGCGACCACCTGGTGATCCTTCAACAGGCGCGGGGCGCTGAAGCGAGTCTCGGTACGCAGGTCCTCAACCACCACCGGCTGTTCAGACAACAGGGTATATCCCGCCTGAGACTCGACCCCCGTACTCAGGACCTCCCGCCCCACCAATCCCGATTTCCACCCGATACCGGCACGCAGCAACAGGGTCTGACCATCGGCCGACAGCTCCAACACCTTGGCGTACTCCACCCCAAGCGTTCTCGCCAACTGCACCACAACCTGATCAAAAAGCCTATTCAAGTCTGTCCCGGAGAGGGCATATTGACTAAGCGCGGAAAGCGCAGCCTGTTGCTCACTCTGCCGACGTAATGTCTCCTCAGCGCTCTTTCGCTCGGTGATGTCGTGGACGATGGCGATAAAATGTCCCTGGTCACCATTCGGATTGACGTATTGCAGGAACATCTCCACCGGAATCCACCTGCCACCCTTATCCCGATAACGGGTCTCCAGCATCAGTGATGAGTCCGGCTCTCCGAGCAATCGATCTGTCAGCTCCCTGAAATCCTCCCGGCTCCATTCAGGGGCGATATCAAGCAAACTCATGGACATCAGCTCACCCCGGTCAAATCCCACCATCGCTACAGCACCCCGGTTGACATAGAGAAAGTCATGGGTATCTGGCGCAAACATGAATACACTGTCCAGTGTGTTGTCCAGGGTGGACTTGAAGCGCCTGATGGAAGCCTCTCGGTTCACCGCCTCCAGCCGAAGGGTGATGGCCTCGATAGTGTTGTGATAAGTCTGTCGGGCACTCGACAGAATACCTGCCAGATAGAGCAAAAACATGGTCCCCATGGCCATTCCCAGAGGCTGCGACTCGAGAAAGAGACGGATGACAAGGGGAGAGAGGGAGAGCAATAGAAAGAGGCCGATGGCCGGCCAGTCATAGGAGAGGGTGGTCACTGCACCGGCGGCCATACCGCCCAATACAAAGGCCAGAAACACCTGATGAGTGATGGATTCCATGGGATAGAGCAGCAGCCCTGTACTGCCCCAGGTCAGTCCCGCTAACACCACCCCCAGCAGAAATGCCCTGCGCCATCCATCGATGGATTCATCCGGGGGGTTCATCCTTCTGAATGCGAGTACCAGCAACGCCCGCAGCAGGGTTACCAGTGTCAACAGCAACAGCCAGATAACGATCTGTGAGTGCTCGACCACCTCTCCCAGCACGTACCCCAGTACGGCACCATTGATCAGGGTAAAGATCAGCGCCGTCCAGATTTTTCCATACAGCAGTCGCGTCTGTTCGGCGCGTATATGTCGTTCCATGTCGACCTCGAACCTTAGCCCTCTGAAAGGGTTCCATGGCACATACCTGTCGATTACCGGCAGATTCCAAAAACAGATACTCACCCGTGTGTAACTATAGGCTGCTACCAATAAAACATGCGTTTACCCGCCCAACCCAATAACGGCAGTGCTGAGCAGGTGGAGTATCGAAGATACGTATGCCGGGTTACCACCTGTTCATTCCGAAACTGTACAAACTCTGCAGGTCGCAGGGCTTCGCACCCGACAAGATCCTACCTTTCCGAGCCATATATTCCATTCCCATATACATGGTATGGATATTTGTGATGCCTATCAAGCAGTTGCGAAGCCAAATTACAAAACAAGGGAGAGGGAGTTAATGGTATAGGAATGGGCCAGAGTTGTTCAGAGTTTCCTTAAGTAACTAGCATTCGGGACAGGTGATGGTTATGGCGGTTGTAATACTGCTCTTCAGGGAAGCGCTTCCCTGAAGGTGCCGATCGGTTCCAGGTCACCGGTCTTATTGATCACCGGAGCGTTTCTTGTAGTACAGTTGGTACTGAAACGGATACATTGATTAAGAAACGGAGAGTGAAGGCGGAATAAAATGCTTGAGAGTCTAAAATCACTCTACTACCGGTTGACGCTGGACTACCCCGCTGTGATCTGGACACTGGTCATACTGGTGCTGGCTTGTTCCGCCTATTTCACCCAGAAGCTGGAGCTGGATGCCTCGGCCGATTCCCTGGTACTGGAAAACGACCGGGACCTGCGCTATTACCGAGCCATCCGTGCCCGCTACGGTTCAGACGATTTCCTGGTCGTCACCTATACACCGGAAGGCGATCTCTTCTCCGACGAGTCGCTAGCCGACCTGAAGTCCCTGCGGAGTGATTTGAAGGCGCTGGAGCGGGTTGAATCGGTAACCAGCCTGCTGGATGTGCCGCTGATAGACAGCCCCAGGACGAATCTGTCCGAGATCACACAGCAGATCCGCACCCTTGAGACCCCGGATACCGACCGGAATCTGGCCCGACACGAATTCCAGACCAGCCCGCTTTACCCCAACCTGATCATGAGCCCAGATGCCGGCACTACAGCCATGCTGGTCAATTTTCGCCGCGACCCGCATTATGAATCACTGCTCAGGGAGCGTGAGACATTGCGGGAAAAAGAGCTGCACACGCCCCTTACCCCTGAAGAGGAGGTGCGGCTGGAACGGGTGAGTCTTCAGTTCAAACACCACACCCAACGGCTGCAGACAGAGGTGGCGGCGGATATCGACGCGGTGAGGTCAATCCTGGATCGGCACCGCAGCGGTGCGCAGATCCACCTTGGCGGTGTACCAATGATCACCTCCGACATGATCCACTTTATCCGAAGCGATATCGGAACTTTCGGCATCGGGGTGACCCTGTTTCTGGTCGTTTTGCTGGCGGTCTCTTTTAAGCGACTGCGCTGGATCTTGGTACCGATGCTGATCTGCGGCACATCGGTGGTGGTGATGGTAGGTTACCTGGGACTGGTGGAGTGGCGGATTACCGTGGTCTCGTCCAACTTCATCTCGCTGCTTCTGATTATTACCCTGTCGCTGACGGTGCACCTGATCGTGCGGTACCAGGAGCTCCATATAGAAGACCAATCCGCCAGGCAGGTCGACATGTTGCGCAAGACGGTGCGCAGCAAGGTGGTTCCCTCTTTCTACACCGCCCTAACTACCATGGTGGCCTTCGCCTCGCTGATCATCAGCGACATACGGCCGGTGATCGATTTCGGCTGGATGATGGTGTTTGGCGTCGGCCTCGCCTTTGTGTTGGCATTTCTGTTGTTTCCTTCGGTCTTGGTCTACCTGAAGCCGGGTACGCCTGTTCTGCGGCGACACGATCCCACTGCGGCGATCACCCGTTCACTCGCCCACCTGATCGAACACTTCGGTAATTCGACACTGGTAGTTTATCTCTTGATTGCCGTGTTGAGTGTGGTGGGCATCAGCCGTCTGACGGTGGAGAACCGCTTCATCGACTATTTCAAGGAGTCAACAGAGATCTACCAGGGGATGCTGCTGGTAGACCGTGAACTCGGCGGTACCACGCCTCTGGATGTGATACTCGATCCAAGTAGGGATTTTCTGCAGTATCTGGAAGAGGAGGAGAAACTGGCGGCGGAGGAGTCCGACCCCTCCCTCGACGGAATGGCAGAGGAGGAGATCGACCCCTACCTCGAAGAGATGGATGAGGGGGAGGCGGGATTAAGTGGTGACAGCTACTGGTTCAACGTCTTCGAACTCGAGACGGTGGACATGGTTCACCGTTATCTCGAGGAGCTGCCGGAAACCGGCAAGGTGCTTTCGCTCTCCACCACCATGGCCATGCTGACACAGCTGAACAATGATCAGCCGCTGGATAACATGACACTGTCGGTGATGCATAAACGCCTGCCGGAAGATATCAAGGCTACGCTGTTCGATCCCTACATGGCGAAGGACGGAAATCAGATCCGCTTCGGGATTCGCATTATCGACTCCGATGTGAATCTGCAACGCGACACCCTGATCAAAAAGATACGAAACGACCTGACCGGGAAGCTCGGCCTGGGAGAGGAGCAGGTCCATCTCTCCGGTATGCTGGTCCTCTACAACAATGTGTTGCAGAGTCTGTTCCGTTCCCAGATTTTAACCCTGAGTGCCGTTTTTGTAGCGATTGTGGTGATGTTTCTCCTGCTGTTTCGTTCCGTAAGACTGGCACTGATCGGTGTGGTGCCTACGATGATGGCGGCGGGAATGATCTTGGGCCTGATGGGATGGCTCGGCATTTCGCTGGACATCATGACCATCACCATTGCAGCCATCACCATTGGCATCGGGGTGGACGATACCATTCACTATGTACACCGCTTCAGGGAGGAGTATGCCATCGACGGAAACTACTGGGCCGCGGTCAAGCGCAGCCATGACAGTGTGGGACGGGCCATTTACTACACCTCGGTGACCATCACCCTCGGCTTCTCGATATTGGTACTGTCGAATTTCGTACCCACCATCTATTTCGGCATCCTGACCGGTCTGGCAATGGTGATTGCACTGATCGCCAACCTGACCCTGCTACCGCTGTTGATCGTGAAATTCCGGCCGTTCACTGCCAGATAAGGAGGGATAGGAATTTTCTTTTACTAAGCGAAGAGAACGAAGCCACGTCGCCCCCTGCCAGCCTCTGAATCCGTGCCATTTTTCTTCTCCTTCACCGCCAGGAAGCGCATCTCACTCCCACAGTGGGGACAGGTAAGCGGATCTACCTCAGTGAGCCTTGATTCTTTGAGGTCAGAAATTACTGCAGAAAAAACCTGCTCATTGCGGGTATAAATGACACCTATTACAAATTCAGGTAACCAAACACCCTTTCATAGGCTTTAACTGCTGTGTACTTACTCACAGACTTATTGTACCCGTGAACAGCAATCTCTTCGCGTTGATCTTCATTTTCAAGGTAATAGCGTACCTTATCGAGCAACTCCTCCTTGGAACGATATACTTCTATATCCCTGCCAATATCAAAGTACTCAAACAGTTCATCATGAAAACCAGTCAAATAAAAACTGCCTGTTAAAGGCACTTCAAAATCACGCCCTTTTAAAATAAAAATATCATCATTTTTTCCAACGGTTGAAAAACCCAGCACGATTTTTGCGCGGTTGAATATTTCAACCATTTCATCCGAATCAGCGAAACCTTCCTCCCAGCCATTGCCCTTGGTATAAACATCTATACCGTTTTCGCGAAGGTGCTGTATATATTTCCTACGCACACCATAATCAGATCCGACGAATGCCACATCGTAAGTCTTATCTAAAGGAAGGTTCTTATACTTTTTTTCATTCCCTGCATAGTCCTTATACATAGGGCGGCCACCTTCAACAAGGTACTTTACGATGGCACTCTTGGAGGATGTCAAAGAGAGATCGAAATATTTACATATCGACTTGTTCCCCCGGTAGACGCCATCCTCTCCACGACGGCTTCTGAACTTTCGTTCATCATCAAGACCCTCGTTGATCATCGGAATCCCAAAGGCTCGAATTTTTTCCAGTGTCTTTGGATCGGTACTACGACCGGAGAGATAACAGACGATAACGTCAATCTCATGCTCACTGATGGTCTTACTGACGAAATCATACATCTCACTGTTACGTCTCTCTTTTATGGCATACCAATCCTTAATTTCAGGGTCTTGAGTCATCAGAAACCAGTATACCTCTCCCATTTCGCGGAGTGGTTCCACCCTGTTATACATACCAAAAGTGCTGCAGGAGTAGCTCAGAAAAATCACATTGAGTCGCTTTCCAGAAAACCTGCTATCGCCAAACCTGTAGTCATCAATATTGACCTCTTTTCCATACCGTAATCGGTAATAGAAATTCTCGGCTTCAAGAAATAGCTTTTTCTTATTCATGTGGCGGCAGGTTGAGGCAATCTGGATCAGTTATACTTCTTACGGAGTTGCGCAAAGGGAAGTAAAATCAACGGGTTTTTGGTGGTATGTAAGGTAGCGATATTAAGCTATAAAATCAATGGGCTACGCCAACTTCGGAGAAGTTAATTCTGCTTTTAATAAAAGCGGGAGACTTGGGAGGAGGTACGGCAATGGCCAACACCTCCACCGGCGTATTGGGCCGCAGAGGCAACCCGACACTATGCTCTTTGGGATAGCGGTAAAGCACCACCGTGTGGGTGGCCGGCAGATGGGGCATGCCGATCTCGGTCGACTTTCCGGTTTTACGGCAGCTCTGCTTCAGGGCATCGGCCACGATGGCATGGGGCTGACGGCCTCCACGCTTTGGCGCTAGTGGGCCACCAGTGCGGCATATCAGTCGAAATATTGAGGAAAACGGCTATTTATTGAACCTGTGTGCAGGCAAAGTTCGGCGTTCTATTCCATCGATGACTCAAGCCCCGTGATAACAATAGCGGTCTATACTGAATAGCGAAGGCTTCCAGCTTTACAGAGATCAATGCAGAGACTAGAGATCAGACACCTGAGTTTCTTACCCTTGCTGTTCCTATTTGTGACCATTATCAGTGGTGCCAATGGCAGCTTGGTAGATGATGCTGATAACCCAAATAAGGATTTGACTGATCAACGAGACATGCCGGACTGGACCCGCTTGGGAGAACTCTATCTCACCAGCAACCTACAGCCACTCTGGCATCAGGGGCTAACACGCAGCGATCAGGTTGAGAGTCTGATCGAGCAGGTCAACAAAGCAAAGATTGAGGGGCTTGATCCAGAGGATTACCACCTCTCAGCCCTGCTCTCCCTACAGCCTGCAAGAAACCGGGAAGAGGCGGCCCAGGCCGACGCCCTGCTCTCCAGCGCGGCTGTCAACCTGGCGCACGACCTAAGGGTGGGGCGTCACTCACGGCAGGCCATAGACCCACTCTGGCGCATCAAGCAGGAGCCTTTCAGTGCCCCCCAGCAACTCTATCAGAGCCTGGCCAAGGGTGAGTTGGCAGGATTTTTCAACCAACTTGCCCCTCGCGATTCATTCTATCTGGCCCTTAAATCGGCCTTGAAATTTTATCAACAGATCGCTGCCGCCGGCGGCTGGCCGGCTCTGCCTGACGGCCCCACCCTCCACCTCGGGGATATCGATCAAGCCATCCCTCTGTTACGACAACGACTAATCATTGAAGGAGATTACCTGGGTACAATTCCAGACAATCAACTGCTCTTTGATGGTGAACTCGGAACAGCGGTTGCCAATTTTCAGCTTCGACACGGATTGGAGGTGGATAGCGAGGTCGGCCCAAAAACCAGAAAGGTGATGAACACACCGGTGGCGTTCCGCATCGCCCAATTGAGGGCCAACCTGGAGCGCTGGCGCTGGCTCCCCCACCAATTGGGAGAGCGCTATCTGCTGGTCAACACAGCCGGATACGAAGTGCGGCTGATAGAGGATGGTCAGACCTCCCTGGTGAAGCGTAGCATCAATGGTAAACGGTGGCGTAGAACGCCCTCGTTCAGCAGCCGCATCACCCATGTGGTGGTCAATCCGGACTGGACTGTTCCCAAAAGCATTGCAGTCAGGGATCTACTACCACTACAGAGACGAAACAGCCAGTATCTTGCCAGTAAAAATATCGATGTGCTGCGAAAAACAGAAAGTGGATGGAGTGTGGAAGATGCAGCGAAGCTCGACTGGGACAGCTACAACTGGAATCACTTCCCATTCACCCTGCGGCAACACCCCGGGGATCACAACAGTCTGGGCAAACTGAAGTTCTATATGCCCAACCCCTATAACATCTACCTCCACGATACGCCGTCCCGAGAGCTGTTCGACCAGGAGCTCCGCGCCTTCAGCTCCGGCTGCATCCGCGTTGAGCACCCACTACAGCTGGCGGAAATTCTGATGGGAGACCGCGCTCAGTCTCTGGAAACCACTCTAGCCGAACAGATCGCCTCCGGCGAAACCCTGAAAACGTCCATACCCAAACCGGTACCGGTCTATCTGGTCTACCTCACCAGCTGGGTGGATGAATTGGGCGCAGTCCAGTTCCGCCCGGACAGCTACAGACTCAACAAGCCTCTGATACAGGCGCTACACCACCAAGACACCCCATCAGCACCAGCACTCGCCTACCATACTGAAGCCGTACAAGAATAAAACGGGCAATCAAAAAAAGTGAACCTGTTCATTGAGTTACCCTGTAATTGTGGAAAATGACTGTGCACAATAATCCTAGATTCCGCAGTTGACCGCTCCATTCTGAGGCTAAGTGACTGATATGAAGAGCATTGATATCAATTTATGCTTTCACCCGCTGGGTGAGTCACGCTACGGAGTGAATTGCACGCTTGCGGTGGCGCATGGCGGCGTTACAACTCCTTGCAATAGACTAACTATTACGCGTCGTTGTGCCTTGCCCTGCACCACCGCAAACGCACACTTCACCCCGTCCAACTGCGGATTCTAGGATAATCCGGGAATCGGCTGTAGGAGCGAACTTGTTCGCGAAGCACATGCCCGGTCGCCTGATCGCGAATAAATTCGCTCCTACAGATGCTCTTTAGTTCTATGAAGATAGTGCTTCAGGACTATTGTGCATAGCTACTTTGTGGAATTACCAGGGAAATTAATATATCCTCGCAGCATCAAGGGGATAGCACAAAATATCCATAAGAATCAAAATCTTAAATCGGAGTCAGACGATTGACCACAGACAGCGAAAAAATCAGACATAGAGAGCTGGAGGTCAGCCTCAGCCGGCGCCGATTTCTGGCTGGCAGCAGCTGTATTGCCGCCGGCCTGATACTCCCTCCTTCGTTTGCCAAAGCTGCCGTATCTCCAGAACGCCGACTCTCCTTTCACCATACCCATACCGGTGAAAAACTAAAGGTCACCTATTGGGCGGATGGAGCCTACCTTGAGGATGGGCTACGTGAGGTCAATCTGTTACTGCGGGATCACCGCACCGGTGATGCACACACTATAGATCCCGAGTTGCTCAACCTGCTGCACCGTTTGCAGTTACAACTCGACAGCAACAAGCCGTTTCACATCATCTCCGGTTACCGCTCACCAAAGACCAACAACATGCTACGGTCAAGAAGCGGTGGGGTGGCAAAACGCAGTCTGCACATGGATGGTAAGGCGATCGACATCCGTCTGCCGGGACGTGATCTGAGACAACTTCACCGGGCGGCAAAGGCGGAGAAAGCGGGAGGTGTCGGCCTCTATGCCGGTTCTGACTTCATCCATGTTGACACCGGTCGGGTGCGTTACTGGTAGCACTACGGCATACGGCTGAAAGACCTATTATCCTAGAATCCCCAGTTGACCGCTCCATTCTGCGGGCAAGGCATTGATTTAAATTGCATTGACTGCGATTTAATATTCCACTCTCACGGTGAATTACGCTACAGGGCGGATAACACACTTGGGTTGGCGCATTACGGCGTTACAACTCCTTGGAATAGAACAACTATTCCGCATCGTTGTGCCTTGTTCTGCACCAACCCAAGCGCACTCTCCACCCTGCCCAACTGAGGATTCTAGGATTATGCTATTTTCCCGGACGAACCAAACCGCCCAGCCCCATCTCATCGAGTGTATCCTCCATCAGCCGCCTCACCTCCCGAGGTGACTCCATGCGAAGTGCCGCTTTGAGAAGATGACGAGCTCGGGAGCGGCTGATATTTCTGATCACCCATTTCACCTTAAGCAGACTGCCGGCACTCATGCTGAGACTGTCCACCCCCAGGCCCAGCAGCAGTACGGTGGCAAGAGGATTTCCCGCCAGCTCACCACAAACGCTAACCGGTCGGTTATAGACAGCCGCCCCCTTGATGATACTAACCAGCGCGTGAAGCACTGACGGGTGCAGGTCATCGTAGAGATCCGCCACCATGGGATTATTGCGATCCACTGCCAGCAGATACTGAGTAAGATCGTTGGTACCTATCGAGAGAAAGTCAACACGGCGTGCCAGTGCCTCGATCTGATAGACCGCCGCCGGTACTTCGATCATCACCCCTATCTTCGGAAAGACGACCTTATACCCCTCCTCCTCCAACTCATCAAAAGCGCGCTGAATCAGCAGCATCAACTCATCAACCTCGGAGACGGCACTGATCATCGGCAGCATAATCTGCAGGTTGTTGTTACCCACCGAGGCACGCAACATGGCACGAATCTGAGTAAGAAAGATCTCTGGATGATCAAGAGAGATACGGATGCCGCGCCAACCAAGAAAAGGGTTCGACTCCTCCACCGGAAAATAGGTCAGAGGTTTGTCACCACCGATATCCAGCGTCCGTAGGGTGACCGGGTTGGGAGCAAACGACCTGAGCACGCCGCCATAACTCTCCGCCTGATCAGACTCTCCTGGGAAGCGGTCACGCAACATATAGAACAGCTCGGTGCGATAGAGCCCAATACCTTCCGCCTCCTCAGTTCCCAGATTACTGAGCTCGGAGATCAGGCCGGTATTAAGGTAGAGGGGTACCTTGGAACCATCTGTAGTCTCCGCCGGCAACCCACACAACTCTTCCAGTTCCTGGAAGAGCACCCTATCCTCACGGGCCAGACGTTCGTACTTCAACCTCACCTGTTTCGCGGGTGAGAGATAGACCCGCCCGCGGTAGCCATCGATAATGATATCGCGCCCTTCGACACGGCCCGCCGGCAGATCCGTCACACCCATTACTGCCGGCACACCCATAGCACGAGCAAGGATCGCCACGTGAGAGGCACCGGAGCCGCTGGCCGAGACAATACCCGCCAACCGCTCCCTCGGCACCTCTGCCAACTGTACGGCGCTCACATCCCCACCCACGAGGATGGTCCGGTCAGGATAGACCATCTCTATTGGTCGATCGCTCTGCAAATGCATTAAAATCCGCCGGCCTAGATCGCGGATATCGGAAGCCCGCTCACGCAGGTAGACATCATCCATGTTATCGAACAACTGGGCATGCTTCTCCACCGTATGGTGCAGTGCGCTCTGAACCCATTCACCCTGTTTAATCCGTTCCACCGTTTCGGTCACCAGAGTATCGCCACCCAACATCAGCAGCAGAACATCAAACATGGCATGGTCTTCGGGCGGGAGCTCATGCTCCAGGCTGCTCTGCAGCCTTCGCAGATCCTCTTCGACCTTGGTCACCGCGGTATGGAACTCAGAAACTCCCTTATCAGAATCTTTGGCTTCACGGTCAGGTACCGCAGCAAGATCAGCCAGTTGGTAGGCCACCACCGCCGTGCCGATAGCAACACCCGAGGCGCTGGGTCGCCCCCTAAGGAAACGCTTGGGCGCATCAGGCGACTCCTGGATTGCATTCAGGTCCCCACTGGCACGGGCATGGGTAATGGCGCCGGCCAACTGTGCCGCCAGGGTAAAAAGGAAAGTCACCTCATCATCACTGAAGCTGCGCACCTTCTCCTGCCGTACAACGAGCACACCGAGCACCCTACGGTTTTGGATAATCGGCACACCCAGAAAGCCGTTATAACGGGTCTCGCCGGTCTCCTCTACAAAGAGGTAGCGTGGGTGGCTGGTGGCATCATCCAGGTTGATCGGCTCTGAACGCTCACACACCAAACCGATCACTCCCCGATGCAGAGGTAGACTCACCTTGCCAACGGATTCCTGACGCAGACCATTTGTGGCACGCAGAACATGGCAGCGCCGCTCGAAGTCCGTCAGATAGACAGAGCAGACATCGGCACCCACCGCGTCCTTCACCTTATGTACGATAATTGAGAGCGCCTCACCCAGGTCGGGGGCGGCATTTACCTTTTTGACAATCCGGTGCAATGTCTCAAGCATCTAGTACTCCTTCAACTTGATAAATTAGGATTCAGGTTGAAGGAGTACCAGCTCAACCTTGGAGTTGTGGAGAAAAAAGGGGGAGGCTAACGCCGATTCTTGCGCAAATAGTTAGCCTGAGAGCGCGCAGGCGGTCCGTCGGGAAACAGCAGCGGCGCCAACTCCTCCAGTGCCCGGCTGTAGACCCACTTCTTAAAATAGACAACCTCTCGTAGCGGTTGCCAATATTTTACCCAACGCCAGCCATCAAACTCCGGTTTAGGGGAGTGGTGGAGGCAAAAATCAGTCTCCTTGCAGAGTACCCGCAGTAGAAACCAGATCTGCTTCTGGCCAATGCACAACGGCTGGGAGTTATGGCGAAGGAAACGCTTCGGCAAGCGGTATTTCAGCCACTTGTCGGTAACGCCGACGATCTCCACCTGATGGGACTTAAGTCCGACCTCTTCTTCCAACTCCCGGTACATCGCCTGCTCAGGGGTCTCATTCGCATTGATTCCCCCTTGAGGGAACTGCCAGGAATCCTGCCCCACACGACGCCCCCAAAACAACTGTCGTTCATTGTTGCAGAGAATAATACCGACGTTAGGTCTATAGCCTTCTGAATCAATCACAAGGAAAACCTACTTAATAAATTATTGAACCTGATTGTTCCACACTCCCCTGCTACACGGCAACTATCCGTTCCAACCCAAGTTAAGATAAACTGGTTTTCTCATATCAAATCAGGAGATACTCCTTTGCCACTGGCCATTTTCGATCTAGATAACACACTGCTGGCAGGTGATTCCGACTACCTCTGGGGCGTCTTTCTCGCCGAACAGGGGGTAGTGGATGGTGACCACTACGAGCGTGAAAATGAGCGCTTCTACCAGGAGTACAAGGATGGCGAGTTGGATATTTTTGAGTTTCTTCGCTTTTCCCTAACGCCTTTGAAAGAGCATTCACTGGATCAACTCCTCGCTCTCAGGGGGGAGTTTATGCGGAAAATGATTGAACCGATTATTCTTCCTGCAGCAAAAACACTGGTGGATAAACATCGCAGTGCCGGTGACACGCTGATGATCATTACCGCCACTAACGCCTTTGTCACAAGCCCGATTGCCGAGAGCATGAGAATAGATCACCTACTGGCGACCAACCCGGAGATGATTGATGGACAGTATACGGGGGAGGTGGCCGGAACCCCCTGCTTCCAACAGGGTAAGGTGGAGAGACTGAAACAGTGGCTGAAACAGCAGGGAGCAGACCTCCAGGGGAGCTATTTCTACAGTGACTCTCACAACGACATACCGCTACTGCAGCAAGTTGAGAAACCGGTGGCAGTCGATCCTGACGATACCCTTAGAGAGGCCGCCAAGCAGCAGGGATGGCCGATTATTAGCCTGCGAAACCAGGAGGTCCCCTGAATTGTTATGAGCAAAAAGGGATTCCTCGTATATCCTTAAGAGTAGTGCTGGAAAAAAATAGGGAGATCAACCCTCATGCAGATAAAGCCTTTCTTTCCCGTTTTTATCGTCTTGGTAGGCGTGGTCATCTACGCCTACTACGCCCCAAAAGATAGACCGGAGCGGGCCATCAACCTGACCCCGAAGGAGTATATCGAGCTGGTGCAGAAGAACAGGGCGGAAAAGCTCAAGCAAGAGAATGGGAAGCAAGCGACGAATATTCCACCCGAGGAGGAGAGCAAACTAAATGGTGAAACGAAGCGGGAGTAATCTTTAAAGTAGACGCTGAGTCCCATGTGCTCACTGGTCAACCTCATCCCTATGTCGCCGACAGAACGGACGGTCATCGGGGTTCTCCACCGCATCGACGATAGCGGTGACAAACCGGCCCAGCTCATCGGTACTCGCCACCTCCAACATCCGGTTGAGCAGCTCGGGATCGACCATGGCGTCGACTGAGCGTCCGTCGCTGAGAGAGACGGAAACTCCGGCGGCATGAACCTGACCCTCTCCCTGCTGCTCAAGAAACAGCGACTCATTCATACCCAGCATCTCGTCGTAGTAGGCTTCGATGCTCTCCATCAGATCATCATCAGTATCATCTGGTATGGATACCAGATAGCCCTGCTCTTCATGGACAGACTCGGGTTCCAGTCCCTTCTCCTTGAGAAATTTATCAAAAAGCGCCCACGGGCGTTGGTCGAAAAAGATATATTCCAGCATGGTCTCTCTATTAGTTTTCAGTCACTACTGTCAGTAAAGCGACAGTGGATAAGGAGGTTCAACAGGGGGTTGATCCTACCCCGTCACAGCCAACATTGGAATGTTGGAATAGCATGATTGCAACATACTGAAAGTAAAAATAATATTTCCCGGTTTCTTCATTACAAATTCCCCAATATTGGATTATATTTAGCTTGTGTAGAGAGTGATTATTATTTACGAGCATTACACTCTGAATAATATAAATAACCGCCACGACAGAGGCGCATGATGTCTGAGAGAGATATTCAGGAAACCACCGGCAGACTGCTGGAAAAGTGGGGCAGAGAGCCGGTGAATCTGCTGCAGATACTCATCGCACTTCAGCAATCACTGCACCATATTCCCGATCAAGCCGTTGACCTCCTCTCCTCCACATTGAACATCTCCCAGGCCTCAATTGAGGGAGTGATCGGCTTCTACAGTTTTCTCCACACCTCTCCTCGTGGTGAGTACGACATTCTTTTCAGCGACAATATTATCGACCAGATGCTGGGCAGCCGCTCTCTGGCGACACAACTGGCGGAGCGTCTCTGTACCAACCCTGGCGACACCCGTTGCGACAAACATATCAGTCTCGACTACACCTCATGCACCGGAATGGGTGATCAGGGGCCTGCGGCGCTGATCAATGGCTACCCGCTGACTTCCCTGACACCGGAGCGGATCGATCGCATTACCGCGCTGGTGGAGATGGAGGTGCCCGTTACGGAGTGGCCGGAAGAGCTGTTTCATGTCAGCGACAACATCCACCGCCGTGATCTACTGCTCGACAGCGACCTCCCTCCAGGGCGTGCCATTGAGAGTGCACTCACCCAGGGTGCGGGACGACTCCTGGATAGCCTTGGCAACGCCGGACTTCGTGGCCGTGGTGGTGCAGGCTTCAAGACTGCAGATAAGTGGCGCTTCTGCCTCCAGGCCGCCCAAGAGCAGCGGGTGGTGGTATGCAACGCCGACGAGGGAGAGCCCGGCACCTTCAAAGACCGTGTTCTGCTGCAACGTTATGCCGACCGGCTGTTCGAAGGGATGACTCTCTGTGCCGCCGTTGTTGGTGCTCAAAAGGGCTTTCTCTATCTGCGTGGTGAGTACCTTTATCTGCGGGAGCCGTTAGAGCAGGAACTGGAACAGCGCCGCAGCAACGGCCTGCTCGGGCAAGCCATTCTTGGCCGAGAGGGATTTGATTTTGATATCACGATCCACCTGGGTGCCGGTGCCTACATCTGTGGTGAAGAGTCAGCCCTGATAGAATCCCTGGAAGGAAAACGGGGCATCCCCCGTATCCGTCCCCCCTTCCCGGTCACCCACGGCTACCTGGGATACCCCACCGTGGTCAATAATGTCGAGACCTTCATCGCCGCCGCCATGATCGCCGTCTATGGCGCCGACTGGTTCCGCGCTAAGGGAACCGAAGCCTCCACCGGCACAAAACTGCTCAGCATCTCCGGCGACTGTCAACGACCGGGCATCTATGAATACCCCTTCGGCACCACCCTCTCCGAGATACTCGACGACTGCGGCGCCGAAGAGACACAGGCGGTGCAGATTGCCGGCCCCGCCGGTCATTGGGTAGCCCCCGAAGAGTTCCACCGCACCATCGCCTTTGAGGACTTGGCTACCGGAGGCTCCTTCATGATATTCAACCGTAGCCGCAGCCTGCTTGAGGCAGTCAAAAACTTCACCAACTTCTTTGTCCACGAGAGCTGCGGCTTCTGCACCCCCTGCCGTGTCGGTACCACCTTATTGAAAAAGCAGCTGAACAAGATCCTCAACACCCACGCCACCCGCAAAGACCTGGAGAGCATCGAGACCATCGGCACACTGATGCAGGAGACCAGCCACTGCGGCCTCGGTCAGACTGCCGCCAATCCGATTCTGACCAGCATGAAAAAGTTTCCGTTGATCTATAAGTCACGGCTGCGTACCACCAGTTTTGAACCCACCTTCGATCTCGACGCCTCACTGGAAGAAGCGCGTCTGGCCACCGGTAGGGACGACCCGGGGGCACATCTAAAAAGGGGAGGCGTATGAGCAACCAGTTCACTATCGACGGCCTGGTCGTTCCCTTCAAAGAGGGAGAGAGCATCATGGATGCAGCCCTGGCGGCGGGAGTCTATATTCCTCACCTCTGCCACAATCCGGAATTTTACCCTCACGGCAGCTGCCGACTATGCACGGTCAACGTCAACGGCCGCCCCGTTACTGCCTGCACGACTCCTGCCTCTGCCAATGCCAAGGTCGAGAACGAGACCCATGAGATAAATACACGGCGGCGTCTGCTGCTAAAGATGCTCTTCGTCGAAGGCAACCACGTCTGCCCTGCTTGCGAGAAGAGCGGCAACTGCCAACTCCAGGCTGTGGCCTATCACTGCAGTATGCTGGCACCGGAGTTCACTCATTTCTATCCACGCCGCCAGATAGATGCCTCCCACACCGAGACCGTCATCGACTTCAACCGTTGCATCCTCTGCGAACTCTGCGTCAGGGCCAGCCGCGATGTAGATGACAAGAACGTTTTTGCTATTAGCGGCCGAGGCATTGAGGCCCACCTGGTAATCAACTCTCCCAGCGGCAAACTAAGGGATTCAGCGTTCCATAGTGACGACAAGGCGGCCCACGTCTGTCCTGTGGGTGCAATACTGCCGAAGCATAAGGGTTACGATGTTCCCATCGGCGAACGGCTCTACGACCGCGAATCGATCAGCCTGGTGGGCGATGTAGCCCAGCACGAGGAGGAGTGAGATGGCCGATAAAATCAAAGTCGCCACCGCCTCCCTCGCCGGCTGCTTCGGATGCCATATGTCGATCCTCGATATCGACGAGCGCATCATTGATCTGGCCGAGCTGGTGCAGTTCGACCGCACACCGGTCACCGATATCAAGCGGGTCGGTGAGTGTGATGTCGGTATCATTGAGGGCGGTGTCTGCAATGCAGAAAACGTAGAGGTGCTGCGGGCATTTCGCCGCAAGTGCAAGATTCTTGTCGCTCTCGGCGCCTGCAGCATCAACGGTGGCATTCCCGCCATGCGCAACCAGTATCAACTGGGTGAGTGTCTTGAGGAGGCCTACCTCAACGGTACCAATATTGAAGATGCACAGATCCCCAGTGATCCGGAGCTGCCGTTGCTGCTGAACAAGGTGCACCCGATCCATGAGGTGGTGTGGGTAGACTACTTCCTCCCAGGCTGTCCACCGTCGGCAGACACCATCTGGACCTTCCTGGAAGAGCTGCTTTCAGGCAAACCCATCGAATTCGCCTACCGGCAGATCCACTATGACTGACAGAAACAACCGAGATATTGATCGTCTGGAGACAGTACAGAATCCAGAGACCTACCGCCGGGTCGCCATCGAGCCCATCACTCGCGTCGAAGGGCATGGCAAGGTATCACTGCTACTGGATGAGGATAACCGGGTACAACAGGCACGACTCCACATCGTCGAGTTTCGTGGTTTTGAAAAGTTTATCCAGGGACGACCCTACTGGGAACTACCGGTGCTGGTGCAGCGACTCTGCGGTATCTGCCCGGTAAGTCACCACCTCGCTGCCGGCAAGGCTATCGATCAGTTGGTGGGGGTGGACCTACTTCCACCGACGGCAGAGAAGGTACGCAAACTGACCCACCTGGGGCAGATGCTGCAGTCACACGCCCTGCACTTTTTCCACCTCTCTTCTCCCGACCTGCTATTCGGTTACGCCGATGATGTGGCCCACCGCAACATCATCGGCGTATTGGCGGACTATCCCGACTTGGCAAAACAGGGTGTTCTACTGCGCAAGTTTGGACAGGAGGTAATCCGCGTCACCTCCGGCAAGCGAGTTCACGGCAGCTGCGTCATCCCCGGCGGAGTCAACAAAGCCCTCTCCATCGAAGAGTGCGACTACCTGCAGAAGGATATCGCGCAGGTCATCGAGTGGAGCCGGGGAGCTCTGGCGCTGGCAAAGAAAATAATATTACAGGATGAAGAGCAGAATCGCCGTTTCGCCCGTATTGTCACCAATATGCTGAGCCTCTGTCGCGACGATGGTGCACTCGATCTCTACCACGGCGGACTGCGGGCAAAAGCCCCCGATGGCTCACTCATTTTCGACAAAGTGGACTACCGGCACTACGATGACTATATCCGCGAGCAGGTAAAATCCTGGAGCTATATGAAGTTCCCTTACATCACTTCTCTAGGGAGTGATGAGGGCGCCTATCGCGTGGGCCCTCTGGCGCGACTCAACAACTGTGATTTTATCGATACGCCACTGGCAGAGGCGGCGCGACTGGAGTTTCGTGCCTTTGCCGCCGAAGGTCTTGTGCAGTCCACCCTCGCCTACCACTGGGCGAGAATGATCGAAATGCTCTACTGTGCCGAGGCGATACAGAAACTGCTGGCTGATCCACAACTCCAGGGTAAGGATCTACAACACCGTGGCGAAATGCGAAGCGAAGGTATTGGCGTTATCGAGGCTCCCCGCGGCACCCTCTTCCACCACTATAAGATTGATGACGATGGCCTGGTAACCAAGGCCAACCTGATTGTCTCCACCACCAACAACAACCGGGCGATGAATCAATCGGTACGTCGTGTCGCAGCGGATCTACTTGATGGACAAGAGTTGACCGAACCACTGCTCAACCAGATTGAGGTGGCGATTCGCGCCTATGATCCCTGTCTCTCCTGCGCCACTCACGCCTTGGGTAAAATGCCCCTGGAGGTAGAGTTGCTGGATGCAGAGGGACGGCAAGTGGATCGGCTGGTAAAAAATGCTGATGGATCGATGGATAAGCACCCTACCATTCGATGACCACATGCCCACCATAAGGCCATACAGTGCAGTTGCAGTACTCTTTACCCCGCCGTGGGCATACTGCAGCATCGTAAAAAGCTCCAGATCCTTTTCCCTACGGAGGGGTGCTGTAATAGCTCAAGTCCCTTCTCCATACGGAGGGTGTCGTAAAAGCACCAGTCCCTTCTCCCTACGAGGGAGAAGGTTAGGATGAGGGTGTATTAAATCAATACCCGATTACCCATAAACCTCAGCCATTCTCAAGAAGCGATAAGGCATTGGTGGTGTACGCAACGCAACAAAGAGCAATCGCTCAATCATTTCTGGAAGATTGAAGCGACGATTAAACCGATATTCGAATTCGGCAAGATAACGAGGTACATGTTTTTTTCGTATAGCATGAAAAGTTCCCTGCAAAAGAATTCTTGACGTTGCCAAGCATGGTGTTCACCCACTTGAAGGTGGAGCTCTGTGCGCTTTTTTCGACCGCCACCAGTCACAATGGCCACATGATCGCATTCAGCATCAGTGACAGCTCTGAAGCAGCAGAGACCATCAGAGAATACAGTGCTACCAGAAACCAGACTGGACTTGGCATATCGAGCAATTTCTGCACTACGAAAACCACGCACACGACGCAGATGAATTTTCAAAGGCCTGCCGTCCTGCGTCGTCTCAACGGCGGCTACGAAAGGGATTTTGTTGCGGGAGCCTCGTCCACGCTTACCAGGTTTTTCACCGCCAATATATGCATCATCCATTTCAATGCGGCCAGTCAGCTTTTTCTTACCTGGCGTTCCATCATTACCTGCATCAGTTTGTGCTTGAGCTTCCACGCAGTGTTGTAGTTCACTCCAATCTCACGAGACAGTTGCAAGGCAGAGGTGCTCTTTTTACGCTGGGTCAGCAAATAGATGGCCAGAAACCATTTCCTCAAAGGCAACTTTGTGCCATGAAAAATGGTACCCGCAGTAAGCGATGTCTGGTGATGACATTTATGGCACTGGTATATCTTGCGGCTTTTGAGTTCGCAGCACGTTGCGTTACCGCACTCTGGGCAAACATATCCACTTGGCCAGCGAAGTCGATGCAACGCTTGGCTGCATTGAGTATCGGTACCATATTTTTCCAGAAATTCGTGCAAACCAAGCCCTTTTTGAAACTGGATAGTATTTTTTGGCATGATGGAAACCCTCGTATATTCAGAGGGTTCCATTATGCAGACACCACAGGCTCAATAGGCTGAGCCTGGTGGGTAATCAGGAATCAATAAGTTACCTATTGATCCCCCTCACCCTAACCCTCTCCCCGGTGGGGAGAGGGGACTTTTACAACACCCTCCCAGTAAGGGAGAGGGCGCTAACCAGCTCCAAAATTTGAGTTGCGGAGTTACCTATGTCCCATAGTCAATTGCTAATCATCGGTTACGGTAACCCCTCCCGTGGTGATGATGCCTTGGGACCGGAATTTATCAAACGGATAGAGAGGCTGGAGAACCTGTCCGGGTTTGACACTCTCACCGATTTTCAGCTGCAGATAGAACATGCACTGGATCTGGAAGAGAGAGCACTGGTGCTATTTGTCGATGCCGGCGAGCCCGTCGGTGCACCATTTGAGTTTACACGACTGGCACCACAACAGGATGAGAGCTATAGCAGCCATGCCATGTCACCGGCAGCGGTACTTGCTGTCTATCAGCAGATCCACAAGCAACCACCTCCACCGGCTTTCCTGCTGGGAATACCCGGTTATCACTTTGAACTGGGTATCCCCATCAGTGATCGGGCAGAGAAAAACCTCCAGGCGGCTACTGATTTTTTTCAGACACTTCTTGATAAGCCGGACCAGGCAACCTGGTCGACACTCTCGTTATCAAAGTGATAACAGCGGGTATGATTCCCATAAAACTCAAGTCGATGAACTATCGATGATTTAGCGCACTGAAAAAGATCTATTACGACACCGTGCATAGTGGTGGAGTAAAAGTCCGAACGGTGACGTGACATGCCAGATTGTCAGTATTTTTATTGATATTTCTCTAACTCAAGAGAATCCGTTAATCAATCTACCGTTAGCCTTAATCCCCACATCTCATTGTATTTATATATAAAACAGACCTAACCTTCACCCTTTCTGTAAATCAAAATCAGGCTTGGCTCGTTTATTGCCCACTAGCTTCAGGTTGCGTATTTGAACCCTAACACTAGAGTATAAGAACCTCAGGAGGCTCAAAATGAAGCTAAGAAAAAACAGGTTAGATCTTGGAATTGCCATTTTGTCATGTGTCATGGCTGCACTCCCATTAGCTGCTAATAGCAGTATGTCTGGAATGTCCGGCATGAACGGTATGTCCGGCATGAACGGTATGTCCGGCATGAACGGTATGTCCGGCATGAACGGTATGTCCGGCATGGGCGGTATGTCCGGCATGAACGGTATGTCCGGCATGAACGGTATGTCCGGCATGAATGGTATGTCCGGCATGAATGGTATGTCCGGCATGAACGGTATGTCCGGCATGAACGGTATGTCCGGCATGGGCGGCATGTCCGGTATGAACGGTATGTCCGGCATGAACGGTATGTCCGGCATGGGCGGTATGTCCGGCATGAACGGTATGTCCGGCATGGGCGGTATGTCCGGCATGGGTGGAGGCAGCGATTCGACCTGCTCTCAGTGGACTAATAGCAAAAATGGCTGGGTCTGCACCCATCGGGTTGGTAGCGGTATGTCCGGAATGAGCGGCATGTCTGGTATGGGCGGCATGAACGGCATGTCCGGAATGAGCGGCATGAACGGCATGTCTGGAATGAGCGGCATGAACGGCATGTCTGGAATGAGCGGCATGAACGGCATGAACGGTATGAGTGGCATGAACGGTATGAGTGGCATGAACGGTATGAGTGGCATGAACGGTATGAGCGGCATGAACGGCATGAGTGGCATGCAGGGTAATAGACCCTGGTGGAAGATTTGGAAGTAGCCTGAAGTAACAGGGCCGGAGATGGTGTTACCATCTCCGGCCCTTCTAGATCGACCTGCTTAGCACAGATGTTTCACCCTCCCAAAGTCACCCCGCCAATATAGGCAAACTGCTCTCATCCACAACCGGGCCCTCCTTCACTATCAAACACCAGGACACCCTCTTTGGCATCGACGCACACCCTATCACCACTGCTGAAACGGCCTGCCAGAATCTCTTGAGCCAAAGGATTTTCAAGCTGTTGACGAATAGCCCGCTTCAAAGGTCTGGCACCATAAACCGGATCGAACCCTGCCTCACCCAGTAGATCAAGGGCGGATTCCGACAGCTCCAGTCCGATGTCATGATCTTCCAGCCGCTTCTGAAGATAGTTGATCTGTATGGCACTGATAGCTCGAATCTGCTCACGCCCGAGGGGATGGAATACCACCATCTCATCGACACGGTTGATAAACTCAGGACGGAAGTGACTACTCACCACCTCCATCACCGCACTCTTCATCGAATCATAGTCATCTTCATTAGCCATATTCTGAATTAGGTCGGAAGCGAGGTTTGAAGTCATAACGATCACCGTATTGCGAAAGTCGACAGTGCGCCCCTGACCATCGGTGAGGCGGCCATCATCCAGCACCTGCAGAAGGACATTGAATACGTCCGGGTGAGCTTTCTCCACCTCATCGAGGAGTATCACTGAGTAGGGACGACGACGTACCGCCTCGGTGAGATAACCACCCTCCTCGTAACCGACATAGCCGGGAGGAGCACCTATAAGGCGTGCCACCGAGTGTTTCTCCATAAACTCCGACATATCAATGCGGATCATTGCCTCCTCAGTATCAAAGAGGAAGTCGGCCAACGCTTTGCACAGCTCGGTTTTGCCCACACCGGTGGGACCAAGAAAGAGGAAGGAACCATTGGGCTGGTCCGGATCAGCAAGGCCTGCACGGGAACGACGAATGGCATCTGAGACGGCAGAGAGTGCCTCGCCCTGCCCTACAACACGTTTGCCCAACTCATTCTCCATGCGCAGCAGTTTTTCCCGATCACCCTCCAGCATCTTACTGACAGGGATACCGGTCCAGCGAGCAACCACCTCTGCAATCTCCTCATCAGTGACCTTGTTGCGCAGCAGCTGCATCTCCCGGGTCTCTGCCTGAGCCGCTACCTCCAGCTGTTTTTCCAGCTCAGGGATGCGTCCATACTGCAGTTCTGACATACGGGTGAGATCACCCGCCCGGCGCGCTGTCTCCATGTCGAGGCGTACCCGCTCCAGCTCCTCCCTGACGTGAGCAGCGCCCTGAAGTGCGGCCTTTTCAGACTTCCACACCTCTTCCAAATCGGAGAACTCCCGCTCCAGCTTGTCGATCTCCGCTTCCAGGTCGGCGAGACGTTTTCTGGAGGAGGCATCAGACTCTTTCTTCAGCGCCTCACGCTCTATCTTGAGCTGGATCAGGCGCCGCTCCATGCGATCCATCTCTTCCGGCAGAGAGTCGATCTCCATGCGGATCAGCGAGGCCGCTTCGTCCATCAGGTCGATCGCCTTATCCGGCAACTGTCGATCGGCAATGTAGCGGTGCGAGAGGGTCGCAGCGGCGATGATGGCAGGATCGGTGATATCCACCCCATGATGCAGCTCGTAGCGCTCCTTCAAACCGCGCAGAATGGCGATGGTATCTTCAACAGTCGGCTCATCCACCAGTACCTTCTGGAAACGCCGTTCCAGAGCGGCATCCTTCTCCACATACTGACGATACTCATCGAGGGTGGTGGCACCAACGCAGTGCAGTTCACCCCGAGCCAGAGCAGGCTTGAGCATATTACCGGCATCCATCGCGCCCTCCGCCTTGCCGGCACCGACCATGGTATGCAGTTCATCGATAAAGAGGATAATCTGGCCCTCCTGTTTGGAGAGGTCGTTGAGCACCGCCTTCAACCGCTCCTCGAACTCACCACGAAACTTGGCACCCGCAATCAGGGCACCCATATCGAGTGAGAGCAGGCGCTTATTCTTCAGCCCTTCAGGCACTTCGCTATTAATAATGCGTTGTGCCAGCCCCTCTGCGATGGCGGTTTTACCGACACCCGGTTCACCGATCAGCACAGGATTGTTCTTGGTACGCCGCTGCAGTACCTGGATGGTACGGCGTATCTCATCGTCACGACCGATCACCGGATCAAGCTTGCCCTGCTCCGCCCGGGTGGTGAGATCAACAGTGTACTTCTCCAACGCCTGGCGCTGATCCTCGGCATTGGGATCATTCACCTGCTGTCCGCCGCGCAGAGTTTCAATCACCTTCTCAAGAGGCGCTTTGGCAGCGCCTGCCTTACGCATCAACTCCCCAAGCTCACCCCTGTCTTCTGCTGCAGCAAGGACAAACAGCTCACTGGAGATATACTGATCCTTGCGCTTTTGTGCCAGCTTGTCGGTCTGGTTGAGAAGGCGCCCAAGATCATTTGAAACGTGCAGGTCACCCGAGCCTCCCTCAACGCCTGAGAGACGATCAAGCATATCGCCAAGACCAGAGCGAAGCTGATTAACATTGACATCAGCCTGGGCCAGCAGGTGACGCACCGTGCTCCCCTCCTGGTCCAGCAAAGCGCTCATCAGGTGAGCAGGCTCGATAAATTGGTGATCGCGCCCCACCGCCAGGCTCTGGGCATCGGCAAGGGCCATCTGAAATTTGCTTGTCAATTTGTCCATTCTCATGGAAACAACTCCGGTATCTCTATGGTTGTAGAGGAGATGGGGCGAGGAGGTTAATAATTCAATAGATGGCTGTTGTTCTTAAAGCGGGATGATTTAGCCGGAAATGAACGCGAATAAACGGAAATAATAAAGATTCACAATCTGGAATCGTGGAATATTGAGGCCGCAAGTTTCGGAGTTCAAATAACGTAAAAGTCTTAAATAGACCGTCCCTTCTCCCTGAGGAGGGTGTCGCAAAAGTCCCCTCTCTCCACCGGGGAGAGGGTTAGGGTGAGGGGGATCAATAGGTAACTTATTGATTTAATACACCCTCATCCTAACCTTCTCCCTCGTAGGGAGAAGGGACTGGTGCTTTTACGACACCCTCCTGAGGGAGAGGGGGCTAACGAACTCCGAAACTTGAGTTGAGACAAGGTCTCCACCTCATATCAACCAGCTGTTATTCGCGGCTAATATCTAGTACCCAAATACAGCGGCGTCATTCAGTATTTATCAGGAGTTGCCATCCAAGATCTGCTGCACCCGCTCCAGCAACTCCTTGTATTCATACTGAGTGGAGTCGATTGGAGGGAAGGCCTTTATCTGTGCCTGGCTACGCAACACCACACCGCCGACAACATCACCCTCGCCACGAATACCACTGATACGCAGGGGAAGAATGGGAGCACCTGTCATCTGCGCCAAGCGCACAGCACCTGCCTTAATTTTGCGTGGCGGGTCACTGTCGAGATGAATTTTCCCATGGGGAAAGAGCGCCACCACATGTCCCTCCTTGAGAGACCGTAGAGCATCACGTAACGCCTGTTCAGGCTTGCGTTCACGGTCAACCGGAATACATTTCACCGCTTTGAACAGCCATGTGAGACCAAAGCGCTGATACTCCTCCCGTGCGATCAAAAAACGCAATGGCCGTCGCGCTGATGCAATCATCAGCATGGGATCAAGACCGGAGACATGGTTGGCGACAACGATAGCCGGACCGGTTTTCGGCAGGCGCAGGCCGGTCACATTGAGGCTGTGATAACGGTAGCAGAAAAGGCGATTGAAACCATCGATCCGGTTCATCCAGCCTTTGCCCCAATCTACCCGGTTGGCGCGATCACAAGCCTGCAACAGCCGATATAACCACCACAGCAGAAGCAGGGCAACAGTTAGGCCGAATAGTTGAGGAAGATTGTCCATGATGTATCAATTAATAATCAGCATGAAGCCGAGAAGAGAGGACACAGAGATCGCAGAGAAAAGGTGTGATCACTGAGGCATGACGTTTTCAACAAATAACCTCTGCGTATTGTAACTTATCAATAACTCCATTGAGGCGAGTGGCCTATTGGGTGGTTGCGGCCCACCCTTTTCAGGACCTACAGCAGCAGGGATGCTGCTGTAAGCGTACAGGGAAGTATTTACAGCGTGTCCTGAAAAGGGTAGGCCGCAACCACTGCACTAGGAGCCTGTCCGAGAATAGGACACCTACTGCGGAAATCCCATTTTGGCCCTTTTTTCTGCTCATTTTCGTTGAATAAGAGTAACTATTCGCCTCAAATGACCAAAAAAAATGGCTCAAAATGGAATTCCCTCGCTACGATGCCTATTCTCGGACAAGCTCCTAGCCCTTCTTCCCTTTCTGGTACACCTTACGCCGGAACAGGTCGGTTCGACGACTGACGACGCGGTCGAGAAAGAGCATACCGTCGAGGTGATCCAGCTCATGCTGTACTGCGCGTGCCTCGAACCCCTCCATCTCATACTCCAGAGGCTCTCCCCAGGGATCTTTTGCCTCCAGCTTGATTTGGGTGGCGCGGATCACATTACCGGTGTAGTCAGGCACTGACAAACACCCTTCACGCCCCATCTCATAGCCGTTCCATTCGGTGATTTCCGGGTTTATCAGCACCATATAGCCGTGGTTCGGTACCGGTTTGCGAGTATTGGAGACATCGACGATAGCGATACGCTGGAAATGGCCCACCTGTGGTGCGGCGATACCGACTGCCCCGGGACCCGCCAGGCGGGTCTCTTCCAGATCATCGATAAAAGCACGCAAGGCGTCATCGAACAGCTCTACGGCAGCCGACTCCTGCTTCAACAATGGGTCGGGGATTTTTAGAATTTCTAGTAACGCCATGATCAGCCGATCAGCATTTCAATAGGCGAGACAGATGCGTCGATATCACCGAGACTCGCGACAGCCTCTTCAAGACGCTCCAGCGGTGCATCGCTGTAGCCTTGGATATGCATGATATAGAGGGGATGCTCTTCAGAGCCTGCGACATCCGACTCCAGCTCAAGAATATTGAAGCCGGCCTCGGCCAGCACACCCGCCACCTGGGCGACAATACCGGCACGATCGGCACCCGCCACCCGTACCTGGATATTAGGCACTTTATGCTGATGCAATCTTCCGGAGATATCATCGACGTGCAGGTGTAAACCCATCTCTCCGGCCACCGCTTCCAACGCCTGTGTCACGTCACCTTCACCGGAGACCATCAGCATGATGGTAAAGCTGCCCCCCAGACGTATCATTGAGGCTTCACCAAGATTCCAGCCACAGTTGAACAACGCTGCCGTCACAGCTGCAACTATACCTGGTCGGTCTTCACCCACCAGGGTTAACATTTTCCAGTTACTCATAGCCTATCCACCGTTTATGCAAACCAGATCAGCGACGCCATTCTGCCTGTCACACCATCACGGCGATAGGAGAAGAAACGATCACTGTCGCTTACTGTACAGTAATCGCCACCGGCGATGAAACCGATCCCTCTGTTTCCCAGCCGTATACGGGCCAACTTATAGATATCGGCCTGCCAGTGTCCCGGCACCCCTTTCTGAAAGGCCGCCTCGTTTTGCTGATCAATGGAGAGAAAACGCTCACGCACCTCTCCACCCACCTCAAAGCACTCAGGGCCAATGGCGGGACCCAACCACGCCAGTATAGACTCACCCGGTTCATCGAAGCGGTTGACGGCAGCCTCAATCACTCCCGCCGCCAGCCCCCGCCAACCGGCGTGGACAGCAGCCACTTTTGTGCCTGAACGATTACATAACAACAGAGGAAGGCAGTCGGCGGTCATTACCGCACACACCTTGTCGGGCCTGTCACTAAAAGCGGCATCTGCAATTATCGGCAGGTCGCGCTCATTACTGCTGCACTCCGCAACCGCACAACCGTGAACCTGCTCCAGCCAGAGAGGGTCAGCCGGCAGCCCCTGCTGCTGACGAAGCAGTGCGCGGTTGTTTGCGACCCGTTCCGGGTTATCGCCCACATGAGTTCCCAGATTGAGGCTCTCATAGGGAGCACGACTACAGCCTCCACGCCGGGTGGTGGTCAATGCCCGCACTCGGGTGGGAGCGGGCCAATCGGGGACAATCACCTCAGCCACTTGCCATATCCCGCTTCAATACCGCCAGCAGCTGCTCCATATCGTCCGGTAGAGGTGACTCCCACTCCATCCACTCGCCGGTTGTTGGGTGTGTCAGACCAAGGCGACGTGCATGCAGCGCCTGGCGGCGAAAGTCCTTCAGTTCACTGCGTAGTGCGTCTGTCATTCCCCCAGGCATTCGCAAGCGCCCGGCGTAGACAGGATCACCGACGATTGGATAGCGGATATGAGCAAGATGAACACGAATCTGGTGGGTTCGTCCTGTCTCCAACTGCACACGCAAATAGGTGTGCGCTTTGAATCGTTCGATCACACGATAGTGAGTCACCGCCGGCTTACCACTAAATACGACCGCCATGCGGGTACGATGGGTTGGGTGGCGGCCAATGGGCTGATCCACAGTGCCGCCGGCAGTCATCACGCCGGTAACGATGGTGCGGTACTCCCGTTTGAAGGCCCGATCCTGCAGTTGCTCCACCAGAGAGCGGTGAGCGCCTGTAGTCCGCGCCACCACCAACAGACCACTGGTATCCTTATCCAGTCGGTGTACGATACCAGCCCGGGGCAGTTGCACCAGTTCCGGATCATGATGAAGCAGTGCATTTTGCAGGGTGCCATCCGGGTGACCCGCAGCAGGATGCACCACCAGCCCCACCGGCTTATTGACCACAAGAATCTGATCATCCTCGTAGACCAGGTCCAGCGGAATGGCCTGCGGCCGACACTCAACCTGATCCTCTATCAGCGCATTCAGCTCCACCTGCTCACCGCCTACCAGCTTATCCCTGGAGCGGCGGACAACGCCATCCAGCGTAACCCGTTCTTGTTTGATCCACTGCTGCAGGCGACTACGAGAGAAATCGGGAAAGAGGATGGCTAATGCCTGATCAAGGCGCTTTCCCGCCAACTCCATACCCACCTTGGCGGTCAAATATCGATTTTGCTCAGTCACTGTATTCGCCCACTTGAAATTAATCCTCGTATCCTAACAGAGAAGGTACGCTTCTTTCCTATCTGCACGGATCATTCGTCCTTCCGGTATGCCCCTCTACAGATGGGGAGAGGGAGTTTATGGGAGAGCAATAATTTAGGGTATACTTTGCTGATTCGTAGAGATAACCAAGGTTTTTCGTAGATGATGGCAAATACCCGCTCCCTGACACTACTGTTGGCGCTGTTTATCCTTTCCGGCTGCTCCCTGCTGCCTAAGGAAGAGGATAAAACCAAGGGCTGGAGTGCACAGAAGTTCTATAACGAGGCCTCTTCTGCAATGTCTGATGGTGACTATGACGCTGCCATCAAGTACTACGAAGGACTTGAATCACGGTTCCCGTTTGGCCGCTTTGCCATGCAGTCCCAGCTGGATGTTGCCTACGCCTACTACAAGAACAGCGAGCCTGAATCAGCCATTGCTGCAGCCGACCGTTTCATCAAGTTGCACCCACGTAATCCCTACGTTGATTACGCCTTCTACCTCAAGGGCATCATCAACTTTAACCGTAACCTGACCTTTATCAACCGTTTCGTACCCACCGATACTTCTCAACGGGATCCCGGCTCAACTCTTGATGCTTTCAACGACTTTTCTGAACTGGTGCGCAGGTTTCCGGGAAGCAAGTATGCGGAAGATTCACGCAAGCGCATGGTCTACCTGCGAAACAATCTGGCCCGCCACGAGATACATGTCGCCCGCTACTACATGAAACGAGGCGCCTACCTTGCAGCAGCAAAACGCGGCATAACGGTAGTTGAGAAATACCAGCGCACGCCCTCGGTGAAAGAGGCGATGACCATCATGATTGAGGCTTATGACAAACTTGGCCTGGAGCAGCTTTCAGCAGATACACGGCGAGTACTGGCCCTGAATGAAGCGAAAGGGATCATTTCACAACCTACAGCAGAAGAGCTCGGTGATGGCGACAAACCGCTGAGTCGGGCGGTATGGGATTACCTGGAACTGGATAAAAACTAAACTGTAGGAGTGGCGCCCTCGCCGCGATAAATTTTGCACGGCTCGGCCATATTCCATCGCCCCGAGGGCGGGGCTCCTACAGGTAGGACGAGACTTTAGGCTAATCAGATAGCTGACTCGTCCTCTTCACCGGTACGAATACGTACCACCTTCTCCACAGAAGTGACAAAAATCTTACCATCGCCTATTTTTCCGGTACGGGCGGCGCTGGTTATCGCCTCGATACATTCATCAAGCTGATCTTCGTTTATCACCACTTCGAGTTTTACCTTCGGGAGAAAGTCGACAACATACTCCGCGCCTCGATAGAGTTCAGTATGACCTTTCTGGCGTCCGAAGCCCTTCACCTCGCTGGCAGTCATACCGGTGATGCCGACGGCGGAGAGGGCCTCACGTACGTCATCAAGCTTGAATGGTTTAATAATCGCATCGACCTTTTTCATTCTCTAATCTGCTCCTGAGTCACCTTGAAAAACCGCTGGTCAGCGGGTAGCGCCTATCACGACCGAACGCGCGCCGGGTAATTTTTACTCCGGGGGGTGCCTGGCGGCGCTTGTATTCATTGTTATCTACCATGCGGGTTACACGCCGAACAACGGCGTCATCAAACCCCCCTGCGGAAATATCCGCAACACTCATGTCCCTCTCGATATACATCTCCAGGATGGCGTCAAGTATCTCATAGGGTGGCAGACTATCCGAATCTTTCTGATCCGGCGCCAACTCCGCTGAAGGGGGACGTTCAATCACCCGACGGGGAATTACCTCGCCATCACGGTTACGGAATTCACAGAGGCGATAGACCATCAGTTTCGGCACATCCTTGATCGGCGCAAAACCACCGGCCATATCACCGTAAAGAGTCGCATATCCCACCGCCATCTCACTCTTGTTGCCCGTGGTCAGCAGAATCCGTCCCTTCTTATTGCTGATCGCCATCAGAATAATGCCCCGACATCTTGCCTGTATATTCTCTTCGGTGGTATCGACGGCAGTACCGGAAAACTCCTCTGACAGCATTTCTATAAAGGTGTTAAAGGCCTGCTCGATAGGAATAGAGCGATGAAGCACGCCTAGTCTCTCCGCCTCAATCACCGCATCCTCATTGCTCATCTCGAGCGTGTAGCGGGACGGCATCATCACCACCTCCACCTGTTCCGCTCCCAGGGCATCGACGGCAACCGCCAGCGTCAGGGCCGAGTCTATTCCTCCGGAGAGACCGAGGACCGCACCGTGAAAACCATTCTTGTGCACGTAATCCCGTACACCCAGCACCAATGCATTGTAGATGCCCTTCTCTTCCTCCATGAGAGGGGTAACTACAGAAGGTACGGGCTCTGGTCTGTCGTCAATATCGGTAATTTCAACCAATCCCTGTGACTCTGTGAAATAGTCCAGTCGCTGAGTTAGCACACCCTTGGAATCGACGGCAAAGGAGCCGCCGTCGAACACTAATTCATCCTGGCCGCCTACCAAATTAACATAGACAATAGCGAGCCCTGTCTCCCGGGCACGACGTTGTAAAAGCTCCTCCCGCTCCGGCGCTTTGCCAGTGTGGAACGGCGAAGCATTGAGATTGAGTAACAGGCGGGCACCGGCAGCCGCCGAGCGAGCAGCGGGTGTAGCATCCCAGATGTCCTCACAAATAGTCAGGCCGACGGCAACACCGTTGATCTCGAATACACAGGGCTGATCACCAGACACAAAGTAGCGTTTCTCATCGAAGACGCTGTAGTTGGGCAGCCGCTCCTTGTAGTACTCGGCGATAATGCGGCCATTGCGTACCACACCGGCGGCGTTATAGAGTCGGCCGGCCAGCAGGCGGGGGTAACCGACCACAATATCGATACCGCCGCCTTCCCTACAGAGTCGCTCCAGGGCCAGTTCCACACGCTCAATCAACTGCGGACGCAGCAATAGGTCCTCCGGTGGGTAGCCGGTGAGGGTTAGTTCGGGGAACACCACGACATCGGCCCGTTGCTCATCCCTGGCCAAGCCTACAGCCTCCAGGATACGCTCGCAGTTGCCTGCAACATCCCCGACAAGGAAATTAAGCTGTGCTATTGAGATTCTAAGAGTCAAGGGCTCACCACTAAATCAAAAACATACATGATTATGCACAATACTTTTGCAGGAACCCTTTCTCGAAGCGCTCCTACAAATGCAAGGTTGCCAAATAAAAAACCGCCATCGGCAACCAGTGCCGATGGCGGTTAATTATAACTCACGGATAGCGCTTTCGCTTTAGCCGTTCATCAATCCCAACATGGCTTGACCGATATCCGAAGGCGAACGAACGGTGGCAACACCGGCGGACTCCAGGGCGGCAAACTTGCTGTCGGCGGTACCTTTACCACCGCTGACGATGGCGCCGGCATGGCCCATACGCTTTCCAGGAGGTGCAGTAACACCTGCGATGTAGGCAACCACCGGCTTGGTGACATTGGCCTGGATATAGGCGGCCGCATCTTCCTCTGCGGTACCACCAATCTCACCGACCATAACGATACCTTCAGTCTGGGGATCCTGCTGGAACAACTCAAGGCAGTCGATGAAGTTCATACCGTGGAGTGGATCGCCACCGATACCGACACAGGTGCTCTGCCCAAGTCCGGTAGTGGTGGTCTGATAGACCGCCTCGTAGGTGAGGGTGCCGGAGCGAGAGACGATGCCGATTTTGCCTGGCTTGTGGATCATGCCGGGCATAATACCGATTTTGCACCCACCCGGAGTGATTACCCCCGGGCAGTTGGGTCCAATCAACCGGCAGTCCTGGGTGGCCAGTGCCGCCTTTACCCGCATCATATCGATGACCGGAATACCTTCTGAGATACAGACGATTACCTTGATGCCGGCATCCGCCGCTTCAAGGATGGCATCGGCTGCAAAAGAGGCCGGTACATAAATCATTGTGGCTTCGGCACCGGTCTCTTTTACTGCATCGTGCACTGTGTCAAACACCGGCAGGTCGAGGTGTGTCTGACCGCCTTTGCCGGGGGTGACACCACCAACCACATTGGTGCCGTAGGCGATGGCCTGCTCGGTATGGAAGGTGCCCTGCTTGCCGGTAAAGCCCTGGCAGATAACCTTTGTGTTCTTGTCTATGAGAATACTCACTGCTCTTACCTTTTCCCAGGGGCCGGCTCTAGACCGCCCCAATAATGGAATACTTTGATGAGGGCCCGGCCTATTGGCCGGTCACTCTCCTCAAGCGCTCTGGAGATCCCGTCGCTCAGCCCTTGGCCGCAGCAACTACCTTCTCTGCCCCTTCCGCCAGGTCGGAAGCAGTGATGATGGGCAGACCGCTGTTCTCCAGCGTTTCTCGCCCTTGGGGAGCATTGGTGCCTTCCAGGCGGACGACCAGAGGAATCTGCATATTCACCTCCTTTACCGCCTGAATGATACCGTCTGCAATCAGATCACAGCGAACGATACCACCGAAAATATTGACCAGTACCGCCTCCACCTTCTCATCGGAAAGAATCAGTTTGAACGCCTCAGCAACACGATCTGCAGTAGTACCACCACCCACGTCGAGGAAGTTGGCGGGTGAACCACCCTTAAGCTGGACCAGATCCATGGTGGCCATCGCCAGACCGGCGCCATTAACCATGCAGCCGATATTACCGTCGAGGGTGATGTAGTTGAGATCGTGCTCTTTCGCTTTCGCTTCCCGCTCATCTTCCTGGGTAACGTCACGCATGGCGATCAGTTCGGGCTGACGGTAGAAGGCGTTGTCATCAAGATTAATCTTGGCATCGAGTGCGATCAGATGTCCCTCTTTGTTCACTACCAGAGGATTGACCTCGATCAGGCTGGCATCGTTTGTGATGAACAGATCGTAGAGATTGCACATCAGCTTCTGGAACTCACGAACCTGCTTCCCTTCCAGCCCGAGGGCAAAGGCCAGCTTGCGACACTGGTAACCCTGCATACCGGCGGCGGGATCGACATGGGTAGTGTGGATCTGCTCCGGTGTCTTCTCAGCCACCTCTTCGATATTCATGCCACCGGCAGGGGAGGCCATAAAGAGGACCTTCTTCTCGGCACGGTCCATCAGGACACTGAGGTAGAGTTCGCGATCAATATCGGTAGGCTCTTCGATAAGGAGTGTGTTGACCGGCAGACCGGGCTCTCCGGTCTGCTTGGTGGCCATCATGCTCCCGAGCAGACGCTCGGCTTCGGCCTCGACCTGATCAAGAGTGTCGACCAGAACCACACCGCCGACCTTACCACGGCCACCGGCATGAATCTGCGCCTTCACCACCCAACGTTCGCCGGCCAGTGTCTGTGCCGCCTCCCGCGCCTCATTTACGGTGACAGCCGGCTTACCCTCAGGTACCGGAATACCCTGCCTGGCAAATAGCTGCTTTGATTGATATTCATGTAAATTCATTATTCTTTATACAACCAGTTTGCTGGAAAAGCTGCTATTCTGAGGCAAACTGAAGCAAGAATCAAAAAATAACCCTACCGAATAAGCTTTAATACGGGTATGAAACTACTTTTTATCCTCGCCGCCGCTCTCCTTATCTACTACATAATTCAGCTGATCAGCAAGAGCGCCGCTAACCAAACCCCCAGAAAAAAGTCGGATACCGCCTCGGTTGAAACGGTTCAATGTAGGCACTGCGGAGTCTACCTACCCCGAGCCGAGGCCGTCTGCAGTAATGACAATTTCTACTGCGGCCCCAAACACCTGGAGGCGGATAAGCAGACCCGTGATAGCTAAGGAACTGCCGAACAAGTCATGAACAATTGCCTTGCACTCAATAAACGCAATACCTGCATCGGACATCCTATCAATAACCTGCTATTAGCTGCGATTTTCTCCTTGAGCCGGCACCTTCCGGGCACAATTCAATTCGCTCATCTCTGTTCAGAGGCCCCTTGATGGCCCTATTTGAATCCAGCGGACCGATCGACACCCAGGTCATCCTGCCCGACGAGGAGAGACCGGAACGCGCTCTGTTCTACTTTTTTGTCTATCGACTGGCTCTTGCCGTCACCCTCGCCCTGCTCTTTTTCACCAACACCGGCCCCTCACTTCTAGGCAGCCACAGCGGAGAGCTTTTCGCCCTCACCGCCAGTATCTACGTCGGGATGGTGATTGCGGGCGGCCTGCTGCTCTACGCTCCATCCTTCATATCACCGCAGAATCAGGGATTTCTGATGGTGTTTATCGATATCTGCTCCATCACCTTGCTGACACACGCCAGCGGCGGGGTCGAATCCGGACTGGGTATGCTGATGGCTGTCTCTATCGCCTTCGGCAGCCTGATCTGTCGCGGATTGTCAGCGGGATTGCTGGCAGCCCTCGCCTCCTTATTTATTCTGACTGAACAGGTCTACTCTCACCTCAGCAACTCATTTATCAATACCGCCTATACTCAGTCCGGGCTGCTGGGAGTGCTCTTTTTTGCCATTGCAACCCTCTCCCATGTGCTGTCACTCCAGTTACGCAGGAGCGAGGCACTGGCAAGCCAGCGGGAGCTGGATCTGGCCAACCTGGAGCAGCTCAATGAGTATGTAATCCAGCACATGCAGACCGGCATCATCGTCGCTGATAGTGACAATTCCATTCGCTTGATGAATGAGGCCGCCTGGTACCTTGTGGGAATGCCAAGCGCCGGCACCGACGACTCTCTGGAAGAGGTGAGCCATGAACTACTGCTCCAGTTGGAGCAGTGGAAAGCCGACCACCAATTTCAGATAGTGCCGTTTCGCCCCACCCCAGCCGGTCGCGAGCTGAAAGCCGGCTTCTCCCGGCTGGGAACCCGTGGCGATGAGGGCACGGTCATCTTCCTTGAAGATATGGCGACGGTGACACAGCAGGCGCAGCAGATGAAGCTGGCCTCACTCGGCCGACTCACCGCCAGTATCGCCCATGAGATCCGTAATCCCCTGGGCGCCATCGGTCATGCAGAGCAGTTGCTGAGAGAGTCACCTGACCTGCCGCAATCTGATCAGCGGCTGATAGATATCATCAACACCAACACGCTGCGAGTGAATGAGGTGATCGAGAACATTCTTCAGTTCTCCCGCCGCAGCCATTCACAGCCCGAGGAATTTACCCTCAAGCACTGGCTACAACAGTTTGTGAGTGACTTGCAACGCAGTCACCGACTAACAGACGAAACCATCCAACTGCAAATCGAACCCGACAGTACACTAATTAGGGCGGACCCCAGCCAGCTGCGACAGATGTTTGTCATCCTCTGCGAAAACGCCATCAACCACTTCGACAGGGAGCAGGAGCTCCTATCGATCAAAATCAACGGCGGCATCACACGGGAGTCGGGGGGGCCTTTTGTCGATATCATCGACAATGGACCGGGGATAGATGCTGAGACAGTACGGCAGATCTTCGAGCCCTTTTTCACTACCCGTAATTCGGGCACAGGGCTGGGGCTGTTTATTGCCAAGGAGCTGAGTGAATCCAACCGGTTGGGGCTTGATTACATCACCATACCCACGGGCGGGAGCTGTTTTCGTATCACCTTTCCTGGCAGGGGTAATCAACCGATAGTGGATTAATTTTTGCCGTAATTGACAAACATGCAGCGACGCATACAATTCAGATCAAATCTGACCAACCATACCACTAGCCCCGTCTACAGAATTCGGGGCTTGAGAAAATAATGCCCCAGCCCCTTGCGCTTATTGTCGATGATGAACCAGACATCCGGGAACTACTGGAGATCACCCTCGGGCGGATGAATATCAACACCCGCTCCGCGGGGGATCTGGGCTCTGCCCGAGATCATCTGCAGAAGGAGTCATTCGACCTCTGCCTCACCGATATGCGACTGCCCGACGGCAACGGCATCGAACTGGTTGAACTGATCAACCGGCAATACCCCCAGCTCCCCGTCGCCATGATCACCGCCCACGGGAATATGGACTCCGCCGTCCTGGCATTGAAAGCGGGGGCCTTCGACTTTGTATCCAAGCCAGTTGACCTGCAGATATTGCGTAGACTGGTGGAGAGCGCACTCAAATTGGATAACACCCCCCCTCTCCCCACAACAGAGGCAGAGACAGAGACAGCAAGTAAGGCGGACAGCGGGCTGCAGGGAAAGTCAGCAGCCATTGAGAAGATCCGGGCAATGACCCGCAAACTAGCACGCAACCAAGCGCCGGTCTATATCAGCGGCGAGTCTGGCAGCGGCAAAGAGTTGGCGGCTCACATGATTCACAACCAAGGGCCCAGAGACGATCACGAGTTCATCGCCGTCAACTGCGGCGCCATACCCCAGGAACTGATGGAGAGCGAGTTCTTCGGGCACAAAAAGGGGAGTTTCACCGGCGCGGTCACTGACAAAGAGGGACTGTTTCAGGCAGCCGATGGCGGCACCCTGTTCCTCGACGAGGTAGCCGACCTACCCCTACATATGCAGGTAAAACTACTGCGAGCCATCCAGGAGAAGTCGATCCGACCAGTGGGTGCGCAGAAAGAGATCCCTGTGGATGTACGACTGATCAGCGCCACCCACAAAGATCTAGGCAAACTGGTGGCTGAGGGAGCGTTCCGTCAGGATCTCTTCTATCGTATCAACGTCATCGAGCTACAGATCCCCCCCTTGCGGGAGCGTCGCGAAGATATCGCCCTGCTGACAGACCGTATACTGAGTCGCATTTCAGAACAGAATAGCTGCGACAAACCCCGTGTCGAGCGGGGGGCGCTGAAAGCCCTCTACAGCTACACCTTCCCCGGCAACGTCCGCGAGCTGGAGAATATTCTGGAGCGCGCCAGTGCCCTTTGCGACGAAAGTATGATCGGCCTCGATGATCTTGCGCTGCCGGACAATAACCGAGATACCCCCCAGCCGGAACAGGGACTCCCCCTGGAAGAACATCTGGAGAAGATAGAGCGGATAATCATCACCCGGGCGCTGGAGGAGACCCGTTGGAACAAGACAGCGGCAGCAAAAAAACTGGGAATCAGTTTTCGTGCCCTACGCTACCGCCTTGATAAATTGGGTATAAATTAAAAGAGCAATAAACACTCCCTGCCTTCAAAAAGGTAGGAGGGTCGCCATTTTCTGCAAAAAATCAAGTCGCATCAAGTTCTGCGTCACTACTGAGTTAGAGCACGTTTTCAGGAATGCTTCACCACACCATTCAATACCTCTGCTGGAGTTGACCGGCTAATGCCAGTGGTAACTTAAACACCCTGATAAAGGATCATTCCAACTCATTCTTTGTCCGTATCTTCCCATATTTTTCCAAAGCATTTTCTATGTTCTCAATGATTTGTCCGGCATTGATCTCCGGGCTTTTATTAAGGGATGACATCAGGTCTTTGGTTTTTTTGGCACTGACAATGTCACCAGAGAAAATATAGGTATAGGCTAATAATCCGAGAGCGTCTACTCTGCCTTGCAGAGACAGGCTTGCCCCCTCGTGATATATTTTTTTAAGGAAGAACTCAGCTTCCTCGTAGCGCCCCAGATCGAACAGTACTTGAGCATGTGCATAGTAAATACTAAAGTTACCCTTTACCGTCCTATTAAATAGAGTATTAGATAATGCCGCGCTTGTTAGAAGGTAAAATTGTTCTGGTGTAACTCCTGTACATTTTTTGGTTAAAATCTTAGTGAGAAGGTTAAGTGCCATAACATTAGTGGCAGATGTTAGAAAGGGGGCATTTTTCAAGTCCAAGCTGAGATCATCAAGTAGGGATTCTGGGATTTCAGAGCTACCACAGTAAGTTACAATTTCACTAAATCTAATACCAAGTTCGTGGGGGGCTAATGTGGCTGCCCGACGAATGAGCTCTCTACCCTTTTCTAGATCTCCAAGCTTATAATGCACCTCTCCCATGGAGGCCAAAGCGCGGGGGGAGTCAGGGTGATTCTCAAGGCTTTTGCTATGGAAAGTTACTTTATCCTTGAACTCATATACACGCAACACCGTCATTGAACCAAAAAGAAGAATATAAGTTATAGGCAGGATCGCCAGAACGATTGAGCGATGCTTGTATATAAATCGATGCAGATACCAGGCAACCGGAAGAAACACCCCCCAGATCGCAAGATAATTACGATGTTCAAAAACCATCTCAAGAGGGAATATACTGGACTCTAAAGAGTGGCTAATGATAAACCAAAAGACGCCTAGTAGAATAAGAGGCTGCTTTTTGTATAGAGTTACAGATATCGTTAGGAAAGATATTAGTAGAGTGACGGCCAAATAGAACTGCAGATTGGGCTCATGGATAATAGGAAAGTCATCCTGAAACACACCCATTAACTGGAGCTCTGGTATAAATATTTGGCGCAGATAGAATAGCAAAATGACCGGCTGGGTAAATATTCTCTCTTCAAAAGTAAAGGCACGAGAGGCGTAGCTCAGCCTGATATGTTCAAGATTCCCCAACTGATAGACTACCGCTATAGCGATAGGTAGGACACAAAATAAACCCAGCACCCAAATCAGGTTTTTTCTCGATGATTCTGAGTTGGCCTCTAAACGAAAAAAAACGCTCTCTATTAGAATGATGTAGGCTGGCAGCAGTAGACCATTCTCTTTGCTAAATGCAGCTAATGGTGTGAACAGCAATATACTAATAAGTGTATAGCGTAAGCCATGCGGTGAGTTGCCAAGCATTCTTTGTCGGCCTGATACGTATACAATCATACCCAGCACCATGAATAGTGTTGATAGCTGCGTCATCCGCTGAACGACATATAGCACTGTGCTTACATGCAGTGGGTGTAACAGCCAAATAACTGCAGGCAGGACAGCTATAAGCCACGTGTTTTCTTTTCTTTGCAGTATGGGAGAGTTTTTTAGTAGTTGATTACCCAGTATAACTAGCAAAAAACCTATCGCCAAATGAATAGCCACATTGACTATCTTGAAGCAAAAGCTGCCATCGGAATGAGAGCACTGATTTAGGACAAAACTGAAAGTGGAGATAGGGCGCCCGAGAGGGCCACTTGTATTTGATAAAACGGCAGCTAACAGGCCATCAATGCTAATTGATGAGTTAGATTTTTTGAATAACAGATTAACCTGATCATCTAGGATAAAAGGGCCTGATAGTCCAGGGTAATAAATCCAAACGGTTAATAAAATGATTAATAAGATTGCGACAAATTGCCAGACAAACGATATGACTGGGTGGGATTTATTGTGCGTCACAGGTACATTTTCGATATCTGCTCACATACCCCCCTCACATGTGTGAGGGGGCACTCTGCAACCTAAATTAAGTCGATAAAAATCCCACTGAGTCAACCTAACTGATCAGGGGCAATTATTAACAGTGACGTCGGAGTCGTGATCACAGGTCCAATCCAGGCCGTCAGCAGCAGCATTAGCTGCTGGGGTCAATGTTACTTTTATACCTTCTACTGTTGTGGAGATAGCAGATGGAAGCGATGCACTAACATTGGTCAGCCAGTCTTCTGATACCTTTGTTTTTTGACCTGCCAAACTGGCTATGCCATTGCCTATGGCGGCCTTTTTGGTGTAGTCACGGTAGGCAGGAAGGGCTATCGCGGCCAGAATACCGATGATCGCCACAACGATCATTAGTTCGATAAGAGTAAAACCGGATTGTGTCTTTTTCATAATGTTCTCCAACAGTGTAGTAATAACCTAATAGGGAGAGCTATCATTTATGACTCGCAATCCCAATATTTAACCTTCGATAACGCTAAACCGTCGATCAATGCTTAGCTAACACATTTAGCTTTATGCAACATACATACCGTCTCTAAATCGCGGCATATGAAATCATTATGAAATCGCACATAACAACTTAATATAATTATCTATTATCTTAATATATCCACACTCAAAACCACTCCTACCACTTGAATATTGGGAGCATCCACCACATGTGCCACCAACAACTGACGTCAAAATGTGACAATCTGCGTCACCCCCACCATTCCATTAATACTCATACAAAACCATCATCCAAGCCACGCTCTCTCCCAGACGCAGGAAACTGTCACACACTTTGCCACACTACAGCGTTCAACAGCATAGAATTTCTGCCATCATGGATATTACAGGTGCCACTCTTAGATGAGAAGATCTTTGAACATGGCACTGGCATCTGGAGCAGGAACACCGCATGATTACACCCATATACGTTAACCAACACACCACCATCAGATACCCCCCATGACGCATAGCCCACAACAGCCACGGTATCAAGATAATGACGCTGCTCAATACACACCGGCCTCGTCGCACATGGTTCCTGATACCGACCTTAATTACCATTACCATCGACTATCTGCATGACGCAACAGTAGCTTCCTACTTGATTGCCGGCACAGGGCCGGCCACAAAAAAAGGAATACATCATGCGTTCAAATAGCTAGGGTTACAGAAACACCGATAGGCATATTGGAGACAGCCGTAAGAGTCATAATTGATCATGCAAAAAAAAAGACTACTACTTCTAACCTCCACCTTCCCCCGCTGGCAAGGCGATCATGAACCACCCTTCGTGTACGAACTTGCACGTAGACTTACTGACAACTGGGAAGTGCATGTACTTTCACCACACACTGCAGGACTCCCAACCAGGGAACAACTTTCCGGCATCACGGTCCATCGTTTCCGTTATGCCCCTGCTGCCTGGGAGAACCTAGCCTACCAAGGAGGCATGCTGGCAAGGCTTAGACAGAACCCACTCCGCTACCTCCTACTCCCTCTATTTCTGCTTGGCGCCTATATAAATGCCAGATCTATCACCAAGAAGCAGAATATCGACCTAATTCACGCTCACTGGCTTCTACCGATGGGGTTTGTCGCTGCGCTATTGAAATACACCAAGGCATATAAAGGTCCTGTGATATGTACCTCACACGGCGGAGACCTGTTTGCTCTTCGCGGGAAAGTAACAACGCTACTCAAACGCTTTTCAATCCGCATGTGCGACCAGATCACCATAGTGAGCAATGCAATGATAGAACCCATCATCGCGCTTGGTGCAGATAAAGATTCGATACAGATCATTCCAATGGGAACAGATCTTGATACCCTCTTTACTCCCCCAGAAACCTCTCCGGATCCGGACAAATTGATTTTTGCCGGGCGTCTGGTAAAGAAAAAAGGGGTGGATACCCTACTCCAGGCATTCAAACTGGTATTACAAGAAAAAGCACAGATGCAGCTCCATATTGCCGGTGATGGGCCTGAGAGAGCTGCACTGGAAACCCAGGCAACTGAGCTAAAAATCAGTCACAATACTCATTTTCTTGGTGGAATCACCCAGGAAAGACTAGCTACTCTGTTTAAGGAGGCAGCATGTGCAGTTTTCCCCTTTACCATCGCAGATGATGGAGACCAGGAGGGGTTTGGGCTGGTAATAGTCGAAGCGATGGGCTGTGGGTGCGCTGTCATCGCATCACCAACCCCCGCCACGAGAGACATCCTCAAGGATGACCACAACTCTCTGCTTGTTGATCAAAAGAACCCAGAGCAACTCTCATCAGCCATCCTTCACTTAAGAAACAATGAAAAACTCAGGCAAAAGCTAGCTAATGCGGGATCCATCGAAGTTAGGGAGCATTTTTGCTGGTACGCCATAACAGACAGCTATAACTCTCTATTGCGGAGCCTAGTATATCCACACCCGAACGCTGGTTCATAGCGAGTAATACCGGACTCTCCTGATAGACTTATATCTTGAACCCAAGAAAGAAGTACATTTTAAGATATTCAATACTTGGCTATCCTTTTTTACTTCTCGTACGCGCTCGAAAACAATTCACGATAGGTGGATATCATCCTCTGCAGTGGAAATACCTGCTCGGTACGCCTGCGATTAAACGCACCCATCGCGTCGCGGGCTTCCTGGTCTTCTGCCAGGTTATGGATAGCGGCGGCATATTGCTGTACATCGCCGACATCCACCAGGCAACCACCCTCACCTTCAATCACCTGTTCAGGCAATGACGAACAACGCGATGCCACGACAGGCAGTCCACTGGCCATTGCTTCCAACACAGCAAGGCTGTGACCTTCCCTGACCGTTGGCAGCAGCAACATGTCTGCCTCACGATATACTGCAGGCATATCCATGTACGAGATCGGCCCCAGATAACGTATACGCTGCCCAGCCGTATCCTCGGTTGCACCACGCAAACCGCCGGTGCACCAGATCTCAATCCCCGACTGTAGAAGGCCTGCAATCCCTTTCAACCATTGCGCACCTTTACGTGCGGTTGGATTGCCGCTGAATAACACGCGAACGACACCGTCATCCGATCGATCCAACCCGGGGAAAAATATTGACGTATCCACGCCGTTGGGAATTACTTGGATATCGCCCTTGAATCCCAGATCGGAGTGCACCAGTGAGGCGGTAAAATCGCTCACCGCAGTAACCTTATCGGCACGGTCGAGTGCTTTGCGCGTTAGCCATCGCAGATCAGTACGCCAATGCAGGCGCTGTAGCAACGAACCGTAGTTTTGCATCGACCAGTCCAACACGTAGTTATGAAAAGTCAATACCATCGGTGCATTGTGGCGCAGGAAAAACAGGCCATGATCTGGTGTCGTATGTATGAGACTGGGATTACCCTCCCTGCAGCACTGCCACAGAAGCGGCGGGAAATAGGTCCGTACTGGATGGTAATCGCACACACTATAGTCATCCAGATGCGACTCCAGCAGCTTATGCACAACATGCGCACCATTCCCGGTTGGCATGGGACTAAGGATATTCATATCGCCAGCTTGCCTGATGAGACTTCCGACCACTACCGTTTATCGGGTGACAACAAACGAGACAGGGCCTGATCCAGTTCAGAGAAACACGCTGACGGACTCATAAACTCTTGAATATAGGACAAACCTGCCTCACCCAAAGCATGCCGCCGTTGCGGTTCATCCCGCAACACCTGCAACTCATGCACCATCTCTTGCGGTTCTTGCACCACTAGCAAGCCATGCCCAACTGCGTCCTCCATTCCCTCGGCGCCCAAGGGCGTGGTCAGCATCACTCTGCCGTGGGCCAGTGCTTCCAGATTCTTGATCTTAAGACCGGATCCAGCCTGAACTGGATTGATACTCACATGGGCCAGAGAGTAGGCATCCTGCAGACTATCCACGAGCCCCAAGTGCCGAATGTTCGATCGCCTGGGCCGGCCAATTACATTGCATAGGCTTCCCGCAACCAACAACTCCATGCCGTCACCATCGAGATGAGGCCAGACCTCTGATACAAACCAGTCATAGGCATGCAAATTGAACAAAGCCTTGGATGCTAGAAACAGCAGCCTAAAAGGCGACTCATCGTCGGGCAGCGGACAATCAACAGGCTGTTGTGGCCTGCGCACCACCACGACACGATCAGAAAACTCTTCGCGAAGCATGCCCGCTTCCTTGGCCTGGATAGCCATCAACAAATCATAGTTGCGCATGAGGCGGTATTCTTCCATCCTGTCGATGTCGATAGATGGCGTTATCCCTACTTCACGAAACCGTTCTGCTCTGACGTGCATAAGATCGTGCATATCCAAAATGGCCGGCGGCTTCGTATCACCAAAAGCCTCGAGCAGGTAAGTGTTGTTAATGTACTCAACAATTACAAGATCGTAATCTCTACCCTGCAGGAAGCCTCGCAGGTTTTCCAGGTGCTGATCATTCCTGAACACATTGCCTTTCGACTCTTTGTGGAATCGGATCAAATACTCGAATACCGTATTAAATCCACGCCGCAAATATCGAATCACAAGATTGTCAAAATACTCATTGAGAAAAATCGTAATTCGCTTTCTTCGCAGTGGCTTGGCATGAAAAACAGAAACCCTCGGCATTGGACTTGGCTCAGAACAGGGATTTAGACTGTAGATATTGATCGACCAGTCATTGGCCAACCAATCCATCAGATTGCGCATGGCATGCAGGGCACCATTGGGCGTGGACGCATATATGTTATGCGACGTTAGGACGAGCAGGCGACCCTTCATTTACTCCCCCTCCTAAAATAACGAGTCAAGGCTCGTACATCGCGTCGCATCCGACTACGAAGACGACCACCGCGCACCGTTGCCTTCGGTAAGTCGGCGCCCCAAGCTTGGCCGATAGTAGTTCTCAATATCCCAACCGGCATCGCGAACGACGGCGCATCACCATCCGCTAACACGTGCGCCCAAAACGATGGCTGGTGTAATCGATCATAAATCTGTACAAAACCACCAGGCCCGGAACAGCCTTGATTGACGAAAGGAAAGGGATAGGACGCCAACATCCGTCCTTTGACCCCGAAGTAAGGCGCTTCGATCACCACTGAAGATGTCAGAGCACAAACGGCACTCAGCTCAGACTGATACAGCAGATGGTAAATATTCTCATTAGTCACTTGTATTGAGCCAAACTGTTTCAAAACTGACTTCTGCAGCTTCACCTGCGCGGCATTAGCATATGGATGGGGTTTGAAATAGACCTGGGCATGTGTACTTACCAGGTCCTGGATTTCATCCTTGAAATCATTGAATCCGATAAATTGTCCCTGATTGGCAAGAGACACATCGTTACTCACCTGGCCTGCCAACACGGCGCTGTGCTCACGAAGAGCAAGGGATGGCAATCGACACAGTCGCGCATTGAAAGCACCGGCATGCACACAGATCTCAGCTTCAGTGAGGGCGTGCAGCAACAGACGGGAATGAATATCGTCCCGGGATGCCCGTATACCCAATACAATATCCGACATAAAACGAATCGGCGCCATCATGATATCCACGTACGACACCCCCATGGAATCGAAGGCCTTGATGAACAACTCAGGCAACTCAAAACCAATGACTAGACTATCGTCTGGGATGTGCTGTGCCAGATACTCTTCTAAAGCCTTGCAACTATTTTCATTCAATAATTCCACAAAGCCTTGTTGCGTAACCGGCCGATCGTAGATCCGGTAGATCGCTCTTCCATCAAAACGAGAACTTTCACTCCACACCAACACACTGGTAGGTAGATCAAGACCAATCTGCAGTGCTGGCTGCACGTGATGCGCCAACCACCGTATGTTGCCGGTTTGATTGCCGCGATACTCAAAACCCGGATTGAAGCGAAGCAGGTTTCCAGTTATCAATATACGCTTGAGTTTTTCAAAATTCACAGAGCACACTCACAGACAAACAAATTTGGGTAAAATCCAATACCAAAAAATTCAGACTAAAGAATTATAGATAAAATAGCAGCGCCGTTACCACATCGCTTAGACGCTTTCCGAAGCCACACGAGCAGCCGATTCTATGAATGCCATCTCCTCTTTTTTTAGTTCAGCCCCAAATGCCTTGATGCGTCGTCGCTCCTCATCAAGACGACTCAACCAAGTTGTCGCCACTTGCTCAGCCGCGGCGGAAAGAAAACGATCCGCAGTAAGGCTATAATCCTCTTGTCCGAATAGTGCCAGTGCAAAATGGTTCTTATGATCATAGTAAGGATCAACCGACACACTCAGGGTAGGAACACCCTCGCCCAACGCGAAAACCAGTGGATGATGCTTGAAAGATATGACCCCCAAGGAATCAGCAAAAACGCCTCTCGCGAGTCTGTAGTCGAAGCCTTCCTCATACGGCACAAGCACACTTTCACAACTCATGGCTTCAGCAGCGTGCTGCTGTGCAGATTGGTCACTCTCATGCATGGGCACCAGCACCACAGGACACCCACTACGTTCCGCAAGCACGTCACATAGACGCGAAAACTGCCGAATTGCCTTTTCGCGCATCTGCGAACCCTGGTTCCAATGATGGCAATTTGCGGCAATGTAGTCGCCTTCGACACCCAGGGATGTCAGCAGTCCGCGAACCTTGCCAGGTTCTGCTCGTGTACAGAACAAAGCATCATCAAACCGTGAGTACACATGCTCACCCGAAATACCCAACGCTCGCACTTCTGCTTCTGACGCACCCGCATCCCGCAGTTCAATCACTGCGGCATGCTCCAGCCCCCAAAGCGCCAGTTGACGATCCTCTTCCATTTCAAACACACCAATGGTCTGGCCCGACAGGACAGCCGGGGTACCCATCACATGTGCCAAGTTCAATACCAGGCAGGTTTCCCATAGACGGCTTCTGGTACTACCTGTCATAAATCCTCCGCCTGACACATGCAACAAATGCGCCTGACGAATCTGCTTCAAAAGAGCCAACTCGGCATCGTTAATCCCCCATGGATGCAGCCCTCTGTTCAGCCGTTCTGCGGCCTTCAGCATACGTTCCCGAACTCTCCAGAACTGTGCTTGAAATCCCTCAGTAGATGCACCGTAAGCACCATTGCGATTGGCATCAAACCACACCACTCGAGGCGCAGGCTCCGCACAAATTCCATGTTGCCGTACTGTGTAGGCAGGATGAGGAGACCACACCTGCAACCGCACACCGGGTACTTGTCTGCGCCATCGCTCTATGTTGGCAGCCAATTGCGCTTCATCACCCAGGTTTCCATAACCATGACCCGCCATCATCAATACACGCAGACTCTCTTCCTCCGGCTCAGAGACTGATATCATCAGAGAACGCATTCGCCATGAAACGAAATCACCGAGAAGTTCCATAGCTCGTCTTTGAATAGGCATCCTTAATTCACCTCTATCAGGTAACTACCAGACATCATCTTTTTTCCACAAGATACAGATGCTTCCCGAGAAACCTAACGACTCTCAGATTGAATCTTATTAGCTTCCTGAGGGCCCTGATTCGCAGATTTCTTAATGTGGTGATACTGTTATTCGCATTATCAGCCGGGGATTTTTTCTTACTAATCATGTAATGATCAACTGACGCTCTTTCCACAGATTGCCAGGACACACCATGCATCTTTTCCCCTCGCGGATATCCTTTGTCATCCCATGAGCTGGGATACCCGAGCAAGACAACCCCCTGGACCTTGTAAGACTCTGGAATATCATAATTCTCTAGTGCATCTCGCCAAGTCTTACCGGTCAGAAGTCTTGAGTAATTCATATTTTCCGATGCCGATACCCAGCAGCTCGCAATACCTTTGGCAGTAGCCAATAATAATATATTCTCGATAGAGGCCGAGCAGTTCTGAATTTCCAGGGCCTCCCATATATAGTATTCGCCATTGTCTCGTGGGTCTGTCAGCAGCGAATCGGAGAAGACAATAATCAGCGCTGCTGCGTTGCCAACAATCCCAGAGGGCCTTTTATTCCTTGTCGCATTTTTTCTTGTGGCGTTCGTTTTATAGGGAAAAACCCAGCGTATTTCACCTATTCGTTCAATTTCATTCTTGTCTTCAATCAAAAGAAAACGTTGATTCTGGGCATTGGACCCACTGGGGGCATAGCTGCCTGCCTCAATCAATTCCAAAAGATCAGCATGTGGAACGAGATCATCGACAAACATTCGTTTAGAACGCCGCGCCAGAATAACCTCTCGAACGATTTCCGAACGGTTTCTTGCGTTCTCGGAGCCAAACCCATTATCCATTGTCAGCTACCTCTCCCGACATCTGAAACCGCACTCCCACACGTAGTATTGATGCTGAACCCAAGATCTTTCGTAGCAAGATACCATCATTTTTTCCATATACCCCACGCACAATAGATCAAACTGGCTTGCATTCGAATTGTCTGCTCGTTAGCTGGTAGGGCTGATGACCCTGCATCTGACCTGATACGGTGATAGCTGCCACATTCTTGCACCACAGCAGGTGATCGAGACCGTCTCTAAGCAGGGTAAAGGACAGATAGTATTCCTGTGGCAACAGGTTCAAGCATGGCAGACTCAGCTCAATCACATTGCGCCCCTTACGCACCGACAACTCCCGACCGTCATTCAGATTGCTGTATTCTGCCGCCATCTCCCCGCCACTGGTAGATATATTCAGTTTGAACATCAGCCCGTCATAGTCCTGAGGAACTGTAAACTCCACTCTCACATCCAGCGCATCACCGTAGGTGATTCGACCGCCATTGATATCTGCACTCGTGATCAAATCATGGAACTTGTGCCCCTCCCGGTTCATCAGATGAGCCTGCTGTGAGAACAGCCCGCTATAGTGCTCGGCTGCCGCGTATGCATCACCGTCGAATACCATCTGCCCGCGGTCGATGACAAGGACACGATCACAGACGCGCGTGATGGTTTCCATGCTGTGGGAAACCAAGATGGTCGCAGTATTGCGTCGAAGTTCCGACAAGCGATTGTAGGCCTTGTGACGAAAACCGGCATCGCCGACTGCCAGTACCTCATCGATTAACAGAACATCAGGTGTTGCCTGCAGGGCGATGGAAAAACCCAGCCGCGCGTGCATGCCGCTAGAGTAGTACTTAACCGGCGTATCGATGGCGTCTTCGAGTCCCGCAAACGCGATAATTTCATCCAGATCGCGTTCCAACTCCCGCTTGCTCATGCCCAGAATAGCACCACGTATGAAGATATTCTCCCGACCGGTCAACAAGGGATGAAAACCTGAGCTCACCTCGATCAGTGCACTCAATCTTCCACGGGTTCTAACGTAGCCACGATCCGGTAGAAATATCCCACTCAGGACCTTGAGCAGACTACTCTTACCGGCACCATTGGGGCCGATAACACCCAAAAGTTCGCCACGCCGCAGTTCGAAGCTGATGTCATCCAGACCCCAGAACTCATGCTTGCGTAGGCTATCGGTGTTGATTCCGGCTCCCAATACCTCACGCGCAATGTCAGTCACACCGTAAAACATTGAATGCCGAATAGAACGGCAAAACTTCTTGCCCACGTCACTCACTTCCACCAACACCTCGTCACGCGTAGTCATGCCCGCTCCGCGATACGTGCGATGGCGATGCGAAACACACGCCAACCGAAAACAAATACCAGTACTGCAAAAACCGATGCCCCCATCAACTCAATGCCATTAACCAGTTGTCCTTTGGTGATCAACCCCCGAATGGCAATTAGGAATGGACTGAAAGGGTTCAGGAAGTTCACATAAGCCCAGGGATACTGCTCAGGTGGCGGATAAACAACCGGAGCAAGAAATACCCCCAAGGTTACGGAAACACCCACCAAAGAGCCGATGTCACGAATCACCAGATTCAGTACCGAAAGAATAAAGCCCACTCCAAGTGCCAATAGCAACATGGGCAACAATACAAAGGGCACAAACACCAACTCCCAATGCACGACCGTTTCGAAGTACAGAAATGCCAGTGTGAGCGGGATCAAACGCAGCACAAAATCATACACGGGCAGCCCCACGGCCGAAAAAACCAGCGCATCCTTCGTGAAATTCAGCTTAGTGACCAAGGCCCCTGCACTGACGAGGCTGGAGGTGCATGCAGTCAAGACACCAGCAAACAACTGCCAAACACTCAGGCCAAGCAGTGCAAATACAGGATAGGCCACGAACGTATCGCCGATATCCAAGGCACGGTGGTGTGCAAGGAACGAAAAGACAGCTGTCGCAATCACAGGCAGGATCAGCGACCAAGCGTAGGTCAGCAGAGATTGCCGGTATCGGGCGTTGATGTCACGCTGCACCAGCCGCATGATCAGTTCACGCGACCGCAATACATCTCTCAATGCCCCCCCCATATCGCCGTTAATCGGCGCCGATTGTTCTCCGGGGAGTAAAACCGTTCAGGTAAATTCTGCTTATGACTCATCCATCTTTAACCATAGGCTACGTTATAAAAGATCAATGTGAGGCACGCTGATGCTTGGTATATTTTACGCATTTATACTGGGCTTCACGCCTCTCACCAATAAATACCCACGCCCAAAAATTGGAGGCTGGTTTCATTGGCAAACTACTCAATGCTGTAAATCTTCCACTGAAAACAAAAATTATTTTCATTTGGCTGCTAAAACCTACTAGCTGACTATTACTCACTGTCAGTCTTGGCCATTCATTCTTGAACGGGAAATACCATAGTGCAGAGCTGTTATCTGTTCCGAAACCAAACCTATTAGAAACACAAGCATTGCAGTTACAAACATAACACCCGCCATATTAGAAAAACTTCCAGTCTGCCAATAAAAATATAGGTAGCGGCCCAAACCCAGCAGAAAAAACATCAGACTCGCAGGAAAAAACAGCCGCATAGGCGAGAAAAGCGTCGTTACTTTCATGATGACGACCAGAAAACGTATCCCGTCTCGCACAAAGCTGATCTTACTTTTTCCTTTTCTCGGAAGTGCCCGGATAGGGACAAATATTACAGGATACCCTGACCTGAAATAAGCCATTGTTGACGTCGTGGGATATGAGAATCCATTGGGTAGAAGATGGATAAATTGGCGGAAAGTATCGCGTTTAACCGCGCGAAAACCAGACGTCAAATCGGGGATGATACGGCCGGTCATAAGCGATGCGAATTTATTGAGTAGCCGGTTACCAAGACTGCGCCCGATATTTGCGTGGGAATCGCTGGTTCGAGACCCCACAACAAGTTCATAACCCTCATCGACCTTCTCGATCAGTTGCGCGATATCCTGGTCATCATGCTGACCATCCGCATCCATAAAGACAATGGTCTCGCCCTTTGCATGCCTTGCACCCGTCTTGATTGCTGCACCGTTGCCCATATTGTAGAGATGGCGAACCACTCGGGCACCGGCATTTTCAGCATCGGCTGCGGTAGCATCACTGGAGCTATCATCGACGACAAGGACCTCTGCATCAGGAAATCTCTGCCTAATACGACAGACAACCTCGCCCACAGCCCCCGCCTCATTGTAGGCCGGCAACACTATACTCAGGTCACACATTAATAAATTCTCTTAATAAATACAGACAGTTAACATCCGATACCACCATGATAGACGTTTTTACCCGGCTCACGAGCAGACTACCCCACATTCGACCAACAGTAACCTATCATGGCATCTGAAGCGGCTTCACAAAAAGCAAAGATCGCCATAAAATTTACCTTCTGCCACAGTATGATGGAACCATTTTGCTATAATCTACTTTAAAACTGGAATAGAATGACAGGGCAAACTGGGTATTTATTAACTAAACCGGTCAGTTACTGGCTCGGCAACTTAATAGTGAGACAAGCGTCACACAGTGGGATTACTTCTCTCTGATGTAGGATGTGTAAAATCAGTGAGATAGCTATTTTACCCCCCTCTCCCCACGGGGGAGAGGGGGACCAATAGGTAACTTATTGATTTAATACACCCTCATCCTAACCTTCTCCCTCGCAGGGAGAAGGGAGTGGGGCTTTTACAACGCCCTCCCGAGGGAGAGGGAGCTAAACGGGACTGACTTTAATTTAAGAATGGCTACAATCTGAGAATGGCTACGACTAAAGCACATATGGGTGTAAGTGGATTGGCACGCAGGCTGGTTCATGATGGCCTGTTGTCAGAAGAGAGTGCACAGACGGCCTACCAACAGGCAAGAAAGCAGCGGCAGCCATTTGTAACCCATCTAATTGAGAAAGGCCTTGTTTCCAGCCGAAAAGTTGCTGAATCAGCTTCGCATGAGTTTGGAGCCCCACTATTTGATCTTGATGTTCTTGATTTTGAAACTATTCCCACTGATCTGGTAGCTGAAGAGCTGGTGCGTAAACACCATGCACTGCCACTGTTCAAAAGGGGAAACCGCCTGTTTCTTGGTGTCTCCGATCCCACCAACCTCCAGGGCCTGGATGAGATCAAGTTTCACACCGGCCTAAGCACAGAAGGCATTCTTGTTGAAGAGGATAAGCTTGTCCGTTCTATTGAGGCTGCGCTCAATATTGCCGACAGCAGCATGTCAGACCTACTCGATGCGGATCTTGATAACCTGGACATCTCTCACGAAGAGGAGCGGTCTGCCGGAGGGGAGGGTGATCTTGATGTTGACGATGCCCCTGTCGTGCGTTTCGTCAACAAAGTGCTGTTGGATGCAATCAACCTAGGGGCATCGGATGTTCATTTCGAGCCCTATGAAAAAACATTTAGAGTACGTTACCGTCAGGATGGTTTGCTTTCTGAAGTTGCGTCTCCTCCTGTCAATATTGCCTCACGACTGACGGCCCGCGTGAAGGTGATGGCCAGGCTCAACATTGCGGAACGGCGAGTACCACAGGATGGGCGCATCAAGATGGTGTTATCCCGTAACCGAGCCATAGACTTTCGTGTCAACACCTGCCCTACCCTCTATGGCGAAAAGATTGTGCTGCGTATTCTTGACCCAACCAGCGCACAGGTTGGCATTGAGGCCCTGGGCTTTGAACCGGAGCAGCGAGCCCTATTTGAGGCTGCCTTACAAAAGCCTTATGGAATGATACTGGTCACAGGCCCAACGGGAAGCGGTAAGACCGTATCACTCTATACTGGTCTAAACATGCTGAATCAGCCGGATGTCAACATATCCACTGTTGAGGATCCTGTCGAAATCCAGGTGCCGGGTATCAATCAGGTCAACACCAACACAAAAACCGGGCTCACTTTTGCTGAAGCACTTCGTGCTTTTCTGCGCCAGGACCCGGATATCATAATGGTGGGTGAGATTCGTGATCTGGAGACAGCAGAAATCGCAATCAAAGCGGCCCAAACAGGTCACCTAGTACTTTCCACCCTCCATACGAATGATGCACCACAGACCCTCACCCGCCTTGCCAATATGGGCGTACCACCGTTCAATATCGCCTCTTCAGTGCTGTTAATTATGGCCCAACGTCTTGCCAGACGCCTCTGTGAACACTGCAAGCAGCCAGAAGAGATTCCTCGGGAAGCGCTGCTTGAGGAAGGCTTCAAGAAGAATGAATTGGCAGATTTGACTATATATAAAGCCGTAGGATGTGAACGCTGCACTCGCGGTTATAAGGGGCGCGTTGGTATATTCCAGGTAATGGCGATCTCCAGTGATATGGAGAAGATGATCCTGGAGGGAGGCAACTCCATGCAACTGGAGGCGCTTGCAACAACAGAAGGTGTCGCAACCCTGCGTATGTCAGGTCTGAGAAAAGTGAAAGCGGGCATTACCAGCCTGGAAGAGATTAACCGGGTAACCAAGGATTAACCATCATGGCAGCAGCCCAGAAAAAAGTTGAGAAACCCAAAATCTTTGTATGGGAAGGCTCAGACAAAAGTGGCAGGCGGGTAAAAGGTGAGAGCCGTGCTGCCAGTATGGCACTGGTCAGGGCTGAACTCCGTAAGCAGGGCATAGCCCCGCTGAAGGTGAAGAAAAAAGCAACTGCGCTCTTCAATACAAAGAAGAAGATCACCCCGAGCGATATAGCCATCTTCAGCCGCCAACTGGCCACCATGATGGAGGCAGGCGTTCCCCTCGTTCAGGCTTTTGATATCGTTGGTCGGGGGCATGAAAACCCCGCTATGCAGGATCTGATTCTCGCCATCAAGAGTGATGTGGAAGGCGGTACCGCCTTGGCAGAGGCACTGAAAAAACATCCGCTCTATTTCGATGACCTCTTCTGCAATCTGGTTCGTGCCGGTGAAGCGGCTGGTGTTCTTGAGATCCTCCTCGATAAGATCGCGACTTATAAGGAAAAGACGGAATCCCTCAAGGGGAAAATCAAAAAGGCGCTCTTCTACCCTGCAGCCGTCATCATTGTCGCCTTTCTCGTCACCGCCTTGATTATGGTTTTCGTTATCCCCCAGTTCCAAACCCTCTTCTCTAGCTTTGGTGGCGATCTACCGGCATTCACAAAGGCGGTGGTAACCATGTCTGAGTGGATGCAGTCCTACTGGTGGGCGGTGGTGATTGCGGTCATTGGCAGTATCTATCTATTCTCCTACACATGGAAACGCTCACGTAAATTCCGCCAGACAATAGACCGGATGATGCTGGGAGTTCCGATCATTGGGGGCATTCTCAATAAGGCATCTATTTCCCGCTTTGCACGCACCCTTGCTACCATGTTTGCTGCGGGGGTCCCCTTGGTTGAGGCACTTGAGTCTGTCGCAGGTGCTACCGGCAACGTCATCTATAGTGATGCCGTAATGCGGATGCGTGAGGATGTCGCCACCGGCCAATCCCTGCAACTCAGTATGAAACAGCATGATCTGTTCCCCCACATGGTGATCCAGATGGTTTCCATCGGCGAGGAGTCAGGTGCATTGGACCATATGTTGGCCAAGGTTGCCGATTTCTATGAGGAGGAGGTGGATAACGCAGTTGATGCACTCAGCAGTCTGTTGGAACCCTTTATCATGGTCATTATCGGAACACTGGTTGGTGGGCTTGTGGTTGCCATGTACCTACCCATCTTCAAGATGGCATCGGTGGTTTGATGTCATCATTTTGGACTTTTCCCTTTGAGCCCACCCACCGAACCCTCTCCCAAACAAGAGGGTGTCGTAAAAGCACCAGTCCCTTCTCCCTACGAGGGAGAAGGTTAGGATGAGGGTGTATTAAATCAATAAGTTACCTATTGATCCCCCTCACCCTCTCCCCGGTGGGGAGAGGGGACTTTTGCGACACCCTCAACAAGGAGAGGGCGCTTTTTAGATACCACATTAGTGAGAAAAAATAGATGGACTTGCTGCAACTACTACAACAGAACAACATTCTGTTTATCTCTTTTATCACACTGATCGGCTTAATGATCGGCAGCTTCCTTAACGTCGTCGCCTACCGGCTACCGATGATGATGGAGCGTGAATGGAAATCCCAGTGCCACGAGATACTGGAACTGTCCCCGGCAGAAGAGACTCCACGCTTCACCCTCAGCCAGCCACGCTCAACCTGTCCCAAGTGCGACCACCCAATATCGGCGTGGGAGAATGTCCCTCTCATCAGTTATCTAGTGCTGCGCGGCCGCTGCTCCGCTTGCAAAGCCGCCATATCCCCACGCTACCCCATAGTCGAGTTGACTACCGGCCTCCTCTCTCTGATTGTCGCCTGGCACTTCGGCTTCAGTTGGCAGTGCGCTACCGCGCTGCCACTGACCTGGGCGCTAATAGCCCTCACATTGATCGATTTCGACCACCAGCTGCTGCCCGATTCCATCGTTATTCCCGGGCTCTGGGGCGGACTCATCATCAGTCTCTTCGCTATCTTCAGTGACACCACATCAGCCATCATCGGTGCTGTTGTCGGCTACCTTTCACTCTGGACAATATTTCAGCTTTTCAAACTCCTGACCGGGAAAGAGGGCATGGGCTACGGTGATTTCAAGCTCTTCGCCCTCTTCGGTGCCTGGCTTGGCTGGCAATATCTAATCCAGATTCTACTGCTCTCCTCGATTGTCGGCGCCCTTATCGGCATCTCCCTTATTCTTTTCCGCGGGCGTGACGGCACTATCCCCATCCCCTTTGGTCCTTACCTGGCAGCCGCCGGCTGGATCAGCCTGATGTGGGGAGAACAGATCAACAACGCCTATCTCCAGTGGGCCGGCCTGGTATAACCCTACCGGCATGTTTGATTACCTCTGAAATTCAGCCGGAAATGAACGCATATAAACGCGAATATGACACTCAACTCACTCTTAGAGGGCAATACCCCCCCTAAAACTGCTCCGGCCGTTCACTTGGCTAGTTTCGGGGCTGCAGTGCATCACCCATTGCTTGTGTCTGCCGATGGGGACCGGTGAAGCATGTTTGTAATAGGAGTAACAGGAGGCATCGGCTGCGGCAAGAGCTCAGTTACTGACTGCTTCACTGAACTCGGTGTGCCTGTCATCGATGCTGATCAGACTTCCCGTGAAGTAGTTGAGCCGGGAGAACCCGCACTGGAGGAGATAGTCCGGCTTTTCGGACCCGAAACTCTGCAGGCAGACGGGAGCCTCGACCGACGCTATCTACGGGAAAAGATATTCCAGGACAGCTCGTCCCGCAAACGCCTCGAAGAGCTGCTCCACCCTATCATCAGGCAGCGGATGCAGCTGCAATTATCTGAACTAACAGCAGATTACGCCATCTTCTCTATTCCCCTGCTGGTTGAAACGGGAGGAAACAACAGCGTGGACCGGATACTGGTGGTTGACTGCCCCACGCCCCTCCAGATTGAGCGTATTGTTCATAGAGACGGTATTACTCCAGCACAGGCCGAGGGAATTCTCAACGCACAGTGCAACAGGGAAGAGCGGCTTGCCGTGGCTGATGACATTATCGATAACTCAGGCACTATTGGGCAACTACACATCCTGGTGGAACAGCTCCACAAAAAGTACACCCAAATGGCTCGCACATAAATAGAAAAACTCGTCTATCCGTGAAATCATCCGCATCTTGTCGTAATAGCTTTGCCTGTTTTCAACAAAGACTATTTACCTGGGGTGGTCAAATATACGACAATGTACGGTCAGGCTAATGTAGATAGCAGCCACCGACCCAATATTTAACAAAAAACACCATCAAATCAATCATGAGCCCCGTCGCGCCAGACAAGATCATCTACGAGCACCCTCTCAACGAAAGGGTCAGAACGCTCCTGCGTCTGGAACACCTGTTTCATGAAGTCGACTATCACGCCCCTCGCAGCGAAATCTGGGCCAGCAGGGCGGCAATATCCAGTCTGCTCGACATGGCAAGCATCTTCTCCCGCGCTGATATAAAAACCGATCTCATCAAAGAGCTGAAAAGGCATCAGGAGAAGCTACAGAGTATCGATATGTCTCAGGGCGTGGACACTGATCGCCTGCAGCAAATTCTCAATGAACTTAAGCTGATTACAGAGGAGATTCACGATCTCACAGGGCAGATCGGGCAATCACTGCGCAATAACGAGTTCCTGAAAAGCATCATGCAGCGCAGCAGCATTCCAGGGGGAAACTGCACCTTTGACCTCCCCCTCTACCACCACTGGCTGGAGCAGTCCCACGAGCTACGCCAAGCTGAGCTCCAAGGGTGGATCAGCACACTTAAGCCGGTGGAGTCAGCCGTCTCTCTAATTCTCTCCCTGATACGTGGCAGCACGCGACCCACCACCGAGCTGGCGGTTAGTGGCTTTTTTCAGCGTAATCTCGATGCCCAAACACCGGCACAGCTTATCCGCGTGGGTTTGCCACGCGAGGGCCGGCTATTTGCTGAAATCAGCGGTGGGAAGCACCGGTTTTCAGTACGATTCATGGAAGTCTCTGGAAGTGAACGCCCCAGCCAAACCAAGGAAGATGTCGCTTTCTTCCTCAACTGTTGCATCCTTTAGTGCTCTATCAACATGATAATTACGGATTCAAAGCGCAAAGTAACCTGTCCCAGCTGCCGTAAACTCTTTGAGTGGAACAGTGAATCACCATCACGCCCTTTCTGTAGTGAGCGCTGTAGACTGATTGACCTTGGTGACTGGTTAGATGAGAAGCACAGCATTCCGGAAAGTGAATCTACACACCCCTTCATGCCACCGGATGACGGCAATACCCATTAGTTTGTATCGCAGGTATTGATAACTCAAGTTTCGGAGTTCGTTAGCCCCCTCTCCCTCAGGAGGGTGTCGCAAAAGTCCCCTCTCCCCACCGGGGAGAGGGCTAGGGTGAGGGGGATCAATGGGTAACTTATTGATTTAATGCACCCTCATCCTAGCCTTCTCCCAGAGGGAGAAGGGACGGTCTATCTAATATTTTTACGTCAGTTGAGCTCCGAAACTTGAGTTGATAAGACGGTGGGCTGTTGATTACACTACCGGCCAGAACTCTCTGATAGCGGCAATCCCCTGCCCGCCCGCTTGTCGTGCTTGTTGAATCATCCCCAGCTCCATCCCACCCAAAGCAAAAACCGGCATCGAGACACCTTCAACCATTTCAGAGAATCTTTCCCAGCCCATGGGCTCCGCTTCCGGATGGCTCGCTGTCATCATCACCGGCGAGAGTACAACAAAATCAGCACCGATGCGCTCAGCCTGTTGCAGTTCTTCCAGGCAGTGACAGGAGGCGGCCACCAGGTAACCTTCCGGTAGAGGCCGCTCCTTCAGCGCCATCAAAAGCCCACTATTGAGATGAACACCGGCGGCACCAACCGTGGCAACCCACTCCGGGGGAGCATTCAGCAACAGCCGCGCACCGTGGTCATCACATAGATCCACTGCGGAGAGAGCTAACTGCCGGTAGGCATTCTCATCCACCCCCTGAGCGCGCAGTTGAACAAGCTTACGACCCTGTTCCAATGCGGCAGACAGGCGCGCCAGAAACCGCTCCGGCTGTAATGCGCCCTCTCCGGTAATCAGATAGGTTGAAGACAGGGAAAGCGCCGTAACAATCGGCCGGTCGGCCGCAGGTAGTGGGTAATCGCTGATATCCTCAGGTTTGACCCAGACCAGGGGCTGCCCCTCCATTCCCAGAGGCTGACCGTCGAAACGGGTGACTCTATGGACATCAAGAACAACTGCACGGTCACCGTATTGATGGGGGACTTTGATCAGGGGCTCATGAGAGACTACAGCTATACCCAGCTCTTCATAAACCTCCCGCCCCAGTGCCTGGGAGAGAGTCTCCCCCGGCTCAAGCTTGCCCCCGGGAAACTCCCATAAACCGCCCTGGTGGGTACCCTCCTTGCGCTGACTGAGCAGTACCCGCCCACGGTCATCCTCGATAACGGCGACGGCGACATGAATCACCATGTCGGTCAGGTTCTATACTCAGCATTGATCTTGACATAATCATAGGAGAGATCGCAGGTCAGTATCCGGGTTGAAATCTCTCCCCGGTTCAACTCCACAGAGACGGTAAACTCATCCCGATCCATCACCGCCTGCCCGGAAGCCTCGGTGTATTCCGGTGCCCTGCCACCGTCACGAACAATACAGACGTCATCCAGCAGAATGCGAATGGAATCGATATCAAGATCAGTCAAGCCTGCACGGCCGACCGCCGCAAGAATGCGACCCCAATTGGGGTCGGAGGCAAACACTGCCGTCTTTACCAGAGGTGAATGGGCAATGGTGTAGGCTACATCGCGCGCCTCATCCAGATCAGCCGCCCCTGTAACCGACACCTCGACCAACTTGGTCGCCCCCTCACCATCTTTGACGATTGCCCGCGCCAGTTCCATGCAGACTTCCTGCACTGCATCACAAAGTAGTCCATAAGCTTCGCTTTCGGGATCGGTGATAGGTGGGCAACCACTTTGCCCCGAGGCCATTAGCACGCATGCGTCATTAGTGGAGGTATCACCATCGACAGTGATCGAATTGAACGAAGGGGCCACAGCTCGATTAAGACAATCCCGCAGCAGATTGCTCTCCACTTCTGCATCAGTGGCGACATAGGCGAGCATGGTTGCCATATCGGGCCGGATCATACCGGAACCCTTAGCCATGCCCGTTACGGTCACTCTCTCCCCAGCGATATCCAGACGACGGCAACTTAGCTTTGCCACCGTATCGGTGGTCATAATTGCTCTTGCCGCCTCATCCCATCCCGATTCACTGAGTGAACTCAGGGCATCAGGAATAGCTACGGCAATACGATTAGCAGGTAGTGATTCACCGATAACACCGGTGGAGAAAGGGAGAATCTGATTGATGGCGCAACCCCTGGCGGCAGCCAGAGCCTTACACGACTCACGAGATGTACGCAGACCATCAGCACCAGTACCGGCATTGGCATTACCTGAGTTAATCAGCAGGTAGTGCGGCTGGCTTGCAGCAAGATGCTCTTTGGCCACCACCACGGGAGCGGCACAGAAAGCGTTACGGGTAAATACCGCCGCACAGCTACTCCCCTCGGCCAGTTCGATGACTACCAGATCATTACGATCGGGATACTTGATTCCTGCGGCGGCAGAGCCCAGACGTATGCCGGGTACGGGAAAAATAGTTGGCTTCTCTTCCATTGACTAACTCACTGATAAATCTGCTGGAGCGAACTTGTTTATAACTCAAGTTTCGGAGTTCAAATGCCGTAAAAGGTCTTGGATAGGCTGTCCCTTCTCCCTCAGGAGGGTGCTGCAAAAGTCTCCTCTCCCCAGCGGGGAGAGGGTTGGGGTGAGGGGGATCAATAGGTAAGTTATTGATTTAATACACCCTCATCCTAACCTTCTCCCTCGTAGGGAGAAGGGACTGGTGCTTTTACGACACCCTCCAGCTAAGCGAGTCTTCGATTTCGTGATGCAAAACGGGACATCCAAGTCCCCCTTTTGCACTCAATCTTCGACAGCCTATTAGTACCCCGGCCGTCCTGGTCACTAACCGCTACGCGATAACATCGCAAGCTCGTTACCGCTTCGCAGTCAGTTCCCATTGACTGGACGCCGTGTTCGGATGCCTACTTTGCTTCCCCTCTGGCGCGCTGCGCGCACGACGGGTAAGCAGTGCGGCCTCACGGCTACCGGGGATTACCAGCCCTCGCTTCGCTCTCCATGTAGCCGGTAAGCTAGCTTCTCATGGTAGATGCCGGTAGCCTCCATGACAAAGAGAGTCTCTTGATGGACCGGCCTGTATTGTTTTCCTTACATTTCAACAGCTCACTTATGGCCAGCAGCGGTATTGGGTATTACCTTGGCTTTACCTTGAGCGTTTCCTTGGTCTCTTAACCATAAGCAGTCCAATTTGGCTTTGCTAACATCAATTCCAATAATTGCTCTCATTCTCTAATCTACCTTGTACATGCAGTTTCACCTCATCATTGTGAGGGAACTTGATACCATCCAGTTTTGTTGAGAATTGAGGAGGGGTCTTTATCTACAAAACAAGCTCAATGCTTAAGGAGCGACTCAAGATCACCCCCTCACCACACAGACTGTTAGCTAAACAGTCTATTTGGAGAGATACAAGGGAGCGACTTCAGTCGCGACCGACGTGGCACCAAAGCTTGGTATTGTGCCAAATCCCATCGCGACTGAAGTCGCTCCTACAACAGAAAACAGGTAATAACTTTCCAAGCCAGTAGCATTCGTCTCTGATCCTGCTACTGCAATTTCCCATGGCACTGCTTGTACTTCTTGCCGGAACCACAGGGGCAAGGTTCATTGCGACCCACCTTGCGGTCTGAACGGACAAAAGGCTTGTGTTCCTCTCCCTCCGCCTCCGTCTCAGCAGGCGCCTCTTCTCCATCAAAACCCTCAAACGTCTTATGCTGGAATTCGAAGTCACTATTGTCCCGCTCCTGCTGAGGGATATACATCTCCTCCTGAGGCTGAATCTGCACCTTGGTCAGTACTGAAACCACCTCGTGCTTAATGCTATCGAGCATATTGGAGAACATTTCAAAGGCTTCACGCTTGTACTCCTGCTTGGGATTCTTCTGGGCGTAACCACGGAGGTGAATTCCCTGACGAAGATAGTCCATTGCCGCCAAGTGCTCTTTCCAATTGGAATCAAGAATCTGCAGCATCACCGCTTTCTCATAGAGTCGCAGATTTTCAGCACCCGCCAACGTCTCCTTGGCGGCATAGGTAGTGTCCATCTCGTCTATGATACGTTTGCGCAGGCTCTCTTCATGGAGATCATGATCCTCATCAAGCCACTGCTGCAGTGGGTAATTGAGGTCATACTCATCTTTTAATGCTTGAGTAAGACCGGGAACATCCCACTGTTCATCAAGACTCTCGGGAGGGATATAGCTACTGATCAGGTCGTTGACTACATCACTTCGCAGTGCATCGATCGAGCTGGAGACATCCTCCGCATTCATCAGGCCGTCGCGCTGCTCATAGACCACCTTACGTTGGTCGTTGGCAACATCATCGTAATCGAGCAGCTGTTTACGAATATCGAAGTTGCGCCCTTCCACTTTCTTCTGGGCATTGGCAATCGCCTTGGTAACCCAGGGATGTTCAATCGCCTCACCCTTCTCCATACCCAGCTTGGACATAATCGCCGAGACACGGTCCGAGGCAAAAATTCGCATCAGGCTGTCTTCCAACGACAGGTAGAAACGGGTCGAGCCGGGATCACCCTGGCGACCTGAGCGACCGCGCAACTGGTTATCCACACGACGTGATTCATGGCGCTCAGTACCGGTCACATGGAGGCCGCCCGCATCAAGCACCTGCTGGTGCCGTATTTTCCAATCACTGCGAATCTTCTCCACCGCTGTTGTATCCGGGTTCTCACCCAGTTCTGAAATCTCCATCTCAGGGTTGCCACCCAAGACGATATCAGTACCACGACCCGCCATATTGGTGGCAATGGTAACGGCCCCCGGCCGTCCCGCATCAGCGATGATATTGGCTTCACGCTCGTGATGCTTGGCGTTGAGAATCTCATGCTCGACATCATCCTTCGCAAGCAAACCGGAAATCAACTCCGAAGTCTCAATGGACGCGGTGCCCACCAGCACCGGCTGGCCACGCCCAATGCAGTCACGTATATCGGCGACGATCGCCTGGTACTTCTCTTCCTCTGTAAGATAGACCAGGTCACCCAGATCCTGACGGATCATCTCCTGGTTGGTGGGTATCACCACCACTTCAAGACCGTAGATCTGCAAAAACTCCGGTGCCTCGGTATCAGCAGTACCGGTCATACCGGAGAGCTTGTTGTAGAGGCGGAAGTAGTTCTGGAAGGTGACCGACGCCAGGGTTTGATTCTCCTTCTGGATCGAGACCCCCTCCTTGGCTTCCACCGCCTGATGCAGCCCATCAGACCAACGGCGGCCGACCATGGTGCGACCGGTGAACTCATCGACGATAATTATCTGGCCGTCACGAACGATATAGTCCACATTACGCTGGAACAGTGCGTGGGCGCGCAGAGCTGCAGTTACATGATGCATCAGCATGATGTTGCCTGAGTCGTAGAGGCTCTCTCCCTCCCCAAGAATACCAAGCTCTGTCAGCTTATCCTCAACGTGCTGATGACCATCCTCACTCAGGAAGACCTGTTTCGCTTTTTCATCAACGGAGAAATCACCGGGGCCAAAGGCAGGTTTCCCCTCCTCATCCTCAATCGGATCCTGTTGAACCAGGTCTGGAATAATCTGATTAATACGGGTGTAGAGATCGGTGCTTCCCTCTGCCGGCCCGGAGATGATCAGAGGTGTACGCGCCTCATCAATCAGGATCGAGTCGACCTCATCCACCACGGCAAAGAACTTCTCGCGCTGCACTCGCTGGTCAGCACTGAAGGCCATGTTGTCACGCAGATAGTCAAAGCCAAACTCATTATTGGTGCCGTAGGTAATATCGCAGGCATAAGCCTCCTGCCTGGGTACCGGCTGCAAATGCAGATAACCACCGGACGAACCGTCGTAAGCCGGGTCGTAAAGGAAAGAGCCGTCGTCGGCCCCCTGGCCTCCACCAGACTGTATAACGCCGACGCTAAGGCCAAGAAAGTGGTAGATTTTTCCCATCCACTCGGCATCACGCCGGGCCAGATAGTCGTTCACCGTGACCACATGGACACCCTTTGCAGGCAGTGCATTCAGGTAACCTGAGAGCGTCGCCACCAGTGTCTTACCCTCGCCGGTGCGCATCTCGGCAATCTTGCCTTGATTAAGCACCATACCGCCTATCAGTTGGGTGTCGAAATGGCGCATGTTCAGTGTGCGCACACCCGCTTCCCTGACGGTGGCAAAAGCTTCAAACAGCAGATCATCAAGCTGCTCACCACTCTCCAGTCTCCGCCTGAACTCTTCTGTTCTGGCTTTCAGTTCATCATCTGAGAGCGCCTGAAGGTTCGCCTCCAGCTCATTGATCTTGGCGACGTCCTTCATCATGCGCTTGACCATGCGGTCGTTACGACTGCCGAAGATCTTCTTGATAATCTTACTGACCATGAAAATGTATATTCCGTAGTGGGTAAAAAAATAACATGTGCGCTCTAAGGAGCCTCTGAACAAGTCATAACCGATTGCCTTGCACTCAGAATGTGTAATATCTGCGTTGAAGATCTTACTAATAGCCTGCTATCAGCTGCGATCTTCGCCTTGATATTGCACCTCCTGAGCACAATTCAATTCGGCCAGACTTATCCAGAGGCTCCCCAACACACTCCATCAACACAATATGTGAATACATATTGCCGACTTCAAGATGCAGAAACGGAAAGAGAGTACCCCTTCACACAGTTCTGCGCCAGGAGCCTGCCCGAGAATAGGGGCCGTAGCGAGGAAATGCCATTTTGAGTTAGATTTCTCGATTAAATGAGACGAATATTGGACATATTTAACGAATTTAATCGGGAAATCTAGCCACAATGGCTTTTCCGCAGTAGGTTCATCTATTCTCGGAGAGGCTCCTAGAATATCCCGTGTAGCAGGTGGCGGTTCTTTGCGGGAAATAATACAGCAAATCCACCACCAATGCAGGCACATTGATGCCGTCGGCGTGACTTAAAGACTACTTGGAACGCAGGTATTTGGAAGGATTGATTGTTTGTCCATTACGGGCAATCTCAAAGTGGACATGGGGGCCCGTGGAGCGACCACTGGAGCCCATAGTGGCAATCACCTGCCCCTTGGTCACCAGTTCTCCACTCTTCACCAGCAGTTTACTGTTATGACCATAGCGGGTCATATAACCATCGGCATGGCGAATCTCCACCAGACTTCCGTAGTTACTCTTCTCACCGGCCCAGGTGACCACACCAGCCGCCACGGCAATAATATCCGAATTCTTTTTTCCCGCTACATCAACGCCCCGATGGAACGCCTTTTTACCGGTGAAAGGGTCTTTTCTATAGCCGTAACGGGATGAGACCCAGCCCTTTGTGACCGGACGACCCGATGGTTTGAGATCCTGATGAACTCCAGTATTGAAAATCAGCACTTCCATCAGTTCCAGTTTGTGAGCACGGTCATCAATACTGCGTGAAAGCCGCTCCATATCCGCAAGCAGCTCCGACACTTCGACCGACTGCGCCGAGACGGCGGGATCGATACCACCCTGGCCGGGTTCCTGACCAAAACTGAACTCTGTAATATCCAGTCCGCCCTTTTTTGCTAGTCGCTCACCCAGGGCATCGATACGCAGGATATTCGACTGCATCTGCCCGAGGCGCAACGCTAAAGCATCCAGGTGCTCCTGGCTCTGCCTGCGAGTCTCGAAAATCTCCTCCTGCTGGGCCGCCAATACCTGTCGCAACATACCCTCTCCACCTTCAGCAGTTGAGTGTGCCACACCGGCATCAACACCCAGCTGATAGCCGGCCCAGATGCCACCGCTGGTCACACCGACAAATAGGAGAACCAGGGCTGCCACCAGTTTGGTAAGTGACAGCGGACGACTGCCCGACTGCCTGCAAAGCTTGGATAGGAGTATAATCTTCATAAATCGTCTGTTTTAGCTATTCTTATGTTGCACTGCAAATAATGAAAAAAAAATTGCGCTCTCTTGCTGAGTGTCTCAACACCGGCACCACAATGCAGGCACTGCTTTCTCGTTCCCGCAAGCAGCAACAGTTGCTACAACAGGTGCAATCGATGTTGCCTGAGCCACTCTGTGAGCACTGTGTAGGTGCGGTGAAAAGCGCCTCACGGCTGCTGATCTATGTCGACTCCTCCGCCTGGGCCGGCCGACTCCGTTTTATCAGCAGAGAACTCACCACAAAACTCAATGAGAGTGGCCTCCGGGTGGAGCGAATCACTGTCAGGGTAATGCTCTCCCCCAAACCCCGCAGACGAACAGAAAACCGCAGACTAAGGCAACTCTCTGCTGACAACGCCTCTCTTATTATCGAAACAGCGGAAGCTATCGACGATCCGGAGCTCCAAGCGGCCATGAAACGACTGGCACGGCACCGCAAATAGCGGCAAAGCTAAATAACTAAACTGGGGTCGGAGTATCAGGAGGCCTGCACCGGCTTCATATAGGAGATGGGCACCCCGGCTCCCTCCTCTTCAAAGGTTACCTCTTCCCAGGCATCTGCATCAGCCAGCAGCGCTTTCAACAACCTGTTATTCAACTCATGGCCTGACTTGTAACCGCTAAAGGCACCAATCAGGCTATGCCCCAATAGATAGAGATCACCAATAGCATCGAGGATCTTGTGTTTTACAAATTCATCCTCGTAACGGAGTCCATCTTCGTTGAGCACCCTGTAGTCGTCAACAACGATCGCGTTGTCCATGCTGCCACCGAGAGCCAGTTCACGCTCCCGCAACATTTCGATATCGCGGAGAAAACCAAAAGTACGAGCACGACTCACCTCTTTGACAAAAGAGGTCGAGGAGAAATCGATAATGGCGGACTTTGAACGGTCGACAAATGCAGGATGCTCAAAATCGATACCAAACGATACTTTAAAACCATCGAATGGCTCGAAGGCGGCATGCTTATCATCATCCTCCACAACCAATTTGCGCTTGATACGAATAAAACGCTTGGCTGCGTTCTGCTCTTCAACACCCGCAGATTGAATAAGGAAGACAAATGGGCCGGCACTGCCGTCCATAATAGGTACTTCAGCGGCACTAACGTCTACGTAGGCGTTATCAATACCGAGACCAGCAAATGCAGAGAGCAGGTGTTCAACCGTTGAGATCTTTACACCATCCTGCTCCAGGGTGGTGGAGAGCCGTGTATCACCCACATTGTCTGGACAAGCGGCTATTTCAACCGGCTCTTCCAGGTCGGTCCGGCAAAAAATAATGCCGGTATTGACCGCAGCCGGCCGTAAGGTCAGGTAGACCTTCTCTCCCGTGTGCAAGCCCACTCCAGTGGCACGTATTACATTTTTAAGCGTACGCTGGCGTATCATTTATGAGTAATCCCCAAACTGTCCCTACCCGGTTTTCCACCGGAAAAAATAGTAATATACATCCTAATAAGGCACTGCCTCTGGGTGATCAGAAATCACCATAGCCTCATAAACGCCCTATCCCACGAGCTTTAATGACTCGGCCCCACAGGCCGACACCCCGATACTATCCTAGGGTATTCCCGGATATTAAACAGTTTTACCTCTCTATTTCAAGTTATTTCCTCTTTCCACTCCCCTTCAGTCAGCTTGCCGACGAAGAAATGCGGGGATATCCAGGTAGTCCATATTCTGCTCCTGAGCCGCATCTACAAAGGATTGTGCCGCCTGACGTCCCTTACGCACCACAGTTGGGCTATCCATATTGCGATAATCTTCCGCATTCGGTTCAACAATATCTGAATTGACCAGGCGAACAGGAGCGGCCTCCTCCAAAGTCGGCTGATTGACTGCACCACTCAACTCACCCAACCCGGTGGCAACAACGGTCACACGCAATTCATCACTCATTTCAGCATCGATCACTGTGCCCACTACTACCGTAGCATCATCACAGGCAAACTCTTTCACCGTGCTGCCGACCTCATCAAACTCACCGATAGAGAGATCGAGTCCGGCGGTAATATTGACCAGAATTCCTTTAGCTCCAGAGAGGTTGATATCTTCAAGTAATGGACTGCGAATCGCCTCTTCCGCCGCTTCCCGTGCGCGCGTCTCTCCCTTGGCGCTACCGGAACCCATCATGGCAACACCCATCTCAGCCATCACTGTACGCACATCGGCAAAGTCGACATTGATCAGACCGGGGCGGGTGATCAGCTCTGCAATACCCTGAACCGCACCTTGCAACACGTCGTTAGCCGACTTAAAGGCATTAAGGAGGCTCATATCCCGACCCAGCACCGCCAGGAGCTTCTCGTTCGGAATGGTAATCAGCGAGTCCACATACTGGCCCAGCTCCTCGATCCCCTGTTCCGCCACCTTCATCCGTTTACCGCCTTCGAACGGGAACGGCTTGGTGACTACAGCCACGGTAAGAATACCAAGGTCGCGTGCCACTTCAGCCACTACCGGTGCCGCCCCCGTACCGGTTCCACCACCCATACCTGCTGTGATAAACACCATGTCTGCACCCTGCAGCGCTTCCTGAATTCTCTCTTTATCTTCCAGTGCCGCATCACGCCCAACCTCCGGGTCAGCACCCGCGCCAAGTCCCTTGGTCACATTGGTACCCAACTGCAGCAAGGTACGTACCTCACTGTTGCGCAGTGCCTGAGCATCCGTGTTGGCACAGATGAAGTCAACGCCTTCAATATTGGCGTTCAACATATGGTGGATGGCATTTCCGCCACCACCGCCAACACCAACCACTTTGATTACCGCGTTCTGACTGTAAGCATCCATTAATTCAAAAGTCATTTGCCACTCTCCTCATCAACCGGGCCAAAACCCAACCACCTGAAATTAAACCTTCCACAGAAATTAAAAATTACCTTGAAACCAACTCTTCATTCTTTCGAATACCGCCTTAAACCCTCCACCGCCGGGCATATCATGCAGCTTGCCACTCTGATTCTGCCGACCGAACAGCAGAAGACCGACACCAGTGGAGTAGATCGGGTTACGCACCACATCCACCAGCCCCGTCACATACTGGGGCAGGCCGAGGCGTACCGGCATATGGAATACCTCCTCAGCCAACTCAATCAGACCCTCCATCTTCGAACTGCCGCCGGTCATTACCACACCACCGGCTACCAGATCCTCAAAACCACTTCGCCGCAACTCAGCCTGCACTAGCCCCAACAGCTCTTCATAACGTGGCTCCACTACCTCCGCCAATGTCTGACGTGAAAGCCGTCGCGGTGGCCGGTCGCCAATACTGGGCACTTCGATCGTCTCATCCCCCGCCGCCAACTGGGTCAGTGCGCAGGCGTACTTGATCTTGATCTCCTCGGCGTGTTGTGTAGGAGTACGCAACGCCACCGCGATATCGTTGGTCACCTGATCACCTGCGATGGGAATCACGGCGGTATGTCGTATGGAACCTTCGGTAAAGACGGCAATATCGGTGGTACCACCACCGATATCGACCAGACAGACGCCTAACTCTTTCTCATCCTCACTCAGGACTGAGTAGCTGGAACTGAGCTGTTCCAGAATCAGGTCATCCACCTCCAGACCACAGCGACGGATGCACTTGACGATATTCTGGGCCGCACTCACCGCACCGGTTACCATGTGGACCCGCGCCTCCAGACGTACACCGGACATACCCACCGGCTCCCTGATCCCCTCCTGCTCATCGATAATGAATTCCTGCGGCAGGATATGCAGAATCTTCTGATCTGCAGGAATAGCCACCGCACGCGCCGCATCGATCACCCGCTCCACATCGCTGTGCATCACTTCACGATCCTTGATGGCAACGATGCCGTGGGAGTTGAGACTGCGAATATGGTTGCCTGCAATACCGGCGTGGACCGAATGAATCTCACAGCCGGCCATCAGTTCAGCCTCTTCCACCGCCCGCTGTATCGACTGCACAGTAGACTCGATATTGACCACCACACCCTTCTTAAGCCCTCGTGAGGGGTGAGATCCAATACCGATAATTTCGATCTCATCACTCGTCTTTACCTCACCGACAATGGCCACTACCTTGGAGGTGCCTATATCGAGTCCGACAATAAGATTTTTCTCCACCTTCTTGGTCATTTAAACCTGTCCCCCTGCATCATCAAGTATCAGCCCGAGCCGTTTACCGGTTACTGAATCGGTTGTTTTGAGCTTCTTATCTTTTTTGTCATCTTCCCAACGCACCGCTACACCATTGGTGTACCTGAGGTCCATCACTTTCAACTGCTTTCCATCCACTACTGCAAACTGGCGATAGAGCCGTACAAACTGTGCAAGACGGAGCTCCCGATCGCGACTTCCGAGACGCAGCGTCAACCCCTGCTTGAACACAAGCTTCCAGGACCTACGGCCATCCATACCGGCACGCTCAATTGTCAGCGGCAAGTCGGCGATCCGGCGTACCATTTCCAAATAGTGAGTCACCACCTCTTGTGAATCTTCGTCAGCCCCGGAGAGTATCGGCAAACCCGATGGAATCTCCTCCGGCTTCGGTGTAAACACCACCCCGCGAGCACTGACCAAACGCTGCTTGCCCCAGCGACCAAGAGGCGCCTGCTCACCCACCCACACCTTCAGCGTACCGGGCCAGATGCGCCTCACCGTCACCTGTTCCACCCAGGGCAGTGAGAGTGCAGCGTCACGTACGGCATCGAGGTCGATGGTAAAAAAATTACCCTGCATCACCCTACCGATGGCATGCTCAAGATCACTACGTTTAAGGTGGTTGAAGTCGCCATCGATCCGTACCACTTCCAACGGCAGCACAGAGGGGTCTCGCAGAGCCGTTGTCCCCCACACAGCACCGATTCCCATCATCGCAAACAGCACCAGCGCCAGAGACCAGCTGCCTAGTCGCCTCCACAACGGCACAATCTCTTGCACCTTTTTGCCACCTCTTTTTGCTGTGGGACTGCTCATCTCTTCACGCTCAGTGTTGTCGCCAAAATCCGCCACACCAGTTCATCAAAATCTATACCCTTGGCCTTTGCCGCCATAGGTACCAAACTGTGACTGGTCATCCCCGGTACCGTATTCACCTCCAACAGCTGAGGTGCGCCACTGTCACTCATCAGCATATCCACCCGCCCCCAGCCCTCACATCCAACAGCATCGAAAGCGCTCAGCGCCAGTTCGGCAAGCACCTGCTCCCGTGAAGGTTCCAGTCCACAGGGCAGGTGGTAGTGCGTCGTGTCGGCCTGATACTTAGCCTCGTAGTCGTAAAACTCATTGGGTGTCTCCACCCGGATCAACGGCAACACCTCTCCGTCGACGACTGCGGCGGTATACTCCGGGCCTGAGAGCCAGCCCTCCGCCATCACCTCTGCGTCAAAGCCTGCGGCTTCCAGCCAGGCACTGCGTAACTCATCCCGATTTTCCACCCGCGCCATACCGATACTGGAGCCCTCATGAGATGGCTTCACCATCAGGGGGAAACCGAGGTCGGCCGCCCGCTCCAGATCATCCTCACCGGCGATCATGACGAAGGGTGCAGTCGGTAACGTCAGCCCCTTCCATAGCAACTTACAACGGTACTTATCCATTCCAAGAGAGGACGCCGCTACGCCACTACCGGTATAAGGCAGGCCAAGCGTCTCCAGGGCTCCCTGTATTACGCCATCCTCCCCCCCTCTGCCGTGGAGGACGATGAAAGCACGATTAAATGCACCTTCCTGTAGCTGCTTCACCACATCCGTCTCTGCATCCACCCCATGAGCATCGACACCGCAACCCAACAGTCCATCAAGCACTGCCTGTCCACTGACGAGTGAAACTTCCCGCTCTGCGGAACGCCCTCCCATCAGCACAGCCACTCGACCAAAATCTGTTGCTGTCACACTCATCTCCCAGACTCCGCCATGCCGACAATATGCACCTCTGTCTGCAACTCGATACCGCTGTCGGCCAACACCTCTTGACGAACCCTCTCAATCAGCTGTTCGATCTCGGATGCCGTTGTATCCCCTTCGTTGATAATGAAGTTGGCGTGTTTCGGCGACACTCTGGCGCCACCGATAGCCACCCCCTTCAATCCCGCAACCTCTATCAGGCGGGCGGCATAATCCCCTGGCGGATTACGAAACACAGATCCGCAACTAGGCAGCCCAATCGGCTGCTTCTCTGCCCGCTCTGCCAACAGATCACGCACCCTCTGTTGTGCCGAGGTGCTGTCACCCTGATCAAGTGTCAACAAGGCGGCAAGAAACCACTCACCGGCGGGGCCACTGACGTGACGATATCCCACCTCAAACTCTTCGGGCCGGCGCTGTCGTACTACACCATAGCGATCCACCGTCTCGACCATCTCAACCTGTTTCCAAGTCTCGCCACCAAAGGCACCCGCATTCATCGCCAATGCACCCCCCATGGTGCCGGGTATACCGGCAAGAAACTCCAATCCGGTAAGCCCCTGACGGGAGGCGAAACGGGCAACAGCCGCACAAGAGGCACCCGCTTCTGCACGCAATATCGTCTCACCCCGCATATCCAAAGCTTCCATGCACCCTCGGGTAGCGATTACCGTGCCGTCGAAGCCTCCGTCTCTCACCAATAGGTTACTGCCAAGCCCAAGCCAGAGCAGTGGTTCCTCTTCTGCCAAATCGGCCAAAAACAGCAACAGATCATCGCTGTCCGCCGGGCGGTAAAAATGGCGTGCAGGCCCACCAACACGCCAGCTGGTATGGAGCGAGAGTGGCTCATCATGGCGCATCTCGCCCCTCAGGAGAGCTGTCTCCTGAGCCGCCATCAACGCTGCTTCTCCTTTAACCGACGGATACCACTGACTCTCTTCTCTACTGCTTTTTGATACAGCCGCTGCGGCTTCACGATCAATGTCCGCAACGGTGCCAGTCCGGTAAGTGGTTCACCACACCCCATGTGCAGATGTCTGCCTGCCTGGTGCTTCATCACGCCTTCCCCTCTCCACTCAACTTATCCGCAAGACCGGCAGCGACCCGACCGATATCACCGGCACCGAGTGTAAGCACGATGTCACCCTCACTCACCACTCCCGACAACACCTCCGGGAGTTCTGAAATGGGCTCGACAAAGATTGGATCCACCTGCCCACGCGCCCGGATGGCACGGCTCAGGGCGCGACCGTCAGCCCCTGCAATCGGTTTTTCACCCGCAGCAAAAACTTCACCCAGCAGCAGAACATCCGGTCGTGACAGCACCTGGGAAAAATCTTCAAACTGTTCTTGAGTCCGACTATAGCGGTGAGGCTGAAACGCCAAGACAACACGCCGCCCGGGCCATCCTTCGTTTACCGCATCAAGAGTGGCCGCCACTTCACTCGGGTGGTGAGCGTAATCGTCCACCAGCATGATATTGCGCCCATCCGAAAGCCTGCACTCTGTTGCCTGAAAACGCCGCCCGATCCCACCAAACTCGACCAAAGAGCGCTGTATCGATGAGACATCCACTCCCAACTCCAGGGCCACTGCAATCGCCGCCAGCGCATTGAGGACGTTATGACGACCCGGCATATTCAGAGTCACATCAAAATGATCACCCTCCTTTGGCGAGACCTGAAAGTGGGTGCGCAGCCCTTCCTGACGAAGGTTTTCGGCACGCAGATCGGCATCCGCCGAGAAACCGTATGTGATTGCCGTACGAGAGATCTCAGGCAACAGGCTGCGCACTTCATCATCATCGATACAGAGCACTACCAAACCATAGAAGGGGAGGTGATGGAGAAACTCGACAAAGGTGCCACGCAGGCGTTGGAAATCACCACCGTAGGTGGTCATGTGGTCGGCGTCGACATTGGTCACCACCGCCATCATCGGTTGCAGATAGAGGAAGGAGGCATCACTCTCATCCGCTTCAGCCACCAGATACTCGCCCTTCCCCAACCGGGCATAGGTACCGGCGGCATTAAGACGACCACCGATAACAAAGGTGGGATCGAGGCCACCCTCGGACAGCAAGCTGGCAATCAGGCTGGTGGTGGTCGTCTTGCCGTGAGTACCGGCCACAGCGATGCCGTAAAGAAAACGCATCAGCTCCGCCAGCATCTCAGCCCGCGGCACCACGGGAACACGTGCTTCACGAGCAGCAACCACCTCCGGGTTATCATCTTTTACCGCACTGGAGATCACCACAGCATCAGCGCCGGCGACATTCTCCGGTCCATGCCCGATGAGGATGTTGGCCCCCTGGTCAGCCAGTCGCTGGGTGGCAGCATTCTCTTTCAGATCCGAACCCGACACCTTGTAGTCGAGATTGAGCATCACCTGAGCAATACCGTTCATTCCGGCTCCACCGATGCCGACAAAGTGAATATGGCGCATACGCCCCATGGCATCAGGTGTTGGCCTATGTTGTTTGCGCTCATGCTGGCTCATCGACCGGCAACCTCCTGACAGATATCAGCCACCCGCTGAGTTGCTTTAGGCAATGCCAGTGAGCGTGCGGTAACAGCCATCTTCATCACTTCTCCTCTCTCTTCACATAACCGCGTCAACATCTCAGCGAGAAGTTCCGGCGTCATTCTCTTCTGGGGCAACAGCAGTGCTGCACCCTCATCCGCAAGATAACCGCCATTACGGGTCTGGTGGTCATCCACCGCGTGGGGGTAAGGCACCAGGATCGCCCCTACACCGGCTGCCGCCAGTTCGGCTACAGTCAGTGCTCCGGCCCGGCACACTACCAGGTCAGCCCAGCTGTAAGCCTCCTTCATATCGGTGACAAACGCTGACACTTCCGCTTTAACTCCCAATTGGTCGTAGCTTTTTCTGGTGAGCTCATCTTTATCCCGTCCTGCCTGATGGCGTACTTGGGGACGCTGTTCTCCATCAATCAGCGCCAGCGCCGCAGGAACCGTCTCATTAAGTACCTGTGCCCCCTGGGACCCTCCCAGTATCAACAACCTCAACCGGCCAGTGCGATCACCCAGACGTGCCACTGGCTCATCGATAGCAGCGATATCCGCACGCACCGGATTACCAGTCACTTCGGTCTGCCGTCGGTCAAAACTCCCGGGAAACGCCTCCAGCACTCTGCCGGCTATGCGCGCCAACAGGCGGTTGGTCAGGCCGGGGAAGGCGTTCTGCTCATGAATCACCAGCGGAATACCCAACAGCCGTGCCACCACACCTCCCGGTCCGGTGACAAATCCCCCCATACCCAACACCAGTGCCGGACGCCGACGGCGTAGCGCACCGAATGCCTGATACATGGCATAAAGCAGTTTCAACGGCGCGACCAACCAACGCAGAACGCCATTACCACGCAGCCCCTCGATATTGATCCACTCGATAGGGTAGCCATGCTCCGGCACTACCCGTGACTCAAAACTGTTGGGAACGCCAAGCCAGCACACTTCCATCCCCCGTGTTGCCAGTTCATCGGCAACCGCCAGGGCGGGAAAAACATGACCGCCGGTACCACCTGCCATTACCATTACGCGGAGTGCCATCGTTTAGCCTCCCCGTTTCCACCACCGGCTTCCCGACGCAGCTCATAATCGATACGCACCAGCATGGCGACCACCACACAGGCGACGATAATGCTGTTACCGCCATAACTCATCAGCGGCAAGGTCAATCCCTTGGTAGGCAGCAGGCCGACATTGACGCCGATATTGATGAACGCCTGCATACCGAGCCAGAGACCGAATCCCTGTGCAACAAAGGAAGCAAAACGCCGCCCTTGCCGCTCAGCCAATGAGCCGATACGAAAGGCCCGCCAGACAATAACGGCAAACAACAGAATCACCACCAGGGTACCGCTCAGCCCAAACTCCTCACCAATCACCGCCATAAGAAAATCCGTGTGCGCCTCAGGCAGATAAAACTGCTTCTGGATACCGTTACCAAGACCAACGCCAAACCATTCACCACGGCCAAAGGCGATCAGTGCCTGCGCCAGCTGATAACCCGCCCCCTCCACATCGGCCCAGGGATCGAGAAATGAGGTCACCCGCTGTAGACGATAAGGAGAGAAGAAAACCAGACCTGCAAGTACCGCCCCGGCCGTCGACATCAGCAGTGCAAACTGCCACAGCGGGACACCACCGAGAAAGAGCAGCCCCATGGCTGTCGCAAGCAGTACGGCTGTGGTACCGAAATCGGGTTGAATCATGATCATTGAACAGGCGATCAACAGCAGCAGCATCGGCTTGATAAAGCCCCATATGCTGTGGGTGACCTCAAGTTGGCGCCGCTCCAGATAACCGGCGATATAGATCACCAGAAACAGCTTCATAAACTCAGAACTCTGAAGGCTGAACGGGCCTATGGGAATCCACCGGGTAGCGCCATTAGCCGTCCGGCCCAAGCCGGGTACCAGCACGAGAATCAGCAGCAGCAGGCCGATAAAGTAGAGTACTGTTCCCGAACGTTCCCAATAGGCCACCGGTATTTGACTGACCACTGCCGCCGCGAAAATACCGATGGTAATCGCAATCAGGTGGCGGTTGACGTAATAGAACGGTGCCTCATTAATTCGATGCAGTGATGCGGAAGCCACCATCACCAATCCCAGACCAAGCAGGAGTGCCGCTGCCAGAATCAGTGGATAGTCGAGATCGGGCATCATCACCCGGGTCTCACCGATTGTCGCCTGGTGGCTCATTGCACCAGCCTCCTTACCGCATCCATAAACTGCTCGCCCCGCCGTTGATAGTCACGAAACATATCAAAGCTGGCGCAGGCGGGAGAGAGCAATACACGGTCACCCGCCTCTGCCTGCTCGGCGGCAAGACCTACCGCCTCTTCCATATTCCCGGCGTATAGAATAGTTACTGTTCCCTTCAGTGCTTGAGCAATCAGTGGTGCATCTCTGCCAATCAGAATGACTGCGCGAGCAGTCGCCGCCACTACGGCCGCCAGTGGAGAGAAGTCCGCCCCTTTACCGTCACCGCCGGCAATCAGCACCGTGCGATCACTGCCCTGATCAGATTTCATCCCCTCAAGTGCAGCGATACAGGCGCCGACATTGGTTCCCTTGGAGTCGTTGTACCAGCGTACATTTCGGTGCTCTGCAACGAACTGGGTGCGGTGAGGCAGCCCGGGGAAATGTTGCAGCGCCTCCAGCATCGCCGGCATTGGCAGCTTCAACAGGCTCCCCATGGCCAAGGCGGCCAGTGCATTGGCTACATTGTGTCGGCCCGGTATTTTCAGTTCCGAGATCGGCAACAACTCCTGCTCACCGAGGCAAAGCCAAGCACGGCCCTCCCGGTAGTCGACACCGAACTGCTCCGCAGCCGGCACACCCAGAGTAAATAGAAGATCCTCACCCTCGGTGCCCCGCATCGTCATCACACGAGGGTCGTCAAGATTAAACACCCGAGCGACCGCATGCCGGTAGATCCCCGCCTTGACATCGGCATAGGCATCAAAATCGCTATAGCGATCCATATGATCCGCCGACAGATTCAGTACCACCGATACTGCCGGGGCAAGGGTGTGGGTAGTCTCAAGCTGAAAACTGGAGAGCTCCAGAATATAGAGCTCCACTGCCGGATCAAGCAGGTCGAGGGCAGGCTCTCCGAGATTACCGCCCAGGGCTACCCGCCGTCCGGCGGTCTCTGCCATTTTCCCCAGTAGCGTGGTAACTGTGCTTTTGCCATTGGAGCCGGTAATCGCCACCACCGGAGTCTTCACTTCGCGGGCAAACAGTTCGATATCACCGATCACCGGAACACCGCGCGCAATTGCCGCTTGGATCAACGGTTCGCTGACCGCCACACCGGGACTTACCACCAGCTGTTCCGCCGCTTCGAAAACCAGTGAATCGAACTGCCCGAGAAACAGTGCCGTATCCGGCAACTCACTCTCCAGCTCCGCCAGTCCCGGGGGCTGAGAGCGACTATCGGTGATGGCAACGGGGAGGCCCCGGGCAGCCAAATAGCGCGCACAAGAGAGCCCGGTCTTACCCAGACCGACAATCAAGGTTTTCACCTCATTTGTCTCTCTCATCGGCATCTGCTCTACCATTGACCCCACAAAATAGCCCTAGCGAATCTTGAGACTGGCCAGGCCGACCAGTACCAGGATCACTGTGACAATCCAAAAACGTACGATGACCCTCGGTTCGGGCCACCCCTTAAGCTCAAAATGATGATGCAACGGCGCCATGCGAAAAATACGCCTACCGGTGAGCTTGAACGAGGCCACCTGCAACATCACCGACACAGTCTCCATAACGAAGACACCACCCATGATCATGAGCACCAGCTCCTGGCGCACAACAACCGCCACCACACCCAGGGCGGCACCAAGTGCCAGTGCACCTACATCCCCCATAAAAACCTGTGCCGGATAGGCGTTAAACCAGAGGAAGCCGAGACCTGATCCAACCAGGGCACCACAGAAGACCGCCATCTCACCCACTCCCGGGATATAGGGAATCAGCAGGTAACCGGCAATTTTCGAGTGACCCACAACATAGGCAAAGATGCCAAGGGCACCTGCCACCAGTACGGTAGGCATAATCGCCAATCCATCGAGCCCATCAGTGAGGTTGACCGCATTGCTGCTGCCAACGATGACAAGGTAGGTCAACAGGATGAACCAGGGCCCCAAGTCGATCACCACATTCTTGAAGAAGGGGATTATCAATTCGGTCTCAGCCGGGCTGGCGGCGGTGGTATAAAGTATGTAGGCGGCTCCCAGACCCACCACCGACTGCCACAGATATTTATACTTTGCCGCCAATCCTTTTGAGTTCTGTAGCACCAGCTTTTTATAGTCATCGACAAAACCGATAACCCCAAACAACAGCGTCACCAGCAGCACTATCCAGACGTAGCGGTTACTCAAATCGGACCAGAAAAGCGTGCTGACGGAGATACCAACCAGTAGCAGAGCGCCACCCATGGTAGGCGTCCCCGCCTTGGAGAGGTGACTCTGTGGACCGTCATCACGCACCGTCTGACCGATCTGATGGCGAGTCAGACGCCGTATCATCACCGGTCCTACCATAAAGGAGATCATCAACGCCGTAAGTACCCCGAGAATCGCCCGTAGCGTCAGGTACTGAAAGACGCCGAAGCCGCTGTTGTACTGCGTCAGATATTCCGCCAGATAGACCAGCATGTCAGTCAATCCCCACAATGAGTCTGTTGATAATCTGCTCCATGCCGGCGCGCCTGGAACCTTTCACCAGTACGCAGTCCTCCGGCTTCAGCACCTGCAGAAGTCCTTCGATCAATTCATCGCGCCCGGAAAAGCCGCAGCCGCCTTCACCAAAAGCATCGACGGCAACTACAGCGTGGCCAACGGCATAGAGATGCTCTATACCCGAGCTGCGGGCCAACTCACCCAACTCACGGTAGAAAAGCTCTCCTCCCTCCCCCATCTCAGCCAGTTCACCCAATACCAGAAAACGCCGGCCGGGGGCGGTAACCAGCACCTCGATGGCGGCAGCGACGGAGTCGGGGTTAGCGTTATAGCTGTCATCCACCAGCCGCACCCCGTTGCGTCCAACCATGGGGTAGAGCCGTCCCTTCACCGGCTGCAGCGATTCCAGGCCGGATACAATCTGATCCAGCTCCGCACCCATCACCTGAGCCGCAGTGATTGCAGCAAGTGCATTCATTCGGTTGTGACGTCCAGCCAGGGGTAACTTAATCTCCAGGTCACCCTCTGGAGTAGAGACTGGGAAACGGCTAAAAAAGCCACTCCCTTCCCAGACGATATCCCACGCCTCTTCAGGGCTGCTGACATCCGCAGGCTGAGTGACGCCGAAAGTGCGATATTTCCGCTCCCCGGCCATCTGTCGCCACAGCGGTGCCCAATGATCATCGGCGTTAAATATGAAACAGCCGTTGTCGGTCAGGCCGTTGATGATCTCTCCCTTGGCACGAGCCACCCCCTCGAGTGAGCCAAAGCCCTCCAGATGAGCACGGCCGGCGTTGATAAGCAGTGCCACATCCGGCTGAGCGATCCGACTCAGGTAGTCGATCTCCCCAATATGATTAGCACCCATTTCCACCACTGCGTAGGACTGCTCCTGCAGACGCAGCAGGGTCAGCGGCATACCGATTTCGTTATTCAGATTTCCTTCAGTGGCCAGCACCTCACCACGACAACGCAGGATTGAGGCGAGCATCTCTTTTACTGTGGTCTTGCCGTTGCTGCCGGTGATCGCCACAAGCGGAGCCTCAGCTCGCTGCCGCCACATGGCGGCAAGTTGCCCCAACCCCACCAGGGTGTTTTCGACCTGTAACAGAGGCAGCTCTGTCATTACTTCACGTTGCACCATGGCACCGGATGAACCGCGCTCAGCGGCAAGATCAAGATAGTCATGGCCATCAAAATTCGGCCCCACCAGGGCGACAAACAGATCACCCTCGGCGATAGTTCTACTGTCGGTGCTGACGGCCGAGAAGCATCCCTCAGGGCCAATGTGACGTGCGCTCAGTTTTTCGGCGGCCGCAGAGAGGCTGAATTCGATCACACCCCCACCTCCGACAACGAAGCTACTACCTGTTCACAGTCACTGAACGGCAGTTTCTCACCAGCGACGATCTGCACCGTCTCATGGCCTTTACCGGCTACCAACACCAAATCACCTGTTGCCGCCTCAGTAATTGCTCGGGCAATTGCCTGTTTGCGGTCACGCACCACCTGCACCTGTTCAGGCCGTTTCATTCCCGCCAAAATCTCTGCAACGATAAGATCACCATCCTCACCGCGGGGATTGTCATCGGTGACGATCACTCGATCTGCCAGCCGTTCCGCCACGCGTCCCATCTGAGGTCTTTTGCCACGATCACGGTCACCACCGCAGCCGAACAGACAGATCAAGCGCTTTTTGGCATGATCTCGTAATGCCGACAACACATGCTCCAGGGCATCGGGGGTATGGGCGTAATCAACAACGACCAATGGTCTGTCGCCACCTCCGAAATGCTCCATCCTTCCGGGTACAGTACGCAGTTTCTCCAACCGCTCCAGAGCTTCATTCAGGGGGATGTCCAGATGCAGCAGAACCGCCAGCACCGCCAGAAGATTGCTGACATTGAAGTGCCCCAACAGAGGGGTCTTCAATTCATCGGCACCCCAGCTGCTCTCAATCGCTATGCGCATCCCCTCGCCGCTCGAATCCACCGCCGACGCCTGAAGCCAACAGTCCACTTCGACACCATCAGCTACACCACTACCGATGCCGTAGCCCACACGCTTTATCTCGGCAGGCAATTCACTGAGCAGTTCCCGACCAAAGGGATCATCCAGGTTGATCACCACACAACCGAGGCCCGGCATATAGAAGAGCTGCTTTTTGGCTTCGCCGTAGGCCTCCAGAGTGCCGTGATAGTCGAGATGATCGCGACTCAGGTTGGTCAATACCGCCACATCGAAGTGGAGATGTGCGACCCGGCTCTGATCCAGCGCATGAGAGGAGACCTCCATCGCCACCGCCTTCGCACCCTGGGCATGAAGAGCGTTAAGCAGCGCCTGGAGCAGCACCGGATCCGGGGTCGTGTGAGTGGAGTCTTCCATACTGTCGGGGAAACCATTGCCAAGGGTACCGATCACGCCACAGGGGCGCTCGTCGGAGAGCGCCCGAGCAAGAAATTGGGCGCAACTGGTCTTGCCGTTGGTGCCGGTAACACCAATCACGGTCATATCCCGGCTCGGGTGGTGATAAAAGTGTCCTGCAATAGCGCTCAGCTTGGCGCCCAAACCCTCTAAAATCAGTAGTGGAACATCGAGTGATTCTGTGAGCATATCAATACGCTCCACCGGCCACTCCCAGTCCGTCTCACAAACTACCGCCGCCGCACCGGCATCCAACGCCTGATTAATAAAGTCGAGGCCGTGCCGGCTACCACCGGAGCAGGCAAGAAACAGACTCCCCTGACGCACCGCTCTACTGTCCTGGGTCAAACCGGTGATTTCGCAATCCACCTCGTCGGAGATCACCAGCCAGTTCGACAGTAGTTCACCAAGCGTCACCCCAGCTTTTATCTCTCCTGTCATCACTGGCCTCCCAATCCGGCAATCTGCACACTCTTTTCACTGAGTGCATCAGGCGCTACATTGAGCAGCCTTAGGGAGCCGGCCATCACCTTGGCAAAAACCGGTGCAGCCACAAGACCACCGTAGTATTTGCCCGCACTCGGCTCGTCGATCATCACCACCATCACCAGGCGGGGATCACTGGCCGGCGCCATACCGGCAAATACTGCCGTGTAGCGATCATCGGAGTAGCCGCCTGAGATACTCTTCTTCACCGTTCCGGTCTTGCCGGCAACACGGTAACTGGCCACGGCGGCGCGGGGGGCTGTACCCTCAACCGAGACCACTGCTTCCATCATCTTGCGCACCGACTTTGCCGTTGCCGCACTCATTACACGCTTCTCTTCCGCCCGCTCATCGCGCTTTACCAATGACAGCGAGCGCCTGATACCGTCCGATGCGATAGTTGTGTAGGCATCGGCCAGCTGCAGAGGCGTTACCGAGAGGCCATAACCAAAAGCGAGAGTGGCCTGATCAATCTTTACCCAACGCTGATACGGGGGCAGCTGCCCTCCCACTTCACCAGGAAAGCCGGTATAGGTCGGCTCACCAAACCCCAACTGAGAAAAGAGCCTCCAGAGCTTATCCTTAGGGAGGCCCAGCGCAATCTTGCTGATGCCAACGTTGCTTGATTTCTTGATAACCGTAGAAATATCGATAAGGCCGTAGTCCCGAATATCCTTCACCGGATAGCGCCCCACCTTAAATACTCCGGGAGCAGTATTGATCAGCGTATCGGGCCTGTATTTACCGGACTCAAGTGCCGCTGCAATGGTAAAAGGCTTCATTGTTGAACCTGGTTCAAATACATCGGTCACCGCGCGGTTACGGAAGCGGCCGGTTTTACCTCGTTTACTACCGTTGGGGTTGTAGGCCGGCTGATTCACCATCGCCAGCACCTCACCCGACTTGGCATCAACAATCACCGCTGAGCCGGACTTGGCTTTGTGGTGTTTGACCGCGCCCTTCAGCTCCCGGTAGGCGAGAAACTGAAGCCGCCGGTCGATGCTCAGCACCAGATCATTGCCCTTACGCGGTTCAAGAATCTGCTCCACATCCTTCACCACCCGGGCCAGGCCATCACGGATCACCCGTTTTTTCCCCGCCGCTCCCTTCAACCACTCTTCGTATGCGAGCTCCAGCCCCTCTTGGCCATGATCATCAATACCGGTAAAGCCGACCACATGAGCGAACACCTCACCGCCTGGATAGTAGCGGCGGTACTCCCGCTGCAGCCCGACACCCTCGATTCCCTGTTCATCAACCAGATCCTTCACTTTATTAGCCAGATCAGGGTTGACCCTACGCTTGAGGTAGATGAAAGAGCGGCTGCTGCGCTGGGCCAGCTGCCGCCGCAGCTCGTCCAAGTCCCGTCCCAGCAACTTGGCCAGGGGCGCCAGGATGCGCCTGTCTGGAGAGAGAAGCCGAGGATTGGCCCACACAGAATCCACCGGCGTACTAATCGCCAGAGGCTTGCCTTGACGGTCAGTGATCATTCCTCTGTTAGCTGAGATATCCACCACCCTCAGGTGACGCCTCTGACCCTCATTTTGCAGAAAGTCGGTCTCAAAGATCTGACGCTCCACCGCACCCCCTACCAACAACATGCCGGAGAGTGAGAGCAAGACAAGCAGAGTCCAGCGCCGAGCACGGTAGCTCGGCAACTTCACCTGTTCTCCCTTGGGAGAATCGGACCGCCGTTTTTTTCGCTCAATAGCCGCCATTGCCGCCTGTCACTTTTGAGGGCCTGATCACCATCACATCACTCGCTGGGGGAATGTGCATTTTCAACCGTTTTCTTGCTATCCGTTCAATCCGTCCATGAGTAGCCCAGGTACTCTGCTCCAGTTGCAAACGCCCCCACTCAACATCGATCTGGTCACGCTCGGTACGCAGCTGCTGCAGCTCGACAAAGTTTTTTCGTGATGCATATTTCGCATACACCACCCCTGTTGCCGATACCAGCAAAGTGAGCGCCGTGATGATAAAAACCACCAACTGTCGACGGCTCATGACAATCTCTCCGCCACCCGAAGCACCGCGCTACGCGACCGTGGATTCTCCGTCACCTCTTTCAGCGAGGGTTTTGTCGCTTTGCCGATACGCTTGAGTTTGGAGTTCATCTGCTCCTGAGTTACAGGAAGGCCTGGAGGAAAATTGTCACCACGCTCACACTCGCGCATAAACCGCTTTACTATCCGATCCTCCAGTGAATGAAAACTGATCACCACCAAACGTCCTCCGGGCGCAAGCACCCGCAGCGATTGATCAAGGCAGGACCTCAGATCATCCAGCTCTCTATTAATAAAGATTCGAATCCCTTGGAAGGCGCGCGTTGCCGGATGCTTCCCCTTCTCCCAGGCGGGATTAGCCACCGAGACAATCTCCGCCAAACGACCGGTGGTCTCTATCGGCGCCAACTGCCCGGCCTCATGAATTGCCCGCGCTATGCGCTTGGCATGGCGCTCCTCACCGTACTCCTTGAGTACCTGTGCAATATCATCCACTTCCGCCCGGGCAAGCCACTGAGCAGCGCTGATACCTGATGCATTATCCATTCGCATATCCAACGGTCCGTCCTTGAGAAAACTAAAACCCCGCTCCGGGGTATCGAGCTGGGGTGATGAGACACCGAGATCAAGGAGTATCCCGTTGACCCCGCCAACAAGTCCCTCCTGGTTCGCAAACTGTTCCAGCATGGCAAAGGAGCCCTGCTTTATCTGAAACCGACCATCGCTCTCGAAGAGCGTACGGCCATGGGCCACCGCTTCCGGGTCTTTATCTATAGCTAACAGTCGACCCTTGTCACCAAGGGCATCAAGCAGCGCCTCACTGTGCCCTCCCCGCCCGAATGTGCCATCTATATAGATACCCGATGGATCAATGGCCAGGCCGTCCAGCGCCTCACTAAAAAGGACCGGAAGATGTCTTGCAGAGTGTCCCATAACTATAAAGAGAGCGTTTCGAGATCAACCGGGAGGTCCTGTTGATCAGAGTGGAGATTTTCAAGACCCGCTTCCAACTGCGCGTTCCACCGCTCCTCATCCCAGAGCTCAAAACGGTTGGCCTGCCCTACCAGCATCGCCTGTTTTTTTAAGCCGGCAAACTCTCGCAGATTCTGCGGTAGCAGCACCCGCCCCTGGCCATCCATATCAACCTCGGTGGCGTTACCTACCAGTAGACGCTGCAGATTTCGGGCGGCGGGATTGAAGGAGGGGAGTTGCATCAGTTTGCGCTCAATCACCTGCCACTCCGGCAAGGGGTAGATCAGCAGGCAGTGATCCTTATCGATGGTAACAACCAACTCCGAAGCACAACGCTCCTGCAACCGCTCACGATACCGCGTCGGTATAGCCAGGCGCCCTTTGGCATCCAGATTGAGTTTGGTAGCACCCCGAAACAAAGCATTCCCCCTTAGTTATTATTTCCCTAAAAAACCACTTTCCCCCACTTATCACCATAATAGGTATCACTTTACCACCTTGTCAAGGTAACAAAACCACTAAAACAGGAGAAAGTTCCTTTAAAGACAGAGGCTTACAAGCGGAAGTAAAAGGAGGCGCACACTAATAAAACACTATAAAACAGCGCGATAAAAAGCGTACTTAAAGTGACACCTTAAGAAAAAAAGGAACTAAAGGAGTTTATAGAGATAAGAGGAAGTCGGCCTGTAAGCCGGGTTCTGTCGAGAATGATCATTCATCTGGGATGCACGTCACCATGCACCTCAAGCAACCTACCCGGGAGCCGCGCGGACCACGCGTTACAGCCGAAGCTGCCTGCTCCCCTATTTGGTCTTGCTCCGAGTGGGGTTTACCCTGCCACTGCCGTTACCGACAGCGCGGTGCGCTCTTACCGACACCATTTCACCCTTACCGTCCAGCCATCCGAGGATGCCCGAAGTAGGCGGTATATTTTCTGCGGCACTTTCCGTAGGCTCTCGCCTCCCAGGCGTTACCTGGCACACTGTCCTATGGAGCCCGGACTTTCCTCCACCCCATCAGGGGTAGCGACCATCCGGCCGACTTCCAGTGCACAGGGTAAGCCCCTAGGAGAAAAACCGCAACACTCTCCGGCAAAGGAATCCAGGGCCTGTTAACACTAAGCGAATGTCCAGCGTTGGCTCCCAAATGAGTCCAGTCAAGGCGCGCAGTGCACCTTGACCTGCGAAAGATGGCTACCGGCGATGGATATTCGCATAACGTTAACAGGCCCTAGCTCAGAATAACTTGCGCCATCATCGCCACAGGTTTAGGATTAACGGTTTTCTCACTGTTTTCAGGCAGCCCTCAACCAATTGGGCTGCTTTTTCATTTTTAGTAGGGCGAGACGGGTGCCCGGAGGATCGAACATGTCGGATACATTGATGGCCACCTACAAGCGGCTGCCGGTCAGTTTCCAGCGGGGCGAAGGTGCCTGGTTGTGGGATGACAACGGCAAACGCTACCTGGACGCCCTCTCCGGCATCGCCGTCTGTGGCCTTGGCCATGCCCACCCGGCCGTCAAGGAAGCACTCTGTCGGCAATCAGGGGAGCTGATCCACACCTCCAACCTCTACAACATCACCCTTCAGGAGCAGCTGAGCGAGAAGCTGATGGCGCTCTCCGGCATGGAGCGGGCCTTCTTTGCCAACTCCGGCGCAGAGGCAAACGAGGCGGCAATCAAAATCGCCCGGCTTCACGGACATAACAGAGGGATAGAAAATCCTGCCATCATTGTTATGGAGAACAGCTTTCATGGGCGCACCCTGGCGACCCTGTCAGCCACTGGCAACCGCAAAGCTCAGGCCGGCTTTGAACCCCTGGTGCAGGGTTTTATCCGCGCCCCTTACAACGATATTGAGAGCATCCGCGTCATAGCTGAAAACAACAGTAGCGTGGTAGCCGTTCTGGTTGAGCCGATCCAGGGAGAGGGCGGTATCAACATCCCTGCCGACAACTATCTCAATCAGTTGCGGGAGTTGTGCGATACAAACGGCTGGTTACTGATGCTGGATGAGATCCAGACCGGCATGGGACGTAGTGGCAGAGCGTTTGCCCACCAGTATAACGGCATACTCCCCGACGTAATGTCGCTGGCAAAAGGACTGGCCAACGGTGTACCTATTGGCGCCTGTCTTGCCAGAGGTGCGGCGGCCGAGACCTTTGCCCCCGGCAACCACGGCTCCACCTTTGGCGGCAATCCGCTGGCCTGCGCCGCAGCCCTGGCAGTAATCGACACTATCGAGCAGGAGCAATTGACTGAAAGGGCGGAGGCTCTGGGCGCAAAACTGCTTACCGATTTTGCCGACGGCCTCTCCGGGGTCGACGGCATCGAAGAGATCCGCGGCCTGGGACTGTTGATCGGCATCGAGCTCGACCGTCCCTGTGGTGAATTGGTTGGCCAAGCGCTGGAGCAGGGCCTGCTGATCAACGTAGCTGCAGAGAATACCATCCGGTTGCTGCCGCCGCTGACGCTGAGCGACAGTGAGGCTACTCAATTGGTGGAGATACTCACCGCCTTGATTAAAAGCTTTATCGATTGATCAGTGATTTGATCAAACAGGTAGGGATTCAATGACAAATAACAACAGCAAATCACCAAAACACTTTCTGTCACTGTTGGACCTCACGGGTGATGAATTTCGCGCCCTGATCGCACGGGCCGGGGAGCTCAAGCGCATGGTCCACGCCGGTGAGCGGCATGAACCCCTCAAAGGGCTTACCCTGGGGATGATATTTGAGAAGTCATCCACCCGCACCCGTATCTCCTTCGAGACCGGCATGACTCAACTGGGGGGACATGCCATCTTCCTCTCCTCCCGAGATACCCAGTTGGGTAGAGGCGAACCGATAGAGGATAGCGCTCGTGTCATGTCGAGAATGGTTGACTGCGTCATGATCCGCACTTTTGCCCATGACACTGTCGAGCGTTTTGCAGAGCACTCCCAGGTACCCGTGATCAATGGCCTAACTGATCTGCTCCACCCCTGCCAACTACTGGCGGATATGCAGACCTACTTTGAACACCGCGGTGATATCGCAGGAAAAAAGGTGGTCTGGGTTGGTGACGGTAACAACATGTCTCACTCCTACATCAATGCCGCCCGTCTGCTCGGTTTCTCGCTGACCATCGCCTGTCCTGAGGGTTATGATCCTGATGCCAATATTCTCTCCTCGGCCGGAGACTGCTGCAGTATTGTTCGTGACCCGATGGCTGCTGCAGAGGGTGCCGATCTGGTGGTGACCGACGTCTGGGCGAGCATGGGCCAGGAGGAGGAGCAGGCGCGTCGCATCAAAGCGTTCGCCGGATACCAGGTGAATGATGCACTGATGAGCCAGGCCAATAGTGATGCGCTATTTATGCACTGCCTGCCCGCCCACCGCGGTGAAGAGGTGAGCGCTTCAGTGATTGACCGCGATGACAGCGTCGTCTGGGATGAAGCAGAGAATCGCATGCACGCACAGAAGGCCCTGCTGGAATTGCTCCTCTGCAACTGATCCTCGTCACTTCCCTAATAAAAAAGCGTCGGCTCTACCGGCGTTTTTTTATGTCTGAGCCCAACAGAATCCACTAATAGTCAAATACACTGTAAAACTTCAGCTACTTGCATGCTACAGAATAAAGGCAGAGTATTGGTGACCTGAGTCAACAGAAGGTTGACTCACCCAACACCATACTAAACAAGCCGTTGAGCCCCGTATGTAATCCGCTCACCGGCCACAACAAAAGCAGTAGCCGTATGAATCCAACTGATCTGAATCCCGTCAGAGAACATCTCGCCTCCCGCGTCATTGGTCAGCAAAAACTGATCGACAGCATGCTGGTCTGCCTCCTCAGTAATGGTCACCTGCTGGTTGAAGGGATGCCGGGACTGGCCAAAACCACAGCGGTAAAAGCGCTCTCGGAAGCGATTGAGGGCGATTTTCACCGGGTTCAGTTCACCCCGGACCTACTGCCGTCCGACCTTATCGGCACCGATATCTATCGCCACGAAAAAGGGGAGTTCGAGTTCCGCCACGGCCCCCTGTTTCACAACATCCTGCTGGCGGACGAAGTCAACCGGGCACCGGCCAAAGTGCAATCAGCACTCCTTGAGGCGATGGGGGAGTACCAGGTCACCGTTGGTCACCGCACCTACCCACTGCCCGAGCTGTTTATGGTACTGGCAACCCAGAATCCGATTGAGCAGGAGGGTACCTATCACCTGCCTGAGGCGCAGCTGGATCGCTTTCTCATGCAGGTATGGGTGGACTATCCCAACCGCGAAGAGGAGCTGGCGATTCTTGAGCTCGACAGCCGACAGCAGAAAGACACCCCTCCCGCCCCCGCCGAACCGTTACCCCAGGCCGACCTGTTCGCTATGCGCCGGGATGTGGCGGATACCTTCCTTGATCCCAAGCTCAACAGCTATATCGTTGACCTGGTACAGGCCACCCGCAACCCTGGTTCCTATGATGACACCCTCGCCCGCTGGTGCCGATTCGGTGCCTCACCCCGCGCCTCCATCGCCCTCGCCCGTTGTGCTCGTGCGCAAGCTTGGCTGGACGGTGAAAACTTTGTCTCCCCCGGCCATATTCAAAAGGTAGCTCCGGAAGTGCTGCGCCACCGCGTTCTGCTTACCTTCGAGGCCGAGGCGGAAGGAGTCACCAACGACCAGTTCGTCGCCCGTCTCCTGGAAATGGTTGCTATTCCTTAGGATCTGGAGATGGCACTACATCCCCGCCTGGACGACCTACTGGAGTTACGCCACCAGGCCCATACTCTGGGTCTGGCTTCCCATCATCTGGTCAACTCCAGCTTCAGTGGACTCTATGCATCGCTCTTCAGGGGAACAGGGCTCAACTTTGAGGAGGTGCGTGAATACCGCGAGGGTGACGATATTCGCAACATGGACTGGAAGGTGACGGCACGCACCAACAGCCCACACCTGAAGATTTTTCGTGAGGAGCGGGAACGCAGTGTCGTGCTCTGTGTCGACAAGGGGCCGCACATGGGTTTTGGTACCCGCGGTACCTTTAAGTCTATCCAGGCGGCGAGAGCTGCCGCCCTATTGGGTTGGGCCGCAAACAGCATGAACGACAGGGTCGGCGGACTGCTGTTTGGTGATGCTGCCGACAGGCCTCATCATTTCCGCCCGACAAAGGAGCGTCGCGCCCTCTGGCGACTGCTGAAGGCGTTGTCCGAGCCCGCACTACCGGATGACCGAGAGGGCGACCCCCTGCAACGGGCGCTGCAGCAGGCTGAAAAAGGGACCACTACCGGCAGCCTGATCTTTGTCATCGCCGACATGAACCGTGACAGCCGCCCTCTGGAGGCACTTTTTGGCCGCATCTGCCAACGCCACACCCTGGTGCTGATCCCTGTGGACGACCCAAGTGATCGTGAACTACCTGATATCGGCGTCGCCCTGTTCAATGATCCAGAGGGCAATCTGGTCGAGGTGGATACGGCTAATTCCGAGGGACGTCGCACTTACAGCGACGCCTGGCTCGCCAACCGCCACACCCTCCAGGGCGCCGCCAACCGACTCGGTATTCCGCTGATTCCTGTTTCAACAGACCGGGATGTCCACGACTCCCTGATGCTCGGCATGCGCTCCAATGCCCATACTCGGGTGCTGCGCTGATGACATCAGGAGTAACAGAGGGGATGAGTGAGAGCGCAAGAGGTGCGCTGAGAGACATTCATGGTCTCGACTCCATCTCCTGGTGGCCTCTGACGACCGAGATGTGGCTTGTTGTCGCACTCACCTCTATCGCTACTGCCATCCTCTTCCTATGGATCTACCGCTTGTTTCGCTACCCTCCGGGCAGCTGGCGCAGCGAAGCGAGGCAAGCACTACACCAGCTACAGCGCAACGCCTCACGACAATCATTAAAGAAAAGTGCCGGCGAACTCTCTCTGCTGCTACGCCGCATCGCCATGGCTCGATTTGGCCGTGCCGGCCAAGCGAGCCTGGAGGGTGAATCCTGGTTGCAATGGCTGACCGATACAGATCCCAACAGTTTTGATTGGCAAGAGAAGGGAAGGATACTGATTACCCTACCCTATGCCCCCGACGGTACGGAGACCGATGCCCAGACCCTGCAACAGCTGATCAGAGCCACGATCGACCTGGTCGGCAACGCCCGAGACAAGGTGTCTCCAGAAGTTCAGCGGGGGCAACATGTTTGAGTTCTACTGGCCCTGGCTGGCGCTACTGCTGCCGTTGCCACTGCTGGCGCGGTTGCTCTGGCCCCGTTTTGTCGACCCGTCACAGTCACAACCGATAGAGGGGCACAGAACCACCCTGCTACACCCCTCCATCAAGCGGCTGCAGGAGAGCTTCAGCGGTCGACGGCAGGGGATCAACTTAAACGGGCGTCTCCGCCCACTGCTGCTGACACTACTCTGGTGCACCCTGACTCTGGCACTGATGCGCCCACAGTGGTTACAACCCCATAGCGAAATGAGAAGCGAAGGCTACGACCTGATGTTGGCAGTAGATAGCTCCCGCTCAATGACCGCCCTGGATTTCAGCCGCAAGGACCAGCCGGTGAGTCGTATGGCCGTGGTCAAAGGCGTCATGACACAGTTTATCCAAAATCGAGGAGGTGACCGTGTCGGATTGATCATCTTCGGTAATCAGGCTTTTGTTCAATCCCCCCTGACCTTTGATCTGAATGCCGTAGCCGGGATCCTAGACACAGTCTCTCCCGGTATGGCCGGCGATGCCACCGCCATGGGTGACGCCATCGGCCTCAGCGTAAAAAAACTACGTGAACGCCCTGAGGGTTCCCGTGTACTGCTGCTGGTAACCGACGGTGAAAATACCGCCGGCCTGATCCCTCCTCTGGAGGCGGCACAACTGGCGGCAAGAGAGGGGGTACGCATCTATACCATCGGCGTCGGCAGCAATAAGAGCAGCGTTATGATCCGTGGTACAGACGGCAGGTACCGTGAAGAAGCCGAGATCGGCATGGATGAGAAAACCCTGAAAAAGATAGCCGAACAGACCGGCGGCGCCTATTTCCGCGCCACCAATACCGACGCCCTGGAAAAAATCTACCAACACATCAACACACTGGAGAAGAGCGAGGCGGAAACTCGCACAGTTCTTATCCCCACCCCGCTCTACCGCTGGCCACTGGCTGGTGCACTGTTGACCCTGCTGCTGCTTGGACTCTTCCCCGAGGGTCGTATGCGTCTACCCAAGGCAATCAACAATCCTAGAAACCGCAGTTGACCGCTCCATTCTGAGGCTAAGTTGCTGATATGAAGACCATTGATATCAATTTACGCTTTCACCTGCTGGGTGAGCCACGCTACGGAGTGAATTGTACGCTTGCGGTGGCGCATGGCGGCGTTACAACTCCTTGGAATAGAACAACTATTCCTCGTCGTTGTGCCTTGCCCTGCACCACCGCAAACGCACACTTCACGCCGTCCAACTACGGATTCTAGGATAATGGCTGAGTTCGGTTTTCACTTTGCCTCACCCTGGTGGCTGGGACTATTGGTACTGATCCTGCCGGTCGGCATCTGGCTCAAAAATAGCCGAAGCCATGGCAGAATCGCCCGTATGAGCCGTTATGCCGATCCACATCTGCTGCCGCACCTCACCGGCAGTCGGGAGCTTGAAGGCAAGGAGCGCTGGCGCGGCTTTGCCCTGTGGGCACTTCTCTGGGGCTTACTGGTGGTTGCCTTGGCGGGGCCGCGCTGGGACTACACACGTATATCGCTCTTCACCCCGGGGGCCAACCTGATCATACTGCTCGACATCTCCCGTTCGATGGCCGTCACCGATGTCGCACCTTCCCGCCTTACCCGTGCCCGCCAGGAGATCGAAGATCTGATCGACCAAAACAGTGGGCTGCGGATCGGCCTGATCGCCTTTGCTTCAGTAGCTCATGTGCTAACGCCGGTTACTGAGGATACCCAGAGTCTGCGCAAACTACTGCCGGCGATCTCCACTGATCTGGCACGACTCCAGGGTAGCCGTCTAAGTGAAGCTGTGGCACGCGCCCGCACCCTGCTCGCCGGCCAGCCGGAGAAGAGCCGCAACAGCATTCTGCTGATATCCGACGGTGACTTTGCCGATAGCGAACTCGAAGAGGAGATAAACGCACTGGCCAGGGAGGGGATACCCCTCCATGTCCTTGGTATTGGCACACCCGGCGGTGGCCCGGTAGCGGGAATGAATGAACAGTTTTTTCACGATGCCAAAGGTCAGGTTGTAGAATCGCGGCTGGATAGTGAGGGGCTGATGCAGCTGGCAGAGCTGACTGGCGGCAGTTACCAAACCGCAGATTTCCGTGCTGACGACAGCCTTAGAATCCTACAACTTGCAGCGACCGGCAGCAGAACCGATGGCGCTGCAGAAGGCCAGACAAAAGTCTGGAATGAGCGCTTCTTCTGGTTACTCATTCCCGTCTTGCTGATGCTACTACCCCTATTCAGAAAATCCCGTGTATGGGAGAAGGGGCAGTGAAAAAACGTCTCCTGATCGCCTTTTCAACACCCCTTCTTGTGCTTGTATTCAGTTCAGCATGGGGCAACCGTTTTGCCAACAGCGAGCAGCAAGCTGAAGAGCTGTTCAATCAAGGCGCCTTTGCTGAGGCCGCAAGAGCGTTCCGTGATCCCTACCGGCGCGGTGTCGCACTCTACCGTCAAGGCGATTACCAGCAAGCAGCCGCTGCCTTTGAACATGTTGAGAGGAGCGAAGTGATTCAAGACGCCCGCTTCAATCTGGGCAACAGCCGCTTTATGCAGAAAGATTACGAAGGTGCTATCAGAGCCTACGATAGCGTGCTTCAGCAAGAGCCGGTTCACGCCGACGCCAATCACAACCGCGGGCTTTCAAAGGCACTACTTGCAGAGACTGATCCTGAAGCAGCTGCGCGCCTTGAGGAGGAAAAGAAGAAAGAAGAGGAGAAGGACAAGAAAGAGGAGCAGAAAGAAGAAGAGAAAAAAGAGGAGAAGCAGGAAGGCGACGAGAAAAAGGAAGAGCAGCAGGCAGGCGATAAGAAAGAGGAAGAGCAGCAGCAAGCAGGCGATAAAAAAGAGGAAGAGCAGCAGCAGGCGGGCGATAAGAAAGAGGAAGAGCAGCAGCAGGCGGGCGATAAGAAAGAGGAAGAGCAGCAGCAGGCGGGCGATAAGAAAGAGGAAGAGCAGCAGCAGGCGGGCGATAAGAAAGAGGAGGAGCAGCAGCAGCCGGGCGATAAGAAAGAGGAGGAGAAGGAGCAGCCGGGCGATAAGAAAGAGGAGGAGAAGGAGCAGCCGGGCGATAAGAAAGAGGAGGAGAAGGAGCAGCCGGGCGATAAGAAAGAGGAGGAGAAGGAGCAGCCGGGCGATAAAAAAGAGGAGGAGAAGGAACAGCCAGGCGATAAAAAAGAGGAGGAGAAGGAGCAGCCGGGCGATAAAGAAGGAGAGGAGACTCAGCCTGAGACCGATAATGTAAAAATGGGCATGACGCCAAGGCCCGGGCAACTGCCGCCCCCAGGTGAGATGGAGATAGATAAAGAGGGCGTCGATGCCGTCGAAGAGTTTGACCAGCAGGGTGACAGCGCCGACCCGGAAAACCAGGACCAGAGCAGTGACGGAGAGCCCGGAAAACCTCAGTCAGAAGGGGAAGAGGAGTCGCGCATGATGGAGCAGTGGCTTGAACAGATTGAGGGTGATCCGGTGCAACTGCTGCGTAACCAGTTCATGCTGGAGGAGCAGCGCTTGATACAGAAAAAGGGCGGAAGCCTCCGTGAGTCCAGACCATGGTAGTGATGAATAGAATAATCTGCGTTATAAAAAGAGGTGTTCTGGGTAGTGCCCCGGTGGGATCAGCTGCTCTGCTCACCCTGCTTAACAGCCTGATTGGTATCGTCCTCCTGACTACGACCGGCCTCTCCCAAGCTCAGCAGGCCTACCCCTACTACCCCGGCTATACACCCTACCCCTACGCCTATCCGGCTCCGGCACCACCATCACCACAAACTCAGCAGCAGCCGGGTTACACCCCCTACGGAGCTTACCCCGGGCAGCAGCCTGCCTACGGAGCCTGGCCACCCTCTCCCTACGGTCAATTACCAAGCCGGGCCGGCACGGAATACAGCCCGCCCAAGGTTACCGTCACCCTCGGCAACACCACCGCCTATGTACAGCAGCCCCTGCTGCTGGAATTGGAGATCACCAGCAAAAGTAACATCAGTACGCTCTATCCCGAACTACCGAAAAATAGCGGTATGATCTTCAAACAACTGGACGGCCCAACTACCAGCAGCAGTGGTGAGGGTGGCAAGCGACAGATCACTAACCGCTTCCGCTACGCAATGACACCAATCTATGAAGGGAAAATCACCCTTCCTGTGATAGGCATAAAGGGCAACTTCTCCACTCCTGAAAAAAGCGGCAAAAGCGACTTTGAGGCTACCAGTGAAGCACCGATCAAACTGGAGGTGCTTCCGATCAATCCCTCTGTACAACCCTGGCTGCCCCTCCATGGCCTAGTGATCCAAACACTGCTGCAAAATGCCGATCGAGCAGAAGCGGGCAAGCCTCTGACACTGGTTGTCGATATCTCCGCCGCAGGAGCCACCGGCAGTCAGCTACCATCGCTTGAGAGGCAGCTGGAGCAGGGTGATTTTCGGGTTTATCGGGAAAAATCGAAAATCAGCGGCAACATCTCCAGCGATGGTCATCATCTCTTGGGCCGGCGTACTGAGACATTCACCCTGGTCCCGCAACGGGGCGGAGCGGTACAAATACCGGAGTTGAATATTGCCTGGTGGAACGTTGATACTCGGAAGAGAGAAATTGCCGGCGTGCCCAGCCAACAACTGCAGGTAAAAGGAGATGAAGGCGTCAAAGCCAAGAGCAAGGAAACAGTGGGGGGTGCTCTCTTCACCGGTACCGCATCACTTTTCTGGTGGCTGCTGCTGATCACCCTCTTTGCCGCCATTGCCGGTTTCCTGGTTACCGTCTGGTTGCGCCGGCGCCGCTCTGTCCAAATTGCAGGGGAAGAACTGACAACAGTAGTGCTTCAAGGCTTCTTCAGGGTCTCAACCTTTTTTACCTGGCTGGCACCAATCCGCCGCCTGCAACGACTGCGTCAGCTCTTTGTCGGCAAACTGCCGCGCTCATTCCGTCTGTGGTTCTGTATCCGCCTGGTTAATGGTGAAACTGATCCGGAAACCTGGGCCTATATGCTACGATTTCTTACCAACAAACACTTGGACATTCCCACCTACCTCCCCCTGCCTGAGCTGGGCAGCCGTCTTGCCGCCATTCACCCCCACTCCAGGGAGGTGATAATGGAGGAGATGATGCAGATTCTGGATAATGCCCTCTACAACGGAGGCAATATCGAGTTCACCTCGTGGAAACAGCGTTTCCGTAGAGAGCTACGCCCAGCCATGCTACGGAGAAAGAGGTCATCCTCGGCCGCACTGAAGCACCAGGGAAAATTGCCGCCACTCAACCCGGAAACTCCATAATTTGTCACAATGGCGGCGTCCGGCCTTCATCACAGTGGGGGTTACTGAGATGTACCATCCTCTAATCTAAAACCTACCTTAAGCGTCACCTGCCAGTGAGCCACCTTGCCGTCAACAATGTGACCACGGGTCTCCTGAACCTCAAACCAGTCCATGTTACGGATGCTCTGAGAGGCTCTCTCCAAAGCGTTTTCTATAGCTTTATCGCTGCTTTCTGTGGAAGAACCCACCAGCTCAACTTTTTTATAGGTACGTGAACCCATTTTTTACTCCTTACTTTGTTAGATTTAGCCGGTAACAATATCATGGAGGCGTCTCCAGGTGGAGTAACCTCAGAAAGCGTCTCTTTTCGTCTATTCTTAATTGTAACTAACAGAGACCAGGAGGCTGTCATGGAGAATCAGGTAGCAGATGTCACACTTCACATCGATCAAGAGATAAGCGCTGATGAGATGGAGAAACTATTGGGAGCATTCAATCAGCGCGAAGGGGTGATCAAAATACAGACCAATCCCGAGAAGAAGCACCTTATGGTGATAAAATACAATCCTGAGCAGATCAGTTCCAAGGATCTGGTGACAATCCCACGCTACCTCGGCCTGCGGGCAGAACTGATCGGATTCTAATCTCTTGCCCTGCCCGGGCAACCATGGCACAGTCCCCAACAATCACAGCGTAGGGGTAAACCGTGCAACTCTCATTTCAGGAACTTGGGCAGGGTATCACCTGTATCGAAGCCTACTACCAGCGGCCAAAACTGGCCTGCTGCTACCTCGTCAGGGAGGGCGATGAAGCGGCAATAATTGATACCGGCACCGCCTACACAGTACCCCACATTATGGAACTGCTGGAGCACTACGGCATATCCAGGGACCAGGTGAAATACGTTATACCCACACACGTCCATCTCGACCACGCCGGTGGTGCCGGCCAACTGGTGGCACAACTGCCCAATGCCCAGCTGGTAATCCACCCCAATGGTGCTCGTCATATGATCAATCCTGAGAGATTGATCGCCGGCACCATAGGAGTCTATGGTGAAGAGCAGTTCAAACGTGACTATAACGAAATCCTGCCGATACCGGAGGAGCGTGTATTGATGGCGGATGACGGCTTCACCGTAGCGCTGGAGGGGCGTCAACTCACCTGCCTCGATACCCCAGGGCACGCCCGTCACCATTTCACTCTCTGGGACGAACAGAGCAAGGGGTTCTTCACCGGTGACACCTTTGGCATCTCTTACCCCGAACTCGACACGAAAAAAGGGCACTTTGCTCTACTGCCGTCAACACCGATAGATTTCGATCCGGAGAGCTGGCGAAAAACGCTGGAACGGCTGATGAACTACCAGCCGGAGAGGGTCTACCTCACCCACTACTGCATGGTAGAGACGCCGGCAGAATTAGCCGATGCACTGTTCGAACTGATTGATATCTACGTCGAGACAGCACTTAACTGCGACCCAGATAACCCCTATCAGTCAATAAAAGAGCAGTTGAAACGGCGCTATCTGGAACGCCTGGATAACCACGGCTGCACTCTGGAAATGGAACGGATCGACGCACTACTCGACATGGACCTCGGACTCTGTGCCCAGGGACTGGATGTGTGGCTAAAGCGACGGGAAAAGCAGTAAAACCTTTCATACCAGATATTCCGGCACATCCTATCAATTCAACAACTTAAAGGTTATCTATTCCGTGAGATCAAAAAGCATTCCTGGATATTATTTGATTGCACTCCTCCTTCTCCCGCTTCCCCTCGACTTGAGCGCATCAAACGGGAAGATTGCGCAATTGACGAAAGAAAAGACGAAAATTGAAGCTGAGACTGAAACAGCACGTCAAACCAGTGAGGAGAGTAGAGTGAGGCTCGAACGGCTGAAGCAGAAACTTGCCGAGCTGTATGAAATAAACCAACACCTGGATGCTGAAATCAAAGCAGCAACAGAAAAAGCAGCAGGATTCCGACAGGAGTAGTACGTCCCTACCTTAGCGCCGGAGGGAACAGATGGGGCAACAAACAAGGGGCCGGACGCGCACAACAACATACCCGATTCCATCTAAATTTATATTGGTTCATGAGTTTTATGGAAACACCTCTCCCTTGAAATAATTTTCCACAGAAACTGTGGATAACTCTGTGGAAAACAGCGGCAAAACCGATCACATCCCCTATAAGGTAAGTATTGGAATCAGATTGTCCATTATTTAGACAGTTATTTATTATTCTTATATTTCAATGTATTAGATAATAAATCAATGACTTGCAGTGCTCTATATCGCAACACCACCAAACTCAAGACAGTAGAAAAACGGGCTGTGAATATAAAACCCCAGTATCAACAGTAAGTTAGCAGCCCCACCTAAGAATCACGCCTGTTTTTTGACGTTATTCACACCCACCGGGTGATGAGGTCAACCTGGATTATCACCCTATCACCACGCCATACCATCAACTGAACCGGCAGCCTATCCTCCATCACCCCCGACCCACTGTTTAGACAAGTGAGGCTGGATGCCAACAGTGTTGTCATGTTGCAAATTCCCTTTATAAACATCAACCAACCGGTACAATAGCCGCCATGCCCACAGCAGATAATGCATTCTGGAAGAGAAAAAGCCTCAGCGAACTCGACAGCAGCGAGTGGGAACGGCTCTGTGACGGCTGCGCCAAGTGTTGCCTACACCGTTTCGAGGATGTGGATACCCAAGAGATCCACTTCACCAACGTCTGCTGCCGCTATCTCGACCAGCTGAGTTGCCGCTGCACTGACTACCCCAACCGCTCGGTCAACGTTCCCGACTGCGTCAGCGTAACCCTGGAGGTACTCGATGACCCCTACTGGCTGCCGGAGAGCTGTGCCTACCGACTGTTGGCCGAGGGTAAACCACTTGCTGAATGGCACCCTCTGGTCTCTGGAAACCCGGAAAGTGTGCTCATATCCGATCACTCCGTCGGAGGTCTTGTCATCAGTGAACTGGAGGCTGACGATTTGGAGCACCACATGATCGACTGGATTAAATGATGAGTAGCATCAGCACCATCACCGAGTTTCTTGAGAGCACAGGCATCCAGCTTTTTCCATTCGATATAGGCAGGCGCATCGGCCCTCTCGGCCGGGACAGTTTCCTCCGCTTTGAAAAAACCGAAGAGCCCTACCCCTTTCCACTCCAGCGACAAGCCTGGTTCGCCCTGGTCTGCCACCGAGAGCAGATCGGAATAGAGCCGTTTATCTGGTTTCTGCGCTTCCCCCTCGATGAGCAGGGCAAACTGCTGCAAGCGACGCGGGATGACTTTATGCACCGACTGATGGATAGGCTGGGTGAAAAGCTGCAAGAGAGTGACGAACAGCAGCAACAATCAATGGATAACGCGCTCAAGGACAATCCCTACACCTTCAAGCCAAGGGAGGAGCGGATGGCGCTGTTCCACGCCCAGGTCTCCCGTTTGCTGAAAAAACCGCCTTCCGACTTCTATAGTCATGCCCAGGAGTATTTTGCCGGTGAACTGGGCTGGGAGCAGTGGGCCTTTGTCGGCTATCAGGGAATAGCCGATATCGCCGTCCGCTTCGCTGAAGGGGAAAACGCCAAGCTACTCAACCGGGCTATCGACGAGGCACCACTACAGCCCCTGGAAGCACTCTGTCACTGCCTGGAGAGCGAGTCGATACCCGCTCTTCTCGCCCAGGCGCTCATCGCCAGAACCAGCAATGAGCTTGAAAATGAATCTCCGGACCCGGCACTGTTGACCGCCACCGTTCGCGGCATATCGAATGCCACCGATCCGGTGCTGCGCGATCAGCTGATCACATCCGTTCTCAAACACCCCTGCTCAGCCAACATCGAAATCCTTGCCGCCGTCAGCGGGCGCGCTTGGGAAGCGTTAAAGACCCAGGAGGTTGCCACCCTCTACCTGGAGCGCCTGGCAGAGAATGACAGCGGCCAGGAGGCCTTTAGTCACTCGCTTGTCGACCTGCTGTTTCTCCCCGAGATGCGTGACTCCTTGCTACAAGCGATGAGAAATCCTCAACGCTCCAGCAACCTCTCCACCGCCATCGGCAACTTTTTCCAGTCGGTAAATGGCTGACCCATGGCTCTCGGCAGCACTATCCATAAAGCAGCGATCACTTTGTCGGATGTAGATCGTGGTGTCTACTGCGAGCTGCAACAGACGTTGGCGAGACACCCCTCAGAGACAGCCGAGCGGCTGGTGGCGCGACTATTGGCCTATGCTCTCTGCTACGAAGAGGGGCTGGTATTCACCAAAGGGATCTGCGATGGCGATGCACCGGACATTTGGCTGAAGGACCAGAACGACAGGATAGCGCACTGGATCGAAGCGGGACTGCCCACACCTGAACGTATCGCCACCGCATGCAAAAAAGCGACGAAGGTGACAATCTTCCTCTATGGACAACACTCTGGCCGCTGGCAACAGATGCACCAGCAACAACTCCAAGAACTGGACCGGTTAACACTAATCGAACTACCGGAAGAGCTGCTGCAACAAGCCGTTGATGACCTGCAAAGGAGTATCAACTGGTCACTCACCATCACCGAAGGGCAGGTCTACCTCACTACCGACCGGCAGGATCTGGAGGGTCAGCTGCTGCGGGTCAATTGAAGTTGGCAGTTGGCAACTTCATCCCAACACCCGTGTAAGCAGCCCCTTATCTGTCTGCAGCTCTGTCGGCAGCTGAACCTGAACATGGTAGCCACCACCGGGGGCGACACTCATCTCATCCCCTTTATCGTCCAATAACAGTTGAAGCCTGAATAGCTGATTACCCTCGGGTGTAATCAACTCCAACTCATCACCCACGGCAAAACGGTTTTTCACATCGACTTGAGCGAGACCGTTATTGCCATCGATGCCGGTAATCTCACCGACAAAGATCTGTCGATTGCTACTGGAGCTGCCCTGGCGATAGTTCTGTAGCTCGTCACTCTCATGACGCTGATAGAAGCCGTCGGTATAACCGCGGCTGGCGAGACTTTCTAGATCACTCATCAGCTGTGGGCGGAACGGCCGGCCGGCCACCGCATCGTCTATCGCCTGGCGGTAGACCTGGGTGGTGCGGGCGGTGTAGTAGTGGGACTTGGTGCGGCCTTCGATCTTCAGGCAATCGACACCGATCTCCACCAGACGTTGTACATGTTCCACCGCACGCAGATCCTTGGAGTTCATGATGTAGGTACCCATCTCATCCTCGAAGACAGGCATAAACTCACCGGGACGGCCCTGCTCCTCGATAAGATAGACCGAATCTGCGGCAGGATGGCGCTGCTGCCCTGACTGTGAAACACCGGTCACCTCTTCACAGCTACCGCCGTCGGCGACCTTGTAGCCCCAGCGGCAGGAGTTGGTGCAGCTTCCCTGGTTGGCATCGCGATGATTGAAATAGCCCGACAGCAGACAGCGACCGGAGTAGGCGATACAGAGAGCGCCATGAATAAACACCTCCAGTTCTATCTCCGGGCACGCCTGGCGGATATCTTCAATCTCACCCAGTGACAACTCCCGTGACAGGATCACCCGGGTAAGGCCGACCTGCTGCCAGAACTTCACCGTTGCCGCATTGACGCTATTGGCCTGAACCGACAGATGTACCGGCATCTCCGGCCAGCGTTCACGCACCTGCATAATCAGCCCGGGGTCAGACATGATCAGCGCATCCGGCCCCAGCTCGATGATCGGTGCCATATCATCAATAAATGTCCTCAACTTGGCACCGTGGGGCATCAGGTTGCAGGCGAGATAGAACGCTCTCTCCTGAGCATGTGCTTCGGCAATACCGAGACGCAGGTTTTCGTCGAGGAAATCGTTATTGCGCACCCGCAGGCTGTAGCGGGGCATACCGGCATAGACCGCATCGGCCCCATAAGCATAGGCATAGCGCATATTTTTCAGAGTGCCGGCGGGAGCGAGCAGTTCAGGTTTTTTCATGGTACGTACAGAGTTACCCACAGAGCGGGCCATTCTACCCCATCGCCGACGATGTCGGGAGTAGGGGAGATGAAGCACCAGGGTGAGGAAATCCTGCACCCGAAAGATGGTATAAACCCTGATTACTTCTCTCTGCGAGAGAGAAGACCAGGATAAGGGCATATTAAATCAAAAGGTTACCCGCCCTATTCCACTCACCCAACTCCCCGCCCGGATTGAGAGAAGGGGCTTCTGCCACCCTCCCAAGGAGAAGATGGGATTTACGGAGCAGCGGTAGTTTCGGATAAGATGTCACCCGCCAACAGAGAGATTAAAACAGATGCCCGAAGGACCCGAGATACGCCGCGCCGCCGACACAGTGGCAGAAGCACTGGTTGGCAAAACTGCCAGTGAGGTCTGGTTTGGCCTGGTGCAGTGCAAACCATTTGAAAAAATGCTGTCGGGAAAGCAGGTCATCGCCATCGAGACTCGGGGCAAAGCGATGCTTACCCACTTCGACTGCAGCCTTAGCATCTACAGCCATAACCAGCTTTATGGTCGCTGGTATACCAGTCCGGCAGGGTACACCCCTGATACCAAGCGTAGCCTACGGCTGGCGATCCATAACGACAGCGTGTCGGCACTGCTCTACAGTGCGTCCGATATCGCGGTGCTCGATAAGGAGGGAGTCGACAACCATCCCTTCCTGAATCGCCTGGGTCCGGACATTTTGGCGGTGGACACCACTACCGAGATGGTCTTTAGCCGCCTGCAGGATAGGCGCTTCCATCGGCGACGCCTTGGCGCCCTTCTTACCGACCAGTCGTTTGTTGCCGGCCTCGGCAACTACCTGCGCTGTGAAATTCTCTTTGCCGCAGAGCTTCACCCTGCACAGCGCCCCATGGATATAGTGCCCAATCGGTTGCACCAGTTGACAGAGTTGATGCTCGCCCTCCCCCGACAATCCTATACCGCCAGAGGCATCACCAACGATTTAAAAAGAGCCGAGGCACTAATAGCCGACGGCATCTGTTTTGAGGATGCTCGTTTTCACCTGTTCAGGCGCGCAGGAAAACCCTGCTACCGCTGTGGCACCATAATCGAAAAACACACAGATGCTGGTCAAGCTTGCTATATTTGTCCTAAGTGCCAAATAAATCAGTGAGCACACGGATGAGGTCAAATGAAGGAACAACCGCTCCCCCCGGTCATCGACATCGAAGCTTCCGGCTTCGGTGCCAACAGTTATCCGATAGAGATAGGCGTAATCCTTCCCGATCGGAGTGCCTCCTGTTACATCATCAAGCCCCGCAAGGAGTGGACCTTCTGGAGCACTGAGGCCGAGTTAGTCCATGGCATCTCCCGAGAGCAGTTACAACAGCATGGCAGTGCCCCCGAGACTGTTGCTATAGCACTAAACAACCAGCTAAAAGGGCAAACGATCTATACCGATGCCTGGGGCCATGACAGTTCATGGCTTGGTAAGCTCTATAATGCTGCCGGAGTCTCACAAGAGTTCCGTCTCGAGAGTATCCGCTACCTGATGTCTGAGCAACAAACGAAGTCGTGGCATGAGACCAAGGAGCAGGTGCTACGTGAACTCAACCTGCCCCGCCATCGTGCCAGCAGTGATGCACTGGTGATCCAGGAGACCTTCAAGCAGACCCGAGACATGGAGAACCTGCAGGCAACACTCAATCAGAGGGCGGCTACGGCAAGAGGTTAATACGGACAAAGCCGTTCTCAACATCGTCGATCACCGACTGTGAGAGGTATCCTGCGATCAGAGGAACCGGGGCAACGGGCGGTAAAGCAAAACTCTCATAGAGGGAGTCAAAAGTTGAGCACCGACAGAAAAGAGAAACTGATCACTATCGTTGCTCTGGCCTTGTTGGGTGCATTCGTCTTGCAGGCACTCCTTAGCGCCGAACAAAAGTCGCCCACAATGGACGAGCAGAACCATATCGCCCGGGGTTATGCCTACCTGCGCACCGGCGACCTCCGTCTGAGCCGCGAGCACCCGCCGCTGGTCAACACGATCAGTGCCCTGCCGTTGCTGATCATTCGGCCTCAACTCCCCACCGATCATCCCTCGTGGGTCTCGGCCAACTGGTACGCTTTTGCCGACAAACTGTTGTGGCACGCGACCGATGCCGATGGTCAGCCCATTGCGGCACAGAAAATCGTCAACTGGGCGCGGGTGACGATCGTTCTGTTGGGGCTGTTTCTGGGCATCGGTGTCTACGCTTGGGCAGCGGAACTACACGGGTCAGTAGCCGGCCTGCTGGCACTGGCGCTCTATGTTTTTTCGCCCAACATCCTGGCGCACACCCGCTTGGCAACCAACGATCTGGGCTTGGCTTGCTTTATCTTTTTGGCTCTGTACACCTTTTGGCGATTCATGACCGGACCGACGGTAATTGGCATGTTCGTTACTGGGGTGGCCTTGGGGCTGGCACTGGCCGCCAAGTTCTCGGCCGTCATCCTGCTGCCGATCTTTGCTTTACTCGTCATGATACATGTCTGGCGTAGGCCGCTTGGGCCTACCCGCCCACCCTGGTGGCACGCACTTGAGTGGGAATGGGCGCTGTACTTGGTGGCCATGGTTGTCATCGGACTGGCCGTGGTATGGAGCATCTATGGACTGGAGCGCGGCCCTCTAAGCGATGGCGGAGTGACCCTGCCTATGCCCTCTTACTGGAACGGCCTTAGGGCCATCTTTGAGCGCACCGAGGTAAGCGAGTCTTCGATTTCGTGATGCAAAACGGGACATCCAAGTCCCCCTTTTGCACTCAATCTTCGACAGCCTATTAGTACCCCGGCCGTCCTGGTCACTAACCGCTACGCGAAATAACATCGCAAGCTCGTTACCTTCGCAGTTAGTTCCCATTGACTGGACGCCGTGTTCGGATGCCTACTTTGCTTCCCCTCTGGCGCGCTGCGCGCACGACGGGTAAGCAGTGCGGCCTCACGGCTACCGGGGATTACCAGCCCTCGCTTCGCTCTCCATGGCTGGCAGCGAGGGAAATCCGGCTTTCCTCATGGGCCAGTATTCGGTCAAAGGCTGGTGGTACTACTTCCCAGTGATTTTATTGATCAAAACACCACTGCCGGTGTTACTGCTGCTACTCCTGACCCTGGCGCTGTCCATACGCCGCCGTAGCCGGCGCACCGAGATGTGTCTACTGCTGCCGGTCGCTGTATACTTTTTGGCGCTAATGGGCAGTTCGCTGAACATTGGCTACCGCCATTTATTGCCCATTTTGCCACTGCTGTTCGTTTACATCAGCAAGGTGGCCTCAGATAATGCCCGATTCTCAATGCTCAAATACAAATGGGCAGATGGCGCGAGCCAGTTTATGATTCGCAGTGGACTGACTGTAATTGTCATCGGCCTTGTGGCCTGGCAGGCTCTCTCTGCGCTGAGGATTTATCCGCATTATCTAGCCTACTTTAACGAGGTCGCCGGTGGGCCGGAGAACGGCTACAGGTACGTTGTGGACTCGAACCTCGATTGGGGGCAAGACTTACCTGCCCTGGGGGATTACCTGAACCAGGAAGGTATTGACCAAGTGTACCTGAGTTGGTTCGGCGTGGCCCGTCCGGAAAGGTATGGCATCCGCTATCGACCCCTGCCTGGCTTTCCGTTGTACCAGTATTCGGCTGAGGCTTTTGCCTACAATCCTTACCAGCCGGCGCCGGGCCTATATGCCATCAGCGCCACAAACCTGCAAGGGGTCTTTTTCAAAGACAATGACACCTTTGCCTGGTTCCGCGATCAGGAATCCCTGGCTCGGCCTGGCCACTCGATCTTTATCTACCGGGTGCCGGAGCATCGAGACCTTCCTCGGACTAAGTGAGTCTTAGGTCTGGTGAAAGATTTTGGGACGTCCCAGCCGCCAAAATCGACTCGGTCCTTGGCAGTCCATCAGAGCCCTGACCTCCCTGCGTTCTTACCCCTTCACCCCACGCTCCATGGCGGTCAACGGAAGAAATTCATAATTTCTTTCTGTGTACAAAAAAATATCACATATCTACTTTGATTTACTTACATTTGATCTAATTAGCATTATCACCAATAAAAGCATCACAGCGAATGCTAAATTTACTACTGTAATCCAGTCGATATACACCCCTCCCTTTTGACCAATGATTTTTTCTGCCATCCACGCCAAATCGTAAGCTCTCGTCACCATCAAGAAAGGCACTAAAAAGAGTAATTGAAATTCACCTGCAAACATTACTGTAAGAAGAATAACGGGAGAAATAAACAATAGATCATTTAAATGCATTGGAATAAATATTCCAGCCATAGATGCACCCATGACCAGTGCCGCAACGCTTTTATTTCGCCTCCAATTTTTACCTGAAAACTCCTGGCCATTAATTATCATAGCAACACCAAAGGTAAACCATAATGCACCAATGCTTATAGCCATACTGGGTATCTCTATTTTTGTCAGTCTGTATATAATATTTGATAGCCCAGAAATGTTATTGTGCATGTTGTAAATATCGTTTCCATACATGGACAATCCGACCAGATATTCATTTATCATATTTACAGGATCAGGAAATAGTAGTGATGGAAGCGCCATCAAGAATGTGATTGAAACTGCAAATAACAACGATCTGTGGTGTTCATGAAAGACCAATAAGGCTGCCATAAACACGAGCCCAATATGAGGTTTAAGCAGTAACAGACAAAACCCAACCGCTGCCCATGAGTTCTTCTTTGAAATCACACCATAGATAAGTACACAAAAACCGAAATATATCAGGATTGACGTTTGCCCAAGGATCAGTGCCCTAAAAGTTGATTGCATCAACGCCACTAACCCGGTGTAGAGCATCATCGATGCCCAAGTAATGTTAACGCCTGCATTTGCCATACCAGCACGAAGAGTCAGGCTTGACAGGACAATCAAGGAAAGATTAAACCATCGCCAAATATTTAAGGCTGTGTGATATTCAAACATCGAGAGAAATGTTGAAATCATCCACCAATTGGGTGGATAGAAAAACGGATTATTATTAAAGTCATCAAATAGCAATTGGCCTTGCTGTACATAAGCATGACCATATGGGCTCGCCCCAATACCCCATAAATGACCAGATAGCCAGATATATTTGAAATCAACGTCAAGATGCTGGTTGACTAATATCACCCAAACCAAATACCCCAGACAAACCATTCCGAAAATAGTTGAGAAAACAGCTAAATAGTCAATTGAACGCTGATTATTCAACGAGCCTGTAACTGACGAGGCTTTCTTATTTGAAGAAATATACTTAGCTTTAGCATCTTCAATTACTTTATTAAGCTGTAGCACTCTACCTCCCAGGAGCACATAAAGCGCATATATGGTGGAGACAAATAGAATGTCAAATTTTTACCAATATCGCTATGTCCTACTAGTGCTATTGTGTACGCTGTTGAGAATAATAAAATAGCCTTACTTTCCCATTATTCAACAATCTTAATGACCTAAACCAGATTACAAGCATTGCCCAGGGAATCCAGAAATAATATTGCAGACCTTGAATTAAGGAACCTACTACAATAATTGCCAACTGGAGCCCTATCAACATAAAAGCAATCTCCAGCCTTATTGAATTGTCAGCATCTACTCTATTCATAAAGATCAGCAGAGTTGTCTGGCATATCAACAACAGTGAAAAGTCGTAGGGCATAACATAAGGAGCTATTCCCAACGAAATACAGAGTGATGCTGGAATCAACAATTCCAGCTCACTATCAGCAAGGCGTTTTATAAACCAGGGAGTCGAGACAACTAAGCCGACCATTGGGACAGCAACTACCGGCCAATCTATTAAAACTCCGGATATAGACACTATACTCTCTCGAAGAAGAGTAACCAGACTTGCTGTTTTTGATATTAACGGTGAAAACTCCATACTTATCCAATTGGCATATAATTGGGGGTAGAGAAAATAGGTTACCAATTGAAGCGCACTGAAACCGGCTATAAAGCTAACAAGAAGATCTATATATTTTTTACGTAGAATGTAAATTATAAGAACAATACCCACAACCAGAAAGAGGTGGGGCTTTATTGTCAGTGGAATGAAAAGCAACCCTGCCAACTTACCACGTCCCTTCAGAGTAGCTGAGAACGCACCGACAAAACAGGCAGTTAAAAAAATGGAAAGCTGCCCATACCAGAGAGCCCATAACGAAGGGAGAAATAGAAGCCCAGCCAAAAATAAATTTGATTTTCCTGATTTGTCACCATGCAAATAACTTGAGATAATAAAAGTTGTTATGTAGACAAAGAGGATATTTAAAGCTATCCAGAGGAATCGTGCTTCATTGAAATCAAAGGCAAGAATCGGCGCAAGAACCGCCAGACTCCAGGGCGGATTCAAGAAAGCCTGCACTGAGCCTTCATCTGCAATGACATGACTTTGAAACGGGTAGATCTCCGATAAAGAGTAGGGATTGTTTCCGTCATTGAGCGTATGAAATGCTGACCAAAAGGCAACAAAATCCCGCGTTCCAAAATCGGATGGATGATTTTCCCATTGCATCTCACGTGACTGGGAACTCAACAGGATGATACCAAAGAGTGTGATTGCAAGAATCAGAACTATGATGCGAAAATTGGCGTCTCTCTCCCATCGATTAATCAATCTTTTCATAGTAACTACTGACTCCTGTCTAAACGCCCAGTGACGCTCTACCATAAAAGCTTCTGCTGGCACTGTTAACGCAATGATAGCGAATCAAAAAATAGTATCGTCCGCTGGCAATTGTCGTAACCTTCATAATCAGGCATTTAGCAGAAATGCCTGATTATGCCTGGACAAGAAACCCTGAGAAGGTACTCGCATGCGCTGTGATGGCGGTATATATGTATCTTAATCCACCTCCAATACGCCGGCCATGAATTCACCACCAAAGCGGGTGTCACCAGAACAACTACCAACCATCCAAAAATTCTATAGCCTTTACTGAATAATTCTAAGGGCTCATTAAACATGACGCGCTTTATCGGAATATAACAGATTCGACGATCTAACCCAGATCGCCAGCATCACCCAAGGAACCCAAAAAAGATATTGGAATCCCTCGAAAGCAACTATTCCAATAACAATTGCCAGCTGGAGAACCACCAACATTAGGGTAATCTCTATTTTTATGGCATAGGGCGGCTTTATTCTTGATACCAGGACCAATAGGGTAGACTGGCATACCAGCAACAGTGAGAAATCATGTAGCCAGCTATAAGGTGCGATACCCAGTGAGATACACAGTGACGGAGGAAGCAGTAACTCGATATTACTATTGCCATACTGCTTTAGAAGCCAGGGCACAAATAGTACGGTCCCAACTAGCGGAACCGCCACTACTGGCCAATCCACCAGAGTTCCGAATACAAACTGCATACTCTCTCGAATTATAGTAACCACGCTTGATGTTTTCTGGATTAGCGGTGAATACTCCATACTCAGCCAATTGGAATAGATTTGTGGTGAAAAAAGGTAGGTAATCAATTGCAGAGCGAGGAATCCAAAGATAAAGCTCATCACCAATGGCAAGAGTTTTTTGCGTAAAACATAAACTGCTAACACAATGCCCACAACAAGAAAGAGGTGAGGTTTAAGCGTCAGTGGAATAAAAATCAATCCTGCCAGTATGGTGCGACCCTTCATCATGGCAGACGAATGCGGCAGCAAAACAGACTGTCAGAAAGAGAGTGATCTGACCCATCCATATCGTCCATACGGATGGTAAGAAAAGAGAACCCAACATTAAATCTATCGTTCTACTTGAATCTCCTCCATGTAAGCTATTGAATATCAAAATAATCGTCAGATAGATAAATGCAGCATTAAGTATAATCCAGAGAAACCTCGCAACCGTAAAATCAAAAACCAGCACCGGCGCCATAATTGAAAGAGCCCAAGGTGGATTCAAGAAAGCCTGGGCTAATTTTTCATCTTTAATCACATGATCCTGAAACGAGCGAGTCTTCGATTTCGTGATGCAAAACGGGACATCCAGGTCCCCCTTTTGCACTCAATCTTCGACAGCCTATTATTGCCCCGGCCGTCCCGGTCTCCAGCACTACGCAATAACATCGCAAGCTCGTTACTGCTTCGTCGCTGACTCCCGAGATGACTTGACGTCGCGTTCGTATGCGATCTTTGGATTCCCTCTGGCGCTATGCGCACGCCGGGCATCCAGTATCGCCTCGCGACTACCGAGGACTAACCGCCTCGGCTTTCAGCCTTCCTTGGCGGTCAGCGAGGGTATATCGCTGGCATAGAATAGGGATTTTTTCCATCTTTTACTGCGTTAAAAGCTGACCAATAGACAACAAAATCTCTCGTTCCAAAATCGGATAGATGACTTTTCCACTCCGATTCACGTGATTGCGAGATCAATAGGATGGCACCAAAAATCGTGATCATAATAATCAGCGCTATAATTCGAAACCGATCACTCTTAATCCATAGCTCTATCAATTTACCCATAGCGACTATTGATCCCTATCGAAATACCCAGAAGCGCCCCACCACGAATGTTGCCGCTGGCACAGTTAAAACAATGATGGCGAATCCAATAAAATAATGGAGTCCGGCAATATTTGTCGTAACTTCCATAATAAGTGCGTTCAACAAAAATCCAGATGAAGCCAGGATAAAAAACTTTGTAAAGGTACCCACATGAGCTGTAGTGACGTTGAATGTCCAGCGATAGTGCCCGACATAACTGACTACCACCGCAATCAGAAAGGCACATGAGTTCGCAATCACCGGGAGCAATGACACCCACTCCACAAACATATAGAGTGCCAGCCCATGCACGCCAGTCGCTAGGATACCAACAACCCCGAAACGGCCAACCTGCAGTAGTGATCCAGGATTAACCACCTGGCTCTTCCTCATCGTCCCTTCTTACTTCTCTTCGATCCTCATCGAGAATATAGTTTGGACGTCCCTTTATCTCATAGAAAATACGGCCTATATACTCGCCAATAACCCCCAATGAAATAAGCTGAATACCACCAAGAAACAGCACAACGGTGATTATTGAAGCATAACCTGGCAGATCGACACCAAAGAGCAACGTCTTGGCAATAATTACAACTCCATAGATAAATGAGATTAACGGCGAAGAACAAACCGATATAGCTCCAGATCCGCAGCGGCAGAGTAGAAAATGAGGTAATTCCATCCACAGCAAGACGCCACAGATTGCTTAAATGAAGCTGGGCTTCACCATGCTCCCTGAGAGGGCGTTCATACTCAACCGCAGCCTGCCGAAAACCTACCCAGGAAAAAATACCCTTCATAAAGCGGGTACGCTCATCGAGACGGCGAACAGCCTCGACGACCTTTCTGTCCAGCAAGCGGAAATCACCGGTGTTATAGGGTATCTTGGTATCAGTTATCCAATTGAACAGGCGATAGAAGCTTAATGCACTCCACCGTTTGAAAGCGGTATCTGTCTGGCGTTTGACCCGCTTGGCGTAAACGACATCGTAACCCTCTCTCCATTTTGACAGCATCTCCGGAATCAATTCAGGTGGATCCTGCAGATCGCTATCGATTGGAATCACAACATCGCCTTCTGCTAAATCAAATCCTGCCGTGAGTGCACTCTCCTTGCCAAAATTGCGAGAAAAATTAATGATTTTTATCTGCTGACACTTCGCTTTCCACGCCTGCAGCTCAGGCAATGTATTGTCTGTGCTTCCATCGTTGATGCATAGAATTTCATAGTCACTACTCTGAGATTGGACGATAGGAAGAACGCGCTGAAAGAAATCATCAACGTTCTCCTCCTCGTTATAAAATGGGGCGATGAGTGAGATTTTCATGATTTTTTCCTGCTGATTCCGCATCCCAAAAGTTCAACATACAACACTACCCTGTTTCACTGGTCACTCCCCATCGGAACCTGCACCGCCCAGCACCGCACAGCTTCGCTGAGAGGCGGTGGCATTGATCGACCACCAAGCGGTGGCCAATACCGCAAAAACTAGCGTCGAAAAGCCGATAGTGGGCGCAACATAGTGGCCAATACCTGCCACAAACACCAAGAACACGCGCAGCCCCATATGCGGTGTGCCGCGGTCAGCCAGCACAATCAACGGAACCAGAATCAGGGCGGCGTCGTAGTACATCGTATGGGGCGTTATCAATAGGACTCCAGGCACGGCAAGAGCCATCCGTAAATCTATATCGCTGCCTCTCAATTGCCACCAGCTCCACCCCAGGTAGACGAAGGTCATGACCGAGCAGGCGATTCCAGCAATAGTCACACTAATGCCAACACCAAATAGCCCTGCAAGGAAGCCGTGCCATGAAACGTTCTGATAAGGGTTTACCCTAGCATCTTCCGTAGCAAAGAATAGTACCTGATCACTCCATTGAAACAGCCAATCTTCCCCCAACATCCAGGCACTGATTCCATAGAGGCAGAGTGCGGTCGCTACGCTTGCTGCAGCGACACGCCAATGTCCCGCAATCAGAAACAGGGCTATCATCGGCAAGGCGAAATGAGGCTTATAGAGGAGCAAGCCAATAAGAAATCCTGAGAGATAGGGGCTGTCATGTTCCACCCCCCACCAGGCTCCAACCAGAAGCAGCAACGTGATGGAACTGTTTTGGCCGCCACCAATCGCTTTGAACAGAGGGTAGAAGAGCAACGCCCAACCGACCAGCTGCCAATAGTGGTTCACCACATAGTTCGAGAGCGTACGTAGCAGATGTAGTGCCAACAACAAGGCACCGAAAAGAATCAGCGTATAGAGGAGATAGGACCAGCGATACTCTAACTTGGCCAATAGCCCGAAAGGCAGCGCGGCGTACGGGGGATAAGCAAAATATAGAACTTTACCAGCACCCAGCAGAGGCTTCTGTTCATCCGCCTGTCGTCCGATATTGTAGAGGTTCTCCCAATCACCATCAGCAATAATTCGTCCCGCACCATAGAAAGCCGGATAGTCCCCACCGAGCCGGCCTGCCAACGTGGATGCTCCCTCTGCAGTGATTACCGTGACCAAAAAGCCGATAAGCACTCCTACTATAACAGCATAGGGCAGCCGATAAAGAAACCAGGCCGAGAGCGGTAACCAGTCTTTACCACCCTGCCGCCTCATGAAGACCCCCATAGGCATCACACCCATTTCTCCGCCAGTTTTGTATCTCCACCTGCGTGTAGATCATCACTTGTTCTGTTAACAATAGGACAGCAAACACAAAAAATCGAGCCAGCTGCCAGATTCAGTGTTTTGTACAGGATGATCGAAAAGCGGGGTATTGACAATAAGAGGTGTGACACCTGCTCAGTGATTACGCTACCAGCCTATTCATCTGAGAGAGTGAAAGGAACGACCAGCGGATTATGCAGATAATAAAAGTAACTGGCTATGCACAATAATCCAGAAAACCATCTTGATGGAAAATGTGATACCTGTAGGAGCGAACTTGTTCGCGATCGACTCCGAGACGTGTTCTTCGCGAACAGGTTCGCTATCTACACCAGATTACAGGTTATTATGCATAGTCATTATAAAGTAAGCCTCAGCCGCTTCACATGTGCTATCGGCAAGACGCTGGGCCGATGGTTCCAATGCAACGCGTGTAGCGCAGCAGGAAAGCAGGATGGGAATTTCTTTACCCTGCGACCCTTATAGTGCTGGCAGGACACTCACCAACGCCATGCCATCCTGTGGATTGAGCATGTGACCAGTGGCAACAATAGAGACTTGTGAGCGCCCCTTAAGCGCCGGGATGTTATTCATATCCTGACTGAAGGCGGGGATCAGCTCATCACCCATGCCGACGGGACCGGGACGGATAACCGAGTAATAAGCGATATCCGGATGGGGCTGGCTGTTGAGCCAGTGGAGCAGGCTGCCCGGATAGGCGGGGGTCAGGTCAATCAAAGCTCCCCTGGAGTTCTTTAGCAGGCTCACCTTTCCACCACTGAAAAAATCCTCCACCAGACAGAAAGGGAATGAAGTATCACTGGCATCGAGTGCCTGAACTGCACGCTCGGTGCCGAGGTGGGGCGATGAGATAGTGATCAGGGATTTGGCATTGACTGCAGCACCACGGACCAGAGCGATGCGTGCAACCACACCACCGGCGGAGTGGGCAGCAATATGGGTGGACTCACCGGGATGGCGGGCGGCAATCTGCTGCAGCATTACCTGCAGATAGTCCGCCTGAATCATCATCGGTGCCAGAGAGGGGAGCTCCACAGCATAGACCGCATTACCCTCTGTCGCTGTTATGGTTGCCGGTAGCAGTTGAACACCTGCAGGACCCGCAGTCAGCATCCCGGCACGGGGCCAACCGTTGGCATTGAGTACGGCATTGACACCGCTGGTTTCCCAGGAGTGGGCACTGCCCAGATAACCGTGAACCAGAACCAGCACATCGGCCCTGACCGAAAACGTCATCATGCTAATCAACACAACGGCAAACAACTGCTTGATAATACGCATGACAAACTCTCCTTTTATAAGACCTGTTAATACCATCAGGCCATGGATTGATAGTAGAGATTCTGTGGATGACGCGACTCGGCAAAAAAGTACCAGCGCTCAGCCAACAGCCCAATGTACTGCACCACAAAAGCACCGATGGGCAGAGAGGCCGACTCGAGAAAATAGGCGGTGGCCATCATCGCCACGGGTAGCGGAAAGACCAGCAACAGAAAAGTGAACTTGATCATTTTCAGCAGTGCCGGTCTCTTACCATGAAAGAACTCACGGGTGTTAAAGGAGCCACCCATAAACCCCTGAGTCAACTGAGCCATCTGCTGGTGACGCACGCCGATGGCTGAAGTCAGGTTGAGTTTATGGCGCAGACCGCGGTTCCTTAGCAGCGATGCAGCGCGGGAGAGCGCGCCCGCAAAGGTGAAGATCACCGCCCAGGTGCCGAAAAAGGCCACAAGATCAGTACCGCCGTAGGCGGAGAAAGCAGCTGCCAACATAAAGCCGGAGGCGAGGCCAAGAAAAGTGTAGTTGGCCACTGTCAGCGGTGAGTGCCACTCCTTGAGAAACTTCACTCCGGCATAGATCATGGCGGTGCAGATATAGAGTGCAAATGCCGCCAGGCCGGCAAGAAAACCGATAATCAGGGTCAGATCCACCGGCAATGTGTCGGAAACAGTGAACAGCGGCCCGGTCCACTCCAGGTAGTGAATCCCCGCGTAGAGGAACACCAGCCCCATAAAAGTCGGCAGCACAATCACCTCGCGAGAGAGCCAGGAGGTGCGCCATTTGGCGGCGGCCCGCCACGCCCGCTCGGGATGTCCCAGATGGAAGAATGAGGCGAGCAGCCCGGCAACCAGAAAAACCAGCGCCACAAAGCTGCCGAGAGCGTAGAAGCCCTGACTCGCCTGTGCCGGCAGCAGGTTGGCAAGGCTATAGACCTGCCCCGTATAGAGCGCCAAAAACAGACCCTGACCAACACCGATCAGGGTGGTAAGAAAAATAACTGAAAATGCCGGATGCATTTATCTAATTCCTAAATAGCGTTCGTTCAAAAACAGAAAAAGGGACGCAGAGATCGCAAAGGAGAGCGGAGTTCGCAGAGGAGAGCAGAGTTCGCAGAGGAGAGCAGAGTTCGCAGAGTTTTCATGTTGAGAAAAACAGTTTTTCTCCGCGCCCTTTGCGCCTCCTCTCCGTTCTCTGCGTCCTGCTTTTCTGAACTTATGGGTAGCCATAAATTACCAAGCCACATCGTCCAGGGTTTCGCCCTGATCGTATGGCAGCTCCTCTTCTTTCCGCAGCGGATTATCAGAGCGCACCAGTTCATCTTCACTGATATGTATGCGCTGCTTGCGCCGCGGCAGATAGTGATTGGCAGGCTGGGTACCCCACTCCGGCTGCAGCTGATAGCCGCCCTCTTCGCGAATCGCCTTTGAGGCGTCTGAATCGGGGTCGTGGACATCACCGAAGATACGGGCACTGGTGGGACAGGCCAACACACAGGCCGGCTTGCGCTCCGATTCAGGCAACGTCATATCGGTAACACGATCGATACAGAGGGTGCACTTCTTCATCACCCGGTTGAACTCATCAAACTCACGGGCACCGTACGGGCAGGCCCAGGAGCAGTACTTACAACCGATACACTTGTCGTAATCCACCAGCACCACGCCGTTGTCCTCACGCTTGTAGCTCGCCCCGGTAGGACAGACCGGCACGCATGGGGGATCCTCGCAGTGCAGACACGACTTGGGAAAGTGGAGTGTCTCGGTATTGGGAAAGCAGCCTATTTCATAGGTCTGAACCCGGTTGAAGAAGACACCGGAGGGGTCTTCGTCATAGGGGCGTTGATCCGGCAGCGGGCCGGCCCAACCGGATGTATTCCACTGTTTACAGCTGGTGACACAAGCGTGACAGCCAACGCAGACATTGAGATCGATAACCAGTGCGAGTTGCGTCATTTTTCTATCCCCGCCTTGCGCCGAAAGATGCCGGCAAAGTAGGCCTGCCAGCGACCATGACGCCCTTTCTGTCCCGGCAGCAACCTCTGCAGATTAAACTGTGGAGAAGTCTGCTCCGGCTCACCCGACTCCGCCTTGTAGATCTTCACCCGTACATCGAACCAGGCCGCCTGGCCGGTGACGGGATCGGAGTTGGAGAGGTGGTCCCCCGCATCACAGGGGGGCAGCTCTTCCGGAATCAGGTGGTTTAGCAGAAACCCTTTCTGGGACTCATTGGCCTTGGGTGACAAACCCCAGGCACCCGGTGCCTTGCCGATGGCGTTCCAGGTCCACACCGTGCCCGGCTCCACCGCCTCGGAGTAGCGGCACATGCAGCGCACCTTACCGGTGGGCGACTCGACCCAGATCCAGTCACCATCCTCAATCCCCTTGGTCTTGGCCAGTTGCGGGTTGACGAAGAGGTAGTTGTGAGTATGAATCTGACGCAACCAGGCGTTGAGAGAGTCCCACGAGTGATACATCGCCATCGGTCGCTGGGTGAGGGCGTTGAGGGGATAGTCGTGGGTGTCCGACAGCCGTGACAGCAGCGTTTCACTGTAGAACGGCAACGGATCAAAATGGGTCTCGATGCGCTTGCGCAGATGGTCCGGCGGCTGCCGTCCCGCACGTTTACCCTGTGCCGCCAGACGAAACTTCTGCAACACCTCGGAGTAGAGATGGATAGTGATCGGCTCGGCGTAACGGGTCATGCCGTGAGCGCGGGCCCACTGCAGATAGCCTTTATTCCAGTTACGCATGTATTGGTAAGACTTGGGCAGCTCATGGTGATAGACGCAGCCGTTCTTCTGGTACATCTCCCACTGTCTTGGATTGGGCTCACCCTTGAGGAACTTCTCACCCCCTTTACCGCGCCAACCGGCGAGGAAACCGATACCGGAACCGGGGGAGGTCTCGTAGTTGGTGATGAAATCGGGGTAGTCGCGATACTTGCGTGAGCCGTCCTCCTTAACAAAGGCGGGGAGACCGAGGCGGCTGCCCAGTTCAATCACCACCTCCTGGAACGGTCGGCACTCGCCGGTGCGTGGCACCACCGGAATACGTACCGAATCCACCGGCCCGCTATATTCAGAGATCGGCCGGTCGAGCATCGAGAGGGCGTCGTGGCGCTCCAGATAGGTGGTATCGGGCAGCACCAGGTCGGCAAACGCCACGGTCTCCGACTGAAAGGCGTCACAGACGATAAGGAACGGGATCTTGTATTCGCCGTTCTCCTCCTTATCCACCAGCATCTCCCGCACACTGGCGGTATTCATCGATGAGTTCCACGCCATGTTGGCCATAAACAGCAGCATGGTGTCGATCTTGTAGGGGTCACCCCGCCAGGCATTGGTGATGGCATTATGCATCAACCCGTGAACCGACAGCGGGTACTCCCAGGAGAACGCCTTGTCGAGCCGTACCGGTTTGCCCTCGTCATCGATAAAGAGATCCTCCGGCTTGGAGGGCCAACCCAGAGGCATGCCATCGAGAGGCGTATTCGGCTGCACACCATCGGGACCGTTGGGCGGCTTGGGGCAAGGGGGAATCGGGCGCGGGAAAGGCGCCTTGTGACGGAAACCGCCCGGCCGATCGATGGTACCGAGCAGGGTCATCAGGATGCTCAAGGCACGGATCGACTGGAAACCGTTGGAGTGAGCAGCGAGACCACGCATAGCGTGGAAGGCCACCGGGTTACCCTTCACCGATTCGTGGGTGTTGTCCCAGCAGTCGACCCATTGGATCGGCAGCTCAATCTGGTGATCACGGGCGGTAACGCCCATCTCGTGGGCGAGGCGGATAATGGTCTCTGTCGGTATGCCGGTGATCCCCTCGGCCCACTCCGGGGTATACTCCTCCACCCGCTCCTTCAACAGTTGGAAAGCGGGCTTTACCGGGGTGCCATCCCCCAGCTCAAACTCCCCAAGCAGGCGCGGATCGACACCGGGAGTATGAGTGGATATCTCTCTATCCAGGTCACGATCCCACCAGAGCTTGTTTTCAGGATCGAAACACCCCTCTTCGACATGCATCTCAAAACGTTTGAAGAGGCCATGGTCATCGCGACTCTCATCATTGATCACCAGCTCTGCGGAGTTGGTGTACTGAATGAGAAATTCGCGATCGTAAAGCCCCTGTTTAATCAACTGGTGAATCAGCGCCATCATCAGGGCACCGTCGGTACCCGGTTTGATCGGCACCCACTCATCGGCGATGGCCGAGTAGCCGCTACGGATCGGGTTGATGGAGATGAACTTGCCGCCGCGACGTTTGAATTTGGAGAGGTGGATCTTCAGCGGATTGGAATCGTGATCTTCGGCGGTGCCTATCATCACAAACAGCTTGGCGCGTTCAAGATCCGGGCCGCCGAACTCCCAGAAGGAGCCGCCGATGGAGTAGATCATGCCGGCGGCCATATTGACCGAACAGAAGCCACCATGGGCTGAATAATTGGGCGTACCGAACTGCTTGGCGAACATGCCGGTGAGGGCCTGCATCTGGTCACGACCGGTACAGAGGGCAAACTTCTTAGGATCATCGGCACGAATCTTTGCCAGACGCTCCTCCATGATACCGAAAGCCTTCTCCCAGGAGATCTCTTCGAAATCCGAGGTACCACGCTCGGCACCGGGCTTGCGCAGCAGCGGTTTGGTGATACGTGCCGGCGAGTACTGCTTCATAATGCCGGAGGAGCCCTTGGCGCAGATCACCCCCTGGTTATGGGGATGAGTGGGATTACCCTCGATATGGCGGATTTCGCCATCGCGCAAGGTCACCCGGATGCCACAACGGCAGGCGCACATATAGCACGTGGTCTCCTTGACCTCTACACTGCCAATGTCACGATCGGACTGAGTTGTTGGATCCTGCATGCCTTTGTTAGCCCCGAATCATAGGAATTGTGATAACGCCCCACCCTGAGTCTCAGCCGGGCAAAGCATTACGTTAGAGTGCTAAATCAATATTTTAATCTATTCTAATATTCATAGCCCCAAGTCGCAACCACAGGGTACTTATACCTCCATGGAGTTGATCAATATCAATGAATCTAAGGGTAGCCGGGATGGCGGCAAAAGCCAGAAAAACAACCGATCGATACTGAGGTAAGAAATTGACATGCCACTCTCTTCTACTACCCTCAGATTAGAGGAGAGATTGTCTCAAAAGGATAGTCTCACCGGGAAACAGAGAAGGAGATATTCCTGATGAAAAAGCTTCTCCAGATACTACGCAAATACGAAACAGGCGCCACCATGGTCGAATACGCACTGATGGTCGCTTTGATCGCCGTCGTGGCGATTGCCGCTGTCACGTTTTTGGGGGAAGAGGTCTCCGAGACTTTCAATGAAGTAGGAACAACTATCGACGCCACCAACTGAGTACCTGTGGTGCCGCTGACCGGAGTTACGGGGCCGTTTTTTGCTATTGGCGGCACCAAAAATCGGTGGATTGACCTCAGCACTTGCCCTCGTTGTTCGCCTGACCGCTGATTGTTGCCCCCTATGCCTGGCCCTTCGGCTACTCTCTGCTACTGCTTTTGTACCTGGGGATTAATTGTACTCATCATGGATCTATAGCTACCGGCACGGGCGCAGGGTGAGTTATTGGTTGGTATTTTTCTCGTACAATTCGCAAATATTGAAGTGGTTGGTATTTTTCAAAACTACGGTCCACTCGTCGGGTTTCCGACAGTGATGCCGGCACTTTAGCCAGGGGGTATGCAACTCGCTAAACGTTATCGACCGAAACCACTATTTCTCTCTGAAACTTCACCGTGCAAGCATTGACTTCCCAGCCTTTTCTACTAGTCTGAAATCAGGGTGTCGGCAACACAGCGCTCCCTTCCTAGGAAGATATCAAATAATTTACAGGTGGAGATTCCTGATGAAAAAACTGCTCCGTAAAGTACGTAAATCCCAAATTGGCGCAACCATGGTCGAATACGCCTTGATGGTCGCTTTGATCGCCGTCGTGGCGATTGTCGCAGTCACGTTTTTGGGGGAAGAGGTCTCAGAGACTTTCGATAACGTAGGGCAAGAACTCGACGCAACCAATTAGGTATTTGTAGTACCGCAATAGTGGGTAGTGGTGACGCCGATGGTGGCTTTAAACTGTGGTCTTATCAGCCGATAGCGCAGACTATTCCGCGATCGGTGATAACGGTAAGCCACCATCTCTTTCCAAGCTTGCCCCAACCGGCCTCCAATGGACACGGGGCACCGCTTGGGTTGGTTGCGGTGTGACCACCTCGGCCACGGTCGTTGTGCTGTTCTCATGACAGTGGGCAGGATTGTGACAGGTCTTCTGTGTGCCGGTAGATAGTCGCTGATGGAATGATCGATCTATTAATTCCCACGCTTTGTCTATACTTTAGTAACAGGCGTAAACCGTTGCAGGTTACGGGAACAAGAAAATGGAGTTTAAGAACACTACACATGAGGATCCAGCCCAAGGCACCACTGTAACTCAGGGTGAGGGGACAGGCGACCAGGCACTCCTTCGCGTCTTCAGGCACAGGAAACTTGATGCGGCTACAAAAGTTGGAACAGAAGAGTACGAGCACTTCCCTCCCCCCCCATCCTCCTGGCACGATCTCGAAATCGACTTCACCCTCATCACCCGGCTGATCGTCAAGCACCTGCTGATCGCTGGCGAACTGCGAATCGACAAGCTGGCAGACCGTCTGGCCATACCCCCTTCACTGCTGGGGGAACCGATCCACTTTCTGCGCAAGGAGTCCCTGATCGAAGCCAAGGGAGAGGGTTCCGACAGTATCAGTGGCGCCATGCACTACTCGCTCACGACCCAGGGGCGTGATCAAGCGGGTCTCTACATGGAGGAGAGTGCCTACTGCGGTCCCCTGCCGGTATCCCTGGAGAGTTATCGGACACAGATTGAGCGCCAGTCAGTGAAGCGACAGATCGTCGATCGCCAGCGCACCGACGAGATATTCCACGGCCTGGTCATCCGACCGGAAACCATCACCCAGGTAGGGGCGGCATTCAACAGCGGCAGATCGGCGTTTCTATTTGGTCCCGCAGGGGTGGGAAAAACCTTTTTGGCACATCAGATGCTGCGCCTGCTTTATGGAAATGTCGCCATCCCTCACGCCATCGTCACGGAGGGACAGATCATCCGCATCTTCGATCCGGTCAATCACCGTCCTGTGGAAGCAGCCGACAACACCCAGGCCCCATCCCCCAATCTGCGCAAAATACCTCACGCCCACGACAACCGCTGGGTAATCTGTCGCCGTCCGGTGATCATCTCCGGCGGTGAACTCAATCTGCCAATGCTGGACCTCCAGTATCAACAGGACACGCGGTTTTACGACGCCCCCCTACAGATGAAGGCGAATGGCGGCATCTTCATGGTCGATGACCTGGGCCGCCAGGCATGTAATACCGCCGCCCTGCTCAACCGCTGGGTTGTTCCCCTGGAGAGCGGTGTCGACTACCTCAGCCTGCACACTGGCGGCAAGTTCCAGATCCCATTCGATGTGCTGCCGGTATTCGCCACCAACCTCAGCGCTGCTGACTTGGCGGATGATGCCTTTATCCGCCGCCTCGGTTACAAGATTCGCATCCACTACCTGACAGAGGAGGAGTACAGGAAGGTATTCAAACAGTACTGCGATGCCAACGACCTGACTTGTAGTGAAGAAGTGATCGACTTTCTCATCAATGAACTCTACAAACCCTCCGGCAGGCCCCTCATCGCCTGCCAACCAAGGGATCTGATCAACCAGATCATCGACTACTGCCTGTTCGAGGGAAAGGCACCTGCGGTTTCCGAGGCGTTACTTGTCCAGGCATGGCGCTCGAACTTTTTTAGTGAAGAAGAAACGGAAGTGAAAAATGACTGATAACAGGGGGGTTACATCATGCAAGCACGTGCAGTGATCATGCTGCTGTTCGCCATCGTCATCGGCGGTATCGCGGCGTACCTCGTCAATACCCAGCTGCAACCAAAAGCCGGCCCCGGAGATACAGGGGCGACTGTTATCGATACCCAGCATGTGGTGGTTGCCGCCGCCGACCTGGATATCGGCATGCACCTGGATAAGGTGATGCTGAAAACCGTGGAGTGGCCGACCAAGGCGATCCCAAAAGATGCCTTCACCACCATTGAGGAAGCCGTGGGAGAAAAGCCCAGGGTCGTACTCCAGGAGATGAAGACCGATGAGGTCGTACTTCCCTACAAGGTTTCACCGGAAGGGGCGCGCGGCGGCCTGACGCCGCGTATCCCGGAGAATATGCGGGCAATCACCATCAGCGTCAATGAGATACGCGGTGTCGCAGGCTTTGTCCTCCCGGGCAATAACGTCGACCTTCTGCTCACCTCCACCTTCGGCAAGAAAAAGTCATCGCCGGTGACCCGAACACTATTGCAGAACGTGCTGGTTTTAGGTGTTGCCCAGGAGGCGTCTCAGAAGAAGGATGCGCCAAGGGTGGTCAAATCGGTCACCTTGCAGGTAACGCCTAAACAGAGTCAGATCCTCACCCTGGCTCAAACTGTCGGCACCCTGACACTGGTGCTGCGCAACGAGGGAGACACAGAGGTGGTAGGGAGCGACTCCATCACCCTCAGCGATCTCTCTGATGCCACCGAAGAACCCCCACCACCCAAGGTTGTGGAGGCTCCGAAACCGAAACCAAAGCCGGTCCGGCGTGTCTACACTCCTCCAAAGGTGGAAGTGATCCGCGGACTGAGTATGGAACGTCAAGTAGTGAGATGATCTATTAACAACCCAGGAAACAGGGAGAGACCCATGAAACGCCTTTTTACACCTCTTCTGCGGATAGCACACTATCTCGCAATCGCACTGTTTCTTTCACTATTGCTGCCGGCAACGTCAGTGACAGCGGCAGATCCAGCCAGCATCCCGGTTCGAATGGATCTGGGCGGGCGCATTGATGAGCTGAACATTGCCGTCGGTAAATCCAGGATTCTGGTCTCCCCGGTCAATGTAAAGCAGTTGCTCGTAGGCAACCCGGATGTTGCTGATATCCGTCTGCTGGGGAAGCGGGAGATCCTCCTCCTTGGCAAATCCCCGGGTACTACCAATCTGGCAATCCGTGATAATAAGGAGAGGCTGGTCAGCCTTATCGATGTTGCCGTCGGCTACGACCTCGAGGCGATCAAGCGCAAACTCTATGAGGTACTGCCTCAGGAGGAGCAGATCGAGGTCCGGGCAGCCAATGGCACAGTGATCCTCTCCGGCCAGGTCTCAAGCCTCGCTGCCATGAATGCCGCTCAATCCATCGCCAACAGTTATCTGCCGGGTAAGAGTGGGCAAGTGCTCAACCAGCTCGAAGTGGGTGGTGCCCAGCAGGTGATGCTGGAGGTGACGATTTCGGAGATCTCCCGTAGCGTCACCAAGGAGCTGGGAATGGGGCTGAATGCCACTCCCAGCAAGTTGACACTGCTCACCACCCCGGTATTCCGGCTGTCGCCGTTTGGTGCCCTCACCCTGGCACTGGGCGATCTGACCGCCACCCTCTCAGCACTGGAGGATCAGGGGCTGGCCAATATTCTGGCGGAACCGAAGATCACCGCGCTCTCAGGTCAGGAAGCGAACTTCCTCGCCGGCGGTGAGTTTGCCGTGCCTGTGGCCGGCGATGAAGGCTCCATCGACATTGAGTTCAAAGAGTTTGGTGTGGCCGTGCGGTTCACACCAACAGTGCTCAGCAGCGACAGGATCAATCTGAAGTTGGCCACCGAGGTGTCGGCGATTGACCGGACCTTGGGCGCTACCAGCGGCGGCGTTTCGGTACCCGGCCTGAAGACCCGAAAGAGCGCCACCACCATCGAACTGGGTGATGGTGAAGGCTTCATGATCGCCGGACTGCTGCAGAAGGATATGAATAACGCTGTCGATCAGTTCCCGGGGCTGGGTGATATCCCCGTTCTCGGTACACTCTTCCGCAGCACCGATTTCCAGCGCAACGAGACAGAGTTGGTTATCTCTGTCACACCGCGGCTGGTCAAACCGGTGCCCTCCGGCTCAATCAAGTATCCCACCGACAACCTGATCCCTCCTAGCGATGTCGATCAGTACATGGAGGGAAAGCTCGAGGGTAGCGTCGAACAGACGCAGGAGCAAGGGAACAAAGGCGGTATCGACGGTTCATACGGCCACCAGCTTTAGGGAGTGAGAGATGAAAACGACCATGCTGAAAAATATGACCATATGCCTGGGTATAGTCGCCCTCAGCGCCTGCCAGGGTGTGCCGCAAAAGGACCTGGGGGCCGATTTTGGTGATGCTGTCCACAGCAACAGCGCCATGCATATCGTTGACCCTGATGCCGGCCAGACGGTTGAGGGAGCGGCCACGCTCTACGGTCCAAAAGGCGATACGGCGATGAAGCGTTACCTCAAGGAAAAGAGCGAGGCCGACAAAGGGGGGCTGCTGGGCGGCGGGGGATAACTGCACCCTCATTGAGGAGTGGTTGATGGACAGAAGGCTTAAGTCGAAACAGCAAGGCGTGATTCTTGTCATGTCGGCGATCTTCATCGTGTTGTTGGTCGGGATCGGCTCATTTGCCGCCGATCTCGGCCGCCTCTTCGTCCTCCGCACCCAAATGCAGAACGCGGTCGACGCCGCCGCACTGGCGGCTGCCATGGAGCTTGACGGCCAGGCAGGGGCTCAGGATCGTGCCATGGCACGGGCCAGAGAGCTGCTGACCTTCGAAAGCAGCTACACCAATGATGAGCGTACACTCCTCAGCCTGGATCATCTGCCCGACAGCGCCTTCACCTTCTACTGCTCCATCGGCAGCAAGAATGAGCCTGACCCGGCCTCCTGCAGCGGCACTGTGGAGGACAGCAAGATCCACGTCATTGACGACGATGACGATAGTGGCGCCCACTATGTCGCTATCGACCTGGAACTTCGGGAGATTGACCTGTATATGCTGCCGGCACTCTCTGCCATGGGTATAGAGACCCCTGCAACTGCCGGCGTATCAGCCTACGCCCTTGCCGGCCGCCACTTCTACATCTGTGAATTCCCACCACTGATGATCTGCGATCCGGCGGGGAGCACCCCTTGGGGAGACTCATCACATCCGATCCAGCCCGGCCGCCAGGTGATCCTGAAAAAGCAGGTTGGCAACCAGTGGGCACCGGGCAACTTTGGTTTTCTGGTCCCCTCCACGGTCGCCGGTTACAGTGGCAACCAAGCCTTGGGCGCAGCCTTGGCCGATGCAAGCTCCCAGGGCTGCAGCTACCCCTTTGTCTCCACCAATCCCGGCAACAAGGCCCAGTGGCCACGTCTTGGCATCAACACCCGTTTTGGTCTCTATAAGGGAGGGACCTTCTCAGAGTTCACCCCTAGCCCCAATGTGGTCGACTACCCCAGGGATGACAACCTGAATGATGATGAGGATAAAATATTTGGCCTCGGAGTCTGGAATGATAGCGGGGAATCAGAAGCAGCGGATCCTCCGGACCCCGGGCTAAGGCCAAGCGAGCTGTCACGCAATGACTACTATGACGGCTATCACGCACTCTATGGGCTGGGGCTCACTCCACCACCGGGTCTGGACCTCGCCGTTCATAACAACTCAACCACCTCCCGCTGGGGATTCTATCAGTGGGAGCTTGGTTCAGATGGCAGCGATGACTGGCAGGAGCAGCCGGTGACGATACCCTACCATCGGCCGGTGCTGCATAGTTCCCTGGAATCCACTCTCCATGACGATGAGAAAGCCTGTGCCGGTGCCAACTGGTTCAACAAAGACTGTAAGGTGATCGACGGTGCCACAGGGGCAGATACCACTCGGCCCGACCGGCGTATCATGACTGTAGCAGTTGTTAAATGTGAAGAGCTGGGTATCCACGGCGCCGAGGTGGGTGTGCCCGTTTCCCGTTTCAGCCACTTCTTCCTCACCGAGCATATCCTGCCCCCCGGCGGTGGTAACGAGGACAAGGTCAACATCTACGCCGAGTATATTGACGATGCCTCAGGGTTGGACACCAACTATCATGTCGAGGTGCAGCTCTATGAATAGGCGTTGCCAACAGCGGATGCGCGGCGCTGCACTGGTCGAGTTCGCCATCATCGTGCCGCTGCTGGTAATCCTGGTGCTCGGCATTACCGAGCTGGGGCACGCCCTCTATCAGCACAACACCCTGCAGAAAGCGGTCACCTCGGGGGCACGCTACCTCGGTAGAAGTTTCCAGGGGCTGGACACCACCGACTGCTCGTCTGAGACCGGCTGGAGCACGGAAGTTGACCGCGCCAAGAACCTGATACTGTTCGGCCATGTAGCCGGTGCTGACATAATAGCCGGGGACGGATCACCCTTCACACACGACAACATTCTACCGAATGCAACACCCGACATGATCTCGGTAACCCTGCCTGCCGCCTCCGATCCCTGCATAATCCGGGTAGTGGCGGATATCGATTATACACCGATATTTGCACTTTTCGGGGGTGATAACGGGTTACTCAACCTTCCCGCATTCAGCCTCCAGGCCACGGTGGAAGAGAGGTTCATCGGTGAGTAAGCTGCGTACATCCTCTTGGATCAGGCATCAGCAGGGTTCCACCATGGTTGAGGCGGCGATCATCATGGCACTGTTCCTCGCCCTGGTATTCGCCATTATCGAGTTTTCCATTGCAATGCTTAAATACGAACAGTCAGTGGAGGCCACCCGCGCCGGCACCCGTTTTGCCATAGTAAATGACCCGGTATGCGATCTGTTTGGCGATCTCGACAGCGCAATCACTGATTGCCCTCTGGACTGCGCCGCCGGCACCCTCACCGACTATGTCAGTGTCAACTGCAACGATAGTGGGGTGGAGTGCGGTAGCGCCGACCCGCGAAGCGGACTACTCGGTGCCATGGCACGAATGATCCCCGAAATTGTCCCGGAAAACGTCAACCTGATCTATGCTTGTAGTGGGGCAGGTTACCAGCAGCGCCCAACGCCGGTGCCGAGCGTTACCGTCAGTACCAGTGGATTAGGGCACCAATTGATACTACCTTCACTATTTGATTTTGAAGCCACATGGGGCATCCCCCCATTCAGTTCTACCCGGCTTGGGGAAGATTTGGAAACGGTAACACCATAACCTTAATGGACTAAACGATAAATAGAATAAAGCAGGCAAGAAGATGAGCACTGTAAATCTGGAAGTACTGGCCCTATTGGTCCACAGCGAAACACGGGACAACATTCAAAAAGTGCTGTCCCAGGTAGAGCATGTCTCCTTCGCTATGGAACATGTCGGCGATGAACGCCCCCTGCTCCGTTTTGCCGATCCCCACGCGGATATTCCTGATGTCATCATCCTTGAGATCAACGGCCACAGCGAAGATGATATCTTCGATATCGAGCAGCTGATTCGCAAGCACAGTGACAAACTCTCCGTCTTCGTCACCTACAAAGAGGGCAGCATGGAGATCATGCGGCGGCTGATGCATGCCGGTGTGCGCGAGGCCTTCCCTTTCCCCATCCAGAGCAATGACCTGCTTCTCAGTATCACTGAAGAACTCTCTAAAAAGCGTGGACGTGACCATGAAGAGGAGAAACAGCACAGCGTCATCTCGTTTATCAACGCCAAGGGTGGCTCAGGTTGTACCACCATGGTGGTCAACACCGCCTATGAACTGGTAACCCGCCACAAGTGCAAAGTGATTATAGTGGACCTGGATATCCAGTTTGGTGCCGTCGCCCGCTACCTCGATCTCAGCCCTGATGAGAGCGTGCTCAGCGCCCTCCTCCACTACCAGCGGATCGACCAGGTCTACCTCAAGGCCCTGATCAGCCACCATCCGTCGGGCCTCGATGTCCTGGCTGCACCGAGAGAGATAGTACCGATGTCGGCGATACACGAGGAGGCGGTCACCCACCTGATCGATGCACTGAGTGAGAATTATGACATTATCATTCTCGATATCCCGAGATCATTTCTCCCATGGACCGTCGCCGCTCTCAAACTCTCCAATCCGATCTATCTGGTATTGCAAAATATCCTATCGGTAATCATCGATGCCAAGTATCTGCTTGATCAACTGCCGCAGATGGGCATCACTACCAGTGAACTGCAGCTGATCAACAACCGGGCCAAATCGGACATCAAGAGTATCAGTATCGACAAGCTTAAAGAGACCGTTGGTCGTTCCCGGGTGCACCGGGTGAGAAACGATTTCGAGATAGCCTTGAGGTCGCAAGATCTGGGTATCCCTGTGAGTGAGGCGAAAAAGCACTCCATCATGGCCAAGGATATCCACAACCTGACCGACAGCATCTATAACACCCACACGGGCGAGGACACAGAGAAGAAGGGGCTGCTATCACGGTTCTTTTCATGAACGGGCAGGCGGTGTATCGACGCCACCGCCCATTAACAGCCACATTAAACAGTTAAAAGCAGGGCAACATGGAATAGCACTATGCCTTCAGAGAAAAATTCATGGGGCCAATACTGGTCCGAGACAAAGAGTCACAGTGGGTCCACCTTTATCTCCACTGCCGATGCCCAGGCACTAAAGAATCGGATACACCTGCGGCTGCTGGATCGACTCAACCTGTCGGTAATCAATGAAATCGACCAGACTACGGTGAGAAGCGAGATTGCCAAGCTGGTCCGCGAAATCATCGATCAGGAGGCGATCCCCCTCAATGCCGAGGAACGGGAGGGCCTGATCGAAGGAATTCAGGATGAGGTGCTCGGCTTAGGTCCCCTCGAACCCCTGCTGGCGGATTCAGAGATCTCAGATATCCTGGTTAACACCTATGCACAGGTCTACGTCGAACGCCACGGTGTCCTGGAGAGAACGGAGGTCATCTTCCAGAATGATGAACACCTGTTGCGGATTATCGACAAGATCGTCAGCAGTGTCGGCCGCAGAATCGATGAGCTCTCCCCCATGGTCGATGCCCGCCTGGCGGATGGATCAAGGGTAAACGCCATTATCCCACCACTGGCGGTAGATGGCCCCATCCTCTCGATCCGTAAGTTCTCGGTCGATCCCTTCACCCTTCATGATCTGCTCAACTTCCGCTCAATCAGCCCGGTGATTCTCGATTTCCTCACCGCCGCAGTGAAGGCGCGGGTCAATATCCTACTCTCCGGCGGTACCGGCTCGGGAAAAACCACTCTGCTTAACGCCATGTCCGCCAACATCCCCCACGATGAGCGTGTTATCACCATCGAGGATTCGGCAGAGCTTCAGCTACAGCAACCTCACATTGTCCGTCTTGAGACGCGCCCTTCCAATATCGAAGGCAGCGGAGAAGTGACCCAACGCGATCTGGTGAAAAATGCCCTGCGGATGCGGCCGGACAGGATTATCGTCGGTGAGGTACGCGGTGCCGAAGCACTGGATATGTTGCAGGCGATGAATACCGGGCACGACGGCTCCCTCTCCACCATTCACTCCAACAGCCCCAGAGATGCGCTCACCCGGCTGGAACATATGGTCGGCATGAGCGAGTCACCAATTCCACCCCAGGTGATTCGCCAGCAGATGGCATCGGCCATCGATATGGCGGTGCAACTCGACCGCCTGGTGGATGGCCGACGGGTGATCTCAAGCATTCAGGAGATCACCGGTATGGAGGAGAATATCATCAGCATGCAGGAGATTTTCCGCTTCAACCGCCAGGGCATAGGTGAGCAGGGTGAGGTACTGGGGGAGTTCCAGGCCACAGGCATTAGACCCTCCGTACTCAAGCGTTTCAATGAGCGAGGCTACCCGGTGAGCGATGCCCTGTTCGATCCGTCTCAGAGGTTCGCATGATTTGCATTAGCAGCAGAGTGGGAGGAGAGGCACCATGATCTACATCATCATAGGCACCCTGGTATTTCTCACCGTAGTCTTCCTCATCGAGGGGCTCTTTTTTGCCTGGCGCGACTCCAAGATAGAACGAAACCTGCTGATCAAACGACGCATAAGAGCGATGTCCGCCGGCGGCGCCCACGGTGAGAAAATTCTCGATATTCTCCGCCACCAACAGCTCAGCACGATCCCGCTGCTGGACAGAGTTCTCACCGCACTCCCGCGAGCCCACGCCCTCGACAGAGCACTGCAGCAAACCGGCAGCAATATCACCGTGATGAAGTTTCTGCTGCTACAGCTGGTGACCTTTTCAGCTGTCACCACCGGACTCCTCCTTGGCCTGCATCTCGATTGGGTAGTTTCAGCATCTCTTGGCGCGACACTCGCCTTTCTCATTCCCCTATCGCTGCTCAGCCACTTCAAACAGAAGCGGACGGACAAGCTGGTGGAGCAGCTACCTGAAACTCTTGACTATATCGCCCGCAGTCTGCGAGCAGGCAACCCCTTCTCTGCTTCGATTCATGCCGCGTCAGAACAGATGCCGAATCCCATTGGTGGAGAGTTTGCTATAACCTTCGACGAGATCAATTATGGCCTGTCACTGGAGGATGCCCTTTACAACCTGGGGGAACGTACCGGCACCGAGGAGATGCGTTTCTTTATCACTTCTGTGGTAATCCAGAAGCAGACCGGCGGTAACCTGGCGGAGATTCTTATGCGGCTGGCGGAGATGATGCGGCGCCGTGCCAAGGCCTACCGTGATATCAACACCCAGGCTGCCGAAATGCAGTTGTCGGCACTGATCCTGGTCGCCCTACCGGTAGTAGTTGCCGCGGCGCTCCTGGTATTCAATCCAAACTATCTCCTCTCCTTCTATCGAGAATCCTATGGTCCCTATGCTTTTGTCGCCCAAGGGGTATTGATTCTGGTCGGCTTCCTGGTGATGCAGAAAATGATCCGGTTCCGAGTCTGAGGTGGAAAAACGTGTATGAGATCCTAGAATTTTACCGCACATTGACAGATGACCCGGTCAGACTGCTGATCATGCTGTTGGTGGCTATTGCAGTGGCCATTTCAGTTTATACCGTTTCGCTCTTGATGGGACGCAGAGAGGAGATGATCAACGCCCGCCTACGCCGTCTTACCACAGGCAAAGGGGATCGTTTGGTCCATCAAGAGCAACAGGGAGCTTTCTCCGTCACCTGGATAGAACCTGTCAGCAAGCTGATCCTTCCACAAGAGGGGTGGCGAAAAAACCGCCTGATAAAAAAGCTGGTCATCGCCGGATTCCGCGGCCACAAGGCCATCTACATCTTCCTCTTCAGCAAAATAGCCCTAGCCGGTTTGCTGACGCTTGGCTGCCTGTTGGTCTATCCATTTCTTTCGGACCCGTTTAAGGCCACCTCTCCTTATCTTACCCTGGGCTTTTTCGTGCTGATAGCCCTGTCCGGTTTCTACCTCCCCGACGGCTATCTCAACCGGAGAATAAAGGGACGAAAAATCACACTGCGGGAATCATTTCCCGATGCTATGGATATGCTGATGGTCTGCGTCGAGGCCGGCATGGCCCTCGACGCCGCTATCAACCGTGTCGGTGAGGAGATCGTCTTTTCGCACCCCCAGCTGGGCACCGAGTTCAGGCTCGTTGGCCTCGAACTGCGCGCCGGTAAGGAGCGTGAATCGGCTCTGCGTTCACTCGCCGACCGAACCGGGTTGGAAGAGATCGAATCCTTTGTCGCTGTGCTGATTCAGGCGGAGCAGTTTGGTACCAGCATCGCCAAGACACTGCGTGATTTTTCCAACGAAATGCGTACCAAGAGAATACAGATAGCCCAGGAGAGAGCGGCCAAACTACCGGTAAAACTGATTTTCCCAGTACTGGTGTTTATCTTCCCCGCCCTTTTCCTGGTAATACTTGCACCGGCAGCGGTTCAGATCTACAAAGCACTAATCACCGGCGGATCATTCTAACAGCCGTTGGAAATAGTGAACCAAGGATGGACCGCAGTGGAAGTGCCCCATACAACACACTCCTTAGATGGGAGGTAAAGATGAACAGACATCCTCATCACAACATGGCCATCCCTCTGTTGATCGGCATAGTTCCGCTGGTCATGCCTGGCTGCACTACTGAACCTACGATGCTCGTCAATCCCAAATATGCAGTATCTGGAGGTGAGACGGCAGCTGTTACTAATGACAACTACCAATCAGGCTTGGGCTACTTTCGCAAGGGTACTTTTGGGCTTGCATTGGTCCAATTTCAGGCCGAGCTGAGTAAACACCCTGACTCTGTGCGTGCTCTCAACGGTATTGGCGCCTGCTACGACCAGTTGGGTCGCTACAATCTCGCCATGCGTTACTACCACAAGGCACTGCAGATAGACCCGATCTCACCCAAAACCCTGCATAACCTTGGTCACTCCCTGGCGCTGCAGAAACGCTATGCCGAAGCGGAGAAGATAGAGAAAATTGCGCAGCAGAGTAAATCCAAGCCAGTCATACCTGAACCGGCAGATGAGCGTCCAGACATCACAGAAACAGACACTGCATTGGTGGTTACTGAAAGGATCGAAACCACAGTTATTGAGCAACAGAGCGAGCCTGAAATAGTTACAGTTCAAGAGTCGATTGAACCTCAACCCATCATAGAAGCTGAGATCACTCAGATAGATACTGCATGGGCCGACAGTGCAGTTGCAGAACCACAGAGTGAGCCTGAGGTGGTTACAGTTGAAGCGTCGGTTGAGCCTACAACCATCTTAGAAGCTGATATTACACCGATAGATACTGCATGGGCCGACAGTGCAGTTACCGAACCACAAAGTGAGCCCGAGGTGGTTACAGTTGAAGCGTCGGTTGGGCCTCCAGCCTTCGTGGAAGTTGATATCACCCCGATAGATACTGCATCGGCAGACGGTGCAGTTGCCGAACCACAAAGTGAGCCCGAGGTGGTTACAGTTGAAGCGTCGGTTGAGCCTCCATCCTTCGTAGAAGTTGATATCACCCCGATAGATACTGCATCGGCAGACGGTGCAGTTGCCGAACCACAAAGTGAGCCCGAGGTGGTTACAGTTGAAGTGGCTATTGAGCCTCCTACCTTCATTGAGGCAGACACCGTACCGATAGATACCGGGTGGGCCGAAACCGTAGAGACTACAAGCCAATCGAACCCGGCTTTTATCGAACGTGATGGCGTTGTTCTGTTGCAACCTTTGGAGCAGTCCGTCTATCAGCCTCTGGGTGAGCCTGATGACACAGACATCACTGACACCTATGATCAGATTTCTGAAATCCTGGCATCCACCAATAGCCCGGGAAATCATCTGAAAACCCAGGTGACACCCGACCTTCACCCACTGGTCGAGCGTAACGGCGTCGTTCTGTTACAGCCTTTGGAGCCGCCCGCCAATCAATCTCTTGTTGAGCCAAGCGATACAGATATCATCGGGACCTATGAGCAGATTTCTGAAATCCTGGCAACCACAAACACTTCAGAAAATCGCCTGGAAACCCATGCAACACCCGATATTGATCCATCGAAGGTCACCACCAAGGTAGAACTTGAATCCGCCAAATTGGTGGAGGCGGAACAGCAGATTGTCGAGGATAATCCCCCCATTGAGGCACTCCAGCCCAGCGTACTACCGACAGAAAGCATAACTACGGAGAGCACGACAGCTAATATAGTAAAAGGAGATTCTGACTCACCCGTGGCTGAGACTCTTCTGGCAGAGAGGGCGCCCGGTCCAGCTGCTTCCCTGGAAACCATTGCATCGGCACCCACCGGAAACTCAGCTATGAGTACACCCCTGGGCGTAGAGGAGGCCGATAGCCTAATCCCCGAAACAGCTGCCACCGACTTCCTCTATGGACCTGTGAAGAGCGGTGAAAAACTGTGGCATATAGCCGCCAGGCTGGCAGAGAAGCGCTCTGTATCGACAAAAGATATGCTACTGGCGCTGATCCGAAGTAACCCTGAGGCGTTCTATCGGAACAATCCCAACCGGTTGAAGATCGGTTATACGCTCTGGGTACCGGACCACAGCGAAGTCTCATCACAACAGCTGTTGGCCGCAAAAGATAGCAGGAGTAGAGGCCCCACCGCCACACTCGAGGTAGCCAATGGCAATGGCCGCAAAGGGATGGCCAAAACATTCAGACACTACCTGTCACTACATGGAATGGAGGTAAGCAACGTCAGCGATGCCGCCTCATTCACTCTCCGCAACAGTATTGTCTACTTCAAACCTGGTTTCCGAGCAGCTGCCGAGCAACTCGCTACCATGGTACCTATGCGGATTGAGATGAAGCCCTATGGCAATATACAGGGAAGTTCAGATGTGAAACTGATCGTCGGCCACGACGTTTTCAACTATGAGGGAGATCTGAGGCGCATGCTTCTACGGCGAAACCAGGGTAGCCAGTATGAAAAATATCTCTAGGAGAGTGATCATCCTGTTGGTCCCCCTATTACTGGGGGGCTGCGTGACGATGCAGCAAAAAGAGAAGGCCGCAGAAAAATCGCCCGTGGTGGATGATGCAACCTACACCAGAAATGCCATCACCCGTGCCGAGGAGGCGATTAATCAAGGCAAGACCACTGCCGCCATCTTTCACTACAGCACTGCCCTGCAAAAGAGCCCTGAAAATGGCACGGCACTGCGAGGGCTGGGCAATATCTACCTGGGGAAAAACCAGCCCGAAATCGCCGGGCGCTACTTCCATGAAGGGGTGCGGCTTGATGCCAACGATGCCGTCTCCCAAGAGGGGCTGGGCCTTGCCATGCTTAGACAGCTCCAGTACCTGCAGGCCGAAGAGCATCTGAAACTGGCAGTACAGCTAGACAAAACGTTGTGGCGTGCCTGGAATGGCCTCGGTGTCGCCGCCGATTTCAAGTCGGAGCATGCCGATGCCGTGGCTTACTACCATCAAGCCCTGAAGATCGTGCCGGGTGCTCCCGGCATCATCAACAACCATGGCTACTCACTATTGATGGAGAAAAAGTACCCTGAGAGTGAACAACAGTTTCGCCGTGGACTACAGATCGCCCCGGACCATCAGCGCCTGCGCAACAACCTAGGCATCACTCTGGCGTGGCAGCGACGCTACGATGACGGTATCAAGGAGATAGAGCAGATCCTGCCAGCGGCCGCCGCCCTCAACAATGTTGGCTATATCGCCATGCAACTGGGGGATTACGAGTTGGCCGCCGGCTACTTTGAGCAAGCCCTCAAGGTGAGCCCTACCTACTACCTCCCAGCGGCAAAAAATCTTAGGCGCCTGCAGTCGATGAAATAAAAGCGGTCACTGAAGACGGTTCTGGACAAACGGTAGCAGCAGCAGAGCGGAAACGATCCAGAGAATAGGTGCCCAAGGGGTCACCATAAAAAAGAAGCCCGAAGCACCGACAAAGGGCATCAGGCAGACAGCAATCAGTAGCATTAACCCCCACACCAGCAGAAAAGAGGCCATACCCGCCTTTACTCCGCGCGGCATTTTGCTGACACGGGCATCGGGATCAATTCTTCGGGTCACTATCCACCAGAGACCGTAAAGTACCAACAGAAGCACTCCTGTTAAATATACAACGACCTCAATCGTGCCCGCCCCGGCCGCTGAGCGGTAGTTATAGAGCAGTGCCAGAGCAAATGCCACGATCAGAGCAATAAGTAGGGGTTGGCTTTTTTTCACATCAAATCCAGATTGAGCAGGAGAGGCAAGGTAGGTGGGTGATTGCCTACCATTATAGATGATTCCATCCGCGGACGATAAGCCTCTCTGGCCTGTTACTCCAATTCTCAATCAGAGCCCCGTTTGATTTAACTAGACGATCGGTCTATTATTTTCCCATGGTCAGTGCACAACCCCTGAAACGCCGTCGAGGACGCCCCCCAAAAGATCAAGCCGGGGCGGGTAACACACGTGAGCGCCTGCTCCAGTCAGGGGTGGAAATACTCACAGAGAAAGGCTTCTCGGCGACCGGAATCGATGAAATTTTACGTCGGGTAAATGTCCCCAAGGGCTCTTTCTACCACTACTTCAGCAGCAAGGATGCGTTTGGAACAGAGCTGATCAAGCGCTATGCCGATTACTTCTCACATAAGCTCGATATTTTTTTGAAGGATGAAACACTCCCACCTCTGGAGCGCATAAGGGCATTTATCGCCGATGCCGAGGCCGGCATGGCCCGTTATGAATTCAAACGCGGCTGCCTGGTTGGCAACCTGGGTCAAGAGATGGGGAGTCTGCCGGAGCAGTTTCGTGAACAACTCAATGCAGTGTTTGAAGCGTGGCAGAGTAGAGTGGAGGCCTGCCTGGAGGCAGCAAAAAAGATGGGGCAGCTCGTGCCCGATGCTGATTGTAAGAAGCTGGCCGAAGTATTCTGGATTGGCTGGGAAGGTGCAGTGCTGAGGGCAAAGCTGGAGAGAAGCCCGAAGCCACTCAAAACCTTCGCTGATTTTTATTTCGACACCGTGGCAATTTGAAAAAGAGGAATCACCATGTTCAAAGGCATACTGATAGAGAAAGACGACAACGGTTACCGTGCCGCCCTGCAGGAGATCGACGAATCACAACTACCTGAGGGCGATGTCACCATCAATGTTCGGTACTCGACGCTGAACTACAAGGATGGGCTGGCTATCACCGGCAAGTCCCCCGTGGTGCGTGAATTTCCCATGATTCCAGGTATTGACCTCGTCGGTACCGTTGAGAGCAGCACTCACCCCGAATACAAGCCGGGTGATGCAGTGGTCCTCAATGGTTGGGGCGTTGGTGAAGCCCACTGGGGCGGCTTGGCACAAAAAGCCAAACTCAAGGGTGATTGGCTCGTTCCCCTGCCCAAAGGCTTCACTCCGCAACAGGCGATGTCTATTGGTACAGCAGGTTATACCGCCATGTTATGCATCATGGCGCTGGAGAAGCACGGTGTAACACCAGATAAAGGTGAAATTCTCGTAACTGGCGCCACAGGTGGGGTGGGCAGTGTAGCGGTAGCCATTCTCGCCAAACTGGGATACCAGGTGGTAGCGATGACTGGAAGGCCCGAATCATCGGAGTATGTCACTGCACTGGGTGCCTCTGAAGTTATCCTCCGCTCTGAATATGCCGAACCCGGCAGACCTTTGGGCAGAGAGCGCTGGGCGGGTGTTGTCGATGTGGTCGGCAGCAATGTATTGGCCAACGCCTGCGCCGCTACCAAATACCGAGGTGTAGTGACCGCCTGCGGCCTGGCCGGTGGTATGGATCTGAATACCACGGTCATGCCGTTCATACTGAGGGGTGTCACGCTGGCCGGTGTTGAAAGCGTTATGTGCCCCAGAGAGACCAGGCTGGAAGCTTGGCGGAGATTGGAACAGGATCTGGACCTCTCGAAACTCAACGCCATCGCTCATGAAATCGGCCTGAGCGATGCGATTGAGACCGCAAATCAACTGCTCAACGGTCAGGTTCGTGGACGTGTCATTGTTGATGTGAACCGTTGAGATAATAGTCGCCATTCAACCATGTTTTGTGACTCAAATAGTACAAAGGTATGGTTGTGCCGCGTATCAACTCTTATTGTGTTTATAAACTCCGAAATTTGAACAATTCAGAGCTTCCTCAAAAGTGGATATTTTCTTTAAATTGCCTCATCCCGGCTCATACCGGGATGAACTATTTTTGAGGTTGAATAAAGTGTCACCAATAGCACTTTATTCTCCATTTCACCCCCCCTGACAGCCGTTTATTTCTGATATAAATCAGTAAAAATAACGACTTTTATAGAAACTAGACCCTTCATAACATACTGTTTTATAAATTCTTTACCTGCCATTAACGCTTTATATCCTGATATATTAATTCCCATTGAAGGAATGCTATTCCTCTTTTATTAGGAGGTCAACCACTTGTCTGTTAGAGTGGGCCATTCATCACATTTTTTCACAAAAAAGCGCTGTTTCTGCTAATTATTAGAGTGGAGAATATATATCTTACCAGCCATTGCAGGCGGCCAAAAGTGAGTGAAATTGTGAGAGTTATTTCAAGGAGGAAGAAAGTGTCCAACGCCACGGTACAGGTAAACAGATCCTATAGAGCGGAAAGCGCCCTCGTATTAACTGAGGCGAGCGCCGGCAGGTATCTTGACACCTATACGGATGCCACTATTTCAGACAATAGTGGCGCCATCTCTTTGCTTCTCGGCAACAGCAGGAAACACACTGATTTAAACCATCATTATTATCCCCCTACTGTCATTGAACCCGCACTCTCCGTTAAATTTTATCGCGTGAATTCTGGGCATTCGCCCAAACTTCAGTCTGATAGATCTCTTCACTATTCAATTAACCGAACTATTACTCCTTGCAGTAGGACTTTTCAGGGAATGTCATGAGAAATAGAGGATTTACGCTCATTGAGCTAATGATCGTTGTCGTGATCATAGGCATACTTTCCTCAATTGCTTACCCCGCCTACAGAGATTATGTCATCCGTGCAAACCGTTCAGAGGCGCAGCAGTTTATGTTGGAAATTGCCAATGCTCAAGAACAGTACATGCTGGACACACGCCAATACGCCACACTTGCACAGCTCGGTCTTTCTGTACCCTCCGGGGTTTCTGATAACTATACAGTTACAGTTACGCCGGAAAATGATGAGACACCGCCGAATTTCACTGTTGATGCCACCGCCACTGGAGGACAGGCGAGTGATGGGAACTTGACACTACTAAGCAACGGCTCAAAAACCCCCACAGACAAGTGGCAATAATCATGAGATCACCCATGCAAGGTTTCACATTAATTGAGTTAATTATCACTCTTGTGATACTGGTGATGCTTGCATCTATCGGCATACCTCCCTTCCTGGATTTCATCCGAAACCAGAACGTCAAGCGTGGTGGGTATGAGGTTATGGCTAACCTTTCTTATGCACGTAGTGAGGCGATTAAAAGAAATGGATCGGTCACAATAACTCCAGTTGATGCATCTAATTGGGAAGATGGTTGGTCCATCACTTCTGGTGGAAATACCCTTCGGGTATTGAATGAGTTGGAGGGTCTGGATATTACGGGTCCTGCTGCCGCTTTCAGCTTTACAGGTAATGGACGTACATCTTCCGTCAGTTTTGAAATATGTGATGAGAACCGGAGTGCAAGTGTTGAAAAAAGGACTGTCAGTTTGGACAGCGTAGGACGTGCTGAAAATGAAATTACAGGTATTTGTGGTCCATGAAAACTTACAAAGCAAAAAAATATAGTTGTGGATTTGGATTGCTGGAAGTAATGATTTCGGTACTTATTTTTGCAGTGGGTTTACTCGGGCTTGCATCACTGCAACTCAAAGCCCAAAAGGCAGAGCTGGAATCCCTCCAGCGAGCTCAAGCACTATTATTGGTAAACAGCATGGTCAGTCGAATGAATAACAATCGTGCTTCACGTGATTGTTATTGGCAACAAGCTGATGAAATTGGAGTGGACAGTGACCCCAGTACTGGGTGTGATGATATAGCCGACAGGGATCTTGATGAGTGGGATGAAATGCTTGAAGGTGCAGCCGAAACCCAGGCGGGTGCAAATGTCGGAGGATTGGTTGGCGCCAGAGGATGCATCGTGCGTAATGCAACCAATATTTACACTGTAAGTGTTGCATGGCAGGGATTTTCTGAAACGGTTACTCCAACGGATAGTTGCGCACAAAATGAGTATGGTACCGACACTCAACGACGCGTTGTCAATCAAGTGGTTCGCTTTGCGACACTTAACTGATGCGAAGGCATGTGCTACGAGGATACATGGAGATGAAGTTTTTTGAGTGCAGGCAAAAGGGTTTCTCCTTGGTAGAGCTGATGATCGCCATGGTCATTGCCCTTATTTTATCGGCGGCTATTATCCAAGTATTTGGCCAGATGAACCAGGGATTTCTGGAGCTAATAAAAGGAAGCAGGCAATTAGAAAATGGACGTTATGCAATAACAATACTAAACGAGGATATCCGGCACGCTGGATTTTATGGAGAGGCATATGTATTGCCTGCCATACCAGGCAGCACACCTAATCCATGCGAAACAGACAGTACCTCTGTAGAAAATGCACTGCCTATTGCAATTCAGTCACTCGATGACAGCGAAACAATTCCAACAAGCTGGGATTGTTTCAGCAATCGTGATTCAGGTTCAGACATTCTCATTGTAAGGCGAGTATCCACGACAGCAGAAACTGCGGCGGACCTGGACAGCGGCAAAGCATATCTTCAGAGTCAGAGCTCTACAATGATATTTGATGAGGCGTCACCATCTGAGACACAGAATCTAATCACCTTCAATTTACTGAAAAAGGATGCTGTAACGCCAGCTGAGATTAGGCGCTTCCTCGTTCATGCCTACTACGTTGCCACCTGCCGTGACTGCAGTGGATCTGGAGATGGTATCCCAACACTGCGTCGGCTTGAACTCTCGGATCTTGATAGCACCATGACCAATACCACGCTTGTTGATGGTATTGAGAGTTTTCAAATCGATATTGGCCTTGATACCAGTGGCAATGGAAATCTTGATCTGAAGAACCCAGCTGCGCCCAGTGAAGGGTGGGCCACTCTACCCAGCAGTACTAATTCTTCTCAATGGGAAAATACAGTTACCGTTGGAATAAATTTAATAGCACGAAATATCAAACTTTCAGCTGGCTACAGTGACGACAAAACGTATACCCAAGGTCAAGCAGAAACAACAGATTTTGATCCAAGTGGAAGTGCTGAGAACTTTAAGCGACACGCTTTTAACTCAGTTACACGTGTAGTCAACGTCAGTGGACGAAGGGAGTCACCATAATGAACAGATCCACTAAAGAGCGTGGCTTCGTATTGGTGGTAGCTCTGGTAATGCTGGCTATGATGACACTTTTTGCGGTGACTGCTATCAACGAGACTGCTGTTGACCTAAAAATTGTTGGCAACATGCAAGCTCAGATGAGAGTAGATGAAGCGGCACAACAGGCTATTGAGGAAAAACTCAGCAGTTCAGCAGCATTTGAAACACCCATCAGTTCAAGCGGTACTTATAGTGGCCAGACTGTCAGTGTGACACAACCTGACTGTCTTAGAGAATCACCTGCATCAGGCTATTCCGCATTGTGGTCCATTGCACCACAGGATACCGAGTGGGCTATCTCTGCCACTGCTATCGATAGTGTCACTGGCGCACAGGTTACGATTAAGCAAGGTGTTAAAATTTTGATGACCTCGGGGAGCTGTCCATGAGTAATCTATTTTGGAGGGTTTTATGAACCGTTTCATATCCAAAAAAATATTTGCAGTTTTGTTGCTGCTGAGTGTCGCCAGTTCCGCGGTATCAGATGATATTGATATTTTTATGAATCCAGGCGCCACGTCTAGTGCTTTGCCAAACATTCTGTTCATTATTGACAATACAGCAAACTGGTCTAGAAATGTCGATGGCGAGAGAATATTTACACCTGAAATCGCTGCACTCAAGCAAGTTGTTGAAGGCCTGGACGAAGATACTGTCAATATCGGCTTGATGTTTTTTGCTGAGGGTGGTGACGCTCTGTCTAACACCAAAGGGGCCTATGTTAGAAAACATATCACCACCATGGATGCCGCAGGCAAAGCCAGCCTGGTCACTCTAATTGATAGTTTTGATAGAAACGATGACAAAGGAGATAGCGCACGCTGGGCCACAGCAATGAATGAGGCCTACCTCTACTACACAGGTTCATCTCCGTACTCAGGCACCAAAGAGAAGGCCGATGCAGCTGCATTTGTCGGTGGAAATAAATACGGCACTTATCTTAACCCTATTACCGGACAAGTTTGCGCCAAGAACTATATAATATTCATCAGCAATGGCGGCCCTGACAATGGCGAAAACAATACCGCTTCAGCACTTCTGGAGGGTTTAAACGGCAAACAGGATAGTGATCCTATTGATCTCACCCCGAGTGGCCGGCAGACGATCTGGGCTGATGAATATGCCAGATTTATTCAAGCCGATCAGAATATCATCACTTACACAATTGATGTCCAACCTGTTTCTACGGGTCAGGGTGACGACAATAGCGCCTTGCTCGACAGTATCGCGACACAAGGCGGGGGGCGATGCTTCGCTGTAGGTGCAGATGGCTGTGCACCCTCTTCAGGCACAGATACATTAACAGCACTGGTCTCTATCCTCGACACCATCATTGACGAGATACAAGCAACCAACAGCGTGTTTGCAGCCAGCGCACTGCCCGTGAGTGTAAACGTCAGAGGCACCAACGAAAACCAGGTGTACATGGGTGTATTCAGGCCCGATGCAAATGCCCTGCCACGATGGTTTGGTAACCTCAAACTATTCCAATTAGGCTACGACACCCAGCTCTATCTGGCGGATAAAAACGGACTAAAGGTTCAAAGTCCCACTACCGGTTTTCTGGTGGATGATGCCATCAGTTTCTGGACTCACACCTCAGACTACTGGTCTTATCATCCAGAATACACAGAGAGTGACTCTCCCGATGGCCCGGTGGTTGAAAAAGGTGGTGCAGCACAGCGTCTTCGTGACACCTATGATGAAACTGCCACACCGCCACGCACTGTGTACACTTTCACCTCCACCTGTACAGAACCCTGCACAGCCACATTAGACGAATTTGGTACCGCGAATACGGCAATTACTACTGCAGATCTTGGTGCCGCAGACAGCACAGAACGTGACGCCATCATTGATTGGGTCATCGGGGAGGATAACACCACATCAGCAGAGCGGGCAGCGGGAGAGGTTCGCCCATCAATCGATGGTGATGTAATCCACTCAACACCAGCCGTAATCAACTATTCAGCCATAACAGGTACCACTGTTACCAGTGAACGAGTAGTTGCGTTCTATGGCAGCAATAATGGTGTTTTCCGTGCAGTCGAAGGCGGTACAGCGGATACAAAGGGCACAGAACTCTGGGGATTTGTAGCTGAAGAGTTTTTTTCCGGACTGAAACGTATTCGGGATAACAACACCGCAATTAATGTCCCATCCATACCCAACGACAGCAATAACAAGCCCTACTTTTTCGATGGCAGTATTGGCGTCCATAGCCTTGATGCTAACGGTGATGGAGACTATGTAGATACTGCAGATGGAGATAAGGTCCACATCTTCATTACCGTGCGTCGAGGTGGACGTTTTATCTACGCACTGGATGTCAGTAATCCGGACTCACCTAAATTCATGTGGAAAAAAGATTATGGTGATACAGGTTATGGAGAATTAGGACAGACCTGGTCTAAGCCCACAGTGGTTCCAATCGACCTTGCAGAGACAGATGGCGGTGACTCAGTAAGTACCTATGTATTAGTCTTCGGCGGGGGCTATGATCCAGTAGCCGATGATGACTGGCCGGCAGGAACAGCCAGCCAAGGCCGGGGAATTTTTGTAGTCAGGGCAGATAACGGCAACGTTCTGTGGCAAGCGGGGCCGGCACCCACTGGTGCAACCCACAACGTAACAGTAGCTGATATGACTTACAGTATTCCTTCGGATATATCTGTGCTCACTAGCGCAGGTACTGCAGTGCGTGCTTATGTGGGTGACACAGGAGGGAACGTCTGGCGGCTCAATATGAGCGATGAATATCCTGGCAATTGGGTCATTGAGAAAATGGCTGCGCTCGCGGGTATAAATGATGGCGATCCAGATAATAATACACCTGCAGGAATGCATGCCAGGAAATTCCTCTTCCCACCAGATGTGGTATATGGAGATGGCTTTGATGCCATTCTCATCGGTTCAGGAGATCGTGAGCACCCATTGGATGCCAATGAAATCTATGACATTCAATCCTGGGCAGATAGTACACTTGGCGTAGAGATTGTTGACAGATTCTATATGCTTAAAGATGTCACAGGCCAAACCCTGGCAGAGAGTGATCTAGTGGATGTCTCTGACATGACACAGAGCGTCGCCACGAACTCACCAGGATGGTATATCACACTCTCTGAAGGTGAAAAAGTCGTCAGCGGGACGGTAACCACGGCCAACTCAACCTTTTTCAATACCAGCCAGCCACCAGCAACAACTATTGACCCCGATACCTGCGAAGGGACTTTGGGAACAGCAAAATATTATATGGTCAACTATGTCAATGGAGATCCAATTGAAGATATGGATTCCAGTGGAGGTGCGCTAGAACCAGTAGACCGTTCAGGCACTCTCACAGGAGGTGGACTGCCACCTTCTCCTGTGCCAGTACTAGTAGAAATTGATGGGGAAAAAAGGCTTGGTATCGTTACAGGTACTTCGTTGTTGAATCCAGGTACCGTCAACTTTAGCCAGCGTTTTCGTACCTACTGGTTCAAGGATGCGATCGATTGATTGGAGGTGATTTAGACGTTACTTGAGGGTTCCCGGAGCTCGCATACAACACCTGGAAAGTTAAAAATCTATTTCCGTAACTACGAAGCGGTTGAATGATATAACAAAAGCATTCGACCGCTACGAGGTGTCACCATGCAAAGACAATCAACTGTGCACACAACTTTTTCTGTACATGCCCCAATCCAGTAAAGCGTTGAACTCTCTGGATCCCGGCATATGCTGGGATGACGTGATTCAGAGAAACCATATATTTCCAGACAATCACTATCTATCCCCAGGTGGCCGTCTGCGACTGCTCAAAAGCTTCCTCAACAAACTCCTGAGAGAGATTGGTCTATTCTTTGCGGGCAAACCTGCAACAACAAACAAACACTCTTCAGAGTACGCACCATGAAAAAAACACACCTTCGTCATCTGCAGTCAATCAGTCTGGCAGCCGCTCTTCTACTGACTGCCTGTGATCCTATCAGCCTGCCCACAAGGGACGATGCCCCCCTGAGCGAAGAGGCAAAACAGCACTACAAAATGGGTTTGAACTACACCAACGGCACAGGTGTAGCCCAGAACTATAGGAAAGCAGCAGACCTGTTTGAAGATGCGGCTCTGTCCGGCCATAGCGATGCCCAATATATGCTCGGCATCGCCCACTCAACCGGGCGTGGTGTGGGAGTGAACCAGCGTAAGGCTGTCCACTGGTTTGAAAAAGCAGCCGCCAAGGGACAGAAGCGAGCTCAGTACCAGTTGGGAGAGAGCTATATGAACGGTCGCGGCGCAGAGAAGGACACAGCCTGGGGAGCACATTGGTACGGCATGGCCGCCAACCAGGGGCACACGCTGGCACAACGTTCCCTGGGTGTGGCATTTATCAAGGGACTAGGCGTACCGAAAAACCCAAAAACGGCAACCACCTGGCTAAGGCTCGCTGATAAATCGGGGGATGGTCTCGCCGGTAAACTACTGCAGAAGATGCAACAAACTGTGGACAGTGAGAGTTATGGTGCCGCCATTACCCGTGCAGAGGCATGGCGGGCCAGAAAGATGGCTGGCTATGACAATAGACCAACTATCCGCTATCTACAGTACACCCTGTCGAAACTGGGCTATCGGCCCGGATACGCTGACGGTATTCTCGGCCCCAAGACCAAAGATGCCGTTGGTCACTTTCTCGACAAAAACGGTCATGCTAATGATCTGACGCTGGAAGAGGTTATTGAGCTGATGCGAGAGGAATCCCCGGAACTCTGACTATAGCTTAAGCCCCTCTTGACCGTAGTAGCGCTCTCTTGAAGCGCGATGAGGGGGTACTATTCATGGAGACCATGCTCATCGCGCTTCAAGAGAGCGCTCCTACAGGTGTTTGGTGGTTCGGGGCATAGGGCGCAATAAGCGCAGTGCATTACACCACAAAATCAGAAGCGACGGCGCAATGCCCCATGCTTATTGCGCCCTACACTCCGAAACGGATACCAAAGAGAGTCACTCCCTGGGATTATTCAACAATCCCTGCGGTTTCATCGAGGCCAAGCAGTTCATTGACCGCACTGACCACCTCATCAGTTACCTCTTTATTGGCTGCCTCGGCAAGCGCATCTGCAGCTGCCTGAGTCGCTTCATCGGCAGCATCACGCGCCGCTACAGCAGCATCCTGAAGTGCCTGGTTGGTCGGGTCTCCAGCTGCTGCAAGTTCAGCCTCATCTGCCAGAGTTGCCAGCCCCTGCGAATCCAGATAAGCCTGTTCATAGGTGGCAATCATACCTACGGCAGAGTTAGGGGCAGCATGCTCTCGGGCTGTATCAGAGGCACGTGCTGCATTCAGGCGTCCAAGAGCACTGGAGATGGCTCCATGGTTGTTTCCACGCCCCCTGTCACCCTCATCGCTGCTGGAGTGACCGAATGCATTTCCTCTGTTGCCGGCATCGACAGCGGCATCAGAATGGCCGTAGGCGTTGCCATTGCCGTTACCACCTCCGTTGCCATTACCTCCTCCATTTCCACCTCCACCACCGCCGCCGCCTTTGGCTGCAGCATCAGAAAAACCCATAACGCCACTATCAACATCGGTAGTAAAGGGATTGATAAGCAGCAGAGAGGCCAGCAGCGTCAGACCTGCGGCTTTGAGGATCGGTTTTGCAAACATCTTAAACTCCCGGTAGCTAAAACAGGAAAAACGGAGCGACAGCCACCTAACTGTAATTCTAGACTCAACTTCCAGATTTGCAGCCTTATTTCTCCAGTTTTCCCTCTATATGTGATGTGGTACGCATTGTGTCGGAACAGCCTTCCCGATTACGACAGCACCTCACAGTGAGTAGTCTGGGTCTCACTTCTCCTTTAATAGTATCTACAACTCAAGTTTCGGAGTTCAAATGACCTAAAAGGCTTGGATAGACCGTCCCTTCTCCCTCAGGGAGAAGGCTAGGATGAGGGAAAATAGAAGAATCAGAGCGTTAGCTTTTCAACATCCCCTCACCCCAACCCTCTCCCTGAGGAGGGTGTCGTAAAAGCACAAATGCCTTCTCCCTACGAGGGAGAAGGTTAGGATGAGGGTGTATTAAATCAATAAGTTACCTATTGATCCCCCTCACCCTAGCCCTCTCCCCGCAGGGGAGAGGGGACTTTTGCGACACCCTCCTGAGGGAGAGGGGGCTAATGAACTCCGAAACTTGAGTTACAACAATGCCTCCAGCGCCTCCCAGCGCTCATAGGCCCCGGCAAGCTCCATCTCCAGCGACTGCAACTGCTCATTTGCCTTGGCCATCTCTTCCGCTGACTGCTGGTAGAAGGTGGGATCAGACATTGCCGCCTGCAACTGATCAATGTTCGCCTCCAGCTCTTCAAGCCTTTTCGGCAGGGCATCCAACTCACGCTGATCTTTGTAGCTCAGTTTTTTTGCTTTAACAGCAGCCTCACCCACCGGCTTATTTGCTACTTTGGGTGCTGCTTTCTTCTCAGCTTTCGATTTTTCCGCGGCTTGGCGCTGCCACAACCAGTCGTCATAGCCGCCCACATACTCGTTAATGCATCCGTCTCCCTCAAACACCAGGGTACTGGTAACCACATTATTGAGAAAAGCGCGGTCATGGCTCACCAGCAGCAGGGTGCCCTGGTAGTTGAGCAGCAGCTCCTCGAGCAGTTCCAGGGTCTCTACATCCAGATCGTTGGTGGGCTCGTCCATCACCAGCACATTGGCCGGCTTGGCGAACAGGCGCGCCAGCAACAGGCGATTGCGTTCACCACCGGAGAGCGCCTTGACCGGCTGACGGACGCGGTCGGGAGCGAAAAGGAAATCCTGCAGATAGCTGATCACATGTTTTGAGTGGCCGTTGATCTCCACCTGATCGGAGCCCCCGGCGACGTTGTCCTGTACCGTCTTCTCCTCGTCCAGCACCGCTCGCAGCTGATCGAAGTAGGCTACCGCCAACTTGGTACCCTGTTTTACTTTGCCGCTGTCGGGCTCAAGTTTCCCCAATAGCAGGTTGAGCAGAGTGGTCTTGCCCGCACCATTGGGGCCAATAATACCGATGCGGTCACCACGCAGAATGGTGGTAGTAAGATCCTTCACCACCGGCTCGTTGTCCCAAGCATAGGTCAACCCCTCCACCTCAACCACCAGCTTGCCGGAACGCTCAGCACCCTGCAGGGCCATGTTCACGGTGCCTGACTGTTCACGGCGTGAGCCGCGCTCCTCGCGCATCGCCTTTAGCGCCCGCACCCGCCCTTCGTTACGAGTACGCCGGGCCTTGATCCCCTGGCGAATCCACACCTCTTCCTGGGCCAGCTTCTTGTCAAAGCGGGCATTGGCCTTCTCCTCTGCGTTGAGCATCTCCGCTTTACGGCGCAGGAAGTTTTCGTAGTCCCCCGGCCAATCGGTAATCTGCCCCCGGTCCAGTTCAAGGATACGGGTCGCCAGCTTGCGCAGGAACATGCGGTCATGGGTAACGAACAGGAGGGTACCGTCATAACCCAGAAGAAACTCTTCCAGCCAATCGATGGACTCGATATCCAGATGGTTGGTGGGCTCATCCAGCAGCAGCAGATCGGGTCCCTGCACCAACGCTCTGGCCAAGAGCACCCGGCGCTTGAGGCCACCGGAGAGGGCTTGGAATTCAATATCGGGATCGAGGGATAGACGCGAAATCACCGTCTCCACCCGCTGTTCACTCTGCCAGCCATCTGCAGCTTCCAGATCATGCTGTACGCGTGAGAGTTGCTCCAGCAACTCGTCACTATAGTCTGTAGCAAGCTGCACACTCACATGATGGTAGTTCCGCACCAAATCGCCGAGGCCGCCAAGGCCACCTGCCACCACATCAAACACCGAACCGACAAGCCCCTCAGGCACCTCCTGGGTAAGGCGGGTTACCCGAGCGCTCTGCTGCAGTGAGAACTCCCCATCATCGGCCTGTAGCTCTCCGGCAATCAGCTTCATCAGGGTCGATTTACCTGCACCGTTACGGCCCAACAGACAAATACGCTCACCCCGCTCTATTGAGAGGTCGACGCCGTCGAGCAGGAGTGGGCCGCCAAAGCCAAGTTGAAGGTTGCGCAGAGTGAGAAGCGCCATGAGATACCTCAGGTGATAATTTGCAGATAGATCAGAGGGGCGTGATTGTACCCTGAAACCGTGTTTATCTGTTGCGTTAGTTCTCTTGGAACACAGAGCACACAGAGATGGTCCTTTTCAAAGTGTTGCCCGGTGATGATGTACGCACATAAGTCCTGTGACCTGCTGTAGGAGCCCCGCCCTCGGGGCGATGGGCTTTTGCAGGGAGTGTGCGACGTTCATCGCGGCGAGGGCGCCACTTCTACAGGGGGGATACCGCAACTTAAGTTTTTCACAGTCTAGCCTGTGGTTCTCTGTGTGCCCTACAAACTTTTGGCAGTTTACGTTAACGTAAAGCTGGCGACTTAACAGCTTGTATGTGAAGATTGTGCGAGGCTGTAAAAAGATCAAAACCACCAATAGCAAGCCGATACAAGCAATATGGAGCCAACTGCATGAATACCAAGATTCTTCTACAAGAGTCCGATATGCCCACTCACTGGTATAACGTCATGGCGGATTTTCCCAATCCGCCCGCCCCTCCACTAGGGCCGGATGGCAATCCGGTGGGGCCCGACGCCCTGGCAGCAATCTTCCCGGAAGAGTTGATCAAACAGGAGATGAGCCAGGAGCGCTGGATCCCCATTCCGGAAGAGGTGAACGAGGCGCTGCGTCTGTGGCGCCCCGCCCCCCTCTATCGTGCCCACCGTCTGGAAAAGGCGCTCAACACCCCGGCAAAGATCTACTACAAAAACGAAGCGGTAAGCCCTGCCGGCTCTCACAAACCCAATACCGCCATTCCCCAGGCCTACTACAACAAGCAGGCGGGCATCAAACGCCTCACCACCGAGACCGGCGCAGGACAGTGGGGCTGCTCACTCGCCCTGGCCGGCCAGATGTTCGGACTGGATGTTGAAGTCTTTATGGTGAAAATCAGCTACGAGCAAAAACCCTACCGTCGATCCATGATGAGAACCTGGGGTGCTGATGTCCACGCAAGTCCATCCAACCTGACCGAGGCCGGACGTCAGATGCTTGCCGCTAATCCAGACTCAGAGGGTTCACTTGGTGCAGCCATCTCCGAGGCGGTGGAGATCGCCGCCGGGCGCAGTGACACCAACTATGCGCTGGGCTCCGTGCTCAACCACGTACTGTTGCACCAGACGGTGATCGGTCAAGAGGCGAAGAAGCAACTGGAGATGGTAGGTGACTACCCGGATATGGTCTTCGCCCCCTGCGGCGGCGGCTCCAACTTCGGCGGTATCGCCTTCCCTTTCTTTGCCGATAAGGCAGCAGGAAAAGAGGTCGAACTGGTGGCTGTTGAGCCCACCTCCTGCCCCACCCTCACCCGAGGCAACTACGCCTATGATTTTGGCGATGCCATCGGCATGACACCGCTACTGAAGATGTACACGCTCGGTCACGACTTTATGCCGCCGGGTATCCATGCCGGTGGCCTACGCTACCACGGTGACTCCGCTCTGGTGAGCCAGCTCTATAACGAAGGGCTGATCAGTGCAATGGCTGTACCCCAGCTGGAGACCTTTGAGGCCGGTGTGCTGTTTGCCCGCAGTGAAGGCATAGTACCTGCGCCGGAATCGACCCACGCCATCGCCGCCACCATCCGTGAGGCCAAGCGCTGTGCCGAGACCGGCGAGTCCAAGACTTTGCTGTTTAACCTCTCCGGCCACGGCCACTTCGACATGAGCTCCTATGACCGCTACTTTGCCGGTGAACTGGAGGACTTTGCATATCCTGAGGAGGCGATCAAAGAATCTCTGGCGCATCTGCCCCAGGTTGGCTGATAGCGGCTCGGCGAACCGCTCCTACAAGCTGCTGCCTCATAATGTAGGAGCGGCGCCCCCGCCGCGATGAACGTCGCACCTTCCGTGCAAAAATACCATCGCCCCGAGGGCGGGGCTCCTACGGCGATGGCTTGGTTACCCTTGCAACTTTGCGCGAAAACAGTCTTAATCAAGGTAACCAATAAATAGCAGCGATCAATTTTGAAACCAATATCTGACAAAGACGCCTGGGATGGAGAAGCAGACTGCATCAGTTGCACCCTGCGTAATTCAGTTCTGTTTGCCGGGCTGGAAGAGAAGGATTTCGATCAGATTCACCAACCTATCGACCTCTATACCCTACCGGCGGGCTCCACCCTCTACCGTGCAGGTGATAAGGGTGACCGCATGTACACTATTCGCAGCGGTGCTCTCAAACTGGTGCAGTATCTGCCAGACGGTACTCAACGTATTGTCAGGCTGATCCGCTCCACTGATGTCATAGGGTTGGAGACACTGCTGGGACAGAACTACCAGCATGATGCGGTGGCACTTCAGCCAATCCAGGCTTGCAGCCTGCCGGTCAGCGTAGTACAAGCTCTCTCTCAGACCAATCCGAAACTCCACCAAGAGCTACTTAGCCGCTGGCAGAGAGCTCTCGAAGAAGCCGATGCCTGGTTGACCGAACTCTCGACCGGTTCAGCCAAACAGCGCATCGCCCGCCTGCTTCTTCGTCTGGTGCGAAACGAAGAGACGAGTGAGTGCGAACTCTTCTCCCGTGAGGATATGGGAGCCATGCTCGGCATCACTACCGAGACCGCCAGCCGTACTATCGCTGAGTTCAAGCGACAGAGCCTGTTGGTGGAGACCCAACCCAACCACTTCTTGCTCGATATCCGCAACCTCGGGCATATCGCCGAGGATTGAGCTTACTTCACGTGATTGAGTTTTCTCAATGCCAGGAGCTCAGCCACCCTCTAACCTAAACCCCTTTGAGACCCATCGACTCAGAGGAGCAGGTAGTGAAGCAACTCCTATCACACGAAACGCACTCTCACTTCACGTTGGAAATTGAAAGGGAAGAGTGCCGCTTCGGCAGTGCCGATGAGATCATCAACTATTTAAAGCACTGTATTGATGCGCATAGCATTGCCGCTTTTATTGCCACCTTTGACCACTTCAGACACACTCATGAGGTCATCGGCGGCCAAGTCGACAGTGAGATCCTGGATGCAAAAAACATTATTTTCTGTTTTGGCATTACCCTGCAGGATCCCCATTCCATGGCGCTACGCCCACGCTCAATCGGTGTAGTAGAGTTGGCCGATTGGTTTATCGTTACCTTCATGGAGACACCCATGCCAGTAGCCAATGTCACCATGGAAAGATGGGCCAAATCACTTATAGCGGCAGCCTGAAATCAACAACAGTATCGCTACCATAGCCACCAACTCCCTGAGCAAACCATCTGCGCTTGTCTTGTGATTATGGGAGGCAATATACACGTTGAAGGTAAAGCTCAGATCACACAAAATGAACGTACTTCATAAGCTCTAACGCGAAATAAACTCCCCCTGTTTATTACTGCTATATTGAATATACAAAGCATTATAGAGAGGTGCTCATGTATTCTTGTATCCAGAGATCGTACACTGCGACAGTCACCGGGTCCGTGCTCCTGTTTGGATTTACGGCAGTGATGATTCTATTGACCTATACCGCTGATACGCAGGCGGAGGGTGTCGGCAGGTTCAGCGGCACTGACCAGCTTATTGTGCAGTTCTCCGACAACAAACAGTTCCCCTCCAGCAGAGTGGCTGAGTTAGGAAAAAAAGTTGGCTGGAAGCTGAAATACCTAAGGGCCGGCGGGAAAAAATCCCATGTGATAAAAGTCACCGGAATGAAAAGTCTTCGTGCCATGAAGCAGCTGGCGGCACAGCTCTCCCAGCAACAGGGTGTGCTCTACGCGGAACCGGACCGGATTCTCCATCCTATCGCTTTTCCTCAAGATGCACCTAACGACCCCCTCTATGAGTTCCAATGGCACTATACTGAGGCTGCCGGCGGAATTGCTGCACCATCAGCGTGGAGCATCAACACCGGAAGCGATATCAATATCGCGATCATAGACACCGGCTATCGCCCCCACCAGGATCTACAAGCTAATCTTTTACCTGGCTACGACATGATTGGCGACACCTTCGTTGCCAATGACGGCGATGGTCGCGACAGCGATGCAAAGGATCCCGGTGACTGGATGACACTGGGTGAATGTGGCGGCGGTTACCCTCCTGAAGATTATGACAGCAGTTGGCACGGAACGCATGTCGCCGGCACCGTTGCCGCAGTAACGGACAACAGTTCAGGAGTCTCAGGTGTGGCGCCTGACTCCGGAATTTTACCCGTGCGTGTGCTTGGCAAATGTGGAGGCTACACCTCGGATATCGCCGACGGTATGCTCTGGGCCGCAGGCCTAGGTGTACCCGGCACAAATATCAACTCCAATCCCGCCAGAGTGTTAAATCTCAGTCTTGGCGGTGGTGGCTCATGCAGTAGAATGATGCAGAACACAATCAACACTGTTCGAGAAAACGGTACTGTTGTCATTGTCGCCGCCGGTAACTCTGGTATGGATATGCGGAGCTTTACCCCCGCCAACTGCAAAAATGTGGTGACTGTTGCAGCAACGACGCGGGAGGGTTCAAGAGCCTGGTACTCCAACTATGGAAGGGGGGTGGATCTCTCGGCCCCCGGTGGGGATACAAGCAGTGACGGTGCAAATGGTGTGCTTTCCACTCTCAACGATGGAGCAACGGTTCCAGGAGGGGATGCCTTTGCCTACTATCAAGGCACCAGCATGGCCACGCCTCATGTCGCCGGCGTTGCCGCCTTGATGTTATCGGTGAAACCGGAATTGACCCCGGGTGACGTGGAGAACCTGCTAAAGTCTTCAGCCAGGGCATTTCCCAAATCATGCTCCAAGTGTGGCACTGGCATTCTTAACGCGGGCGACGCAGTCGCTGCTGCACAGGCCTTTACAGGTGGTGACGGCGGCGATAGTGGTGACGGTGGCGACAAATGTCGCGGTGGTCCGAAGAAATGTCCTAGATAGTATTCAAAAAGCGGTACGCTGAGAACGCAAAGGAGACGCAGAGAAAAGCGTTAGAGAACCTCCCTGTACTCTGCTCTCTTTCGCGGCCTCCGCGTTTTCTGCACATGGTTGGTTGATCTCTTGGCAGACAAAAACACCTACCGTACCTTTAACCACTGCCCCCGCCGTTTTGCTGTATGCTTTCACCCAAAGCAACAAACAGCCTAACTTTATCCATGAGCCACACATTCCCCCCCCTATTTTTGCTATTTCTACTTCTGACGGGCTGCGCAAGTACAGCACGCTTCCCCGACAATCCGGCGCTTGATGGTGCTATCGTGCCGGAAGCCAGGCCCGGCTTTGCAGAAAAAGACAACGGTGACATTCTCCTGCTGCTCAGTTTCTCAGGTGGCGGAAGCCGGGCCTCGGCACTTGCCTACGGCGTATTGGAGCAGCTCCACCTCACACCGATAAGAAGTGGTGATCAAAACCTGCTGGATGAGGTGGATATGATCTCAGCAGTCTCCGGCGGCAGCATCACCGCCGCCTACTTCGGACTTTATGGTGACCGGCTGTTTCGGGATTTCAAAAAGGGCTTCCTTGAGCGCGACGTATCGCGGGAACTAAAAAGCACCCTGCTCTCACCCAGCTCCCTCTCAAGACTCAGCTCCGACACTTTCGGCTCCGGTGATCTGCTTGATGAGTACCTGCGTAAACGGCTCTTTGGCGATGCGTCGTTGAGTCAGTTACTGGACAGCGAGGGGCCCTATATTCAGATCAACGCGACTGACCTGTTCAAGGGTGGTCGATTCTCCTTCACCAGCGGACAGTTTGCACTGATCTGCTCTGACACCCAGGGTTTTCCTATTGCCAGGGCTGTCGCCGCCTCCAGCGCCATACCACTGATTTTCACACCAATCACCCTGACCAACCGGGCCAACAGCTGTGGTTACACTACACCTGAGTGGATTCAGCAGGCAGCACATCAGAAGGAGCCAAACTCTCGCCGCAGCCGCGCCGCCAACTATATGAAGAACTACCTTGATAGGGAGAAGCACCCCTACATCCACCTTCTCGATGGCGGCTTGACGGATAATCTGGGTCTTCGCGCCATCATTGATCGCATTGAAGTTGAAGAGGGGATGTGGAATACGCTACAACAATTTAATCAGGAACAGGTCAAACATATCGTGCTGATCACCGTAGATGCATCTGCCACGACACCTTCAAAATGGGAGCTGTCAGCAGCCACCCCCCCCGTTGAAGCGGTACTGGATGCCGCCACCACCGCGCCCTTGGAAAACTACAATTTCGAAACCCTGGAGTATCTGCGCAACAATCTGCCAAAATGGGTCGGGGAGATGCAGCAGGCAGGTTGCCAGAGCAGTGATGACTGCAAGGGGACGGAACTCTATTTTATCGAACTGCACCTGGATGAAGTCGCAGATCCGGTGGTAAGAGCCAGGCTTACCTCGGTGCGAACAGACTTTTCCCTCCCTCAAGGTATCCCGATACAACTGATCGATGCGGGTAAAGAGTTGCTACGGCTTCACCCCGAATACCGGCGATTACTGCAAAATACCGGTGTAGGAAATGACTAACAACAGATTAAATCAACTCTAGCTCACTGGTGTACTGTAGGAGCGACTTTAGTCGCGATGTGTAAGCAACAAAACCTCATCCTATGCCAGATTCCATCGCGACTAAAGTCGCTCCCACATAAAGTAAGCATGTGCTGACTTACATCGACATTTCAAGATCGTCGATTACGGCATCGATCCCGGCCTGGGCGCAGGCTTCATCCGTCACACCCGAGGGCGCGCCACTCACACCCACTGCACCCAGCAGTGCACCTCCCGCTTGGATCGGCAGGCCTCCGGCAGACATCACCAGCCCCTCGACCCGTCCGATCGGTGTACCGGCACGATCACTCATTGCCGATGTTGCCGCATTGAAGTTGGCTGCTGTATAGGCCTTTTGATGACTGATTTTGAGTGTAATGGGAGAGGCGATCGTGTCACGCAACACCGCCTGCACAAGACCATTGCGATCGACTACCGTGACAGCGATCTGAATACCCTCTTTGCGACAGGCATCAACTGCACCTTTGGCAATAGTCATGGCGGTATCCATGGTCAGGCGTTTGAGCGGGACCAGCATCGCCTCATCATCTTCAGCCATTGAAACAAACGGAACGGCGCAGAGCAGCGCCACAGCAAGTGCTCTTTTCATCTTTCAACTCCTCCTTTGGGAATTGGGGTTTTGTAAACTGGAAAAGCACCGCCCTTTTTTACTATTTATAAGTTTGAGCGGACAAAATAGAAGATAGCACAAGCCGGCGTATCCGCCAGATCAGGTATACCACAGCATGACAGCGGGTATATAGGGAAGGGGATAAATTAGGGCTGCTTGTAGTGATCGGCCACGTAGCGCTCGACGATCTGCTGAAACTCTTCAGCGATACCTTCACCCTTCAAGGTCACCGTCTTCTCACCATCCTCATAGACCGGCGCCACCGGTGTCTCGCCGGTACCGGGTAGGCTGATGCCGATGTTGGCATGCTTGCTCTCGCCCGGGCCGTTGACCACACAACCCATGACGGCGACGGTCATGGTCTCGACACCAGGATGCTGCGCTTTCCACAGCGGCATCTGCTCACGCAGGTAGGCCTGGATATCCTGGGCCAGTTGCTGGAAAACGGTGCTGCTGGTGCGGCCGCAGCCGGGGCAGGCGATGACCATGGGAGTGAAAGAGCGCAGCCCCATGGACTGTAAAATCTCCTGAGCCACCACAACCTCCTGGGTGCGGGCGCCGCCGGGTTCGGGAGTGAGGGAGATACGAATGGTATCGCCAATACCTTCCTGCAGCAGCACCGCCAGGGCGGCGGTGGAAGCGACGATACCCTTGGAGCCCATGCCCGCTTCGGTAAGCCCCAGATGCAGGGCGTAGTCACAGGCTTTTGCCAGCTCACGGTAGACAGCGATCAGGTCCTGCACACCGCTCATTTTGACTGAGAGGATGATGCGATCCCTGCCAAGGCCCAACGCCTCCGCCTTTTGTGCACTCTCCAGCGCCGAGACCACCATGATCCGGCGGATCATCTGATCATTATCCAGGGGCTCATCAAAACGGGCGTTCTCATCCATCATCCGTGCCACCAACTCCTGGTCCATACTGCCCCAGTTGACACCGATCCGCACCGCTTTGTCGTAGCGCACCGCCAGTTCGATCATAGATGCGAACTTGTCATCCCCCTTGGCACCACGCCCGACGTTACCGGGGTTGATCCGGTACTTCTCCAGGGCCTGAGCACAGGCCGGATACTGCTCCAGCAGTTTGTGGCCGTTGAAGTGGAAATCCCCCACGAGAGGCACATGACAGCCGGCCCTCTCCAAGGCTTGGCGAATCTCCGGCACCGCTTGAGCGGCGGCTTCAGTGTTGACGGTAAGACGAACCAGTTCGGAGCCCGCCTGTGCCAACTGCAGCACCTGTTCAGTGGTAGCACCCACATCCGCCGTATCGGTGTTGGTCATCGACTGCACCACCACCGGAGCGTTGCCGCCGACCATGACCTTGCCCACCCGCACAGCAACGGTGTTATGGCGGATTACCGGAGATTCAGGCATAAGCGTGTCCTTATTTATGAAGGAAGGTCAGAACAGAATAGTGCTTACAGGAAAAAGTATAGTCTTACGGTAACTCAAGATTTGGAGCTCACCAGCTCCCTCTCCCCACCGGGGAGAGGGTTGGGATGAGGGGAATCGATAGACAACCCATTGAGTTAATACACCCTCATCCTAGCCTTCTCCCTCGTAGGGAGAAGGGACTGGTGCTTTTACAACACTCTCCATAAGATAAAGGAACTAGAGCTTTGCAATATTCCCACGAGAAAGGTGTGGTTGTCCTTCTCCCTGCCCTCTGTGCTTCTCTGCGACCTCTGCGTCCCGCTTTTATCTTATCAGACTAGATGCCACCCCGACGGGCAGCCACACGCAGACGCAGGGCGTTGAGTTTGATGAAGCCCTCTGCATCTTTGTGGTCGTAGGCGCCTTCGTCCTCTTCAAAGGTAGCGATATCTTCATCGAACAGGCTGTTGGTTTCAGACTTGCGGCCGGCGACAATGATGTTGCCCTTGTAGAGTTTCATGCGCACAGTGCCGTTAACCACCTCTTGAGTATGGTCGATCAGTGCCTGCAGCGCCTCTCGCTCGGGGCTCCACCAGTAACCGTTGTAGACCATGTCGGCATACTTGGGCATCAGTTCATCTTTCAGATGGGCTGCCTCACGGTCGAGTGTGAGGGACTCCATAGCACGGTGGGCACGCAGCATGATGGTGCCGGCAGGTGTTTCGTAACAGCCACGGGACTTCATACCGACGTAACGATTCTCGACGATATCGTCACGGCCGATACCGTTTTCGCCACCCACCTTGTTGAGGTACTCCATGATGGTCGCTGCGCTCATCGCCTCACCATTGATAGCGACGATATCACCCTTCTCATAGGTGAGTTCCACATAGGTGGGTTGGTCGGGAGCCTTCTCGGGAGAGACGGTCCAGCGCCACATATCTTCCTCAGGCTCTGCCCAGGGGTCTTCAAGGATGTCGCCCTCGTAGGAGATGTGCAGCAGGTTGGCATCCATCGAGTAAGGGGACTTCTTGCCCTGCTTCTTGAAATCCACCGGGATACCGTGCTCCGCGGCGTACGCCATCAACTTCTCACGGGAGAGCAGGTCCCACTCACGCCAGGGGGCTATTATTTTCACGTCGGGCATCAGAGCATAGGCACCGAGCTCAAAGCGAACCTGATCATTACCCTTGCCGGTGGCGCCGTGAGAGATGGTGTCAGAGCCGGTCTCTTTTGCAATCTCAATCAGACGTTTGGCAATCAGCGGACGGGCGATAGAGGTACCCAGCAGGTACTCACCCTCATAGATAGCGTTGGCACGGAACATCGGAAAGACGTAGTCGCGGGCAAACTCTTCACGCAGATCTTCAATGTAGATCTCCTTGATGCCGGCAGCCTCTGCTTTGGCGCGGGCAGGCTCGACCTCTTCACCCTGACCGATATCGGCGGTAAAGGTCACCACCTCACATTTGTATTCGTCCTGCAGCCACTTGACGATGATTGAGGTATCCAGTCCACCGGAATAAGCCAATACGACCTTGTTGACGCCAGACTCTGACATGAGGGTTTGCTCCGAATGTGTATTGGGCCGCTCTGTAGCAGCCACCGTGAAAAAGTGAACGGGCAATTATAGCCCAGGAGCCTGTCCGGGAATAGTAGAAGCATGCACAATAACCCTGCCCCACATAGCCATAACCAGTGCTGTAGGAGCGCCGCCCTCGGCGCGATGGAACATGGCAAGGCTGTGCAACGTTCATCGCGGCGGGGGCGCCGCTCCCACGGAGGTGATGATAGTTGCGTGGAACAGGAACATAGTACAGAGCTGGTTTGTGTTTATTTACGGCCTGCTTTTTATACCGTCTGCTTGAGAAAGGGTGTCAATGCGGTGAGAAAAGCATCCGGCTGCTCGGAGTAGACCCAGTGGCCCGCACCCGGGATAGAGCGAAACCGGGAGAATGGGAAATAACGCTGAACAGTCTCACCACTGGCGGCAGTGACATAATCGGACTCACTACCATGAATAAATAGCGCCTTGCCCGGATATTGCCTGCTACCCAGATGTTCAGGAAAGATAAGGATATCGTCCATCCCCGCTTGTAGCCCCTCCAGATTCATCCGCCAGCGCCACTGGCCTGACTCCTGCACCAGGTTCTGCAGTAGATACTGACGCAGCCCCCTTTCCGGTAAGGATGATGACAACAACTCATCAGCCTCGTCGCGGTCAGACAAGATACTAAGATCCAACTGCTGCAAAACATCATAGATAACAGAAAACCGATTGGAGTAGTTTATCGGGGCGATATCTACTACTACCAGGCCGGCCACCCGCTCCGACCACTCCAAGGCCAGCCACATCGCTGCCTTGCCTCCCATGCTATGGCCAACCAGCAGGACTGAATCCAGGCCATGTTCATCCAATAGTTCACTCAGATCAGCGGCCAGTGCAGGGTAACTGACATCGCCGGAGTGGGGGGAACGACCGTGATTACGCAGGTCGGGAACAATGATATGAAAATCACCTTCCAGCCTACGTGCGATGCTGTGCCAGTTGGATGATGAGCCCAGAAGCCCATGAAGCAGAATCAGCGTAGGTCGCTGATCGCTATAGGTACCGTATTCTCGGTAGTAGAGCTTCACCGAAATTCTCCATATTTTCCCGAAAGGTATTTCAGCCGGAAATGAACTCAAATTTACGCGAATGTTTCTAGCTTAGTGTCCGTCCGGAAACATCGTGCCATGTTCATTCGCGACTAAAGTCGCTCCTACAATACATTGATATATCGTTGTATTTTTGTTGGAGCGCCTTCAGGCGCGATGAAAAAAGCATCATTTCTTGACGGGCACTAGTTAGCTTAAGAAACCTTAGATGCTGCACAGGATACATCGTGTGCATTGGTAAATTTAGGTTGCTGATCAAATAGTCTCAGCTTTTATTTGCGTCCATTCGCGTTCATTTCCGGCTAAAACAACGTTCACTTACGCTTACGCGGCGGCATCAGGTCGGTGATGCTTCCCTCCGCCATCTCGGCAGCGAAGCAGATGGTCTCATTCAGTGTCGGATGGGGGTGAATGGTCAGACCAATATCCTCGGCATCCGCACCCATCTCCAGTGCCAATACCGCCTCACCAATCAACTCACCGGCGTTAACACCAACGATGCCGGCGCCTAGAATGCGTTTGGTTTCGGGGTCAAACAGTAGTTTTGTCATGCCCTCGTCACGACCTATACCTAAAGCACGACCGGAAGCGGCCCATGGGAACGCCCCCTTCTCATATTCGATGCCCTGTGCCTTGGCCTCGGTCTCGGTCAGCCCCATCCAGGCCACCTCCGGATCGGTATAGGCCACTGAAGGAATAGTCAGCGGATCAAACAGTGCATGCTGCCCGGCGATCACCTCGGCAGCCACTTTCGCCTCATGGGTCGCCTTGTGGGCCAGCATGGGGTTGCCCACCACGTCACCAATGGCGTAGATATTGGGCACATTGGTACGCATATGTTGATCCACCGGGATAAAGCCACGCGCATCGACGGTAACCCCGGCATGCTCTGCACCAATCAACTTGCCGTTGGGCTGACGGCCCACCGCTACCAGCACCTTGTCGTAGGTCTGTGGTTTTTCCGGTGCCTTCTTGCCTTCGAAGAAGACCTTCAGACCACCCTTCTGAGCCTTGATCTCGGTCACTTTTGTCTCCAGCATGATGCTGTTGAACTTAGTGTTGAGGCGCTTCTGCAGTGGACGCACAAGATCCTTGTCGCAACCGGGAATCAGGTTTGGCTGAAGCTCGACCACGTCGATCTGGCTACCCAGAGTGCTGTAGACAGTGCCCATCTCCAGTCCGATGATGCCACCGCCGACCACAAGCATCTTTTTCGGCACATCCTCCAGTGCCAATGCACCGGTGGAGTTAATCAGGCGGGGATCGTCATTGGGAAAGCCGGGGATATCCACCGGCCTGGATCCACAAGCGATAATTGCGTTGTCAAAACCGATAGTACGGCGACCCTCACCAGTCTCCACGGCGATCCGGTTGGGAGATTCAAACTGGGCCCAGCCCTGAACTACTTCCACTTTGCGCTGTTTGGCAAGAGCAGCAAGCCCCTGGGTAAGCCGCCCCACCACCTTCTCCTTACCGCTACGTAGTTTGGCGAGGTCCACCTTCGGCTTACCGAAGCTGATCCCCATATGCTCCATCTCCGCCGCTTCGTTGATCACGTCTGCCGCATGGAGCAACGCTTTGGAGGGAATACAGCCGACGTTGAGACAGACCCCACCGAGGCTGGCATGACGCTCTATCAACACTGTTTTCAGTCCCAGGTCAGCCGCCCGGAAAGCGGCGGTGTAGCCACCTGGACCGGCACCGAGAACAACCACCTCCACCTGCATATCGGCAGCACCCTTCATCGCCCCCGAAACGGGTGCGGCGGTGGGCTCGTGCCGGGTATCTGCGGCTTCACCCTCGGCCAACTCCATACTGAGGATAGCGCCACCCTTGGAGATGGCATCCCCCACCTTTACCCTTAACTGCTTAACTATTCCGGCATGGGGTGAAGGAATGGTCATGGTAGCCTTATCACTCTCCAGAGTGACCAGCGCATCTTCGACCGCCAGGCTGTCACCGTTCGAGACCAGCACCTCAATGATATCAACCGACTCAAAATCACCTATATCCGGCAGAGTGACCTCAACAATGTTGCTCATCTTTTTTCCTTCATTGGCTGTGTGGTTAGCAGTTTTTTCAGATTTTCCTTAGAAATTACAAAATCAGCAGAAAAAATGAAAATATTATTTGGACAAATATCCAATATTTGTCGGCGCCTACAAAAACAGAAGAAGAGTAGCCCATCCATGTATAAATTTAAATAATAATTAAGCCATTTATAGAGAAAGCTCTATATTTCCTTCTTTTTTCTTGGCAAAAAAGAAAAAGTGGCTATGTGTAATAGCCCTGAAGCACTATCTTCATAGAAAAAAGTGCATCTGCCGGAGCGAATTTTTTTGCGACCAGGCGACCGGGCATGCTCTTCGCGAACAAGTTCGCTCCTACGCTGCCAGCCATGGAGAGCGAAGCGAGGGCTGGTAATCCCCGGTAGCCGTGAGGCCGCACTGCTTACCCGTCGTGCGCGCAGCGCGCCAGAGGGGAAGCAAAGTAGGCATCCGAACACGGCGTCCAGTCAATGGGAACTGACTGCGAAGCGGTAACGAGCTTGCGATGTTATCGCGTAGCGGTTAGTGACCAGGACGGCCGGGGTACTAATAGGCTGTCGAAGATTGAGTGCAAAAGGGGGACTTGGATGTCCCGTTTTGCATCACGAAATCGAAGACTCGCTTACACCCGGTTCCCGGATTATTGTGCACAGCCATTAAAGAAAATTTAGGCTTTTTTTAGAAAACCGCACTCCCCTGCTTGTGCTGCACCCCACTTTTTAAAAATCAGGAGCCGCAAGATAAGCCACCACACTCACAGCAACAGGCGCCGAATATCAGTGAGCAGACCTGAGAGCAGGGTAGTGAAATGGGCTGCCTGAGCACCATCGATCACCCGATGATCGTAGGAGAGTGAAAGCGGCAGAGTAAGCCGGGGATTAAATGCGCTCCCATCCCACACCGGTTTCATAAATGAGCGGGATACACCGAGAATGGCCACCTCGGGCGCATTGACGATGGGTGTAAAAGCGGTCCCTCCGATGCCACCCAGGCTTGAGATAGAAAAACAGCCCCCCTGAAGGTCTGCAGGTGACAGCTTACCTTCCCGGGCACGGCTACTGACATCCATCAACTCCCTGGCCAGATCATAGATTCCCTTCTTATCCACATCACGGATAACCGGCACCATCAAACCGTTAGGCGTATCGACGGCAATACCGATATGGAAATACTTTTTGTAGATCAGGCTCGTGCCGTCCTGACTCAGAGAGCTGTTGAACTCCGGCTGCTGCTGTAGAGCACCTACACAGGCCTTCATCAAAAAGGGCATAAAGGTAAGCTTTACATCCTGCTTCGCAGCGACACCCTTCTGGGCTTGACGAAACGCCTCAAGCTCAGTGATATCCGCCTCATCAAACTGGGTGACATGGGGGATATTGATCCAGCAGGCAGTGAGGTGCGTGCCACTGATCTTCTTGATCCGGCTAAGAGGCTGCTCCTCAATCTCACCAAATTTTGAGAAGTCCACTACCGGAACCGAGGGTGGCTGAAATGCTCCACTGGGTGTCGCAACACTGCAGCCGCCACTTAGCGCCTGCTTGATATAGGCTTGCACATCATCCCGAGTGATACGTCCTTTATTACCACTGCCCTTTACACACAACAGGTCAACGCCCAACTCCCTGGCAAAACGGCGCACCGATGGGCCGGCATGTGTACGATCAACGACAGTATCAGATGCACTAACCGGTACTGGGGGCTGCAGTGTCATCTTCTCACCCGGCAGACGTTGCGCCTGAGTAAACTCGGGCTCCGGTTCTGCAGTGGGGGTAGAGGCCGGTGCTTGAGCAGTCTCCACCTCCTCTGCTGCGGGAGCCGGCGGTTCGCCTGATGAGGCACTCTCTTCGGTTATCGCCTCACTGTCGGACTGTAACGTTAACAGTAGATCCCCTTCGCCGATGCTATCGCCAACCTTGACCACAACCTCTTTCACCGTGCCGGCGAGTGGTGAAGGTATCTCCATTGTCGCCTTATCACTCTCCAGAGTGGCGAGGGACTGATCCACCTCAATGCGGTCTCCGGTAGAGGCCAGTACCTCAATCACCTCTACACCGGAAAAATCTCCAATATCCGGAACTAAAACTTTTATCTCACTACCCACGCTGGGTCCTCCAACAAGCATCGAACAGTTGTTCGATGCGATAAATCAAAAAAGCAGATAATCACAATCCCTATAGCCTCGCGTAGGAGCGAACTTGTTCGCGAAGAACACCCCTCAGAGCCGATCGCGAACCAGTTCGCTTCTACACCGTTGTCGGGTTGGGCTTTTCCGGATCGATGCGATACTTCTTAATCGCCTTCCCAACCATAGATGCATCAACCGCCCCCTCATCCGCCAAACTCTTGAGGGCAGCCACTACAATGTAGAAACGGTTCACCTCAAAGAACTTGCGCAACTGGCTACGCTGATCACTACGGCCATAACCGTCTGTACCAAGCACCCTGTAGCTTTGTGGCACAAGTGAACGGATCTGATCAGCATAGGAGCGAATGTAATCTGTCGTCGCCAACACCGGCCCCTTTCGCTTGGCCAGTTGCTGCTCGACATAGCTGGTCCGTGGCTTCTTCTCCGGGTGCAGCATATTCCAGCGCTCTACATCCAGGCCTTCGCGACGCAGCTCATTAAAACTTGTGACACTCCATACATCTGCAGAGATATTGAAATCCTGCTCCAGCAGATCAGCGGCAGCGATCACCTCACGCAGAATGGCACCACTACCGAGTAGCTGAGCCCGCAATTTTTTACGTCCACCCGCTTTGTAGAGATACATCCCTTTGAGAATCCCCTCCTCCACTCCTTTCGGCATGGCCGGCTGGGGGTAGTTCTCATTCATCACGGTGATGTAGTAAAAGATATTCTCCTGCTCCTGGTACATACGGCGAATGCCGTCCTGCACCACCACCGCCATCTCATAGGCGAAGGCCGGATCGTAAGAGACACAGTTTGGAATCGTCGCCGCCTGCAGATGGCTGTGACCATCCTGATGCTGCAGCCCCTCACCCGCCAGCGTAGTACGACCTGCAGTACCACCAATAAGGAAGCCTCGTGCCTGCATATCACCCGCAGCCCACGCCAGATCACCGATCCGCTGGAAACCGAACATCGAGTAGTAGACATAGAAGGGGATCATGCTGATCCCATGATTACTGTAGGAGGTGGCAGCCGCAATCCATGAGGACATGGCGCCCGCTTCATTAATACCTTCCTGGAGTATCTGCCCCTTCTTATCCTCCCGGTAGTACATCACCTGATCTGAGTCCACGGGCGTATAGAGCTGGCCGACCGAGGAGTAGATACCGAGCTGACGGAACATCCCCTCCATACCAAAGGTACGCGCCTCATCAGGGATGATCGGTACCACAAATTTACCCAGCTGTTTATCCCGTATCAGAGTCGTCAGCAGGCGAACAAATGCCATGGTGGTGGACATCTCTTTCGCGCCACTACCCTCAAGCAGTGCCTTGAATGTTTCCAGAGGCGGTGCTTTAAGTTTGGGGGCGTCAGTAAAGCGTGCCGGCAAATAACCACCCAGGGCCTGACGTCGCTCCTGCATATACTTCAGCTCCGGGCTGTCTGCCGGTGGCTTATAAAACGGTGTGGCATTGAGCTGTTCATCGGGGATCGGGATATTGAAACGGTCACGGAACGCCTTCAGTGCCACCTCGCCCATCTTCTTCTGGGAATGGGTGATATTCTGCCCTTCACCGGCAACACCCATACCGTAACCCTTGACGGTTTTAGCCAGAATCACTGTCGGTTGGCCGGTATGTTTTACCGCCGCCGCATAAGCCGCGTAGACCTTGTGGGGATCATGGCCACCACGGTTGAGACGCCACAGATCCTCATCGGTCATATTGGCGACCATCTCTTCAAGCTCTGGATATTTTCCGAAGAAGTGTTCACGAGTGTAGGCGCCCCCCTTAGCTTTGTAAGCTTGGTAGTCACCATCCACGCACTCCTCCATACGTTTCAGCAACAGACCACTCTTATCCCGGGCTAGCAGGGGATCCCAATAACCACCCCACACCACCTTGATCACATTCCAGCCGGCACCACGAAATCCCGCCTCCAGCTCCTGGATAATTTTGCCGTTGCCGCGTACCGGACCATCAAGGCGTTGGAGATTACAGTTGACCACGAACACCAGGTTGTCTAGGCGTTCGCGCCCCGCTAGCGAGATGGCACCCAATGCCTCGGGCTCATCCATCTCACCGTCACCCATAAAGGCCCAGACTTTGCGCTGGTCAGTCCCGACCACGCCGCGATCATTGAGATAGCGCATAAAGCGCGCCTGATAGATCGCCATCAGAGGGCCCAGCCCCATAGAAACCGTGGGAAACTGCCAGAATCCAGGCATCAACCAGGGGTGAGGATAAGAGGAGAGACCCTCACCATCCACCTCTTGGCGGAAACTATTAAGTTGATCCTCACTAATGCGCCCTTCGAGAAAAGCGCGAGCATAAATACCTGGAGCTGAGTGCCCCTGAAAGAAGACCAGATCACCATCACGAGCATCACTACGGCCGTGGAAGAAGTGGTTGAACGCCACATCGAATAGTGTGGCAGCAGAAGCAAAGCTGGAGATATGCCCGCCAAGCTCTGTAGATATGCGGTTGGCCTGCACCACCATGGCCATGGCATTCCAACGTATAAATGAGCGAATTCGGCGCTCCATTGCGCGGTCTCCCGGGAAGCGCTCCTGCTGGGTGACGGGGATAGTGTTCACATAAGCGGTATTGGCGCTATGGGGAAGATAGGCACCGGAACGGCGCGCCTTGTCGATCAGACGCTCAATAAGATAATGTGCTCGATCAGTGCCTTCGTTTTCCAGTACTCCATCAAGTGCTTCAAGCCACTCCAGGGTCTCCTGAGGGTCGATATCCGGTCTCATACCAAAAACTCTCTATATATTCACATTGGTTAAATTTATATTTCAGCAGTAGTAGCAGGCTTATAGAGGATTAAAATCAACAATTACCTTACTATTTGCCCGCTCTATTCTTTATATTGATTTTCTCAATATATAGGATTATATACGCCAACCCCTCTCCTTAATACGACAAATTAACCATGGAAATAGAGCGTGGAGAAAAAATCATAGACATAAAAAAAGTGCCGCCGGTAAATACCGACGGCACTTTTATTAGCGTGGCTCCTCACTTAAGGAGCAGGCATGTCGAGCGAGATTAGATATCTTTGTTGGTGCGGTGCTCTTCCATACTCTTACGCACAGCAGCCTGCTGCTCTCTAGAGGCATTACGCTGCTCTTCAACACGCTTCATCATCTCAGCACGACGCTCTTCCATCTGCTTGACCATCTCATCACGACGGGCAGTGAAGTCACCGTTAGGACGCTCGAAAGAAGGACGCTCGAAAGAAGGACGAGCGAAAGAAGGGCGAGCGAAGGGCTGTGGTTGTTGACCGGCAAACTGCTCGGCGTACTTGCGCTGTGCTTCAATAGCGTCCTGCATAGCCTTGGCCTGCTGATCTGCAAAAGCTTTCTGTTGCTCAGCCATCTCCTTCTGCTGCTCTTCGGTCAGTGGAGCGGGAGCACCGTAACCGTATGGAGCGCCATAACCGTAGTAAGGGTTGTTGTAGCCGTAACCGCGGTTATAACCATTGCCGTAGCCATTGCCACGAACGCTGCTGTTACCGCTGAAACCCATGCTGAATGAACCGGAAGCATCGCCGGATCCATCACCAAAACCTGAGCCATTGTTGCCATAACCGTTGTTACCCCACCAGGCACTAGCGGTCATCGAAATAGTAGTAAGAGCTGCAGCAGCAACCAACTTGGTAAATTTGTTCATTATGTGTGTCCTGTAATAATTATTTTGCCGAAAAAGAGGGACAGGCCAATCCGCCAGTCGCCCCATAATAATCCGACATTTATAAAACTATCTTGGCACCTCCTTGTGCCGTAAGCCTCTCGGGCAGAGAGGCGCGCTCAACCTTATTTGGCTGGTGCAGCGGCAGGAGCAGCAGGTGCTGCTGGAGCCGGGTAGCCGTAAGGTGCTGGGTAGCCGTAAGGAGCTCCATAACCGTAAGGTGCCCCGTAACCGTAGCCACGATTGTAGTAATCATTGTATCCACGACCATAGCCGGAACCATAGCCGGAACCACGACCACTGAAGCTCATGTTGAAATCACCCATCATGTCGCCCCAGCCATCACCCCAGCCATTGTTGCCCCAACCGTTGTCGCCCCAACCATTGTTGTTCCAAGGACCGCCCCACCAGGCGGATGCGGATGCAGATGCGGCGAGCATAGTAACGACAGCAGCAGCTTTAACTATTTTTTTCATAACTATTCTCCATTTTCTGAATATCTAGTTTTCGGTAAGAAAGCCTCTCACTACACTGCCTTCATGGTGTAAAAGAATATTAGTAGTTTCTTAATTTAGCAAATAGCTTTTTTTTATGGGTTATAAAATTTATTTATAGGGTAAGGGTAATTACTAATAACACCCATAAAAACAAACCTCCATGAAGGAGGTTTGTAATGACTTGCGGGGAGGTTTACTCGAAATCGGGATCCGGCGGTGGATTACCGTCATAGATATCGTTGCGACGCTTCTGTAGATGGGCGTCACGGGAGAACTCATAGGGATCAAGGGCAGCCTCTTCCATCACACGACTGGCACCGAGGAGGTCAGCTCGCTTATCCACCCCACGCAAAGCAACAAGCGCATAGCGCCGTGAGTTGGGAGTGACATAAGTCACCGGATCGGTATACCAGTCAACAACAATACCAAAGATCCCTCGGCCGCTGCTCGGCCCAAGTATCGGTAAGACGATATAAGGGCCGGGGCCGGCGCCCCAGGCGCCTAAGGTCTGGCCAAAGTCCTCACCGTACTTCTGCATATTCATATTACTGGCGACATCAAAGAAGCCGAGGATGCCAACGGTTGAGTTAACAAGCACCCGCCCAACATCAGACGCAGCTCGCTTCAGCTTAAACTGCAGAAGGTTGTTGATTGCAGAACCGACGTCCGCCAGGTTACCAAAAAAGTTACTGATACCACGATCCAGTGGTGCCGGTGTGATTGCCCGGTAGCCTTCAGCCAGTGGCGTGATCAACGCCTCATCAAGGGCTTCATTGAATGAGTACATCGCCCGATTGAAGCCCTCAATGGGATCACGAGGATCTTGGTAGTCACTGGTTGTCGCACAACCGGTTAGCAGAAGAAGCAGGGTGCTGACCAGCACTACCTGTAGCCGTCCGATGACACCACGAGAAACCATCTGATTATTATTTATCTGTTTTGCCATAGTTTCCTCAACCACTGACTCCCTGAGAGGGTAAGAAGAACAACAGAAATATTCCATTACAGCCAGCCCAATGCAGAAGGGCGTTACATTCTTATCCTGTAGTCTCGCATTATGCACACTCTGTCCCGAGTATTGAACCTTTTATTTCGGCAGCTGAGTGGAAAAGTTTAATAGCCTAACTATAGCAATCTTTTTGTTTCGCGCTATAGCCTGCACACCAAGACCATTCGAATTCAACCACACTTTGCTTTACCCTATGCCGCCATGAATGAGATAAATTACAACCCCGCCATCGCCCATCGCTTTCGCGGCTTTCTTCCCGTAGTAGTTGATGTTGAGACCGGCGGATTTAACGCCGACAGCGATGCTCTGCTGGAGATTGCGGCAGTAACACTGTGTATGGACGACGAAGGTATGCTGCACCCGGCAGAAACACACGCCTGCCACGTTGAACCCTTCGTCGGGGCCAATATCGATCCAAAGGCACTGGCATTTAACGGCATCGAGCCGGACCACCCATTCCGCCAGGCTCTGCCCGAGAAGGAGGCACTGAAAAAGATTGCCACGCCTGTCCGCAAGGCGGTCAAGGCCAGTGGCTGCAACCGAGCCATACTGGTAGGACACAACGCTTTCTTTGATCTCGGTTTCGTCAATGCTGCAATGGCGCGAACCGAATTTAAGCGCAACCCTTTTCACCCCTTCAGCACCTTCGATACAGTCTCCCTGTCAGGTCTTGTCTATGGCCAGACGGTACTTGCCAAAGCGGTGAAGGCTGCGGGTATTGAGTGGGATAACAGCGAAGCACACTCCGCCATCTACGACACAGTGAAGACAGCTGAGCTGTTCTGCACCATCATCAACCAGTGGCAGAAGCACTGCCCGAACCAGCCCTGGCTACCACTGCAGTCTGACTAGTAACATTATCCCGGAGAGGGATCGAACAGTTATCACTCTTCAGGAAAGCACTCTTACGGTGCAGTGTCACCAGCTATGGTGAATTGGATGTAGGAGCGCCGCCCTCGGCGCGATGGATTCTGGCAGGATGGTGCAATATTCATCGCGGCGATGGCGCCGCTCCTACAGTCAAAACGCACCATCTGTACTTGTGAGCCCAGAAGGATGTTATAAAAAAACCGACGATCCTCACGGGTCGCCGGTTTTTCTGTCTGGATTAGGAGGATAGCTTATTCCGCCTCATCCTCGGGCCACTTCTTAGCCGCCTCTTCAGCCATCTTCTGCAACTCACCACTGGCGTGCATCTCCAGGGTAATATCACAACCACCCACCAACTCACCATCGATATAGAGCTGCGGGAAGGTTGGCCAGTCTGCATAACGGGGAAGGTTCTCAAAGACCTCAGGATCGGCAAGAACGTTTACGTAGGCAAACTTAACACCACAAGCCTGTAGGGCTGCGGCCGTGCGGGAGGAGAACCCACACTGTGGAAACTGTGGAGTTCCCTTCATATAGAGCACTATGGGATTACCCTCCACCTGCTCCTTGATACGATCCATTACATCCATCGATTCACCTCAATTCGGTCATCACTAAAAATAGTCCCTTGAATATGGGCCCCTGAATACACTTTTTCAAGGCGGATCAAAATAGCTTCAGTGTGGCGATAGCAGTAGTGATTAGGCCAAGCAGCAGATTGATACCGATAATACGGCGAATCTGGTTCATCTGCGCACCGGCAGCCGGAAGATCACCCTCTGCCAATGCCTCACCCATGCGCCGATAGGGCTGAGTATATATATAGGTGAAGAGCCCCATCATAACCAGTCCCAGAGCCAGCATCAGATAGACATACCACCCTGCATACCCCTGGAACGGAACAATATATATCCACAGACCGGTTGTCATAATCAGCACAATAGCGATCCAGACCCAGAGAAAAAAGCGATCGAGCACCCCCTTCAGCAGAGGCAGTCTCTGGGGTGGTTCCAACACCTGAGCCGCCGTAGGTCGGAGTGCCATATGAGCGAAGAACATACCTCCAACCCAGACGATAGTGCCAAGAAGATGTAGCGTTATTGCTACAGACGTCATGATTATTCTCCCTAAAGAGCCTGATGACTAAATGTTAGGCCGCGTCCCTGCAGGAGTAAACACAGAGATTTAGTGTGTATTTACTTTCAGCCGTTTCAGGCAACTGCATCCACATTTCGCTGCAACCAGTATTCCAGCAGTGCCATGTGCCACAGTTTGCTCCCTTGCAGGCGGGTATGGTGCATCTCGGGAGAAGCCAGCAACATATTGACGTAGGCGGGCGCATAGAGCCCCCGTTCACGACACGCTTGGGATTCGAGGATATCGCGCATAAAGTGGAGGAAATCCCCACGCACGTACTTCAATGCCGGCATTGGGAAGTAGCCTTTGGGTCGATCAATCACCGCATCGGGTATCAACCCCCTGGCCATCGCCTTAAGTGGATACTTACCCCCCTCCCGCAACTTCAGTTCCGGTGGACAGCGCATCGCCAGCTCCACCAGCTCCTGATCCAGGAAAGGCACCCGCGCCTCCAGCCCCCAGGCCATGGTCATGTTATCGACCCGTTTGACAGGATCATCGACAATCAGGGTGGTAACATCCATCCGCAACACCGCATCAAGGAAGGTATCGGCCTCAGGCTCGGCCAGCAGCTCGGCAATCTTTTGTGAGGTGTAATCCTCACCCCTGTGAGCAGGCGCCACCATCTGCCGCAGCTCTTCATGATCGCGGTCAAAATAGTGTTTAGCGAAGCGCTCAAGCGGTGTACCACTGCTCTCCGCCATCATCCGTGGATACCAGAAGTAGCCACCGAATACCTCATCGGCACCCTGCCCCGACTGCACCACCTTGACCTCTTTCGAAACCTGTTCCGAGAGCAGGTAGAAGGCGACGGCATCCTGACCGAACATCGGTTCAGCCATGGCATCCACCGCCTCCGGCAGACGATTCAACACCTCGGAATTGGGTACCAGATATTTGTTGTGTTTTGTCCCATAGCGCTCGGCCACCGGATCAGAGAACTCAAACTCGTTACCCTTCTCATCCGGGTGATCCTCGAAACCGACAGAAAAAGTACGCAGGTCGGAGACTCCCGCTTCAGCAAGCAGTGCCACCAGCAGACTGGAGTCGAGACCACCGGAGAGCAGGACTCCCACAGGCACATCGGCAATCTCGCTACGCTTCTTCACCGCTTTGCGCAGGGCATCATGAATCGCCTCCAGCCACTCACCATCACTGAGGGGCTGTGCCGGTCGCATCGCCGGTAGGTGCCAGTAGCGCCGTTCCCGACTATTACCCTGCTCGTCGATCACCATACAGTGACCCGGCTGCAGTTTTCTTACACCGTTGAGAATGGTACGGGGGGCGGGAATAACCGCGTGGAGGGTAAACTGGTGATGCAGAGCCACCGGGTCGATAGTGGTATCTATCCCCCCCGGTTGCAGCAGCGCCTGTACGGTGGATGCGAAGCGAAACCAGCCATTGCCATGGCTGTAGTAGAGGGGCTTGATACCCATGCGGTCACGGGCAAGAAAGAGCTGCCGCTTCTGCTGATCCCAGACGGCAAAGGCAAACATCCCTGAAAGGTGCTCAACACACTGCTCTCCCCAGGCGTGCCACGCCTTCAGGATCACCTCGGTGTCACCCTCGGAGAAGAAGTGGTAACCCATGCCCCTCAACTCTTCCCGCAGTGCCGGGTAGTTATAAATAGTGCCGTTGAATACCAGGGCGATACCAAGATCCTGATCCACCATCGGTTGGTTGGCGTGTTCGGTAAGATCGATAATGGCAAGACGCCGATGACCGAAACCCAGCGGACCATCGCTATAACAGCCGTCATGATCCGGCCCGCGTTTTTCCAGCCTCCCCTTCATCATGTGAATCACACCCAGATCGGCTGATCGACCATCTAAACGCAATTCACCACACAATCCGCACATCTCAACTCACTCCCGATACAGACAGACACAAGGCAATGACCTCTGCCGACTACTATCCAAAACATAAAAGCAGGACGCAGAGAACACGGAGAACCACAGAGGTCGCAGAGAAAAGCCAAAGCTTAAATAAGCGAGTCTTCGATTTCGTGATGCAAAACGGGACATCCAAGTCCCCCTTTTGAACTCAATCTTCGACAGCCTATTATTGCCCCGGCCGTCCCGGTCTCCAGCACTACGCAATAACATCGCAAGCTCGTTACTGCTTCGTCGTTGGCTCCCGAGATGACTTGACGTCGCGTTCGTATGCGATCTTTGATTCCCTCTGGCGCTATGCGCACGCCGGGCATCCAGTATCGCCTCGCGACTACCGGGGACTAACCGCCTCGGCTTTCAGCCTTCCTTGGCGGTCAGCGAATGATAACTATTTAGCGGCCCCGATTAAGAGAGCGTTTCCACCAGGGGTCGGAGTCGATCGCACTGATATTGTGGAAAAATGTAGCCACTCTCCTCGCAATCGACTCCGACCCCGAGCGCCGACTGAATAGTTACTTCCAATCTAAATATAGGCGAAGTATGCCATACTCACAGCCTATGAAGTTGAAAGGAGACGTCATGTTATAGGCGGATATCGGACTGATCGGTCTGGCGGTCATGGAGCAGAATCTGGCCCTGAATATCAATGACCATAATTTCAGGGTGGCGATCTTCAACCGCACCGCAAATAAAACCCGCGCCTTTCTCGATGGGTCGGCGGCCGACTCTGCAATTACCAGCTACCACGCTCTGGAAGAGTTTGCCGCTTCACTGGCCAAACCGCGCTAGAGCGTCCTGATGGTGAAGTGCTTAAGAGGTTATTGCCTGTCTTAATATTGTAGGAGCGACTTTAGTCGCGATAAGCGCGTGGCACAATGCGTTGATATTGTGCCAAATTCCATCGCGACTAAAGTCGCTCCTACAGGGAAATCAGCTATGTAAGTAGCATTCGGGTCTGCCCCCTTGAACTTCTTCCCCCCCCTCTCGGTAAGCCGTAAAGCCAATCAGAATGAGGAGAAAATGTGAATTCTCACCATGGCGCTCCATGGTTTTTTCTATGTGTGTTAGCATGCCCGACCAGTTGACCGCCCCGCTCCCAGATGGGTAAAAAAGTCAACGGGTGGCCGCTGCGTCAGGTGGCGCGATCAGGCAACAACAAAAGTCATTGGATGACCTCTCTGTCTAACAACAGAACTAAGGTGTTTGTTATGAAATCAACCGTCATCCCATCTACCCACTTTACCGGCCTTCTCGCCGCCGCTCTGCTCGCTCTGCCGGGCTCACCGGCCCACGCCGCCTCCAGTTTAAACATCTACAGTGGCTACTACAGTACAGACTCTACCGGTAACTTTAGCGCGGTCCGTGTTGCCAAGGATAGCGGAAACATCACCACCTGGAATATCAAGGCCGGCGCCCGCCTCACCTCCACCGCCGCTTCCATCGCCCATGGTGTCGATTCATATGCCACGGTCTACCTCAAGGCTCTCTGGACCGTCAACGGTAACATGACCCTGGGCAACAACGGTCACGCCACTGTCTATATCAAGGAAGGCGGACAAATGCGCCCTACCGGCACAGCCAACTACGGCAGCCACAGCCTCTGGCTCTTCCTCAACAACGGTACCCTCGGTGACGATGTCGACGATGTCGACGGCTACAAATACTTTGCCGACGCCAATATTGCCCCCAATGACAGCAGAACCACCACCACGTTGGACATGGCCAATAACAGCAACTGGTACGCCGACGAGTACATCCTCGCCGGCCTGGGCGATGCCACCCTCGACATGAAGGGCGGCTCTCTGCTTCACACCCACCACGCCACCCTCGCCGAAGGGGTCGGCAGCAGCGCCACTGTCACCCTCTCTGGCGACGGTACCCAGTGGAAGCAAATGGGCTACGAAGACGATGGTGTCACCTTCACCCAGGGCGATATGACCGTTGGCGACGCCGGCACCGCCAGCCTCACCGCCACCGGCGGAGCCGACCTTGATTCCAACAAGGTCCTGCTCGCCGCCCAGAGCGGCTCGGTCGGCAATGTCCGTCTCGAAGGGAGCGGCACCACCTGGAAGATTCGCACTGATCTCGAATTTGGCCTCGGTAGCGCCGACTTCGCCGTGCGTGATGGCGCGGTGGTGAATGCCCTGAGTGGGCTCGATCTCAATAATGGTGCAAACGATGCCTTTAGCATCGGTGGCCTTGATAGTAATGACAATAGTGCTGCAACCGTCAATGTTGCCTCCACCTTCAACCTTGGCTATAACGGCACTGTCGGTATGCGACTTTTCGAAGGGGGTCAACTCAATACATCAGGCGTTGTGAATATAGGTGTTGAAGGGGGAGATGCGACTGTCCACATGAGTGATCCGGGTACCCGCTGGAACCTGGGAAAAAGCCTCTCCTTAGGTGGTGGTGACAGCATGGGTGGCACATCTACTCTGTATATTTCAGATGGTGCCGCTCTCAATAGCAGTTCCGTCATTATGGCCTCCACAACGGGTGATGACGCCAGTCTCACTTTGACTGAGGGTAGCACCTGGCAACTGGGTGGCAAGGCCATCATTGGTTACCGCAGCTCCGCGGAGGTTCTAATCACCGAGGGTAGCCAACTTCAGGGCGATGGTCAGGATGTCTTGCTGGCCAGCAACAGTAGTAATGCGACTGCCAGTGTCATTATCGCTGATAATAACTCCGACACTCAAAGCAGCTTTCACAGTGAAAATCTCTATATAGGCGGCACTGCCAGTGCCGCCGGTGGCCAGGCCACTTTTCGCATTGGTGATAACCCTTTCACCAGGCTTGCAGAGGAAACCGGTGGCGTTGTAAATGTCGATGGTACTATCAAAGTCTGGGACAACGGCCTGCTGGATATGACCAGTGGCAGCCTCGAAGTGGGCACTCTTGATATCCGGGATGGCTTTTTCAACATGGATGGCGGCACCCTGATGACCGCCGACGTACTCGGTGACCTGCATATTCAGGGCGGCGCCTTCGGTCCCGGCCACTCTCCCGCTGTCACTTCCATTACCGGCAACTTTACTCAAGGAGCGGCCGGCACACTGGAGATCGAACTGGCAGGTATTGCAGAAGGGACGTTCGATCTGCTGAACATCAGCGGTATCGCTGACCTGGGCGGCATGCTGGAGGTTACGTTGCTCGATGATTATCTACCTGAGGAAGGAGATCTGTTCACTTTTCTCACTGCGGCGTCGGTTCTCGATACATTTGACTATTTAATCCTGCCTGACCTGCCTGGTCAGACGGAGTGGGAGTTGATCTATGGCTCCGACTCAGTCAGCCTGGGGATTGTCTCCGCCGTTCCGCTACCCGCCGCAGTCTGGCTCTTCGGCACCGGTCTTCTGGGTTTAATCGGATTCTCCAAGCGAAAAAAAACAGTTTGATTAGAAACAAAAAATGTAACTATTTGGCACCGCAAAGAAATTATTGGTAACTGTTCAGATTGCCCCTGAAGTTCACCATTTCTCCGTTACAAAGTGGTCAGTAACTTCTCAATAAGGGCCGCGGAAAAAAATAACTATCCAATCTTGCTTGTCTTTTGGCCCAGCTTCGGCGTTGCGACAAGGATTACATAGAACGACTATGCGCCCCCTGTCGCGCCTTGAATCTGAGCCAAAATCCGGCGCAATCTTTGGATAGTTATTTATTTCCGAGGCCCTTAGATTGTGAGACACCTAGCTTCAGGATTGTTGCGGCAAAGCCACTCGTCTAAATATAGGCGAAGTATGCCATACTCACAGCCTATGAAGTTGAAAGGAGAGATCATGGCACAGGCGGATATTGGACTAATTGGGCTTGCAGTCATGGGCCAAAACCTGGCCCTTAACATCAATGATCACAACTTCAGGGTGGCGGTCTTCAACCGTACCCCGGATAAAACCGATGCCTTTCTCAAAGGGCCGGCGGCGGACAGCAGTATCGTCGGCTACCACGCACTTGATGCATTTGTCTCTTCACTCGCCCTACCGCGCAAGATCATCCTGATGGTGAAGGCGGGTGAACCTGTCGATCACTTTATCGAACTCCTGCTGCCGCACCTCTCATCCGGCGACATCATCATTGACGGTGGTAACTCCCGTTTCACAGATAGCGACCGCCGCTGCCGGATGCTGGTCAAACAGGGCATTCGCTTCATCGGCAGTGGCATCTCCGGTGGTGAAGAGGGGGCTCGCCACGGACCATCGATCATGCCGGGAGGGGATGAGAGCGCCTGGCCTGAAGTAAAATCGATACTCCAGTCGATCGCCGCCCAGGTCGATAACCAACCCTGCTGTCAGTGGGTAGGTGAAGGGGGTGCCGGGCACTACGTTAAAATGGTGCATAACGGTATCGAATATGGCGATATGCAGCTGATCTGCGAAGCATACCAGCTGATGCGTGAAGGGCTTGGCATGTCCGTAAAGGAGATACAGGCAGTCTTCCATGAGTGGGACCAGGGCGTTCTCGACTCCTACCTGATAGAGATCACCACCAACATCCTCGGTGTCGAAGACGAGGACGGCAGCCCGCTACTGGACAAAATACTCGATAGCGCAGGGCAGAAAGGAACAGGCAAATGGACAGGCATCAGTGCACTTGACCTTGGGGTGCCACTAACCCTGATCGGTGAAGCGGTATTCGCCCGCTGCCTCTCTTCACTAAAAGATGAGCGACTCCAGGCTGAAGCTCTACTCAAAACAGTAATCCCTCCATTTAACGGTGACCGAGAGAGTGCAGTGAACACCATTCGTGATGCCCTCTACGCCTCAAAGATCATCTCCTACGCCCAAGGCTATATGCTGATGCGCGAGGCTGCCGCCGAATACAACTGGAACCTGCACTATGGTGATATTGCTCTGATGTGGCGTGGTGGTTGCATCATCCGCAGCCGTTTTCTCGGCAACATCAAAGATGCATTCGACAAAAAACCGGATCTCGACAATCTGTTGCTGGATCCTTTCTTCAGCAATGCCATCAAAGTCGCCGAAACGGGATGGCGAAAGGCGATCACCCTCGGTATCGAACTAGGCATTCCCCTACCCGCCTTCAGCGCCGCCCTCGCCTTCTTCGACGGCTACCGCCGCGGACGCCTTCCCGCCAACCTGCTGCAGGCTCAACGAGACTACTTCGGCGCCCACACCTACGAGAGAACCGACCGACCACGGGGCGAGTTCTTTCATACCGACTGGACCGGTGAGGGCGGTGACACCGCCTCCACGACCTATGAGGTCTGAGGCCGATGAGCAATAAGATGGAACACAGAGAGCGCACGACTACATGGATAATGGTATGGACCCACTCCACTTCATAGCCGGCCTCAATAGGGCCAAGATGGAATTGTTATCAACCATCTAATAGCGGAGTGGATCCAGTGATGAAGATTACAACAATCGGCCTTGATATCGCAAAATCAGTATTTCACCTGTATGTAGTGAACTCAGTGGGGCGATACATCAAGAAGAAGCAACTCAAGCGAAAACAGGTCTTGGCGTATATGGCAAACATGGAGCCGTGTTTGATTGCAATGGAGGCGTGTGGAGGTGCCAACTACTGGGCAAGAGAATTTGCCGCTCAGGGGCATCAGGTTAAGCTAATCGCGCCTCAATATGTCAAACCCTACGTCAAAGGTAACAAGAACGACTACAATGATGCCGAAGGGATCGCTGAGGCGGCACAACGGCCCAATATGCGTTTTGTGCCGATTAAGTCCGTCGAACAGCAAGATATCCAGAGTATTCACCGTCAACGGGAGCGCATCAAAAGAACGTACCGCCTTGGTGAATCAGGTGCGTGGATTATTGGCTGAATATGGGGTGGTCATCAATAAAGGGGTTGCCGCCGTGCGCAGGGGTCTCCCTGAGATTCTGGAAGATGCAGAGAATGGTTTGACGCCCCTTGCGCGTGAGTTATTCGCAGAGCTTCAGGAAGAATCACAGACCATCGACAAACGGCTTGAGCAGTGTGAGAAGCGAATCAAAAGTCTCAATCAAGAAAATGAGGTGTGCCAACGACTCGATGAGATATTTAAGCGAGTCTTCGATTTCGTGATGCAAAACGGGACATCCAAGTCCCCCTTTTGCACTCAATCTTTGACAGCCTATTAGTGCCCCGGCCGTCCTGGTCACTGACCGCTACGCGATAACATCGCAAGCTCGTTACCGCTTCGCAGTCAGTTCCCAGTGACTGGACGCCGTGTTCGGATGCCTACTTTGCTTCCCCTCTGGCGCGCTACGCGCACGACGGGTAAGCAGTGCGGCCTCACGGCTACCGGGGATTACCAGCCTTCGCTTCGCTCTCCATGGCTGGCAGCGAGGGATCGGCCCCATCACCGCCAGCGCGACTTATGCTGCAGCCGGTGACGGCAAAGATTTTGTGAGTGGCCGTCATTTTTCAGCCTGGTTAGGCTTGGTGCCTGGTCAACACTCGACGGGTGGCAAGACGGTCCTTCTGGGGATCAGTAAACGGGGTAACGCCTATCTCAGAACACTGTTTATTCACGGTGCCCGGGCTGTTCTGCGTCACTCTGCGAATAAGACAGATCACTTTAGCCGGTGGGCTCAAGCCCTATTGGAGCGTCGAGGGCACAATAGGGCATGCGTTGCGGTTGCCAATAAGATGGCCCGAATCGCATGGGTCATCATGGCGAAAGGTGAGACCTATCGTACAGTCGTATGAACACAGTGATGAATTTGACGGAAGCTGATTGCTTGCGTTGATTGAAAAAGAGGTAACCCCTTTCCTACAGTTGCAAAAGACAGATTGATCGGATGGTGAGATAGGTCAGACCGGCTCATTCAAAACCTTTTACCTGCATCGGCTCTTACAGAAGCCGGAAGGATGATGAGGAGGATGAGCGCAGATAACCATCGGGGCCAGGAAGCGAAAAAAGCTTCCATCAAATAGGCCGGATATATGAGAGCAATGATTTCCTCTCGCACATCGGTAAAATGTCTTGCAAACGGAGTGGGTCCATATATGTAGGTTATGAGGGCAATGCAGGAGCAATTGCCCAGATAAAATTATTCCAATGTGTTTCGAAGTGAGCGGTAATAGCCCACTCTATTGCTGCGATCTTCGGAGCGAATTGGGGCAATTTAAGCCAGCGTAAAGCAACCATGGCTTGATCAGAGTCTCCTTTAATTAGGCTGGAAAAAATGGAAACAGGAATTAGAAGATGCCGCCCCCACTCTATCCGAGGAAACTAATTGACCAAAATCAAACCCTTTTAATGGCTTCTGGTTTTTAATCCACTTGCCAATTTTGCACCGCAGAGGAGTCACTCCAATGGCCCAGGCCTTTACAAAAACCATGGCGCGTAACATCTTTTATGGTGGAACCGCATTTTTCTTCTTACTTTTTCTTGCCCTAACGTTCGATTCCATGGGTCAACTTCCCAACCGCGATAACCGTGCCGCCCTCGAGGGCGAGATGGGTCCTCAGATCGCTCTGGGTAAAATGCTCTGGGAAAAGAACAACTGCATCGGTTGTCATACCCTCCTCGGGGAAGGTGCGTACTTCGCACCTGAGCTGGGTAACGTCTACCAACGCTTCGGCAACTCCACAGAGGCGATCGTCGGCTTTATCAAGAGCCGTCCCGTCGATGGCATACCCGGTCGCCGCAGCATGCCCCAGTTCAACATGAGTGATGATGAGCTCAACGCCGTTGCCGAGTTCCTGAAATACGTTTCAGGGATCAACACTGCCGGCTGGCCGCCGAACAAAGCAGGTTAAGGGGAGACTATTAATATGAAATACCAATCACAATCGGTTGCAAAGCTCTACTTTATTGCAGCCATCGCCCTGTTTGCCGCTCAGATCCTCTTTGGTCTGATCATCGGCCTGCAGTATGTTGTCGGGGACTTCCTGTTTCCTGAGATTCCCTTCAATGTCGCCCGTATGGTTCACACCAACGCGCTGATCGTCTGGCTGTTGATGGCCTTTATGGGGGCCGCCTATTATCTGGTCCCTGAAGAGGCGGAGACTGAGCTGTTTGCCCCTTGGCTGGCGACGTTGATGTTCTGGATCTTCCTGGTGGCTGCAGGCCTGACCGTTGCCGGTTACCTGCTGGTCCCTTACGCCACACTGGCTGATCTGACCATGAACGAGCTGCTGCCGACCATGGGTCGAGAGTTCCTCGAGCAGCCGACCATCACCAAGCTCGGTATCGTTATCGTTGCCCTGGCGTTCCTCTTCAACATCGGCATGACCATTCTTAAAGGTCGCAAGACCGTGGTCAATCTGGTGATGCTGATCGGTCTGGTAGGCTTGGCGGTGTTCTTCCTCTTCGCCTTCTACAACCCGACCAATGTGGTACTGGACAAGTACTTCTGGTGGTGGACCGTCCATCTATGGGTTGGAGGGTGTCTGGGAGCTGATCCTCGGTTCGATTCTTGCCTTCGTACTGATCAAGGTGACCGGTGTTGACCGTGAAGTCATTGAAAAATGGCTCTACATCATCATCGCCATGACTCTGATCACCGGCATCATCGGTACCGGTCATCACTACTTCTGGATCGGTACCCCTGAGTACTGGCAGTGGTGGGGTTCAATCTTCTCCGCTATGGAGCCGATTCCGTTCTTCATGATGACGGTCTTTGCCTTCAACATGGTCAACAAGCGTCGTCGTGAGCATCCCAACAAGGCAGCGACCTTGTGGGCGCTCGGTACTGCGGTTATGGCTTTCCTCGGTGCCGGCGTGTGGGGCTTCCTGCACACCCTGGCCCCGGTGAACTTCTACACCCACGGTACCCAGATCACCGCCGCTCATGGTCATATGGCCTTCTACGGTGCTTATGTGATGATCAATCTGACGATCATCTCTTATGCTATGCCGCTGATGCGTGGTCGCAATGCGGCCAATTCGCCGAAGCAGCAGATGCTGGAGATGTGGGCGTTCTGGTTGATGACCATCTCTATGGTCTTTATCACTCTGTTCCTTACCGGCGCAGGCATTCTGCAGACCTATATGCAGCGTGTTGCTGAGGCACCCCAGATGTTTATGGCGGTGCAGGATCAGATCGCACTCTTCTACTGGTTGCGTGAGATCTCCGGCGTGGTCTTCCTGATCGGGTTGCTGCTCTATATCGCCAGCTTCTTCATCGGCCAGGATGAGCCTGAGGCGGTTGCCGCTGAATAACCGTAAGTAGACCCTGGGGGCTAATACCCCCTATATAAAGGCCGGCACTTTGTGTCGGCCTTTTTTGTGTTCTCTATTCAATTTGTGCCAGACTTATTCAGTGGCTCCTTAACATTTATCAACGATACTCCCAACAGCATCTGCTATTTTTTCAATTATTCTCTAAATCACTTCACTGCATCATCAAAAACAGCTCCTCAATGACCCAACAAACTTCTTCTCTGACACACGAAAATCAGGATAGGTATCCACCGGGCGATCTCGCTATTTGGATCTTTATTCTTGCCGAGCTGTCGGTATTCGCGGTCTTCTTTGCCGCTTATGCATTTACCCGCATGAATAATGTGGAACTATTCAACGAGCACCAGCAGCATCTAGACACTCAGGCGGCGTTAATCAACACCCTGGCACTGATCACCAGCTCCTATTTTGTTGTACGTGCAGTCGCCGCCATCAGAGAGAACAGCATTCGCCACTGCATTCACTGGCTGTTGGCGGCAATAGCCATGGGGGGGCTGTTTGTTGCCGTCAAAATTATGGAATATGCTCACCATTTTGGTGAAGGAATCAATCTCAGCACCAACACCTTCTATATGTTCTACATCTCCCTCACTTTCTTTCACTTTATGCATGTCATCATGGGTATGGTGATTCTTGGGGCGGTCGCACTAAAGGCTCACAAGGGGGGTTACAGCGCATCAGAGCATACCGGTGTGGAAACCGGAGCATCCTACTGGCACATGGTGGATCTGGTGTGGCTGATCCTATTCCCTCTAATCTACGTCATGAGATAATAGGTTATGGATCGGAAAAACACGCTTGGCATACGTCCCTGCACTTGGGTCTATATCCTTCTTATGGGATTCACCCTGGTCACCTTCATGGTTGGACAGATGGGATTCAGTGGACTTACGGTCTCCCTTCTGGTGCTATTATTAGCTCTGATCAAAGGGCAACTGGTAGGTGCCTATTTCATGGGACTCGGTCGGCTGCGTGGCTTGTGGCGTTGGCCAGTCTTTATCTGGCTGTTTATACCGGGTATTTTGATCAGCACGGCCTTCTACCTTTCTGTTTGATATAGAGTCGAAACGAATAATGAGTGAAATATTAGCAAGCAGCACAGAGGCAGAGTTGCCCTTCTACCGCGCCCAAGGTAATGAAATCGCTCTATTTGAGCACGCCTACAAGCACCAGCTGCCCCTGCTGATCAAGGGGCCTACAGGATGTGGGAAAACCCGCTTTATTAATCATATGGCGGCTCGCATCGGAAGGCCGGTCTATACTGTCTCTTGCCATGACGACCTCACCGCAGCGGACCTTGTTGGGCGCCACCTGATTGGTGAAAACGGTACTTACTGGAGTGATGGCCCGCTCACACGTGCTGTGCGTGAAGGTGCAATTTGCTATCTCGACGAGGTGGTGGAGGCGCGCAAAGACACCACCGTGGTACTCCACCCGCTTACCGATGACCGGCGCATCCTGCCGATTGAGCGTACCGGGGAGACACTTCATGCTCCCGCAGGCTTTATGCTGGTGGTCTCCTACAATCCGGGCTACCAGAATCTGTTGAAAGGGATGAAACCGAGCACGCGACAGCGTTTTGTCGCCACCCGTTTTGACTTCCCGAAGCCGGCTCTTGAACAGGAGATCCTCCAAGGTGAGACAGGGATCGATGCACCACTGGCAAAACGCCTGGTCAATCTCGCCACTGCCCTGCGCGCCCTCAAGGAACACGACCTGGAAGAGGCCGCCTCCACCCGCTTGCTGATCTATACCGCCACACTGATTCTGGGTGGCTACGATCCGATAGAGGCGTGCCGTGCCGCTCTGGTTGAGCCACTCACAGATGATGAAGAGACTACCAAGGCACTGATGGAAGTGGTCGATATCACCTTTGGATAGGTGCTATGGATTTTTTTAGCCGGAAATGAACGCGAATGCAGCAACTACTCAATATGGATACTATTTGCGTTTATTCGCGTTCATTTCCGGCCAGTTTTGATAATCCCCCTTTACCATTGACTGAAGTCGAGCGTGATCAGATAACTCAATGAGCCGTTCCACAAAACTCCAGTCCCGCCGCCTCTGGTTTCAGGCAGGCTTCTTCCTGCTCTTTATCCTGGCACCGCCACTGGATCTATTTCGTTACGACCTGACCCAGGGCCACTTCTTCTTCTTAGGAATGCACTGGACCCTTGGTCTTGATGCCTTTATCGCCGGCGAGATAGGGCCTACCGAGGCGGGACTAAACCTGATTTTTCGCGGTTTTATCCCCCTCGCCACCGTTGCAGGCGGTCTGATCTGGGTCGCCTGGCGTTTTGGCCGCCTCTACTGCGGATGGCTCTGCCCCCACTTTTCAGTTGTTGAGATGATCAACCACTTAATGCTTCGGTCTAGTGGTAAACCGAGCATCTGGGAGAAGAAGTCACTGCCTCGTCTCCAGGCAGATGGTAGCCATATTTCACCTAATCGCTGGTACTGGCCACTCACCGCGCTTGCCGCCCTCTTTTTTGCCTTTGTTTGGGCCCTCGCCCTGCTCTCCTATCTGCTGCCACCGTTCGAGCTCTATCACAACCTGCTTCATGGTGAACTGACTCCCAACCAGTCCCGTTTTCTGGCTGTCGGCAGTGCACTCCTGTTTATCGAGTTTATGTTCGCCCGTCATCTCTTTTGTCGCTTCGGTTGTGCCGTTGGCCTGTTTCAGAGCCTGGCATGGATGGGCAATGACCGCGGCATGGTGGTCGGTTTCGACAAACAACGCGCCAGGGAGTGCAGTAACTGCAACAATGCCTGTGAAAACATCTGTCCAATGCGGCTCAAACCCCGCAGTATCAAGCGTCGCATGTTCACCTGTACCGAGTGTGCCCAGTGCATCTCTGCCTGTGAGCAGGTGCAGAGTTTTCAGAGTGATATCACCCTGCTCAAGTGGGTGCAGGATGAAGAGGCTGTGGCGGTAACCGGAGCGGATGACGGTAAAGAGCCAAGCGGAAAAGAGAACGCCCCCCACACCAGCGGAAAAGAGTAGCAATGGAAGAGAAAGTCGGCGAATTCTGGCATCGTATCATCACCCGTATGGCGGATACCCGCTACCCACAAGCGGCAGTGACTCTGGACTCTGTCAGCACCACTGTCGGCATCCTCTTTCGCGCTCTGGGCGGGGACGGCGGCCTGCAGGTGGAAGCCGCCAACGCCAGTGCTCATGGTGCAAGGCGCGGTCTGCTGCAACGAATCGCCGGCAACAACCGGCAGGTGGAACTTGCCTGGCGGGATGAACAGTCGTTACGCCTACCGGCGGTGATCGACTATTTTCCTGACAAAACTCTCAACAGAGACCTCTATATCTGGCTCGCCGCCCTGGCCACCGGCGAGTCCCATGAGGAGGAGCCCTGGTTCAGAAAAAATCAGCGCCTGACAGAACAAACACTGGATCGCTATCCGGGACTTCACCCTCGCTATCAACGCTTGGCTGAGGCACACATTGCTCAGCGCATGTCTCCTGAAAAAATGCCTGCCGATGAAGCCGCTCAGGAGCACGCCATACGCCAGGCACTGGTCGACCCGGGAAGTCGGCAACAGCTGCCCGCCGCCAAGCTACCGCCACAACCGGTACCACTCTGGCTTCACCCCTTTCCACCCATCGCCGCAATCAAGCCCAGCGGTGATGATGGGGATGGAGAGGGATCGAGCCAAGGCGAAATAAAAGAGCTTGAGGATCAGCGAAGACGCAAGGCGGAACGCGCTGAAAAGCCAAAGAGCAAGGATAAGGGGCTGATAACCATCCGCATGGAGAATATCTTCAGTTGGGGCGAATTCATCAACCTTGACCGTGGCTCTGAGGAGAATGATGATCTGGACGATGCCGCCGACGCTGTGGATGAGATGGAGACCATGAGCATCAGCCGTGATGCCAAGGCATCTGCCGGCAAGCTACGTTTTGACCTCGACCTCCCCTCTGCCTCCGAAGACGATGTGGTGCTTAGTGAGGGCATTCTGTTGCCGGAGTGGGACTATAAAAAGCAGCAGCTATTACCGGATCTCTGTCGCCTGGTACCGATGATGGCGGCTGATGCAGAGTCTTGCGACCTACCCGTTCACCTTCGCCGAACAGCTCTGAAACTGCGTGCCCAGTTTCAGCAACTGATGCCTGCCCGAATCTGGCATCGGGCACAGCAAGAGGGGTGTGAGATCGATCTTGATGCCTACCTGCGTTTTACCACCGACCGTGCTGCCGGTCATGTCGCCACCGCCGATGGTCTTTATCGTGACTTGCGCATCGGTGCGAGAGATCTATGCTGTCTGCTGCTTGCCGATCTTTCCCTCTCCACCGACACCTGGGTAAACAACCAGACCAGGGTGATCGACGTAATCCGGGACTCCCTGTTTCTGTTTGCAGAGAGCCTCTCTGCCACCGGCGACCAGTTTGCCATGTACGGCTTCTCATCACGCAAGCGCGATCCCATCCGCTATCACCAGCTGAAGGCCTTCAACGAGGGTTACAGCGGCAATGTCCGTGGCCGCATCAGTGCTATTAAGCCGGGCTATTACACCCGTCTGGGCGCTGCCATTCGTCACAGCAGCAGCCTGCTGACAACCCAACCTGCCGGGCGGCGACTACTGCTGATTCTCACAGACGGCAAACCCAATGACCTGGACAAGTACGAGGGCCGCTACGGTATTGAAGACACCCGCCAGGCAATCCACGAGGCGCGGCAACTCGGCCTGCAGCCTTTCTGCGTTACCATTGACGCAAAGGCCAACGACTACCTGCCCCACCTCTTTGGCAGCGGTGGCTATGTCGTCATTCATAAACCATCACAGCTGCCAAAGGAGCTACCCTTGCTTTATGCTCGTCTGACGAAGGATTAAAGAGCTACAAGTACTTTATAATAATCGGATTTTCTCATGTAGGTATTTTCCATAAGAAGCTTTGCAAAAACCCTGAATATCACTTAACATCGGCCTCATAATTAATAAATAATGTCTAACAGAGACAGGATTCCAGAGGTCGTTCGTAAGAAACGGCGCCTACAAACACCGTGTAGGTGCGCCCGGCTTTACACTGTTTGCTAATACATCTGCTGTAAATGACCGCACCTACCCAGGAACCATGTACTACTGTCGGATTATTGAGGATGGGTCATGATAAGTAGTAAGAAGGGTCTATTGAAAAAGCTGTTTTTTATTTTCCTCCCTATTTTTGCAGCCGGCATTATCTTTGCCGGTCTCTTCAATGTTGGCATCGCAACTACCAATGAAATGGAGTTCTGTACGAACTGCCATACTATGAAGATTCCACTTGAGGAGTATAAGGAGACCCCCCACTACAAAAGCGCCTCCGGGGTACGGGCCACCTGCTCTGACTGTCATGTCCCCAAGCCATTTTTTCCAAAGATGCTAGCCAAGATCATGGCCTCTAAGGATGTCTATCACGAGCTATTGGGCACCATCGACACCAAAGAGAAATACGAGGCTTACCGGTGGAAAATGGCAAATGTAGTCTGGGACAAGATGAAGGCCAATGACTCCCGCGAGTGCCGTAGCTGCCACGCCTTTGAGAGCATGGATCTTGCTGAACAGGATCGAAGCGCCAGAAAGCGCCACGGCAACGCGACTGACAAAGGCCAAACCTGTATCGACTGTCACAAAGGCATTGCTCACGAGGAGCCGGATGAGCCGGATGAGGATGAGGATGAAAGCGAGTAAGTGAGAACTTCTAACGCTCACCTTCCACCATATGGAATCGACAGGGTTGTAATCGATGAAGAAGAATAAGACCACCGCTCTTATCCTCGCTCTTTCTCTCAGCATGCCGTTGTATGCGGGAAGCAGAGACGATGAGAGAGAGCTGCGCATCGCTGCCAGTATCGGCGATAATGAAGCTGCAAGAAAAGTGCTTGATCAGGGTACTGACATCAATGGTGCGAACTCATTGGGTAAGACAGCGCTGATGATGGCCATTGAAAACGGCATTATGGACACCGCCGTACTACTACTGGCCCGTGGCGCTGATGTTAATGCGACCACCGAGGCGGGTTGCACCGCTCTAACCTTCGCCGCCGAAAACGGACACCTCGCGATAACGGCCATGCTGCTTGAGCGCGGTGCAGATCTTTATGCACGCACCAATGCCGGCCATGATGCGATGACCACCGCTGCGCGTTATGGCCTTACCGACTTGGTAGATCAACTTATTTACAAAGGCGCCGACCCCAATATTGGTGATAACAACAAGCGCACTGCACTGATGCACACGGCGGAAAAGGGCCACCCGGAAACGGCTGCCTTTTTGATAAAGAGTGGCGCAAAAATTGAACTCCGTGACAAACACGGCTCTACAGCACTAATCATTGCAGCCGATAAAGGACACGTTGACGTCATCGACGTTCTACTGCAGAACGGTGCCAATATCGATGCTGTCGATAATGACGGCGCCACCGCACTGATTTGGGCGGTAGGTCAGGACCATGTAGGTGCAGCAACCAAGCTGATTCAGAAAAAGGCTGATGTGAACAAGCAGGATAATGACGAAATCAATGCACTGATGGAGGCTGCTTCAATCCGCTCTGTCGAGATGGTAAAACTGCTTCTGCAGAATGGTGCAGATGCTTCAGCCAAGGATAACCGTGGTCGTACTGCACGCGATATAGCGAAGAAAAAACGGAACAAGAGGGTTATTGAACTGCTAAAAAGCAGCAACTAACCAATGCTTCAAATAATTATGTGTGCCTCAGCTTGAGCTATAGAGTCCGGGGCTTTTTTCAATGAAGTCAGCACACTTCATGTTAATGAGATCAGGCTTAGCGGAACCATCCGCAATAGCCATAGGAATGTTGTCAGAGCCGGGACTGCCGGATCTAGCACATAAATAACAGAGAGCATCCTAGCCGCTCTTCAGAACGTAAAAACATGAAAACCTAAGGAGGTATCATGGTGTATAAAACCATAACAACGGCCATTCTGGCCGCTGGCCTTACTCTCGGCGCCACATTTGCTGTCAGCGCCGCAGATAAGCCAAAACTGATGATGGGGGCCAGTGCCTCTATGCTCGCCAACACCTGCGCCGGTTGTCACGGCACAAACGGCGCAAGCCAGGGACCCGCCGCACCCAGTATCGCCGGTATGTCAGCAGAATCGATGACAGAGGCTATGGCGGGCTTTGCCAGTGGTGATATCCCCTCAACAATCATGGGGCGTATTGCCAAGGGCTACGACGAAGCCGAAACCAAAGCGATGGCCGAGTTCTACAGCAAGCTGCCTGTCTACATGGCGAAGCAACCCTTTGATGCCGCACAGGTTAAAAAAGGCGCCAAGCTACATGATAAATACTGTGAAAAGTGCCACGCTGACGGTGGCGTCAACACTGAAGATGGCGCTGCTCTGGCCGGTCAGTGGACAACTTACCTGAACTGGTCGCTGGCAGACTTTAATGCCGGTAAACGGGATGGTGGCAAAAAAATGAAAAAGAAGCTGAAGAAACTGGTAGCGAAAGAGGGCAGCAAAGGTATCAGCGCCCTGCTTAACTACTACGCTAGCCAGCAGAAATAAGGTAGGAGAGATATCAACATGAAAATTACTCGTCGAGGATTTATACAGACTGCAGGTGTTGCAACTGCAGCCGGCATGGTTGGTGTTCCCTACATCGCATTGGGCGCCAGCAAAAACGTGGTTGTTGTCGGTGGTGGTACCGCCGGTGCAACTGCTGCCAAGTACGTACGTATGGCTGATCCTTCAGCCAATGTCACATTGATCGAAGCCAACAAGCACTACTACACCTGTTACCTGAGTAACGAAGTGCTGAGTGGTGACCGTTCCATGGACAGCATCAAGTTCGGTTATGCCGGTCTTGCCAAGCACGGCGTCAAAGTCGTTCACGATAAAGTGACCGGTATCGATGCCAAAGGCCGTACGGTTAAAACCGCCGGTGGTCAGAGCTTCAACTATGACCGTTGTATCGTAGCTCCAGGTGTCGACTTCAAATGGGACGCTATCGAAGGTTACGATGAAGCCGGTTCACACAAGGTCACCCACGCCTGGAAGGCTGGTCCTCAGACCGCCACTCTGCGTAAGCAGCTTGAGGCGATGAAGGATGGTGGTACCGTGGTTATCGCACCACCCCCTAATCCCTTCCGTTGTCCTCCTGGGCCTTACGAGCGTGCCAGCCAGATCGCCATGTATCTGAAAGAGCAGAAGCCAAAATCAAAGGTGCTTATCTTTGATCCCAAGCCTAAATTCTCCAAGATGGGCCTCTTCACCGGTGCCTGGAAGAAGATGTACGGCTACGGAACCGATAACTCAATGATCGAGTGGCATGGTGCTTCTGAGGAGTCCGGTGTAGAGAGTGTTGATGTTGCCAACAACTCAATGACGACCGCTTTCGGTGACACCCACAAGGCTGACGTGCTGAACGTGATCCCTGCTCAGAAAGCGGGCCATATCGGCTTTGCCGCCGGTCTTACCAATGACAAGGGCTGGTGCCCGGTTAATCTGGCCACGTTTGAGTCCACGATTCACCCCAACATCCACGTCATTGGTGACGCCAGTGTTGCTACCGGTATGCCGAAGTCCGGCTACGCGGCCAACTCACAAGCCAAGGTTTGCGCCGCGGCTGTGATAGCCATGCTCAATGGACAGGAGCCCGGTACACCTTCCTACGTCAACACCTGCTACTCAATCGCCGGTAGGGACTACGCCTTCTCTGTGGCCGCGGTCTACCGTCTGGCTGAGAATGGCTCCAAGATCACCAAGGTATCCGGTGGTCTGACTCCGGGAGATGCAAGCGCAGAGCAGTTCAAGCGTGAAGTGGCTTATGCCCACAGCTGGTTCAACAACATCGTCGATGACTGCTTCGGCTGATTTGTTAAGGAGCCTCTGATCTGAATAAGTCTGGGCGAATTGAATTGTGCTCAGGAGATGAAAAATCAAGGCGAAGATCGCAGCTGATAGCAGGCTATTAGCAAGATTTTCAACGTAGAGTTTACATCGCCTGAGTGCAAGGCAATCGACCATGACTTGTTCAGATACTCCTAAAAGACTCTTTAGTCTGAACTGCAATAGAAACGGGGCCTTCGGGTCCCGTTTTTATTTGCCTTGATATAATCCTAGAATCCTCAGTTGGCCGCTTCATTCTACGAGCAACACATTGATTTTAATTGCATTGACTGCGATCGCCTATTTCACTCTCAGGGTGAATCACGCAGCAGGGCGGATAGCACACTTGCGGTGGCGCATTACGGCGTTACAACTCCTTGGAATAGAACAACTATTCCTCGTCGTTGTGCCTTGTACTGCACCATCGCAAGTGCACTCTCCACCCTGCCCAACTGAGGATTCTAGGATAATTCAGTTGGGCCACTGCGTTGCCCAACGCAGCCTGGGCTGCTGCGGTTACAGGGGATGAAATCTCATCCCACCCGGACTTCAGTATGGAAACAGATACCTGACTGGCTTCTATCAGAAGATCGCTATGCGGGGATCACGGCCACGCTCTCCGAAAGACTGGAGAGCAGCAACCGTCGTTTTTAGGCTGGGCCTGAATTCCCACGGAGAACCGTGGGAATCAGATAACTCAGAATCAGTTACTCTGTACAGGGCGTTGTGGAGGAACAGGCCGTTGTGGAGGAGTCGGCCGCTGGAAATGCGGAGTGTATGGCATGGGTTGACGGGCATACTTAGGGTAGTCGGGATTCTGCCAGCCCGGTGTTGCGACCTTCTCCGCCGGAGGTTTTATCCTCGAGGCATAATCCATAACGGCCATCACATCCCGCGCAGTAAAACGCTGAATCTGTTTCACCATCTGAGGATCGGCATTGCGTCGTTTACCATGGCGAATCCACTCGAACTGACGCACCAGATAACGATAATGCTGTCCTCGTATTGCTGGAATGTGATCTACCAGATCACCCTCACCCTGTTCACCATGGCAATTGTCACACTCTTTCTTGTATATTGTCTCTCCATACACCAGATCATTGCCTGGGCCTACGCCGTTGACTGGAGCCATCGGTAACTGCTCTATATAAGCAGCCACATCAGCAATCTCCTGAACACCACCAAGGAGGCGACTGGAGGCAAATGGCCTCATAGTGGGATTGTCGCGGTTACGCGCCCGTATATCCGCCAACTGCTTGATGGTTACGGTGGCCAGTTGCCCGGCAATCTGTGGATATCTACCATCTTCACTACCCCACCCTTCGGGTCGATGACAGACGGTGCACATCAAATAGGCTTTTTTTCCGTTCTCCTGGTTGGGAGTCAAGTTGAGGGCCTGTTCGTACTCTCCACCAGGCTGGACAGGGCTGGTGGCAAAAACCGGGCTACACCCCAGCACAAACGCCAGGGCAAAAAATTTATTGAAAGAGTTTCTATACAACACGTTCCATCCTCTCTTTTTCAACCTTATTTAGCCATACGATTACTATTTAATTAGTCGCATCGACTGGAACCCTGCTTCGGAGTCTATCGCACCTTATTTACATTTACTCTTCTCGCCACTCCAACAGATGGGGCAACCAGGGGATCTCTGTACAAACGCAGTGGGCACCCCCACCAACAGATCATCCAAAGATACGCCTTGTCTCAACACCGGCAAGCTAGGGAGTTTATCTATGCCTATTCATATCTTACCAGACACCTGACTATCAGCATTTAGCTGCCGCCAGAGATATGAATCTGCTACCTGACCAAACTCTATCAAATATTTCACAAAAATACGCCAAAAACCTTATATCCATAGTACATTAGAAACTTATGAATTATTCATAGTCCACTAACAACTGTAAAAATCAGATCAGCACAGGCTTGGCAATCACTACGTAACGCTTCTCTCCACCTGGAACCAGTGCATCGAAAGGAAAACAGGTGATCAGTGTCAGCCTTGACAGTGACTGATCAAGCAGCCAGGTATCCCGCTCATCATGGATAGAGTGACGGATAACCGCATAACGCAGTCCACGCCCATCCGGCAGGGTTAAATCTATAATATCGCCTCGCCGTAGTGACCGTAGGAAGTGAAAGTGGGTATCACGATGGCCGCTGATGACGCTGTTGCCGCCACGGCCCGGTGTGGCGGTTCCATCAATATGTCCTGGGGCAAAAGCCAATGTACGTCCACTTGCGCCTGACAGCACCACCTGATCCACACCCAACCGCTCAACCTGAAGCCGCGCCACCGGCCAGGTGTCGGCCCAAGGCCAGGGACGTACCCGCTCAGCCCCTGAGCGGGTCTCTAACCAGGCATCCTGTAACAGCAGTTGGGCAAGCCACGCCTTGGCCTCAATATAGATTCCATCAGCCAATAGCCAGGAGCCGGCAACGAGGAATGCACCCACCAGCAGTGACCGCAGTGGTTTCATGCTGCCAACCTCCGGTGCTTGGCTGTCACTGTGAGCCACCAAATTCCACCTGCCATCAGCAGCAACAATAGACCGAGTAACTGTTTCAGTGCCGCCGGTGTAGCGGTCTGAGGGAGTTGACCAAATACCTTTCCGGCACTCCATCCTTGGGGAAGGTTGGTAGGCACCTCTTTTTCCGACCAATCCTCACTCTGTGGCCGCACGGGTCTCCTCTCCACTGCTACTAGGCTGGTGTATCGGCTCACCAGCTGATGTTCCAGCGCGACATCGAGTACAGCGTCGCGTACCTCCGACTCCTCTCTGCCGCGACTACGTTGTGCCATCAGATCGGCAATCTTGCTACGCGCCCATAGCAGATGGATGCCACCGCTCTTTCCACCACCATCCATGGCAATCCGCTGATGCCAGGGTTTTCCGCCGAATCTACCGCTGACCTCCACGCTCTTAACCTCACCATCGAGTCTGACCGCCACTACCACCGGCTCCCCCAGGTAGAGATCGGGAATACGTTGTGGCCATATCTCGATCGAGGTATCCGACCAAGATAGGTTGATATCGGTCAGTACCGGTGATTCAAGTTTGGCAAAGAGAGCACTCATCTTCTCTTTCACCTCTCCCACCTTGCCTATATAGGTGAAGGCACCACGACCGAACTCGGCAGCACGTATCATAAAGTGGCTGTTGGGTGCTGACCCTATACCAATGGTAAAAAGGCGACTCTCTCCCAGACGCCGCTGAATCACAGAAAATAGCGCTTCTTCGTTACCGACACTGCCATCGGTGAGGAACACTACCTGACGCAGAGTGTTTTCTGAGGGCTTGCCGGCGAGAGCTTGCTCCAGGGCCGGCAGCATCTCAGTACCGCCATCGGCTTCAAGTCCATCAACATAACGTATGGCATGGTGCAGATTTCCATCTTTTGCTGCTACAGCCTGGCCAAATAGCGCATGTGTCTGGTGGTTGAAGCTGATGATATTGAAGCGATCCGTCACTGTCAGTCGCTGCAGCGCAAGTTTCAGCGCCCCTTTTGCCTGAGCTATGGAGTCTCCGTGCATAGAGCCGGAAGTATCGATAACAAAGATCACTTCCCGGTCCGGGCGCACTGCCGACAGATCACTTTTTAGCGGCGGCATTAACATCAAAAGAGCGTACTGTTGCTGCCGCCACTCCTCTGTAAACAGTGCCGCCGATGGCGCTCTTCCAGATTGCGGCACCCAGGTCAGTTCAAAATCACGATCTGCCGGAACAGTACCTTCCTTCAACTTGATGCGATGGATCTCTCCACTATCCCGCACTGTTTCTATGCTGTGGTAGGTACTCTCGAGACGAGCCAACGGCAAACCTGCCGCCAAGTTGACTTGAATGGTTAGCGGATTGATTTTGCCTTCAGACGGATCAGCAACCGATGGTGTAATACGAGAAGCATCAGTCACCTGATCCGTATTGTCCGCCCAGCCACTGTCGCTAAAACCTTCAACCGCTGACTTCCCCACTGGGATGCCGGGAATATAGCGTGGTGCCACCACTAATGGGTAGCGAATGGAAAATCGTCCCTGATCATAACGCAATGTCTGCTGGTACTCGATTTCAACTGTCACCTCTTCACCTGCCGCGATATTGGCTACCGCCGTGGTAAAAATATTGGGCCTTTCCTGACTCAGCAGACTCGCCTTTTTACCCGCCAGCTTGGCCTGCCGATAGATCTTCTCAGCTTTCATTCTCTCCTGGATTTCTCCTTCGATAAGCCGTTCACCGATACGCAACCTCATCCGATCAACCGCCGCATTTTCCGGTAGTGGAAAAACGTACACCCCTTCCACCCAACCGGAACCGGGATTGCGAAAGCGCTGCTTCACTTTAACGCGAGCCGACATACCACTGATATTCATCACCACATCAGTACTCAGCTGGGGTGCATCGATGCTCACTCCACCGCTCGCAAGTTTCAATAGCAGACTGCCGCGCTGTACCTCATCTATAGCGATGGGCTGTGTAACACTCAACGGCTCACTCACCCCCGCCTGAACCGGCAAACTGATCACCAGCATGACAAAAGCTGAAAACAGCGCTACCAGCAGTCCAACAGAGATAGATGCAACGAGAGTTATCAGCATATCTTTCATTAAAGTATCAACGCTTCTTGCTTGGGACATAGTAAGCCCTCCTATCTCTCTTTTTTCCCTGTGAACTCTTCCACGCCGCTACCAAACGGTAGCTTGAACGACTTACTCGCTCAGGTGACCCGTAAAGAAACGTCTCACTCAACGGTTGGATGATTTTGCTCATGTCCCACTCCGCCGACAGAAGTGAATCACTACCCGGCGATCGAGACCAAGACCCTCCAGATCTTCTACCGCATACCTGGCCTTGCTCTCACCATAGGTACGCTCGATCAGGTGACCAGAGCCAAGCCCATGAGCCAACAACCGCCGTTTCACCACCTCGACCCGTTGCTTTGAGAGTGAGAGGTTGAGATCACCCTGCCCACGCATATCGGCATAGCCGTCGATATGGGCATCCAATTCAGGTAGATGCCTGAGCGCCGTGGCGAGGCGGCCAAGCTGTTCGCCATATCCCGCTTCTAGTTCTGCGCTACCTGTGCGGAAATGTATTGCCAGAACAAAACCTTCGGTGATTGCATTGAGCTGGTCTGAGTGCTGTTGTCGACTCTTGCTCAGCGCCTTATCGAGTCCGCCCAGCTGTGATTCGTTATCCTCCAGCCGCATCTTCAACTCCTGGTGACGCCGTTCACCAAGACTCAACTCCATCTCCAATTGCGCCAGCTTCTGCTGTGCCTTACCAAGCTCCTCCTCAAGCCCATTACTACGACCCACCAGAGCTCCACCGATAGCACCGATCACAATCCCGGCAGGACCAGCAATCACGCCACCCGCCAAGGCACCTGCACCCATCCCCTGCAACTCCTGTTGTTCCACCTCTTTCAAAGAGTCAGACCCGTTCTCCACTGCCCCTACCGGGGAGACCAGAACCAAACCCGCCAATGCGGAAACTGCCAGTAATTTTTTCATCTCTTCTCCTTATCATCATTGGACCAGCGCACCCTCCATGGTGAAAAAGGCTTACCTGCCGGCGCCGGGTGCTCGTTGTATGTAAAGGAATTAAAGCGGAGCGGGGTGGCATACCCCTTGCGACAATAGGGCAAAGTGGTGGCAGAAAGAGGCAGAACTGTGGCGGTGCGCCGATGACGATAAATAGCGGGCTAGAAGAAAGGGTGTAATCTAATGAATCTAAGTGAACCGACGCCACTGATTCGAGGCTTCGAGAAGGGAGAACACGCAACAACTCACCAGCTAAAGCTGGTGAGCTGAAAATAGGGACTGAAAGTCAGGATACGGGTATAAAGATGCGCTTAGGCCACCGTACAGATTTATCCATGACCTAAATTGGTAGCTTGGGTTGAGCCTGCGAAACCCAGGGATACAGTGCCAACATTCGCTGACCGCCAAGGAAGGCTGAAAGCCGAGGCGGTTAGTCCCCGGTAGTCGCGAGGCGATACTGGATGCCCGGCGTGCGCATAGCGCCAGAGGGAATCCAAAGATCGCATACGAACGCGACGTCAAGTCATCTCGGGAGCCAGCGACGAAGCAGTAACGAGCTTGCGATGTTATTGCGTAGTGCTGGAGACCGGGACGGCCGGGGCAATAATAGGCTGTCGAAGATTGAGTTCAAAAGGGGGACTTGGATGTCCCGTTTTGCATCACGAAATCGAAGACTCGCTTATCCATGTTTAGACCGATACCACACCTAAGAGCAGACCCACTAGACCCTTATTTAAAAAGATCGATAATTGTTTGCTTTTTTGTTTCAATCGAAAGTTGCTGAGCTGTTTGACCTGCATCGTTTTTAATCGTTTTATCCGCGCCATTCGCCAGTAGATATTTGACAGCTTCGATACTGCCGGCCCTTACCGCATACATAAGGGGCGTAGACTGCTCTGCATCCTGCAAATTGATATCAGCTCTGTTCTCAACAAGATAGTTAATCACTTTAAGATTATTTTTTTCGGCTGCGTAGTGAATAGTACCGGCACCGAAGTTATCCTGAAAATTGAGATTCCTTGTTTTTGGCAACAGTACGTCGACACTCTCCTCCCGATCCCTATTGATTGCCACCATCAATGGCGTCAGACCTGCATTATTAGGTAAGCCTGGGCTAACCATGTTGCCATACCTGAACAGGGTTTTTACCACCGCTGTATGTCCCAGCATAACGGCATGCATCAGAGCTGAGTTGCCGCTACGGTCAGATGATCGAACATCGGCACCAAAGGCCAACAACTGGGCGACGATGATGTCATTCCCATTTTTTGCAGCAATCATCAATGAATCAAGCCCTTTTCTTGTTCGATCGTGAACATTGGCTCCCAACTCGATAAGTAAAGCGGCTATTTGAGGGTGGTTGTTTTCAACAGCCATTATCAGTGCTGTCTCACCCAATTTGGTTCTGGCATTGACCTCCACACCATGTGACAGCAGGCTGGCAACTATATCCGTGCTTCCAGATTCTGAGGCAATCATTAGCGGCCGTTTTCCAAATTTCCCCGGAGCATCAATATTTGCACCTTTGGCAATCAATGCATCAAGCTGCTCAACACTACCACCTGCTGCAATATCACGAAGCTGTTGCTCAAGTGAGCCGTTCGCCCATGCTGTTGAGCATATGTATAGATTCAAAACAAATACTGCCAAAAGTTTTGTATGACCAAGCATGTTAGTGCCCCATATATTTCATTACACGCATATCAATGCAGATCGTAGCCGGTAATTAGTCAAAAATGAAAAATGTCTACCGGCCTGTTCTTTAATTCGTGTTGTATCGGTACTAATCAATAAATAGCTTTCACTCCCGTGATTTTTAATATCGTCTCCTTGGGGCCGACCTAAAATTTGACCTGAAATCAGGGTTTCTCCAGTCCGGGTGGTCTGCAACCAACGATTTATCCGGTTTTAATCGTGAAGTGTAGTCAGCAATAATTGACAAATCATTTTGGCTAAATCTCTGATATTGCTCCATCATTTTTTTGTCAGCATTTCTCCGCTTTCCTGATTTCACCCACTGCATTTGCCGCAAAAGGTAATTAAAATGCTGGCCGTGAAGTCGCGGGTAAAACTCCTTGGCATCGCCCTCTCCATTTTCGCCATGACACTTCTTGCAGTTGTCGTTGTATAGCTGCTTACCTTTCTCCAGCTGCATACCATTACCGATACTATTATTGGGAACCATCGGTAGCTGTTCTATATAGGCGGATATATCAGCCAGAGCCTGGGTGCCTTTCCTAAACAGAGGTGTTGTAAAAGGCATCATGGTGGGATTATCACGGTTACCTTTGTGGATATCGGCCAGTTGCTTCACAATCACGCTGCGATGCTGGCCCGCAATTTGAGGGTAGTGCCCCGAAGGTGATCCCCAACCCTCTGGGGTATGACATACCGCACAATTACGATATAACCTTCTTCCGTTTTCAAGATCAGGCACGGCATTGATTGCCTGCTCGGCTGCCTCATCTACCCTCTTTTGTTTTACTTCAGCGTCTGCGTTGCAAGCAGCAGAAAAAATCAGACATAAACTGAATGTTATTGTTAAACGATACATAGGCTTCACTTTAGTTAGCGGCTAGTAATAATAGATAATCAATAATCTATACATATAACTACTCTACACCTGATTGAATAACTTGCTCAGGTGCTATCAGTAAGAAGCGACTACTGGCTGACCACACTTCTATACACTTATGGACGGGGCATGCCCCGTCCAAATAATTTCGATGAACTACTTTAAGAGCTGAGGAAACCAATCGACACCAGTGTCAACAGTGTTATGCCGAAGATGATCAAGATTACGGCGAGGATATTTGAACCGCTCCGCATTCTCTTTGATGGTTTACTCACCAAATACTTCTCAAGCTCTCCACTCTTTTCCAGGCGCTCGTATTCCAACTTATGCTCGTGCTTGAACTCCTCAAGCGGCACGGCACCCGTGAATATAGTCGTACTCATCGGGAACTTGTCCGGACGGAAGTGAGCATTGAAGAAATGCACGGTGAACAGGAATATGGTGGCCAACAGGGCCTCTTCCGCATGGATGATTGTCGCTATATTGAAGACAAATCCAGGCAAAACAATAGCTGTTTTCGTCGGGAAGAAAAGCATCAACCCGCTGAAACCAATAACTGCCGCACCCCAGAAGGGGGCCCAGTAGTCAAACTTCTGCCAATAGGACCAACGGTCGAAGCTGGGACGTTCAGCCTTGCCAATGAACCAGCGGAACATCGCTTTGAGATCATCCCAATCCTGCCAATTAGGTATCAGCGATGTCGGACCAAACCAGCGGAAACTCTTTCGGTTGACAACGAAGACGTTGTAGCCGGCAATGAGGACATGTGCCGCAAACACACTCAACCAGATGGTCGCCGCTGTGCGGTGAATAATCGCTTCGATCTGGGGACCGCCCAACAAGTTGATAACAACCGGCGCCCAATCCGTATGAGAGAACAGCAGGGTGGAGCCGGTCAAGACCAGTGTCATGGTGCTTAGCGCAAACAGCAGGTGAATGATACGCCAGGCAACAGTGAAGCGTCGGACATAGACCGTCTCCTCTACACCCACTGGAGGAGTATAGCCTTTGCCTTGCTTACGATCCTGATACTCTCTGTAGAACCAGAACATGACATGGGTCCAGAAGAACAGGAACACCACGACTATCAAGGCCTGCATGAATTTTGTAGTTATCCATATACCAGGGTAACGATCGAAATCATCGGCGTTGCCATGGGCATGAAAGCCAAGAAATCCTTGCGGTGCATCCTCATGACACTTCTGGCAGGTCTCCAGCCTATTATCCAGGTGTACGGTTGAGGTTGGATCATCAATCTTTTTCAGTTCGTGACCACCATGGCAATCGTAACATTTTGCGGTATGAGTGTAGCCCAGCCGGTTAACCTGACCATGGTATGAAGACATATAGGTATTCAGTGAATCTTCGTGACAGCCGCCGCAATTTTGTGTGATAGCGAGCTTCATTGAATCTTCTTCCGTTGATTCAATATTGTGGGTGGAGTGACAATCTGAACAGACAGCAGCTTCACCGTTCTTTTTATCCATCACCTCTTTACCGTGGATAGAGGTCATGTAGGCATTCTTCTGCTCTTCATGGCATTTGCCACAAACCTCCGGATTCCTCAGGCGATGTTCAGCACGCTGCTTGCTACCCAGCGTGCCGATATTGTGGGGGGCATCATGGCAGTCGTAGCAGGTCGCGTTGGTTTTGGATTGATCATCGAGACTGGGACGGGCATGAACCGAATGCATATAGCTTTCAACCTGCTCCAGCACGGTATCCAATCGTTTATGCTTGGGGTCCTGACTATCTTTTTCCTCTTCCGCCGTCTCCTGATGGCAACGCACACAGCTGACGACAACTGGTATCTTTTCGTCATGCTCACCTTTTCTCAGGCTGACATTGGTGTGGCAACCGTTACAATTCTCCTTGCCATGCACACTGTGCTCGAACAGTTCAGGGTCGACGTAGATAAACTTGGTCGTGCCATCGTCATACTCCCAGACCTGCTCATCCTCATCATCATCGGCGTGGCACTTATTGCATTTTTTATTCGGAATCTTCTTGACGGACGTTTTTTCTGCGGTCACTGATGCCTTATCAATGTTCGCATGTACTGTGCCAATCCCCAGCGCAAACATAATAATCAGCATCACTGTCATGGCTTTGATTATTCTTCTCATTCCGCAACCTCTTTACTATTTCTGATTTAATGCCACCCCATATCACCGGGATTCAGCATTACGTCCCCTGCAGGTAAACACCAATGTGGTTGGCGAGTCGGACCTGACTATCTTAGGCTATCCTAGCCGCCCTGACACAACTGACGATATGAGCTATGTCAAAATGAGCACTTTCCTCAACTGGAACAACAAGTTGAAAGGTCTACACGGCAACCGTCTGAAAGTCGGCTCTAATATCTCTACACAGCAGCATCATGATTAATTCCCGCTAGCTATGGCGCACAGCCTCAAGTGATTTGACACGACTTGCATATGCCTACTTCCATCTCCGGCACTTCAGGCACAAGAGAAACCGCACGGCCAAACCAATAGCGGAAAGCTGTCACACATACTATGGTTTTCCACTATACGCTTCCGATCATAGCCCGCCGTCAGATGGCAATCAATAAACTATAGCGTATGATTAATTAATATTTTTCTGATGGATAAGGAAGTAACCAACTGATTTTTCAGAGGTTTGAAGAGATATATTTATAAGGCGCGGCAATGCCGCCCATGCCTGTGATCTCTTTGTTCCACGGGGTTACCACAGCCGGCACTCGAGGCATCCATCTACCGAATATGCTCTCCCATCCCCTATATTCTGTCTTCAGACTATCGCATGTACACCAGAGCAGTTCCGCTCAGAGGTGACTTTTCTTCGGATAGAGCGGTGGAAGTCTGCTTGAATCATCAACTACATGCGGCTTAGCAGGCGGTAGTTTTTTTACAGCTGATAACAGCCTCGTGCCATCCCAGCTACCATCTCCTCCGTAGAGGTGGCGATCAAGCTGCAGAATAAGCTCTCGCACCTCCACATCTTCAAACCGCTCCGCTACATCACCGAGCCCGGAAGGCAGGGCTTTAGACCACTCCGCCCTCCCCCAGGCGATCAAAGCAGCACGTGCGCCACCAGGGTCATTGCGACCACAGGCTGTTCTGAAGCGCTTGCGAGCAGCCGCACTATCCACTGCCGGCAGACTATCAGATTCGATACTTTGATCGTCGGATGAGCCACTCCGCCACCATAGCAACAGTGTAATCAGCCAGGCCAGAGCAAAGAGAGCAGCGATCCAGGGCCAGTAGCCGGGAGCTGCCCCAGACACCACTGTACTCAAACCGGCAGGTGATGATGAGGATACCGATAGCGGCAACGATCCAGAGGTTACTGATTCGTCGGCGGGTGGCTCGGCCGCTATCGGCGTATCAGTAGCCGGCACCACCTGCAGACGACGAGCGGGCAGAACACGCCGTTCCAGCCGGTCATTTTCGACGTCCCACCACTCCACCACCACCCCAGGCAACTCCAGGGAACCCGGGCGGGTGGGAATATAGGCAATTTTCTGCTGCCGCCGCCCGATAACTCCCTTGTCACCCTCAGTTTCGGTTGTCAGCTCAGCCTTATCCGGATAGCTATTGACCCCTGCCGGTAATATCTCTGTCAGATCAGGTAGTTGCGCCGCTGTCAGCCCCCGCACCGTCAACGACAGAGTTCGGGTCAAAGGATCACCCACCCGAATTTCATCCCCCTCATCACTCCAACTCTCACTCATCTCAACCGCTGTCGCCGGTAGCCAATATTTTCCGCTTGCAGCCTCAGGCTGAGGCCGCACCTCTATCGCCAGCGATTTACCTCGCACCCTCACCTTCTTGGTAGTGGGAAAGAGGTCACCAAAGGGGTCGTTACCAAAGATACGCCCTGAACGTGAACGCTGTCGACGACGATCAGGTACTTGACCGTCGAACACCGGCGCTGCAATCTCCATCTGACCACTGGATTGAGGAAAGAGTGCATAGAGGCGCTCAAATACCTGATATTTACGCCCACCCCGATAGGTAGTGAAGCGACGGTCTTTGCCGATACGTTGCACCAGCACCTGCTCGGCCGATGGATCGCTAAGTGAACCCTCGTTGATATCGACACCATGAAAAAGCCGAACCCGTAACAGCAGCTGTGCCTGCACATAAGGGTTTGTCGACAGCGCCTCACTCTCGATAAATATATCTGCATGGTCACCCAGTGCGGGGGCTGAAGCCTTCTCAACTTTCAACTTCAGGGCAGGGCTTTGCTGAGAACCGATCGGCAGAGGAGGGATCTCCAGCTCACCCATCCGTTTTGGGCTAAGCGTAATTGCCCAGCGAGTACGGGCATCGGCACGGCCATTGACTATACTCAGCTGGCTACTGCTGCTGGTGCCGAGCAGATCAAAGTCCCTTTCCAGTGGTGAGGTATCGGGTTGGCTGTTGCTCTGACCCTCCACTTCCAGAGTAAGTTGCACTGTCTCACCCTCTCTTATCACCTGACGATCAAGAGAGGCATCCACGGCAGCCTGAGCAGTACTCAGGGCCATCGTTAGCAGAATAAGCAGCAGCCCGACAAATAATAGGAACTGACCTCTTCTCATCACTCTTCACCCCGCTGTCGCTGTAGGTGCTCCAACATAAATTTCCGCCGCAACAGTCCTGCAGGGTCATCCGGCACCTGCCGCAACCACTGCTCGAGTGCGAGATCACGCTCCTTCAATGGAGACTGGTCACCCGCAATACCATGCCGTTTTTCGGTCGGCTTCCCCCTCTCCTTTGACGGTTCAACATCTCTGCGTGCAGCCGCAGCTGAATCCCGAGATGTTTCATTCTGCTCTTCCCGCCCTAACGAATCGGGAGAATCAGCATTTCCATGTTCCTGAGCTGCACTCTCATCCTCCTCTTGGGAGTGCTGTTTACCATCGGCACTATTTTCATTACTCCCCTCATCGCTCTGAGAGGCATTCGTCTTCTCCTTTTCCCCGGTTGATGAGTCGGCAGGTGAACTTTGTTCCTTGCTTTCGTTCTGCTCCCCTTCGCCATGCTCTCCCTGCTTATCCTGCTGTGGCCGTTCACCATTCTCATCCCGTGAGCCACCCGCACCTTCACCCTGCTCTTTTTTCTGCTGCTGTCGCAACAGCTCCTCCAGCAACTGCTTGTTGAAGAGTGCATCTTTATTTCCCGGCTGTACTTTCAAGGCGGCATCGTAACTCTCCAGCGCCTGTTCAAGTGCACCGCTTTTAGCCAAAGCATTGCCACGGTTGTAGAGGGCGTCACCACTCCGGGCGGCAGCCAAGGCTTCAGCCGCTCCCGCATAGTCACCCGCCTGGTAGTGTGCAGCCGCCCGCCAATCCGGTTGTTGAAAAAGAGTGGCGGCGGTAGCCGCGTCACCGGCAGCCAAAGCAGCGGCGGCTTTTTGATCAGGTCGACTCCACAGGTCACTCCACTCAAGGGCGTGGGCTGGAACTGGAGGCAACATTACTGTGACAAAAAAAAGAGTGAGCCAACCCCGACGAAAACCTGCCGATACCAGCAGCAACAGTGGTAACAGCAGCCATGGCCCCTGCTCCAGCCATCTTTCTATACCACTCTGCTGCCGCTCCGCTTCATCCACAGAACGGTTGGCATCCGTCGCAAGAAGAAGCTCCAGATCCCTGCCATCGGCGGTAATTGGGGTGAATACCCCACCCCCAGCCCCGGCGAGACCGTTTAACCCTGATCTATCCAGACGGGCAATCTCAGGCCTGTCATCACTGTATGAGCCGGGTACAGGGGCACCTTCAGCGGTGCCCACTCCCAACACCGATAGACGCACTCCACGGTCGCGCATCTGAGCCGCCAGGGGCAGACTGCCGGCAAGATCAGAGACACCATCACTTATCAGCAGTATCTCGCCACCGCCACCACCCCGGGCAAGTAGCTCTTCGGCCAACGTCAGAGCCGGCAACAAGCTGTCCCCCTCGGCGGGAACTATATCCACCGACAACACCGGCACCATAGCAGCAATAGTTTCAGTATCGTCAGTCAACGGTGTCACCAGATGAGGCTCACCGGCAAAAACCACCAGAGCAGCGCGCCCCTCACGACTCTTCTCAAGTATATCCTGGAGCTTGAAGCGCGCTCGCTCAAGACGGCTCGGTTTGAGGTCCTGGGCATTCATTGATGGCGACAGATCGAGTAACACAACACGGGAGAGTGCCATCTGGAACAGCGGCTGTGGCTGACGCTCCCATACCGGACCGCTAAGTGCCGTCACCGCCAGCAGCCAGCCAATCGCCAGCAACAAGAGGGGTAATCGGTGGGGTCTGCCGCCAGCCTCCAGCAGGAGGTGGGGCAGTAGCTCTGAATCGCAAACCTCCCGCCAAGAGCCGCCTTCACTACGTCGCCTCCACAGGATGATCAGCAGTGTGAGCGCCGGAAGCAGCGCCAGAAACCACCAGGGTCGGAGGAAGTGGAAATCAGCCAAAGAGATCACTGAGCCGCCCCCTGTTGTAGCGACGATCGCAAAGTGGCGAGAGTAAAAATCATGCTCAGCAACAGGGCAGCGCCCAGGGGCCAGGGGTAGAGGGAGGTAATCGGGCGCACTACCCGACTGCCCCCCGCAGCAGGTTCCAGAGCGTCGATCTGTCGGTAGACCGCCTGCAGCGCCTTCAGGTCACGGGCGCGGAAGTAATACCCGCCGGTGGTATCAGCGATATAGGTGAGCATCTCCTCATCCAGGTCGGCGGAGGGATTGACGGTACGACTGCCAAACAGCCCCCGCACCCGCATCCTCTCTGCACCAATACCGATGGTATAGATCTTCAGTCCGGCTTGGGCCGCCAAATCCGCAGCCTGGCGGGGCGGTACCCGACCGGCTGTATTGGCTCCGTCGGTCAACAGAATCAGTACCGCCACCCCCTCCGGAGCCCGGCGCAGACGTTTGATCGCCAACCCAATGGCATCACCAATGGCGGTCTCCCGGCCGGCAATACCGATCATCGCCTGGTCGAGTAGGTGACGCACAGTGGTACGGTCAAATGTGAGGGGGGCTTGAAGGTAGGCTTGACTACCAAAGAGGATGAGACCGACACGATCCCCCTGCCGCCGTTCGATAAATGCTCCCGCCACCTTTTTGACTACATCAAGACGGGTCGCCTGCTCACCTCCAATATCGAGGTCAGGGCTCTCCATACTGCCTGAGAGATCCGCCGCCAGCATCAGATTGCGACCGGTCTCGGGCAGCTCTGTTGGCTCTCCCAGCCATTGGGGGCGGGCTGCGGCGGTAAGCAGCAGCAGCCAAATCAGTAGCAGAACAGACGTACGCACCGGAGACGAGCGGTCAGAAGCACTCTCAGCCGCCGCCTCCAACGCCGGAGCAAAGGGGGCATAGAGTACGCCACCGCTGGTAGGTGTTGCTGTCGGCATCCAGTAGCGCACCAGCCAGGGCAGTGGTATCAGCAGGAAGATCCAGGGCCAGGCAAGGTGGATCATCGGGCCACCTTGTTTTCACGGATCCAACGGGCGACAAGGGTTTGCAACCCCTTGTCATCGATATTGCCGTCACTTTTGAAAGGAGCATCAAGGAGGCAGCGTCCGGCTCCACGCTTGAACTCTCCGCCACCCCCGTGGCTATCAAGAAACTCAAGCCACGCCTCCCCTACCAGACCCGCCACACCCTTATCGGGATGGGAGGCGATGGCGTAGCGGCGCAACAGCAGCGCCAGCGATGAGAGCCGTTGCTGAGGATCTCTAACACCGCGTTGCAGTTGACGTAATTCCCTCAAGGCGGCACGTCGAACAATATTTCGCCGCCACCAGTAAGCGATCAAAAAGATCAGCAGAATCACCAGCAGGGCGACCAGCCACCAGCCCGGTGCCGGAGGCCACCAGGAGATGGGATCGGGCAGATGCAGGGGGCGCAGTGACTGTAGCGGGTCGGTAGTGGTGTTCATATCCACCTTCCATGCTTCGCCATACCCCGGCGCAACGCATCCACCGTCTCCCCTGCTGTGGACAGCTCCATCAGCGGTAGGCCATAGCGGCGTGACAGCAGCTGTAACCGCTGATGCCGCTGCTCAAAGCCACTTCGCCAACTATCAACAACTACCGATGACGCAGTATTCAGCTCTATTTGATGTCCCGGCGTCCCTAGACGATAACGCCCGGCCCGAGGCGGTAACAGCTCCAGGGGATCATGGATAAAACCGAGTAACACATCGCAATGACGAGAGAGTGAAGAGAGGTGATGCTCTCCCTCCTCACCCAGTTCTGAAAAGTCACTGAGCAGTAGTACCATGCTGCCTGGATGAGCAACCCGACGAAGCTGCGCCAGGGCCTGATCAAGACGTCCGTCAACGACTTCGCCAGGTGCTGTCGGTTGCTGCTGTTCGAGTACCTTCAGCAGCGCCAAAATACCCTTCTGGCGGGAACGGGGTGGGATAATACTGTGTCCTTCGACACCACTGACCACACCGCCGACCCGATCACCTGCACGGACGGCAGACCAGGCAACGAGGGCGGCAGCACGGGCCGCCAACACCGACTTGAACTGCTGTCGGCTACCGAAGTACATCCCCGGGTGAAAATCGGCCAGCAGCAGTACCGGCCGCTCACGCTCTTCACGAAACAGCTTGGTGTGAGTGCGGCCACGGCGGGCCGTCACCCGCCAGTCGATGGTGCGAACATCATCTCCCGGCTGATAGGCGCGTACTTCATCAAACTCCAGGCCTCGGCCACGGTAGACCGAGAGGTAGCCACCGGACTGAGCTGAGAGTGAACGGCGCTGGGCGCCCAGTACCAGACCACGGGAGTTACCCCGTAGCCGGATCAATTCATCCAGTGTGGCGTGTACGGCAGACATTATCTTAACGTGTACGGCAGACATTATCTTAAATGGCTCTGCCCAGAGGTACGGCAACACACGCAAATATGGCTCTTCACGGATAAATTGTTGGATGTTGTACTTAAATAATCACCAAGGGCATGTTCAGGCGCTTTGCAATAGGGGGAGCATTTCATATATTTGCGTTCATACGCGTCTATTTGCGGCCAATATTGACTCATTTTCTTCTATCAGTAGCTGAGTATTGAGGGTAATCAGATTATCTTAAATGGTTCCGCTCATAAGGTATGGCAACACAAGGAGCGGGCTTGTTTCAGGGCAATTGTGCATAACTGGTTTGCTCTGGGAGCCTGCCCGGGAATAGAAACCGTAGCGAGGGAAAACCATTTTGAGTCCATTTTTTTGATCATTTGAGGCAAATAGTCGCTCTTATTTAACGAAAATGAGCGGGAAAATGGGCCAAAAGGGCTTTCCCGCAGTAGGTTTTCTATTCCCGGACAGGCTCCTATGGCGAAGGGACACGACTAAGAAGTTGCTCTATACAGTAATCTGGAGTAATACCATCCGCCTCGGCCTCAAAACCGAGCAACAGCCGGTGTCGCAGGGCATCCGGAGCGATTTGCTGTACATCTTCCGGTGTAACGAAGTCGCGACCGGCAAGCCATGCCAGTGCACGCGCACCTCGCTCTATAGCAATAGCGCCTCGGGGACTGGCACCCCAGCGAATCCAGCCTGCCAGATCACTACCATAGTGTTGAGGCGATCGTGTCGCCTCCACCAGTTCGATAATGTACTCCTCTATTGTCTCCGCCAAGTGGAGCTCCATCACCTCACGACGGGCGGCAAAAACACTCTCCTGAAGAAGACGCTGTGACGCTTCACCCTGGTGGGAGTTGCCTAGTGCTTCTTCACGGGCCAGCGCCAGGATACGACGACTCGCTTCACGATCGGGGTAATCCACCATCACATGCAACATAAAGCGATCCAACTGCGCCTCCGGCAGAGGGTAGGTACCCTCCTGTTCAATCGGATTCTGGGTCGCCATCACCAGAAACAGTTCAGGCAAAGGATAGCTCTTAGCGCCGACAGTCACCTGCCCCTCTCCCATCGCCTCCAGTAGCGCAGACTGCACCTTTGCCGGTGCCCGGTTGATCTCATCCGCCAATAGAATATTGTGGAACAGTGGCCCCTGCTGAAAGCGGAAGCTGCCATCTTCGGGCCGGTAGACATCGCTACCGGTAAGATCGGCGGGCAGTAGATCGGGAGTGAACTGGATTCGGTGAAAATCCGCTTCCAACCCCGACGCGAGGCTTTTCACCGCCCGCGTCTTGGCTAGTCCCGGTGCGCCCTCCACCAACAGGTGACCATCCGCCAGCAGGGTGACAAGTAGCCGATCGACCAGAGCTTCCTGACCGATAATAAGTTGTTCAATATGGCTTTTTAGTTGATCTATCGAATCCTGATGTGTCATCTCTTCCACTTCAATTGTTCTTTTCAGCCGTTGTAAGCTGGGTAGTATAAAAAGAAATTGGCTAAATGGCTCTGCACAATAGTCCTGAAGTCGATTGTAGGAGCGAACTTGTTCGCGAAGAATATGCCACGGGGCTTATCGGGAACAAGCTCGCTCCTATATCGTGTTACTGGATTTTGCAGCACAATTAAAAAGAAACACCTGTTAGTCCACCGACTGCTTATGAAGTTCAATTGTACCTGCTGTTTACTCCGAGGCCTGGGCTTTATAGAGTAGTCACCATGGGCAGACAGATAGCCATCGTTGAGGATGAAGCCGCCATTCGGGAAAACTACAGCGACGTGCTGGTGCGTCAGGGCTACGAGGTGCGCGGCTTTGGCGATCGTCTGGAGGCACTCACTTCCTTCCGCCAACAACTACCCGACCTTGCTATCCTTGATATCAGCCTGGGTGACGACATGGAGGGCGGTTTTGAAATCTGCCGTGAGTTACGCGCCCTCTCACCCACCCTCCCGATCATTTTCCTCACAGCCAGAGATAGTGATCTCGACACCGTTTCCGGCTTACGACTGGGAGCCGACGACTACCTGACCAAGGATATCAGTCTGGCTCACCTCACAGCCCGTATTGCAGCACTATTCCGTCGTATGGATGCATTGAAGCAGCCGGTGGTGCAGGAGCGTATTCTACACTGTGGCCCCCTGCTTTTAGATCAGGATCGTCTGCAGGTGGAGTGGCGGGGGGAACCCGTGGAGCTGACAGTGACAGAGTTCTGGTTTGTCCACGCCCTCACTAACCACCCTGGCCATGTTCGTAGCCGTGACCAGTTGATGGAAGCAGCCAACATCCTGGTGGACAGCACCAGCATCAGCACCCATATCAAGCGTACCCGGAGAAAATTTGAAGTGGTGGACAACGAGTTTGATGCCATCGAAACCGTTTATGGCATGGGTTACCGCTGGAAGTTAAAGTAATACTTGCTTAGTTCAGGGTAGCCACCCAACAATTCAGTGGATAAAAGGAAAAAGATGACCCAACCCACAGTCAGTCAATAACCTATAATCTTGGGGAGTGCTACAACTTAACCCCACAACATGGAAGGCGCGGAAAAATGACCGAGCTGATCACACTCATTAAGCAGAGTTCACTCTTCTCCTCATTGAGTGAGGAGGAGATAGGTGAGATTAGGGATCTCTTCACCAGCATCACTTTCGAGACAAATGACGTGATCTTCAATGAAGGCGATCCCGTCACAGGGCTCTATATCCTGGTCTCCGGCAGTATTCTCATTCATCGCCACATGGGAGGGGGTGAGCGAGAACTCAAACACCTCTCTCCTGGAGAGATGTTTGGCGAAATGGGAATTCTTACCGAAGACCAGCGCTCGGCAACAGCCAAGGCAACTTGTGCTACTGAGTGCCTGGAGGTCTCAAAAGAGAACTTCAACCAGATCCTCAACAGGTATCGAAAGGTTGAGCGCCAGATCCTGCGCACCCTTATTGAGCGTCTCAAGAACACCGAGGAGAATGCCAACCACTATATTCTCCAAGCGTACAAGTCACTGCTGCTCTCCCTCTCGAGTCTGGCCGAATCACGTGACAATGAGACCGGAGGCCATCTGCACCGTGTTCAGGGCTACTGCCGGCTCCTCGCCACCAAGCTCTCTACACACGAGAAGTTCAGTGAACAAGTCAGTGGACACTTCATCGAAAGCATTCACATCGTCGCACCGATGCATGACATTGGAAAAGTGGGTGTCCCCGATGCGGTATTATTAAAACCAGGAAAGCTGTCAAAGGAGGAGTTTGCAGTGATGCAGACCCACTCAAAGATTGGTGGCGACATCTTCTCCAAGGTACTCGACGAAATCGCATTCCCTACCTTTGAGATGGGCCGAAACCTCGCACAGCACCATCATGAACGCTATGATGGCAACGGCTATCCGGACAAACTGGCTGGAGAGAGAATCCCATTGGAAGCCAGAATAATGGCCCTGGCTGATGTCTACGATGCACTGCTGAGTAAGCGCGTCTACAAACCTGCCTTTACTCAGGAGGAGACCTGCAAAATCATTCGTGAAGGGAGGGGTACCCAGTTTGATCCTCTACTCACCGACCTGATGCTGGAGCATATCGAGGAGTTTGAGGCGATATACGGTCAGTATGTTGGAAATTAGTTTTCTTGGCTCTGCACTAACTTACTGTTCCACGCAGTTTACTCATACGCAGATAGTGAGCAATGTGCCCGCCCTATCGCCCCGAGGGCGGGGCTCCTACACGCACTTATCCAGAAAGACCGTGCCCCCTTGTGGGAGCGGCGCCCTCGCCGCGATGAACGCTGCACATTCTCTACCACATGGCACGACGCCGGATTTATACCGTTGCCCGGAATCAGCTGCAGTCAGAGCACCATAGGCGTGGAACAGTAAGATAGTACAGCGCCACTTAAGATAATTACTTTGATGTGTAACGGCTGATTCCGTCCCAGCCCTCGACCGGAGGATGATCGATGTAGTGCAGGCAACGATCAATGAACAGTTGATGCAGTTTGGTATATCTCTTGTCAGAGAGCTGCCTAAAAAGTGCCAATGCAGCGCTGAATTCAGCGGCAAAATAGTGATCAAGGGCAGAATGATAGCCGGCCAGCTCATCTAAACGAGTCTGGGACAGAAGGCTCTTTTCACCCAGCAACTCATGAATAAGCACCGGCTGTTCCCGGCCCACAACCTTGATCAAGTCAAGCTTACGGAAAGCAAACCGGTCATCGCGGCAGGCATGCATAGCCTCATCGCTGACAATAATCACTACATCGTAAACCTTGGAAATACTCTCCAACCTCGATGTCAGATTGACTGTATCACCGATCGCGGTATAGCTGAGATGATTTTCAGAACCGATATTACCCACCTGTGCCAAGCCGGTGTGGATGCCTATACCCGCCTTCACTTGTGGCAGTGTCCCCACCTTCCATTGACCGTTGAGCTTCTCCAGCCCCTCTCGCATCTTAAGAGCGGCAACCATGGCATTACGGGTATGGTATTCGTCACTTAACGGCGCGTTCCAGAAAGCATAGACGGCATCACCAATAAATTTATCCACTGTCGCCCGGTGATCCATTAAAATTTGCGCCATGACGCTGAAGTACTGGTTGAGGAAGGTACACACCTCCTGGGGTTGAAGATCCTCGGAGATGGAGGTGAATCTGCGGATATCGGAGAAAAGCGCGGTGACCTCACGCTCCTCGCCAGAGAGAGTCAAACCCTCCGGTGACTTCAGCAGTTCATTGACCAGCACGGGGGAGAGAAACTTGGAGAAGGCATTCCGCGTGTTACGCCGCTCACCTTCCTCAAGAATATAGTTAACAAAGGTGAGCACAAAGAAGATCAGAATAGAGAAGAGCAGAGGGTAGACGGGGTCAAAAAAGAGGCCGTAACGATTGAACAACCAGTATGAGAAATAGCTCACCAAGGTGGTGGTAATAATAAACAGTAGTCCGCTTTTTACCGCACCTATAGCAGGGATCAGAGCAATAAGAACCGAGCTCATCAACACCAGATAGATCAGTTCCCCCCCTTTTGCCCAGTCCGGCTGCTGCAGGAATTCATCTGAAAGAATTGTATTAACGGCGTTGGCATGAACCCCCACCCCGGGATAGTGACCGGAGACCGGCGTGGCAACAAAATCCTGAATGCCCTTGGCCGAAGTGCCGATAAGTACGTAAGCTCCCCGAAAGATCACAGGATCAACCCCGGCCGTCACCACATCCACTGCTGAGACCCGTCGAAAAGGCCTCTCAGGACTGTTATAGCGGACCAGCATCTGTCCATTGGCATCGGTCGGTATCGCATGTTCCGCCACCCTTACCGACTCCATACCGTTGTCGGTGGCTCGAACCTGAATCATCGCGCCGCCCTCCCCCACTCTGATCATCTCGAGAACCAGAGAATTGTAGAGTTGATCCCCGTGACTGAGGATTAACGGTAGGCGGCGCACCACCCCATCGACATCGGGAAGTACGTTAAAAAAGCCGCTGCCTGCAGCGGCCTTCTGAAGGAGCTGAAGGTTCTCCACGGCGGATGTTGCTGAAAAGAGCCACTCCCCCGGCGGTGTGCCGATAACGGCCGCCTGACTCGGGCTGCAACTCAATTTTCCGGGAACATCACTACCATCAAAGCCGAATGGAAAACCCAGGATCACCGGCACCCCTGCCAGTGCTTCCTGAAACAGCTGATCATGATCCGGCAAAGTGATTAGGTCCGCCAGGCAACGCTCAGTAAGACGGGCGGGACCGAGGACGGCCGCCACCTGCCGGGGAGAAGAACCATCTGCCTCTGCAAAGACAATATCGAGCCCGATTGCTTTCGGGCCTCCCTTGCTGATATGAGCAATCATCTCTGCCAGACGTATGCGGGGCCAGGGCCACTGGCCAAGCTCTCCCAGACTTCGGTCGTCGATATCAACGATGATGATAGGGGTCTCAACCTGTTCACTGAGGTGCTGCTTGAGAAAGAGGTCGTTGGTCTTGAGTCTCACCGTCTGAACAAACAGAGGATCAAGGAAACTCAGAAGGAACAGCAGTAGCAGGGCGAATATACCCACCAGTCTGGCTATGTTGTGCCGCTCAATCTTTGAAATCACCAATCGTCCCCTCTTGGCAACTTACCCGGAATCTCTGGAGAAACCCAGGGCTGCCGGCCGGAGATCACTAGTTGAGATAATCATTACCAAAGCTTTGATCGGAGCCGCGGGCACGCCCATCCTCACGCTCGACATCCGGGTCAACATCAAAGTCGAGTTCGTCCGGCGCATCGATATCGGCCTCGAACGTAAAATCCGGTTCATCTGAAGGCCCCTGCGATGTGCCACTGGGCGGAAGATGAAGCACCGTCGGCCCCAACAAAGCCCTCATCTGATCCTCAGACCAGCGCGTCGGTAATGACGGGGGGCTGCCTGGAGTGGGCACCCTGACGCCGTGCTCAGGATCGAACAGCTCACTCATCCCTGCACCATTTTCAGCATAGATACCACGTTCCAGGCCCTGGAGACCGCCAAGATAGAGCAGCGCAAGCGGCTGTTCCCCCGTCCCAACCGACCAGGCCAGCAGACAGCCGCGGATACCAATAGTCGCCGCCGGTGTTTTCACCTTCACCTTATCGGGGAAGAAACGGGAGATATTGCCGGTGATCATGCGGAAAAAGCCCTTGGTGGCGGTGGCGGCAAATTCACCTGCACTCTTATCCGCCTGATAGACATATTTATCGATCACAATGGTGCTGGACGGGCCGAGAGTGAGGGTCGTTTTATCGCTGAAGATGATCTGCAATCGACTCTTCTCACCAGTGGTGATGCTATCGTTCATAAACACTTCTGATCGCAGCTGCAGTGAACGGGCGGTGCCATCGGTAAAAATAGAGCGGGCCTCACCCTGAAGTACCGCCACCCGGCCGATAGCGGAGGCCGCGTGAAGTGAGAGCGGAAACATCAATGTAAGAAGCAGGAGAAGAGAGATCGCTGAGATAATCCTGGATGCAGACCGATACATGATTAAAACTCCTTCTCAAAATTGACCATCAGCCGTTTTCGGCTGTAGTCAAAGGTGCTGATATTCGAGTTGTTGCGTTTGTAGTCAAATCCCACAACCGTTCTGGTATCACGCCATGGCGCGGGCAGATAGAACTTGGCCGCTGCCTTAAAATAGTCATCCTTCCTCACTTCGCTATCCGACGGATTGATCTCGTCGTATACAGGATGCCGGTACTCCAGGGAGAAGCGCCCCTGCATTGATCGCTCAGCGCCGACGCGCAGCAGCAGCCGGGTGGCGAGTCCACTATAGGCGTTGATATTGTCTCGCGCATTTTTCCACTCATAGCCGGCACGCCACTGCAGCATGTAACGTTCATTACCCCAAAAGATTCTCGGCATGACACTCAAGCCGGCATAGCTGCCGTCACGTGCATCCTGGTCGCTAAAATTCTGGTACTGCCAAGCGGCGGAGAGCTGGGTGGAGAGGTTGGGGGAGTGAAAAAAGGTAACTCGGGGCTTAATACCGTAACTGCTGCTGTACTCGTTGGAGTCGTAGCGGGTGGTGTCGTACGCAAGGGGAAACATCAGGTGATATTCCCGCGCCTGCAGATAACCGGGGCCGGTCTCCAGAGAGAGGTAGTTGAGATCATAGGCACTGACATCCTGATGAATGACGTTGTGCAATACACCTGTGGTACCCCACAAAAAGCCACCTCGGGAACCTGCATCCCAGTCATGCTTCAGGCCGAGGCTGACCATTGCCCCCCAATCGTCCCGGGCCGTCGCCGTAGTGCCAACATTGGTGTTGTATACCAAACCGACGGAGAGACGTGCACGTAGTCGACTTTCACCTTTTCGCCCCTCAATCCGCTCCAGGTAGCGTTGCGCCTTGTGCCGAATACCCTGGGGTGGATCCACCGACAGTAGTAGCTCAAGCTCATATTTAGCAGCCGTGTATGAACCCAGTGCGTAGTTGGCAATCCCCAGATTCAGTCGCGCTTGAAGTTGGTTGGGATCAGCGGTCAGAATCCGTTCATAGGCGGCCACCGCATTCTCATACAGCTTCAGCGCCATTGCCGCCCTGCCGAGAAGATAGTTGGCTTTGATATTGTCGGGATCGGACATCACCGCATCCCACAAGAGGTCGTATGCCTGTTCCGGCTCACCCGCGTTCAACAGCCGACTACCCTCAGACACGGCCGGCTGCTCGGCGACGACCTGAGTGGAAAAGAGGCAGCAGAGAAACACCGACAGAAGGGCCGGCAGGCGTAGGTGTAATCGAAGTGGGATAGTGTCCATTGTCTATACCTCTACAGCTGTCCACATCAAAGGGTACACAGATCACACAATGCTAAATAGAATTGAGCCATTAGTGAAGCGTTGATTTGCCTCCAACCGGCACTTGCTGGATTATCCTAGAACCCTCAGTTGACCGCTCCATTCTACGGGCAACGTATTTATTTTAACTGCATTGCCTGCAATTGCCTATTCACTCTCCGGGTGAATTACGCTACAGGGTGGATAGCACACTTGCAGCGGCGCATTACGGCGTTACAACTCCTTGGAATAGAACAACTATTCCGCGTCGTTGTGCCTTGTACTGCACCACCGCAAGTGCACTCTCCACCCTGTCCAACTGAGGATTCTAGGATTATTCATACAGAACCGTTACGATTACAGCACCTCAAAAACAGCCGACCACCGATCATCCGACCACCACTGAGAAATCATGCAGGAATACCGGCGTCCCTTTTTTCACAGCATCCGCTTCAAGCTGGCGTTGGTCTCCCTCACCCTGCTGGTGATCCCCTGGGCCGGCTACCGCTACATCCAGGAGACCGAGATATTCCTGCGCCGCAGTCAGGAGACGATGCTGCTGGGAACCGCTCAGGCGGTGGCTGCAATTCTGCACAACCACGAGGAGATGTTTATCTCCGCCGCCGGTGACCAGGAATCTGAAAAAACGGACACCCACCTTTACGTTAACCCCCTTAACGCTGACATCCAGCTTGACGGCTACACTGACGACTGGCAAGGCCATCTGCGCAATATCAGATCCCACCCGGAGCAGGGGGAGGTGGTATTTGAAAGCCTGATGGGAGAGCAGGGAGGCTATATCTATCTGCTGTTGCAAGTACGTGATGATCGACTTATCTATCAGCGCCCGGGGGAACGGCGGATGGACCATAGTGATCACGTTGAGCTTGCCATGGAATCTCCTGAAGGGGAGCTGAAGCGCTACCGCATCACCACCACCTCACCAGGGTGGGTCAATGCCGAACAGATGCCCGAAAACCGTCGGGCAGTCTACCCTGTAGTCACAGAGGTGCGTATCCAGGGTGAGTGGCAGGAGTCCCGAGAGGGCTATACCCTGGAGCTGAGAATACCCCGCTACCTGATAGGCGACCGCCTTGCGTTCAGCATCGCCGATGTCGATGATCCGATCAGCCGAGCCCTGGTACAACAGACTGCTACAGCGCCCATGACTACACTGGCCACATTGGGACAACTGGTTCGTCCCAATCCGGTGATTGAACAGCTGATTGGTGGTCTGGAACATGAAAATGCCCGCATCTGGGTGCTCGACCGCAACCGACGGGTGCTTGCTCAACGTGGACAGCTGAAAACCCCGGACCAGCCCACTAACGAGACAACACCCAACTCCATCCCCGGCAACCTGTTACATCTGCTGTTCCAACTGATATTGGTACAGCCAACTGACCAATTTGAGGATGAGTTCAGTGGTCGCTCCCGCCTACAGGGCCCTGAAATAACTCAGGCACTGACCGGGGAAGCGAAGGCACGCCGCCGCTCAACCGCCGATGGCCGGGCGGTTGTCCTCTCAGCCGCCTGGCCGATCCACTCACCTGACGGAATCATCGGCACAGTGTTGGTGGAGCAGACTACCAATCAGATATTGAGTCTACAAAACGAGGCGCTTGAACGACTATTCGCCGTCACCCTCACCTTTTTTCTCTTTACCGGCCTGGCGCTGCTGGGTTTTGCCAGTCTGTTGACCGGCCGCATACATCGCCTGCGCAACCGGGTGGAAGAAGCGGTAAGTCCAGACGGCCGCATACTTGGAACTATGAAGGGAGTCCCCTCACAGGATGAGATCGGCGATCTGGAGCGCAGCTTCTCCAACGTTTTCCATCGCCTTGAGGAGTACAACCGGTATCTGGAAGCGATGGCATCAAGGCTGGCGCATGAGTTGCGTACTCCCTTGGTGGTGGTTAAAGGCTCTCTTGATAACCTTGAGGTGGAGAGCAGTGGGAACTCACGGCAACGCTACATAGACCGTGCCAGAGAAGGAACAGAACGGCTCGGCCTGATCCTCTACCGTATGCGTGAAGCCACCCGTCTCGAACAGCTAATGCAGCAGACAGAGACTGAGCTTTTCGATCTGGCCAACCTGATCAAAATAGCATCGGAAAACTACCATCAAGCCTTCCCCGGCACTCACTTTCTGTTCCATTCACCCTCCCATCCGATAATGCTCACAGGCGCACCCGACCTGATCAGCCAGGCACTTGACAAACTGATCAGCAATGCGGTCGACTTCCATAGCCCAAACACTCCAATCGAACTGCAACTTACAGAGGGTCAGAAGGCGATCCAACTGGAGATCCACAATCAGGGGCCACTGCTCCCCTCTGAGTTGAGTCAAAACCTGTTTGATTCCATGGTTTCCCTTCGCCCGGAAAAAGGAACCGAGCCCCACCTCGGCCTGGGTCTCTATCTGGTGCGACTGATCTGCGAGTTCCATGGAGGCAAGGTGGCTGCCAACAATCTGGCAGATGGCTCCGGGGTCGGCTTCACCCTTACCTTTCCAACTATTGTTTAACCTAGAATCCTCAGTTGGGCAGGGTGGAGAGTGCACTTGCGGTGGTGCAGTACAAGGCACAACGACGAGGAATAGTTGTTCTATTCCAAGGAGTTGTAACAACCTAATGCGCCACCGCAAGTGTGCTATTCGCCCTGTAGCGTAATTCACCCGGATAGTGAAATAGGCAATCGCAGTCAATGTAATTAAAATCAATGTGTTGCTCGTAGAATGGAGCGGTTAACTGAGGATTCTAGGTTTAACCTAGAACCCTCAGTTGGACAGGGTGGAGAGTGTGCTTGGGTTGGTGTAGTACAAGGCACAACGACGAGGAATAGTCATTTATGTCCATGGATGGACGGTATGCAGAAAATGCAGGAGCAATTTTCTGCCTATTCCAAGGAGTTGTAACACCGTAATGCGCCAATCCAAGTGTGCTATCCGCCCTGTAGCGTTATTCACCCGGAGAGTGAAAGATGCAATCGTAGTCAATGTAATTAAAATCAATGCCTTGCCCGTAGAATGGAGCGGTCAACTGAGGATTCTAGGTTTAACCTAATAGCTGCTACAAATCATGGAGTTATTGAAGATTTTTTTCTATCTTCCGCTATATTCAATATGTAGTGCCTGCCACGACCACCTGCATATCTGGTGATACCTAAGCCAAAGGGCATGAGGGTGCGGGAAACTCAGAGCGCTGTTAATTGGACCGGAAAATCAGGGAAGTCACAACGTGATAAGCGAGGGACACCGCCACCAGCAAGAGATTCGAGCCGATCAGGTATCGATGCTCTACCAGGGGATTGGAACATCGGTGCTTGTCACCCTCGCGGTAGCACTGATTTTCACCTACATCCACAGCTCCCATGACCACCCGAAAATACTCTACGGCTGGCTTGCGACCCTCACCATCGTAATGTTGATTCGTGGCGGTGTAGGGTACTATTTCCTTCACCACGTTTCACCCGGCGCAGACTATAAAGCCTGGCGCTGGCGATTCCGTGTCGGCGTTTGGTCAGCCGGAATAGTCTGGGGGCTCGCCGGCCTGCTCTTCTACCCAAGTGAGCAGGTCGCCTACCAGACGTTCACGGTGCTGGTACTGGCAGGCTTGGCGGCCGGGGCCATTACGGTGCTGGCAGCCGACTTCCCCTCCTTTCTCGGCTATACCGGATTTGCTCTGCTCCCTGTAGCCCTCATCTCCCTGTGGCAAGGTGATACTCTGCATGTCGGCATGGGGACGCTGGTCATCGCCCTTCTGGCCTTTCTGCAGAGGGCGGCCAGGAACCTCAGCGAATCGTTCATCACTTCACTTAGGCTGCGCTACGAGAACCGGGCACTGGTAACCCAATTGGCCGAAGAGAAGGACCACCTCGATAATCGTCTTGGACGCATTCTCAACAATAGCTCCAGTGAAATCTACATCTTTGATGCCGATTCCCTCTGCTGCCTCCAGGCCAATGCCGGTGCTGCACAAAACCTGGGATACTCCCCTCTTGAGCTTGAGGGTAAGCGAATTCAGGATATCCTGGTGGAGATAAGTTCCAGCCATTTCAAACAGCTGGTGGAGCCACTGCTTACACAGGAGCAGGAGTACATCACCCTCAGTGGCTACCACCAACGTAGCGACAGCAGCACCTACCCGGTTGAGGCGCAGATACAACTCTCAGAGCTTGAGCACCCCCCTGTTTTCGTAGTCACGGTGCTCGACCTCACCCAGCGCGAAAAGGCTGAGCGTACGGTACGAGAGAAGCAGGCGATGATCCACTCGGTCCTCTCCTCGGCACCGGTGGTGCTGTGGGCGCTGGATACTCAGGGTAACTTCACCTTCACCGATGCCGGCAGCACGCAAAACCCGAGAAACTTTATCCGGGCAAAACCCGGCGACAATATCTTTACCACCTATGCAGGCACACCCCAGATCGTCAATGAAGCCCACCGCGCTCTCGCAGGCGAAAGCTTTCGCTCTGACCTGGAACTCAATGATTCAGCTTATGAGATTCGCTACACACCACAGATTGAGGATGGCCACCTGATCGGCGCCATCGGCGTTGCGCTAAATATCACCGAGCGTAAGGAGCACGAACGGGAGCTGATACGTCAGGCCAACTACGACGAACTCACCGGGCTGCCCAACAAAAGCTATATGATGCTGCTGATCACCGAGGCGTTTAACCGGGCCAAGCGGAAACAGGAGAAAGTGGCTCTGATCTATATCGACCTGGACCACTTCAAAAACATCAATGACACCATGGGGCACCGTGCCGGCGACGAACTATTGAAACAGGCGGCGGGGCGTATCTGTAACAGACTGCGGGAAGTTGATACCGCAGCGAGGTTGAGTGGTGACGAGTTCCTGGTCATGGCAGAGGGTCTGAAGCAGGATGAAGATGCAGGTGTAGTCGCCCGTAAGCTGAGCCGTGCATTCAAACAGCCCTACACCGTCGATTCACGGGAGATCTATACCAGCGTCAGTATCGGCATCAGCCTCTTTCCCAGCGATAGCGAGTCTGCCGATCAACTGCTGCAGTACGCCGATACCGCCATGTATCAGGTCAAGGCAAACGACCGCAACGGCTACCAATTTTTTACCAGCGCGATGCGTACCGCCGCCGAAGGACGCATGACCCTTGAATCCCATCTCCATCGTGCTCTGGAACACAGGGAACTCTCGGTTGTCTACCAACCCAAGATAGATGCGACCAATGGGCAAATACTAGGGGCGGAAGCGTTATTGCGCTGGAACAGTGAGGCCCTGGGATTTATACCTCCTGACCAGTTTATTCCCATTGCCGAGGATTCGGGATTAATAGAGAGCATCGGTGCCTGGGTACTGGAAGAGGCCTGCGCCGAGGCCAAAGGCTGGCACGCACTGTGTGATCGATCACTGCATGTGGCGGTCAACGTCTCATCCCGTCAATTCCGCGGTAACCGCCTGTTGGACACAATGGAGCGCGCCCTGCGCATCAGTGGATTGAGCGCCGCCGCCCTTGAGATAGAGATCACCGAGAGCCTGCTGGTTCAGGATGCACCCAAGACATTGGAAATTCTTAACCAGCTACAAGAGCGTGGTGTCAGGCTCTCTCTCGATGACTTCGGCACAGGCTACTCATCACTCAGTTACCTGAAACGATTCCCTCTGCAGATACTCAAGATCGACCGTAGTTTCGTCAGCGACTTGTCTGAGAAAGGTGATAACCAAACCCTGGTCGATGCCATCATCGCCATGGCACACAGCCTCAACCTGCAGGTAGTGGCGGAGGGGGTTGAGAACCATCAGCAGCTGGCTTACATGAAAGAGCGGGGGGTGGCGCAGATACAGGGCTACCTCTTCAGCCCGCCGGTAACAGCAGAAGTGTTCAGAGCCATGCTGACTGGAGAGCGGCCGCTACTCGCCACTGTCACCCAGGAAGAGACTCAAACCGATACCGCGCCTCACCTCGGCCCAAAAAACCTCAACTCTTGATGCCAACGCCCCGTTTCAGCAGGTTAAGGCTGTAGCCGGCAAGACCGAAGATAAACAGCAGGATAATCCCCAGAGCCATATTGATCGGAATATCCGACACCCCCAACAGCCCGTAGCGAAAGGCATTCACCATATAGAGCACCGGATTGGCCAGAGAGGCGTTCTGCCAGAAGGTCGGCAGCATAGTAATCGAGTAGAAGACGCCGCCGAGGTAGGTGAGAGGGGTCAATACAAAAGTGGGAATAATGGATATGTCGTCAAACGTGTTGGCATAGACTGCGTTGATAAAGCCGGCAAGTGCAAAAAGCACCGAGGTGAGAAGAAACACCACCAGGGTCCAACCATAGCTGTAGATACTCAGATCGGTAAAAAAGAGGGAGACTGCAGTAACGGCAACTCCCACCACCACACCCCGGGCAACACCACCAGAGACATAGCCTGCCAGGATCACCCAGTTGGGCACAGGTGAAATCAGCAACTCCTCGATATGACGCTGAAACTTGCTACTGAAGAAAGAGGAGACCACATTGGCGTAGGAGTTGGTGATCACCGCCATCAGAATCAGCCCCGGCACAATAAAGTCGATGTAGGAAAAACCATCCATCTCACCGATGCGCTCGCCAATCAGCGTACCGAAAATCAGATAGTAGAGACAGGTGGTAATCACCGGCGGCAACACCGTCTGTAGCCAGATGCGTATAAAACGGAGGAACTCCTTGGTGACGATAGTCTGGTAAGCGGTCCAGTAGCGGCTATAGTGACTCACTTGTTGTCTCCATTACGGTTGGCGGCCACCATGTCAATAAACAGCTGTTCCAGACGATTCTGTTTATTGCGCATACTGATTACCTCAATACCGTTACGTGACAGGGCATCGAACAGCCCGTTGATCCCCTGCTCACGACTCACCTCCACCTCCAAGGTAGAGTCATCAAGGCGACCAAGCACATACCCACCCAACTCCGGCGGCTCCGCCAAGGTACCTTTCAGATTCAACACAAAGGTCTCGGTATGGAGCTGATCGAGCAGCTTGCCCATGCTGTTATGCTCGGCTATCCGCCCCTGATTGATAATGGCAATATTGCGACAGAGGCTCTCCGCCTCCTCCAGATAGTGGGTGGTCAGAATAATCGTCGTGCCCTGACGGTTGAGCTCTTTGAGAAACTCCCACATGGAGTGACGAATTTCTATATCCACCCCGGCGGTTGGCTCATCTAGAATCAGCAGCCTGGGCTGATGCACCAACGCCCGGGCAATCATCAGGCGACGTTTCATACCACCGGAGAGATTACGTGCCATCGTAGTACGCCGATCCCACAAATCGAGCTGACGGAGGCTCTCCTCAGCACGACGCCACGCCTCCGGGCGTGAGATACCGTAATAACCGGCCTGATTAACCACAATCTCCGCCACCGGCTCCCATACGTTGAAATTGAACTCCTGGGGAACCAGCCCGATAGACTCCTTCACCCGCTCCGGCTCCCGGTCGAGATCGTAACCAAACACCTCCACCCTGCCACGGCTCTTATTCACCAATGAGCTGATAATACCGATAGCGGTGGATTTTCCCGCCCCGTTGGGACCAAGCAGGGCAAAGAAATCCCCCTCCTGCACATCGAGGTCGATACCCTTCAGTGCCTCAAGGCCGGTGCCGTAGCGCTTGTACAGATCACGTATGGAGAGTGCGTTCATATTGGTAACATCTGGATGCGGGTAGTGATATTCCGTCTATATGGTGGCGGGTAGTCTGTATACAAGAGGTCACTACCTATTCCCTATCCTTTGGCACATCGCGGACAATAAGCTAACATTCCATCTCAAGCAGAGACAGGAAACCTGTAATATGAAGAGAGTAACCATTGTAGGGGCAGGGTTTGCCGCCCTCACCGCAGTCAGAAAGCTACGGGCAGCCGACCGCACCGTGGAGATTACCCTGGTTGCCCCCAGGCCTGAATTCATCTACCTCCCCGGCACTATCTGGATACCCTCCGGTCTACGACAACCCGAAGACCTTGTGATTCCTCTGGATAATTTCTTCCGACGGATGAATGTTACCTATCATAAGGGCTCCGCCACCGGCCTCAAGGATGGTGGCCGCACTCTGGTCACCGACACTGGAGAGGTCAGCAACGATGGCTTAATCATCTGCTCCGGCGGCCAGTTCATTAAAAAGCTCCCCGGTATTGAACACGCCATCACCCCCTGTGAAGGCATCTCCGCCACGGTAAAAATCCGTGATCGATTGAAGCAGATGAAGAGCGGCACCATCGCCATGGGCTTTGCCGGTAACCCGAAAGAGCCCAGCGCTATGCGTGGTGGGCCCATGTTCGAGTTTCTCTTTGGCATCGACCGCACATTGCGCCTGGAAGGCAGGCGTGACCGTTTCAAACTAATCTTCTTCACTCCCGCTCCTGCCCCCGGCAATCGTCTCGGCCCCAAGGCGGTGAAAGGGCTGATGCAGGAGATGAAGAGGAGAGATATCGAAACCCACCTGGGGCACAAGCTGGTCAAATTCACCGAAAACAAAGTGGTCACCGAAGGGGGTGAGTTCGATGCCCACCTGACTCTATTTATGCCAGGCATGACCGGCAACAAATGGTTCGATGAGACTGAACTGCCCCGTTCAGAGGGTGGACTGATTCGTGCCGATAAGGAGTGCAGGGTAGAGGGAATGGAGAGGGTCTATGTCGCCGGTGACTCAGGCAGTTTTCCGGGACCGGAGTGGATGCCGAAACAGGCCCATATGGCGGACCTTCAGGCGACCGCAGCGGCAGCCAATCTAATCACCGAGCTCAACGGCGGCACACCCACTGAGACCTTCAAGATAGAGCTGCTCTGCATCATCGACAGCCAGACCACCGGTGGCCTGGTGGCGCGCACCATGAAACACAACATCGTGCTACCACAAATGCGTGCGTTCCACTGGATAAAACGGTTCTTTGAGTGGTGGTATCTGCGAAAGTACAGATAGCAGGCGAGTGTAACTAAATCAATTAAAAGGGGGGGATTGGCTATCCATCTCTCTGACAGAGATCCTGCTCTACTGCGATAACTGCCGCCTCCACCCGTGAGTGGACATCAAGCTTACGCAGAATCGCCTTGACGTGGAGTTTTACCGTGCCATCGGAGATACCCAGGTTTCTCGCAATCACCTTGTTACTCTGGCCGTCTGCCAGGAGGCAGAGAATCTCACGTTCACGGGGGGTCAGGTTTGAGAAAGCGCTCTTGGCCGATGTCTCCTCATTTCCACCCTGCACCGCCTTGGCCAGTACGCTGGTCAATTCGCTGGCGACAATCGTAGTGCCGTTGACAATACTCTCCAGTGCAGCAATCAAGTCATCGGGTTCCATATCCTTCAACAGGTAGCCCTGTGCCCCTTCCTGCAGAGAGTTGATTACATCAGACTGCTCGCGGCTGGTGGTCAACATGGCGATCGGCATCGACAGCTTTCTTGAACGCAACTCCTTGAGCACCTCGATTCCATTCATCTCCGGCATCCGCATATCCAGCAGCACCACATCCGGTATCTCTGCAGCCGCCAGAGCTATTCCCGCCTGGCAATCCCCCAGAGCACCAATCACATTGATGCCACGGCGTTGCAGCAACTCCTGCAGCCCAATCCGAAAGAGCGCGTGATCATCAATCAGTAGTACCCGCACTATCCACTTCCCTGGGGAGATGATTCCCCTTTGCTGTACACCAGTTCCACTCGGGTACCCTCTCCCGGCTCACTCTCGATTTTAATATTCGCCCCAAGTCGGTGCGCCCGCTCCTCCATAATAGACAAACCTATGTGCTCTCCAGGAAAACCGTGAGGTTGTATATTATCAAAGCCAACACCATCATCCTCTACCAACAGTATGTATTCACCACCCTGCTTGCAGTTGAGTAGCACCCTGACATTGTGTGCCTGGGCATGTTTACGGGTGTTGGTCAGGCACTCTTGAACGATACGCAGCAACTGCATCTCTTCACTGGTATCGAGATTAATCTGGCGACAGCTGCGCTGGAAATAGGTGGCGATTCCGGTCTCCTGGCTGAAGCGCTCAGTTAATTTCTCCAATGCCGGCTCCAATCCCCGTTGATCTACCGGAGCACGGAAGCTGTTGAGCAGTTCGCGCAGCTCGGTATGTGCTTCATCCAGGCCGTTGCGAATACGCTCCAACTCATCCCTTGCATGGCGATAGGGTTTCTCCAGCTCCAGGGTCTCATCCAGCATCCGCACCTGAAAACGCAGGCTGGCCAAGGTCTGGGCAAGCGAATCGTGGAGTTCGTGTGCCAGAGTAGTACGCTCCTGGATGATCGATAACCAAAGCGCCTCCTCATCCGAGCGCTGCTTGGCTATGGCAAAACCGAAATGGTTGCCGATGGTGGGCAGTAGATCAAGGAGATCTTCCCGCCCCTTCAGTGCCGGTCGTTTCACATAGATACGGTAGAGGCCAAGCTGGTCACCATGGTGCTCCAGAGGAATATCGATTCTCTCCATCTCTTCAGTGTCGTACATCCGCCGCCCATTGCGGGCTGAGCAGGCTTTAGCATCATGCTCGCACAGCAAGTCGCCGCTTGAGAGCGTTCTGCCGCACTGGCAGAGAGGGATCGGAAGCTGCTGCTCCTCGGTAAGAAGATGATCGTTCGCCCCCAGACTCCCTACCAGCCGTACACGGCCATCCGGATTGGTCAACTGAACCGTTGCCGCAATACCCCGCACCATCTCTTTGAATACACGAAGATAACGCAGTAACAACTCATCGGTATCATCAAACTTGTTGATACTGGCGGCAACATCATAGAGAATTTTTAGCGAAGAGGTCTGATGGGAGAGGCGCCGCGTCTGCCAGGCAACCCGATTGTCCATATCATCGTAGAGGTCGATCAACTCGCCACTGAGATTATCGAGATCACGAGTCACCGGTCCCAGGACCCCGACATGATCCAGGGGCAGCGTTGACCAGGGTTCACCATCGCTCACACCCGCTACTGATTGCTCCAACTGGGCCAATGGCCTTAACAACTGATTGCGCAGGCGCCCGACACCAACCAACAGCGAACTAAGTGAGACAAGGACGGTCAGCAGAAGCAGAGCGGCGAAACTCTCCTCATCGACAATACCGCCCAACAGCAGCAATACAAGCACAAGATTAAATACCATCGAAGCCGCAAGTAGCCCCAATGGTCCCAGCAGGTGTCCCGCCAAGGCCAGGCGAAGAGCCGATGAAGAACCCTTCATGGCAGCTATAGAATCCGGGGATTCCTTCACCTTGCTGTCTGTTTTGACATCGTCAATCATGGTTTTTGCTGCAACGACCGGATCGGCTTCATGAGGACCTCAATGGTAGCACGACATGGGCCGCCTGATGATCTCCCTCTTCCGGGCGAGGGGTACTGCAATAGTGCTCTGCGTAGGTTGTACCTGACAGGAGCCTGTCAATGGGTATGGGGCAATATCGCGGCAATTGCCAGCAATCGGCGCTGGGTCAGCGCCTCCCCCAGAGCCACCCCTTGATATCCTTGACCCTGAAGTTCCACTGCCGTGATAGCCGCGGCGGTGTTAAGTGCTCGCTCAATCAGACTTCGATTCGATTCAGCCTGCTCCGGCCAGATCGCCTCGCAGGCACCGATGCCGAGCCAAAAACGTTCCGGCTGCTGCAGCGCCCGACCCTGCTGAAGGAGTCTCATAAAGTCCGAGGCATCTGCCTGGGTCAGCCTTTGGTAAGTTGGGCCAAGAGTTAAAATCAGCGTCAATAGATCACTATAGTCTCGCTCTGCCCGAAACCGTTGCATCAACGCTTTCCTTACCTCATCCACAACGGCGGGATAATAGAAAAATGCTGCAAAACTGATGCGGCTGTCACCCTGTTTGGCGGCCCGTTTGAGTGCGGAAATCGCTGGGGAATCCCACTCCTTGGGATGCCCATCCATACTGCCCATAGCATGGGCCGACTCAGGTAGAATCCGTTCCAGTGCAGAGCAGCGATGCAGTACTTCAAAGAAGCGCCAGGGCTGCTCCTCACCAAGCGCCCCTATCATCTCCTGCCAGATCCTTTCAGGCTTGAGTGCAGTAATGTCATCTGAGGTCGCCATCTGCTTCATCAACTTGTGGGTGGAGTGGGCGACCCGAAAGCCCCAGCGCCCCAGCCTGGCGGCAAAGCGGGCGATACGAAGCAGCCGCACCGGGTCTTCAGAAAAAGCGGGGGAAACATGACGCAACAAACCGTCATCGAGGTCTACCCTGCCATTGAAGGGGTCGATAATATTGCCGAGCTCATCCTCAGCCATGGCGTTGATGGTTAGGTCACGACGCAGCAAGTCCTGCTCCAGAGTCACCCCCGGGTCGGATACTACCTCAAAGCCCTTGTAGCCGGTCCCGCTCTTAGTCTCACGTCGGGCGAGGGCATACTCTTCTCCGCTCTGCGGATGGAGAAAGACAGGAAAATCGGCATCTAGCTGACGGTAACCAAGTTTTAACATCTCCTCGGTTGTAGCCCCCACCACCAGCCAGTCACGGTCCTTTACCTGCAGGTCGAGCAATCGATCACGCAGAGCACCTCCTACCAGGTAAATTTTCACTATCCCTCTTCCCCCTGTGGTAGTGGTTGTAGTTCCCGCTCCTCCTGCTGCAATCTCCACATCTCCTGATAGAGACCACCCATCGCCAGCAGTTCTCGGTGCGCGCCCTGCTCAACGATGTGCCCCTTCTCCATTACCAGTATGCGATCCGCATCGACCACGGTGGAGAGGCGGTGGGCAATCACCAAAGTAGTATGGTGCCGGGATACCTGCCCCAGGGTCTCCTGAATCGACTGTTCGGTCTTGCTGTCGAGAGAGGAGGTAGCCTCGTCAAAGACCAGAATACGAGGCCGTTTGAGCATGGCGCGGGCGATGGCAACGCGCTGCTTCTCACCACCGGAGAGTTTCAGGCCGCGCTCACCGACTACCGTCTCATAGCCCTGAGGTAGAGAGTCGATAAACTCACGGATACAGGCCATCTCCGCTACCTCCTCAATCTCTTCTCGACTCGCATCAGGGCGACCATAGGCAAGATTATAGTAGAGGGTATCGTTAAACAGCACCGTATCCTGAGGAACTATACTGATCGCCTCACGCAGACTCACCTGGGTCACCTTCCGCACATCCTGCCCATCCACCAACACCCGCCCACCGGTGACATCATAGAAGCGGAACAGTAGCCGCGACAGAGTCGATTTACCGGCGCCACTATGCCCCACCACGGCAACCTTTTCTCCGGGACGTACGGTAAAATCAACCCCCTGGAGAATCTCGCGGTCTGGCTGATAGGAAAATGTCACCTGTTCAAAGCGAATCTCTCCGCCTTCCAGCTTCAGTGCCGCAGCTCCGGTCCGATCAGTGATCTCCGGCTCCGTCTCCAGCAACTTGAAGATCAGATCCATATCCGCCAGTGAATATTTAATCTGGCGGTAGACCATGCCGAGAAAGTTGAGGGGGATAAAGAGCTGCAGCATGAAGGCGTTAACCAGCACCAGATCGCCAATACTCATGGTGCCGTCCACCACCCCGTCGGCGGCAAAGAACATGATCGCCGTAACACCAAGACCAATGATCAACCCCTGGCCAAAGTTGAGTAGCGACATGGATGTCTGACTCATCACCGCAGAGCCTTCCCACTCACCTAAGGTGCTGTCAAATTTCTCCAGCTCCAGGCGCTCGTTACCAAAATATTTCACCGTCTCATAGTTGATCAGACTATCCACAGACTGGCCGTTGGAGGCTGACTCCAGCCGGTTCATGGTATGGCGGTAGTCCATGCGCCACTCGGTCACCATCAGGGTGAAGACGATATATATAGCAACCGTACCGAAGGTGATCAGGGTAAAAACCAGCGCGTACTGGGAGAGCAGCACCACCGCCACCATGGAAAACTCCACCAACATGGGGATGATGCTGAACACCATGTAGTTGAGGATGGAGCTGACACTGCGGGTACCTCGCTCCAGGTCGCGGCTGATGGCACCGGTCTTGCGCTCCAGGTGAAAACGCAGGGAGAGATTATGGAGATGGGTCAGTACCTGGGTGGAGAGCCGCCGCATGGCGTGGTAACGCACCCGGGCAAACACCACATCGCGCAACTCATTGAATAGTGTGCTGCTGAGGCGCAGGGCGCCGTAAGCAAGCAGCAGAGCCACCGGCAGCACCAGCTCCACCCCGCCGTTACGCTCCATCAGGTCGACAATCTCTTTGAGCACCAGGGGAATACCGACATTGGCCAGCTTTGCCATCACCAGACAGGCCAAAGCCAACAGAGCACGGCCACGATAGTCCCACAGGTAAGGGAGCATCTTGTGCAGATTGTGCCAGTCGCGACGATCGCTGTGGGGGCGGGACTCGGCTTGACGGTTGTGGGCCATGGGCTGCTTCTGTGCCGGGGAAACCGGGAAATTATAAAGGAGTGAGTGTAACCCCAAACAGTGGAAGTAAAAACGGTGTGCAAGACAGGGGGAAAGTTGAAAGGTGCTTACCAGGTGCCTGCACCGAACTCCCAATAGCAGGGTACACTTGTAGGAGCGAACTGCTCGTGATTGACTCCGTGGCTGACAACAGGGGCAGGGGAATATCTATGCAGCGATCCTACAAATCAATAACCCCCCATACCCCTCACCCTCCCCTTGCCGGAAGGAGTTGATAGCAGCCGTTCCGGCTTCCCGAACAGATACCCCTGCCCATAGTGAAAACCCAGCCCGATCACCTGCTCACGTAACTCGGCGGCCTCTATACCCTCCGCTACAAGACGGTACCCAGATTCAATAATCATCTGCGCCAGATGTTGAATAATAGAGCGTTGCGCCTCATCGGCCAGGCAGCGAATAAGGGAGATATCAAACTTCACCAGATCCACCGGCATACTGGCAAGATAGCGCACAGACGAATAACCACTGCCAAAATCATCCAGCGCAACGGCAAAACCCATTTTCCTTAGCTCTAGCAGATGTTCCGTGGCCTTACTCAGCTGGGTGATCAGGGTGGTTTCGGTAACCTCCAGAGTAAACTGGTAATTCTCCATGTACGCCTGATAGGGTGCTAACCACTCAATTATCTTCTCGTTGATAACCATGGGGCCAGAGAGGTTGATGGAGATACCTTTTCCGGCAGGGATACAGTTCGCATCCAGATCCAGAAGGATCTTGGCCAATACCGCCCGATCAAACTCAGCTTCAAGCCGGCGCGCCTCGACCAGAGGAAAAATGCTCCCGGGAAGTATCCACTCGTCTTCGTAGTGAATCCTGACCAAGGCCTCATAATAGGCGACCACATCATGCTTCAGGTCGACGATCGGCTGGTAAAATATTGTCAGCCCGGTTCCCTCGTTGATCGCTTCAAAAACCGCATTATTGATCCAGCTGGAGAATAGACTCCCCGCGTCATTGGCCATCTCTTCAGAGAAAAACATGACATGAGACTGGCCTGGGCGCTTGGCGTTATACATTGCCATATCCGCCTTCCACAGCAAGCTACCCAACTCATCTCCAGAGGAGGCATCCGCCAGTGCCAGGCCGACGCTGACTTTAATCGGTTCCTTAATGCCAAGATCGGAAAAGGGATAATTGCTGATGGCCTTTTCACAACGTTTAGCCAGCTTAAGCGCAGACTCCTTTTCACTGTCAATCAATACGGTCGCCAACTCATCCCCTCCGAGGCGGTAGAGGTGCTCTCCCTTGCGCAGCACGCCGTTGATACTAGTGACAATCCCCTTGAGTACCTCATCACCTACCTGGTGCCCATAGGTGTCATTGATCGCCTTGAAGTGGTTAACATCAAATAGAATAAGGCAGACGCAGAGGCGACGATCCACCAACATTTCATTCATCTGATGCCAAAAGTCGTCGAAGGCACGACGGTTCAGTACTCCTGTCAATGGGTCATGGTGTGCCTGGTCCCACAGCTCCCTGTTCTTCTCATCAAGACTGTTATGTACATTGACCAACTGGGTCTGGTATTCGTTGAGAGAGAGACGCACTTTCTCCAACTCCCATACTGGAAGGTGATACTTCAGTTGATCGAGAAGCACACCACCCGGGCTGCCCTTGAGATGATCAATATGTTGAGAGAGCCGTTGCAATGGCTTGCCTATCAGGTAGACCAACATCGGATAAAACAGCAATGAGAGAATGCCGACTACCAATCCCAGTTTGAAGATAGCTGAGTCCAATACTGTCTCTACGGCATCGGTAGCAGGATTCTTCCGGGGTTCAAAGGTGATGGTTTTTATAAAGTCCTCTACGAGGATCAGGTCGTCTGGAGTGGGTGCAAATTGAATGGTATCGCTATCCAGATATTGGAACTGATTCAACTGTAACAGAAGTGGCATAAAGGTAATCCGCAAACCGACAAAGCCAATCGTCGCTTTTCCCTCCTCCTTGCTTTTAATCCTCTCGAACAGTATCAGAGCAGATTTTCCATCCTTGAGGTCGATATAGGGATCATGATCGTCTGGGTCAATATGATGGGGTAAAAGCGCATTGGGTGTAACGGACAGCATGCTTCCATCGGGGTGGTAAATCTCTGCATGCAGTACATCCTCCGGCAACACATTGGCACTGCGCATTCGATGATTTTGCCAATAAGCGTAATAGCCCGGATATTGTAACTGCTGATGAACCTCATCCCAATCACCGAACCGACGGCTGATGGCATAGGTTTGATCAAGCACCTTCTCCAGACCTTCTAGCAACTCCCGCTGTGCCGCTACCCGGCTGGTCGTGTCAACTTCATCTCGAAACGCCTCCACTTCATGATAGGTGAACAGCCCAAATACAATAAACATCATCAGGGTCAATCCGGCGAAAAGGAAAGCATAGTGCCGAATGGAAAGCTTGCTGAAGCTGATCATGAGACGTCCTACCTCACCCTTCGCCCTGCGTAAGTATCCTCTCAACGAGATCCAACAGATCAAACTCATGCTGCTGAACAAAAAAGTGGTTGGCACCTTCCACAGAGACCAACTTCACCCCCCGTTCTCTCAATATACCGATCCAGCCCGTATCAATACGCTGATCCGCCTCACCGATAATGACGGTGGTGTCTATGCTCAAGCCCTCCAAAGAAACCAGTGTTCGCTGCTTATCCCAGCCATAGTATGAGAGGTATTCAGCAGGAGAGGTTACGTAATTGGGGCAGAAATCCAAACCGTATTCAGCCGGTCCCAGCGCGCCCCTGGAGAGCCGTTCGCCGGCAAGAGCAGCATGTTCTGGTGACTCGTTGGCCGCCCTGCCAGGACCAAAATAGGAGAGGCTGATCAGAATTGCGCTATCTACCGGTGGCGCCTGGGCAGTCGAAAGATAAGAGAGCAACTGAGTGCTCCCGGCACTATGCCCAACCAACGTCACATTCCTGCCGGTTCGCTGATGCAGCCACTCCACCCAGGCAGCTACTTCACGGGTATCCATCTCCATGGAGTGGAGGTGTATCGCCTCACATGCCTGGCTCTTATCACGCCGGTTTATTCCCAGGGAGAGTGTAGGGCGAAGTACAGTCATACCGGACTCGGCTAACGACTCCCCCAATGCAACCACCGTTGGAAACTCCCGGGTCTGCAGAAAGCCATGAAGGATAAGGATGACCGGCGAATCCGCCTCGCCTTGCTGGAATTCAGCAGTGGCCATAATACCCGGGGAGACCTCAAGCACCACAGCTTCGGCTGCAGCTTCTGGGAGTATAAGGATGTTCCACAAAAAACCTGCCAGATATAGCATACGAAAACGACTTGCTGACAAACCCACCATTATTTCCCCATCTATGAAAGGTACATTAGTTTTGTGTCGGCAGATTCGTGGGATTCTTTATAGTATCGAGTAAATCCTCGCACAAGTGTCATCCGACATGTTTGCAGAAACTATTCATACTGGGTGATTGAATAGCTGTGGATGATTCCATTTTCAGTAGCAGGATTTCACCCCCTGCCGAAAAATACTTCCCTGTTTTCAGCCCAAACCTGAAATATCGGCACCATTTCGCTGTTATTATCTTCACCAGCAGCTCGAGCCTATCCCAGCCAGTCAGCCGCCGGCTAATAGAATCCTGCAGGGCATTCCCCGGAATAGAAGTGAGTGTAAGGTAGTCTATCCTCCTAATTTACCGGGTTACTCATAATCTATCTCTTTACGATATAATCGGCGGATTAGTTTCGGAGATTCAAATGACCCAAGATTGTAGTTACAACGAGCTCTACCCCCTGCAGGTGCTGGATGACAGCATGGCGCCGGAATTCCCGGAGAAGTGTGTGATCGTCATTGAGCCCTCGGAGGCCTGTGCCGACGGCGCCTATGTGGTAGCCGAGGCCGAGGAGGATCGCTGGTTCCGCCAGTTTATCCGCAATAACGATGGCAGAGAGCAACTGGTGGCGCTCAATAGTGACTACCCGCCCATCGAGCTGAAAGAAGGCGAGTACAAAATTGTTGGCGTGATAGTTCAGCGCAATATCGGTCGCAAGGTGAAGCACTACAAGCCCTATGAACCCAATAACGGCGTTGAGCTTAAATAAATGAAGCTGCCACGCCTCCTTCCGCTGTTGATTCTGCTGCCTGCCCTCGGGCTCAACGGCTGCAACGACACGTCTACCCAGGAGGCAAAGGAACAGAAGCCCAAGCGGCCTCCCCACTTGGTGGAAGTAGTGAAGGTGACAAAAGAGCCGGTCAGCAGCGCCCATGAACGTATCGGCACCCTTCGCAGCCGCCGTAGCGTACGCATTCATAATCAGGAGGAGGGGCGCATCACCACCCTTCCCTTCTACGAAGGTGACAAGGTAGAGAAGGGAGAGGCTCTGGTACTGTTGGAAGATGCCCTGTTGCGTGCACAGCTGGACAAGGCCGACGCCACCAGTCGTCAAGCGAAACTGGATCTGAAACGAATTGAGGATCTGATCAAGAAACGCGCCATCTCCAAGGATGAGCTGAGTCGGGCCACTACTGCACTGGATATCGCTCGTGCCGAGCAACGCATGCTCGACATTCGTGTTGGTTACACACGTATCACCGCCCCCTTTAGCGGGGTCGTCACAGAACGTCTCATGGAGCCGGGGGATATCGCTTCGAAAAACAGCCATCTGCTCACTCTTACCGACCCCCAATCCATGGTCACCGAGATCCATGTCTCGGAGCTACTGTTGCCTCACATGAAAGCGGAAGATTCTGTGGCTGTACGTATCGATGCCCTCGGTAGTAAGCGCTTCGCCGGCCGTATCCAGCGCATTCATCCTGAGCTGGATGCGGTGACACGACAGGGCAAGGTGGAGGTGGCGTTGGATCCGGTACCTACCGGCGCCCGTGCCGGACAGTTTGCCCGGGTGACACTAACCAGCGCCCAGGTTGAGCGAATGCTGCTGCCGTTTGCTGCTGTCCGCCGTGATAACACCGGTGAATTTGTCTACCGTCTGGACAACAAAGGAGAGGTCAAACGTACGCCGGTACATAGCGGGATCCGTATTGCCGACAAAATCGAGATTCTCGATGGTGTCGAGCCTGGAGAGCGTATTATCAAACGTGGTTTTCTCGGCCTGAGGGAGGGAAAAAAGGTTAAGGTAGCCGGCTCCCGACCCGAAGCAGTAGAGAAGACCGGCAGGCCCTAGCAATGAAACGGCCCGGCAGACACGCTATCGGACTTGCCGGTTGGTCCATCCGCCACCCCATCGGTGTGGTGATGATCACTCTGGCCGTGATGGTGCTCGGCGTATTTGCCCTGGAACGCCTTAATATCGACCTGCTACCCCACATCATCTACCCCGATGTGCGGGTACGAATCATGGATCCCGGCGTACCGGCGACTATCATGGAGGACGAGATCACCCGTCAGCTTGAAGAACAGTTGGCGGTCACCGAGGACGCGATCCACATCGAGTCTCAAACCACCGAGGGGCGTAGCGCCGTCTCTCTCTCCTTCGAATACGGCAAGAATATCGATCTTGCATTGCGTGATGCCAGTACCCGACTCGACCGCGCCAAACGTTTTCTCCCGGACACTGTTGAGCCGGCGGTGATCTACAAACGTGATCCATCACAGATCCCTGTTGCCGAGTACGTCATCAGCTCCACTCTGCGTGATCCGGTAGAGCTGCGCGGCTGGGTCGATTACAATCTGGGCAAATGGCTGCTCAACCTGCCCGGCGTAGCGGCAGCCGAGGTGGGTGGCGGCCTGCAGCGGGAAATTCAGGTGTCGGTAGATCAGGATCGGCTGGCCGGGTTGGGGCTGGATCTGCTGGATATCGCCACCGCGCTGGAGAGCGGCAATATCGAGACACCCGGCGGCCGTTTACTGATGTCTCAGGGTGAAATCAGCAGCCGTACCGCCGGCCGCTTTGCCGACCTTAATGAGCTGATCAATCTACCTATTCCTATCACACCCGAAAGCGGCCCCACCCGCATCCTCCACCTCAGTGAAGTGGCGGAGATCATTGATGGTGCCGAGGAGGAGCGTCTGCGCATCCGCCTCAACGACTTGCCCGGAATCAAACTCTCAATACAGAAACAGCCCCAGGCCAATACCGTCAGCGTGGTAGACCGGGTCACCCAACAGCTGAATGAGTTCAAGCAGCAGGGCTTGATCCCGGACGATATCGAAATCCATCCAGTGAGCGATCAGGCGAGCTACGTTCGCCGCTCCCTCAACAACGCCACCACCGCCGCTGTCAGCGGAGCGGTACTGGCAATGCTGGTGGTCTATATCTTTCTCGGCAGCCTGCGCCGTACCCTGGTGATCGGCAGCGCCATTCCCATCGCCATTCTGGTCACCTTTATCGTGATGTCGATCGGTGGGCTGAGCCTCAATATCATGACCCTCGGCGGCCTTGCTCTGGGGATAGGTATGCTGGTGGACAGCACAATCGTCATGTTGGAGAACATCTATCGCCATCAACGGCTGGGAGAGTCGGGCAGTGACAGTTCGATTCATGCCGCCAACGAGGTCAATAGCGCGATCGTTGCCTCCACCTCCACCAACCTGGCCGCGGTACTCCCCTTTCTCTTTATTACCGGCCTTGTAGGCTTGCTGTTTCGTGAGTTGATCTTCACCATCTCCGCCGCCATCTTTGCCGCCATGCTGGTGGCATTGACCCTGGTACCGGCTCTCAGCGGACGCATCCCCGCCGGGCACGAAGGGCTGTTGCGGCGCGGCATCAACCGGCTGATGGAGATGCTGCAGAACGGCTATGCCTGGCTGCTGGGATACCTGCTCAAACTACCCCTGGTCTTTCTCACACTAATCCTCTTCATTGGTGGACTGGCGACCACTGCACCATCATTTTTCAGTGGCAGCCAGATCTTTCTACCGACCCTGGACGAGGGGCAGGTGAGCGTCAGAATTCGCGCCGACCGCGGCATCAATGTCGCCGAGATGAATGCACTGACAGAGCGGGTGGAGAAGATCATTGCCACCCAGCCGGAGGTGGAGAGTATTTTCACCATCGTTGGCGGTAATGTTTTCGGCCGCTCCCAGCATGAGTCAGCCAACCGCACCAGCATCAAAGTGCAGCTCAAACCCCGTGACCAACGTAGCGGCATCAGCAGCCAGAAGTGGATCAAGCGGATACAGAAAGAGGTAAACAAGGCACAGTTGGCGGGTGCCCGTATCCGTATTTATAGCGTCGGCATCCGCGGCATCCGTTTTAACCGCAGTGATGACGATTTTGCCATCCGTATCAAGGGGGCAGACCTGTCCGTACTGGAGCAGCTTGCCGATGAGGTGAAAGAGCGCCTGCAAGGCATCGAGGGGCTGCGTGGTCTCTATCACAGCGCCGAGGGCAAAAACCTGGAGCTGTCGATCAAGGTGGATCGCAATCGTGCCGCCGGTTATGGGCTGAGTGTCGAGGATGTGGGCAAGGCGGTCCGATTTGCCCTGCAGGGAAGCCGAGTCACCGACTTTATCAGCAGAGACCGCTCTATCGATGTGCTGCTGCGCCTCAAACGGGATGAACTGCGAAGCCCGGCGGATATCGAGCGCATCCTGCTCTTTAGCAAGAGCACCCCACGGGTGCCGGTACGCCTCTCCGACCTGGCAAAGGTGGAGATCATCCCCACACCGGACTCCATTCAGCGCGACCGCCAACAACGCTTCGTCGAGATCGGCGCCTCTCTCACAGGCGACAAAACCCTCTCCGAGGTGATCGCCGCCGCTGATATCGCCCTGCAGGATATGGAGATACCCCGAGGCTACAGCCGTTACGATGCCGGTAACCTGGAAACACTTAAAGAGGGTAAAGACCTTAGCCGACAACTGCTTGGGCTGGCACTTTTCCTGGTGTTCGTGGTGATGGCGGTGCAGTACGAATCTCTGCGCAATCCGCTGGTGATCATCCTCAGCGTCCCTTTCGCCGTTATCGGCGTCGCCATTGGCCTGGAGGTGGCACAACTACCCCTCTCCATGCCGGTATGGCTGGGGCTGATCATGCTCGCCGGCATCGTCGTCAACAACGCCATCGTGCTGGTGGAGTATATCGAGATTAAACGGGATGAGGGCTTGCCTCTGAGGGAAGCCATTGTCGAGGCCGCTCGGTTGCGCCTGCGCCCTATCCTTATGACCACTCTCACCACTGTCGTTGGCATGTCACCTCTGGCCATGGCCCTGGGTGAAGGCGCTGAGCTACTGCAGCCCCTGGCGGTTACCATCGTCTCCGGCCTACTCTTCTCGGCCATGGTGAGTCTGGTGTTGGTGCCTTCCGTCTATCGGCTATTTTCTCGCGACCACTCGCCTTCCCAACCTATTTAATAACAATCGCTCACCGCATCACACTAGTGGGCCATGCGGGAAGTTCGGTAACTCACAGAGCCCCGCTAAAAGGCCAAGGTAAGGCGCGTACCGCAGGGAATGGCAAGCCCTTTCCAAGGTGCGCAACGCAGCATTGGCCTCTTAGCGGGGCTCCCTCCGGGCCAGTCCACAAGCCGGGTTGGCGGTGTTGCACTCGTTTGAATTGGCTACGGCCAGTCCTGCACTCGTGCGCCTTGCCAACCCGGCTTGTGAACTGGCTGTGGGTTAGCGAATTTTCCGCATGGCCCACTAGATAACGCACTCTGTGAACGAAGTCCTGCCATATTGCTCCAGTGCTCACATCCTGAACAACCAGCACACTTGCAGGCAATAGTTTTGGTCTATGATTTGATTACCGATTAACTGTTCCACGGCATACTTTAATGAACCTGAAAGGTTGGGCAACTTTCACATCAGTCTGGCTGCTACTGGCACCGGCCCCGGCATATACCGGCGATCAGACGGGATCGAGCCGGTCCGCCGACATGAGCGGCGACCTGTTGCGCTCTTCCGATATGCCAACCTGGCTGCGCCGCACCCATATCAATTTCGACTTCAACTCCCAGCAGGATGAACCCATCCTCTGGTTCCAGCCGATCTACACAAAGGATCGAGACAGCTTCTTCTTTCAGGGGCAGTTTAGTAACAGCAGCGATGAGAACTTGAATCTCGGCCTGGGTTACCGCCACCTGATACCGGGCAAACGCTGGTTGTTGGGTGCAAACGCCTGGTATGACAGTAGTTTTGATTTTGATCAGGAACATGTTGGTCTTGGAGTTGAGGCGATCGGCGAACATGTCACACTGCGTAGTAACTACTACAGCGCCATCAGCGGCTGGAAAGCGGCCTCTTCACCCCTAAACAGCTCCTCCAGCGAGAATGTACTTAATGGCTGGAATGTGGAGCTGGAAGCCCCTCTACCCTACGTACCCAGTGCACGACTCAGTTTCAGGAGTTTTGAGTGGAGCAATGAAAACAGTACCGATACAGGCGGTCACACCCTGGGAGTACGAATGAATCCGAGCAACAACCTTGAATTCGAACTCGGGGTAACCGATGACAGCGCCAGCTCCACCGGAGCCTTTACCCGCTTCATTTGGCATTTCGGGCAATCCAGCACCTCGGCTACACCTCGGTGGTAAAATTGGGCCAAAGAGCACCATCTAAAAATAGAAAGTAAAGGTCTTCATTTTTCTGCTAGTCTTGGTAGATCGGCAGTGGGAGGATGGTTGCCCGCCATGCCCGGATAACTATAGCGTTCCGGAATTTGAGGGAGACAATAACCGGGACAGGTATAAACAGATTGTCGAATCTCTTTGTCCTTACCAATAAAACATTAAAAGATCTCCTGCGCCTCTTCTCACTGCTGCTCTACGGCTTTGCAGTCACCCCATTGACCTGTTTCGATGCCGCCGCACAAAGCGCCATGGAGCCGTCTGCGTCCACACAATCATCCGTTAGGCTACAGCTTAAATGGCGTCATGCATTCCAGTTTGCCGGTTACTACGCCGCCCATGACAAAGGCTACTTTCGTGAAAAAGGGCTGGATGTCACTATCCTTGAGCACAAAGGCAAAGCCTCCCCAATAGAGGTCATGCTTGAGGGCGGCGCAGATTATGCCGTCAGTGGCGCCGATGTGGTGATTGAGCGCGCCAAGGGTAGACCTGTGGTGGCTTTGGCCACCATCTTCCAGCACAGTGCCTACGCATTTCTTGTGTCCAAAGCATCTGGAATCGAACGTGCGGAAGATCTTGCCGGCCGCCGGGTCATGATCGGTTCAGGCGTCCAGGACGCCGCACTACAGGCACTGTTGCGGCGTGCCGGCGTAGACGATGAAGACCTGATCCGGCTACAAACCAGTTTTGATGTTCAATCCCTGATAAAAGGGGACACCGACGCTTTCAACGCCTATATCACTGATCAGGCATACCTACTGCAGAAGGCGGGGGTACAGTTCAACCACCTACTTCCAAAACACCATGGTGTTGATTTCTATGGTGACACGCTTGTCACTACAGAGAAGGAGATACGTGAGCACCCTGAAAGGGTTAAAGCGTTCAGAGAGGCCAGCCTAAAGGGCTGGGAGTATGCGCTTAAACATCCCAACGAGCTGATTAACCTGATCAGCGGCCGATACAATACCCAGAAGATGAGCTGGGAGCATCTCAGCTATGAAGCGAGAACCTCTCAGGAGTTGATCCAGCCGCTTCTTGTGCCTATCGGATTTATGCACCCGGACCGATGGCTGCACATCAAGGAGATATTTGAGGAGCTGGGCTTTATCCCTCCGAACAGCTCCATCGCCGGGCTTATCTATGAAGAGAAGTATGAGCCGGCGCCAAGATGGGCACTCTGGATAGAGAAAAACTGGCTGGTTTTTGCCGCTGGTGCCGTGATGCTGTGTACCGCCATCCTACTGCTGGTCCTGCTACAGATGCGGCGTGTAATCACACAAAAAACATTCGAGCTGGAGGAGAGTGAACAGAGATACCGTACTGTTTTTGATGCCGCTCCCGAGGGAATATGGCTGATTGACAGAGATAGAAAAACCCTAAGAATCAATGAGTGTTTAAGCCGGATTCTCGGTTATAGCGAGAGCGAGATGCTCGGAAAAACACCGATGGATTTTGTCGACCAGGAGAATCGAACCATTTTTCTGGAGCAGACGGCAAAAATATCGACTACAGAGCGCCGTTCATACGAAATCGCGCTCAAACATAAAGATGGCCACAATATTGCCACCTATTTCAGTGCAGTAACACTCCATAACCCTGATAACTCGGTGATGTCGGCTCTGGCATTTGTGCGTGATATCACCGAAAGAAAGGCGATTGAGATAAAGCTGCGTGAAAGTGAGAAACACCTGCGTACCCTGATCGATGCTGAGCCTGCATGTGTTAAGACAGTAGATAGGGCGGGACGGTTAATCAGTATGAATACGGCCGGACTGGCTATGCTTGATGCCCAATCAATCGATCAGATATCTAACACACCCATCGTAGAGTTAGTGGACAAAGCTTACCGGAAAGAGTTTTCCGATTTCTCTCAACGAGTATTTGAAGGAAAACCGGGTACCCTGATTTTTAAGGCTATGAGCTTGAGCGGGCGTTCCCTCTGGCTTGAAACACACGCTGTGCCCTTTCGCGACCCAGAGGGAAAAATCACTCGGCTTCTTGGCGTAACCCATGATGTAACGAAGCGCATTAAGATGGAGCAGGAGCTTAAGGATGAGAGTGATTTTCTGCAAAATGTGATTGACGGTATCGGTGATTCGATCATGGTTATCGATGCCAACTATGAAGTGCAGTTGATGAATGATGCGGCTAGGGAGTCTTACGATAAACGCTTTGCTTCAGATGCCGCCCATCCCAAATGCTTTGAGATCGCTTACCAGTTCAATGCACCCTGTTCAGGAGATGATCACCCCTGTCCATTAAAAACGGCGTTACGAACGCTGCCAGCCATGGAGAGCGAAGCGAAGGCTGGTAATCCCCGGTAGCCGTGAGGCCGCACTGCTTACCCGTCGTGCGCGTAGCGCGCCAGAGGGGAAGCAAAGTAGGCATCCGAACACGGCGTCCAGTCACTGGGAACTGACTGCGAAGCGGTAACGAGCTTGCGATGTTATCGCGTAGCGGTCAGTGACCAGGACGGCCGGGGCACTAATAGGCTGTCAAAGATTGAGTGCAAAAGGGGGACTTGGATGTCCCGTTTTGCATCACGAAATCGAAGACTCGCTTACGGGCAAGCGGGCCTCTGTGATCCACGGCCACATGTATGATGAAGACGCACCCAGAAGGTTGGAACTGGTGACCTCGCCTCTACATTGCAGTGATGGCTCTCTAAAGGGGGTAATCGAGGTTTCACGTGATATCACCGACCACCTGGAGTTGCTCGACGAGGTGAGACAACAGAAGGATCACCTCAACCATTTGGCACACCATGACTCATTGACCAACCTGCCCAATCGCGTCCTCTTTCTCGATCGCCTGGAGCAAACCATCAGCAAATCCAGGCGAGCCCATGAGCAGGTAGCCATCTTCTTCATTGACCTCGACCAGTTTAAGCAGATCAACGATAGTTTTGGACATGCTTTCGGTGATCGTGTGCTGGAAGAGGTGGCGGTACGTTTCAATCAGTGCGTCAGGAAAAATGACACGGTAGCCCGCCTGGGAGGCGATGAATTCACCATCATCATGGATGCGCTGCATACCCCCCAGCACGCCACTGCGATGGCACAAAAGCTGATCAACAGTCTGGAACACCCCTTTGTCATCGATGAGCACCAATTTTATCTAACCGCGAGCATCGGTATCAGCCTGTTTCCTCAAGATGGCCATAGCGCAGATACTCTGCTACGGAATGCCGACACAGCAATGTACAAAGCGAAGGATGAGGGGCGTAACACCTTCCAGTACTACACGGAGAATATGACGGAACAGGCATTCGAACGCATCCTCATGGAGGTCAGCCTGCGTAACGCCCTCAAGAAAGACGAACTGGCAATCTATTATCAACCTCAATTCAACTCCAGTAACGGTAACTTGATCGGCATGGAGGCGTTGGTACGCTGGCAACATCCAGAACTGGGACTGGTTGTACCGGCACGTTTTATACCTTTGGCGGAAGAGACCGGGCTGATTATCCAGATCGGGGAGTGGATGCTGCGCAGTGCTTGCAGGCAGATGGTGGAGTGGAAGCGACAGGGGTTTAATCCTGTCAAGGTGGCAGTCAACCTTTCAGCCAAGCAGCTTGGTAACGAAAATTTACTCTCCAGTATTAATAAAATTCTGGAAGAGACCGGGTGCGATCCAACTTGGCTTGAGCTTGAAGTAACCGAAGGCTATCTGATGAAGAAGCCGGAGCAGTCAATTTACATTATGGGGGAGATCAGAGGGTTGGGAATCGATCTTGCGATTGATGATTTCGGTACCGGCTACTCATCCCTGGCTTATCTGAAACGTTTTCCTATCACCCGACTGAAAATTGATGGCTCCTTTGTCCGTGACATACCGGATGACCCAGAAGATATGGCGATCACAAGGGCGGTAATTGCACTGGGGAAAAGTCTCAATCTGGATGTAATTGCAGAAGGTGTCGAAACCGAGAGACAGCAGGCATTTTTGGCTAACGAAGGGTGCCGGCATGTACAAGGCTTTCTCTACAGCCGGCCCGTCCCGGCAATAGAGGCAAGCCATTTTTTGTCAAAAAACTCCTAGGAAGCCTCTAGGGAGGCTCTGATCAAGTCATGATTGCTTTACGCTGGCTAAAATCGCCCCAATTCGCTTCGAAGATCGCAGCAATAGAGTGGCTATTACCACTCACTTCGAAACAAATTGGAACAATTTTATCTCAGCCTAAATCTAACCAGACTTAATCAGAGGCTCCCTAGTGGACATTTTATTAAATCTGTCAGAGACTTAATAACCATCTGAATCAGATATATTAACTCCAGTCAGGGTAGACCAATGCAAGCTTCTTCAAGTACGGCGAGATACAGCCTTGGCGAAGAGATCGCCCATACCATCACCCATGGTCTGGGAGCGCTGTTGAGTATTGCCGGTTTAGCGATACTCGTGGCCTTTTCAGCACTTTATGGTGATGCCTGGCATATCACCAGCTGTAGTATCTATGGGGGAACGTTGATTCTTCTGTACACCGCTTCGACCCTCTATCACGGTATCCCCTTACCCAATGCAAAGCGGATTCTGCGCCAGATTGATCATGCCGCTATTTTTATTCTTATTGCCGGCACCTATACACCTTTCACTCTGGTCAATCTGCGGGGCACCTGGGGATGGACACTGTTTGGTCTGGTCTGGGGGATAGCGATTGCCGGCGTTGTACTGGAACTGGTGTTGCAACAGCGCTACCGTCGTCTCTCTATTGGTCTCTACCTTGGATTGGGCTGGCTGGTGGTGATTGCTATCGAGCCAATGCTATCGACGGTCGCTACCGGCGGCTTGATTCTGCTGCTGATCGGCGGCCTCTGCTACTCTCTGGGTGTAATCTTCTATGTATGGAAGTCTCTGGCCTATCATCATGCGGTCTGGCATCTGTTTGTTTTGGCCGGCAGTACCTTCCATTTCTTTGCCGTACTCTTCTATGTGATACCCAGTAGTAATTAAGCTACTATGATGATTTCATAGACTTTTCCTGGGGGGTGATTAGAGTCAAGCAAGAGACGTCTGCGACACTTGCTCATCGACAGGTGTACTATAATCGTGGTCAGGCTTTCGACTCTACTAATGGATAGAACTGCGCCCGACCAACATGGATACCAACCGTCCACAACGACCGAGTGAAGCCCGCATACAGGGCTACGCCTGGCTACTGGTCACCTTCTGGACGTTGGTGGTTGGAATCTCTCTGGGCTGGGCGCTGCAGGAGGAGGAGCGGCGATTTCTCGAAATTGCCCGCGCCCAGGCCCGCGCCGCTTTCGAGAAAGATCTGCTGTTCCGCCGCTGGAACGCCTCCCATGGCGGCGTATACGTCCCGATTACCGAGGAGACCCCGCCCAATCCCCATCTGGAGGTGGCGGAACAGAATATCGAAACTCCCTCCGGACGGAAGCTGACCCTGGTAAATCCCGCCTACATGACACGCCAGGTGCATGAGCTGCAGGAGCGTACGCTCGGCTTACGTGGGCATATCACCAGCAGCAAACCGATCCGACCTGAAAATGAACCAGATATCTGGGAGAGGGAGGCGCTAATCGCCTTTGAACGGGGTGACGAAGAGATAAGTTCACTCGAAACCATTAACGGCAAACGTTACATGCGCCTGATGCGCCCTCTGTTGACAGAGTCACCCTGCCTCAAATGCCATGAAAAACAGGGTTATGAGGAGGGTGACATTCGGGGTGGCATCAGCGTCTCCGTACCGATACAACACTTACTGGAGATTTCAGGCAGACACCAGAAATCACTGCTTACCGGTCATGCCCTGTTTTGGATTCTGGGATTGACCGGCATAGGCCTTGGTGCCTCTCGCATTATCGGCGTAGTCACTAAACTGCACCTGTCCGAATCCGCCCTGGCAGAGAAAGGTGCCTATCTGGATAGTATTCTCTACTCATCCACCGATTAAGCGAGTCTTCGATTTCGTGATGCAAAACGGGACATCCAAGTCCCCCTTTTGCACTCAATCTTCGACAGCCTATTAGTACCCCGGCCGTCCTGGTCACTAACCGCTACGCGATAACATCGCAAGCTCGTTACCGCTTCGCAGTCAGTTCCCATTGACTGGACGCCGTGTTCGGATGCCTACTTTGCTTCCCCTCTGGCGCGCTGCGCGCACGACGGGTAAGCAGTGCGGCCTCACGGCTACCGGGGATTACCAGCCCTCGCTTCGCTCTCCATGGCTGGCAGCGTTGGCAAACAGATAGCTCAGTTACCGCAAAGCTGTGCTGATGTTTTCCGCTTTGAGCAAGCAAGCCACAAAATCTCCCAGAGAGGTGAGTATGTGTATACCCTGGAGCTCACCGGTACGACAGACACTCGCTCTGCCGAAGTGCGTATCTCCGGCATCACGACTCAGGATAAAGAACTGATCGGTTTTGTGTTGCTGGCGCGCGATATTACTCAACGTCTGAAAGCGACCGCCATCATAGAGCACCAGGCACACTACGATCCGCTGACCGATCTACCCAACAGGCGCACCTTTACAGAACGACTGGCACAGGCAGACGCCCACGCCAGGCGTCACGGGCACCATGGGGCGTTGCTGTTTATTGATCTTGACTGCTTCAAGGAGATAAATGACAGCCACGGTCACGCAGTGGGTGATGAGATTCTAAAACAGGTGGCAGGCAGGCTAAAAGCGACACTGCGCACCGACGACTCAGGGGGACGTCTCAGTGGCGATGAGTTTGTGGTACTGCTGGAAGAGCTCGAAGAGGGGTCTCTGTCTCTGGTCGAGCAAGCCACACAAGTGGCAAACAAGATCCATGCTGCACTCTGTGAACCGTACGAAATTGACGGACTGACTCTCTCGGTCACGATCAGTACCGGCATCGCAATCTACCCCAATGATAAAGCAACGCCTTCAGATATTATCAAGCAGGCTGATAGTGCCATGTATCAGGCAAAGGAGGATGGCCGCAATACCATCCGGTTCTTCGATGCCGATGATGAATCAACAGAACTGGATGACTAATTTTTCCTGTAACTATTCAGCACACCTGGTTCACTCAGCACTGAGTACTCATTATCAGGCAGTTGCGGAAGGAATATCTTTGGCAGGGATGCCAAAGCAAGCTTCATGGATGAATTTATGCGATTCCTGGAGCAATTGCCTGATAATGAGTACGACGTTCAGTGTTGCACTGAATAGTTACTTTTTCCTGTTGATATCGCCAATTCATTCCCCCTAAAGATCATCGACTATTTGGTGACAGAGAAAGCAGTCACCAGGTAATCAATCAGCTCCCGCACCCTGCTGGGCAGGTGACGCTGTGCCGGATAGATGGCGTAGGCTGATATCTCCTCCCTTGGGTAGTCACTCAATATCTCTGTTAGCAGCCCCTTTTTCACCGCATCTCTACAGATAAAGTCGGGGCTGGGAACTATACCTAAGCCATCAATAGCAGCCTTTAAGAGGATGTCGCCATTGTTGGCGCGCATACGAATGGGGATATTGACTGAGAGCCGACTTCCATCGTTTTGACCAAATGACCAGATTTGCTCGTCGGGAATCAGGCTGTAACTCAAACCACAGTGCCTCTCCAACGCTTCCGGCGTTTCAGGCTCTCCATACTCCTGCAGGTAGGACGGACTGGCACAGAACATGCGGTTGACAGAAAAAAGCCTCCGCGCAACCAAGGTGGAGTCGGCCAGAGAACCGATTCGAATAGCAAGATCCACCCCCTCTTGCATAACATTAACGGTTCGATCATTCAGTTCCAGGTCCAACACCACTTCCGGGTGTGCCTTCATGAAACCATTCAGCACAGGTGAGAGGTCACCGATACCAAACGAGAGCGGTGCGGCGACACGAATGGTGCCACGCAGTTGCCTGTGTTCACTGCTCACCGCCAACTCAGCCTCGGAGAGTTCCAGCAGAATACGTTGACAACGCTGATAGTAGCTACGTCCAGACTCGGTAAGATTGAGCCTGCGGGTAGTGCGGTTCAACAGCTGAACCCCCAGCCTTCCCTCCAGATCGGCAAGACGCCGGCTGACTGCCGACTTGGCAACAGACAGTTTCTCGGCGGCGGCACTGAGACTGCCCGAGTCCACTACCTGCACAAAGGTATGCATCTCTTCAAATCGATCCATTGTTCACATCTCAAGAACAGTGATTTCTTTATTATCATCTTTATTCTTTCAATCGCAACTATATACTCTTACTTAACATCTCACTAAAACAGTTGGTATTTAGGAGCGTAAAGATGGCTGCCGCAACACTCTCCCCTGAAGATTACCGCCCACGTGGTGTCCACCAGATAGTCCATGGTCAGGAGACCTCGGATGGCGCAGGGGTCAACATGCGCCGTATCATCGCCTCGCCGGAACTGGATATGCTCGACCCCTTCCTGCTGCTGGATGCATTCAGTTCAGATAATCCTGATGACTATATCGGTGGCTTCCCCCCCCACCCCCACCGTGGCTTTGAAACCGTTACCTATCTGCTTGCGGGCAAGATGCAGCATAGAGACAGCGCAGGCCACGAGGGATTGCTGCGTAGCGGCGGTGTACAGTGGATGACCGCGGGAAGTGGCATTGAGCACTCGGAAATGCCGCTCCAGGAGGATGGCGAACTGTCCGGTTTTCAGCTCTGGATCAACCTACCGGCGGCAAAAAAGATGGATCCTCCCCGTTATCAGGAGATTGAGCCTGAAGAGGTACCCACAGAGACCCGTGACAATGGCGTCACACTGAAGGTGATCGCCGGCACCACCAGCCAGGGCACATCAGGCCCGGTAACCGAAGTGGAGACAGACCCAAGTTACTTTGATGTCTCAGTCCCGGCCGGAATTGAGTATATCGAATCTGTGACCAGCGGCCACAACGCCTTTCTCTATCTGATCGCGGGTGAGGTCAACATCGGTAACAGCCGAATCTCAGCCGGACAACTTGCGGTTCTTGATGCCGGCAACTACCTTCAACTGAATGCCGTTGAAGAGAGCCGCTTTCTGCTGGTAGCAGGCTACCCGGTCAACGAACCGGTGGCTAGAGGCGGTCCCTTCGTAATGAACAGCGAAGAGGAGATTCGCCAGGCATTCAGAGACTACCGTGCGGGCAAGTTCGGGGTTATCGAGGAGAAATAGGCGTGGCTTGGAGTAACTCAAAAAATAGCTGGGGCTGGACAAGCATACTTATCCACTGGCTCACCGCAGTCACCGTATTCACCCTGTTCGGTCTCGGCCTGTGGATGGTGGAGCTGACCTACTACGATGAGTGGTACAAGAAGGGTCCGGATCTGCACCGTGCCATCGGGGTGCTACTGTTCACCCTCACCGCCCTGCGCCTGGTTTGGCGCAAGAGCCGGCCGACACCGGAATCACTGCCCAACCACCAAAGGTGGGAAATAGGGCTGGCTCATACGGTCCACGCCCTACTCTACCTGCTGCTGTTTGCCATCATGTTCAGCGGCTATCTCATCTCCACCGCCGACAGCCGAGGGGTGGATATCTTTGGCCTCTTTTCCATACCGGCGACCATCACCTCTATACCTCAACAGGAGGAGGTGGCCGGCGTAGTCCATTTCTATCTGGCTTGCAGCCTGATTGGCCTGGTGATTCTGCACGCTGCGGGGGCACTAAAACATCACGTTATCGACAAGGACCGTACACTAACTCGGATGATCAAACCGACCAACAATTTATAACTTCACATCGATTTACCAAAGGAGAAAACCATGAAAAAACTGCTGCTTTCACTGATCTTTACCCTACTGGCCCTGGGCGGCCCAACTGTCCATGCCGATGAGTACCTGATCGACACCAAGGGATCTCATGCCTTTATCCAGTTCCAGATAAAGCATCTCGGCTATAGCTGGCTCTATGGCCGTTTCAACACCTTTGACGGCACCTTCAGCTATGACGAGAACAACCCCTCCGCCTCGAAGGTTGAGGTCACTATCGACCCGGCCAGTGTCGATTCAAACCATGCCGAACGGGACAAACACCTGCGCGGCAAGAAGTTCCTTAATGTAGCCGAATTCCCCGATGCCGGTTTTGTCGGCACCTCCTTTAAAGAGACCGGCAACGGCAGAGCGATACTGAAAGGGGATCTGACACTCCATGGAGTGACCAAAAATATCACCATCGATATCGAGCATATCGGCCACGGCAAAGACCCCTGGGGTGGCTATCGCCGCGGTTTCCTTGGCAAGACCACTTTTACAATGGCCGACTTTGGTATCAAGGCCAATCTTGGTCCCGCCTCCAAAGAGGTGGAGATGACGCTCTCTATTGAGGGCATACGAAAGTAACCTAAAGCGGGACACAGAGTGCACAGAGAAGCACAGAGAACTCAGAGAAGAACTTCTGAATTCATCAGATAATCTCTACGCACTCTGCGTTTCCTGTACCCCTATTTTCGATTTCTGAACAAATACCAGTTCGATAGCACTCCTGCCAACTCCTCTTAAATCAATTATTTTTAATATTTGAATTCACTGCCGCCCCAAACTACTCCCTCTCCCCTCGGGAGAGGGTTGGGGTGAGGGGGAGTTAATGAATAACCCATAAATTTAATACACCCTAGCCCTCTCCCTCGTAGGGAGAGGGAATACTTTTATCTAATTTTTTATGCCCATAAAGAACAAAGCACTCTGTAGCTACCGTGAGCTTGGCTTTCCAATCACATACAGCAAAATAAGAGGGACAACAGTGACTTGAATTGCTGCAATTCCCTGCTTGAGTAAAAGAACGCCTTAGCCCACAGAAAATATTCAATCTCCACATTTTCTTCATCTTTCCCCCATTTTTCCTCCTTTTTCACCCACTACTCTTCTTAGCAAGTAAACAAAAAGTGGGTCGCCAATTACTGCAAGCGCACTGGGGCGGCTAAAAAGGAGAAGCACTGTGCATCCAATTACCGTACTCATACTGATCACCAGCGTGCTTATCACTATTTACATGCACATGAGAAGAGCCAGTTTTTCTCATGTGGAAAATAGGAGCAATACCAGGCCGACTAAAAGGGTTACATTCAGTGGTGAGAAGAGAGAGATAGCCAGATTTCATGGCTTCTCTATTACTACTGATAGTGACTGTTGTCAGGCGGCATCAGTGCTGAAGGATGTCACCTTCGCTTCCAAAGATATCGTTAATCTGCCACTCAAGAGTTGTACCAAGGGGCTGTGCAGCTGTAAGAAGGTATTAATTCTTGACCGCCGCCACTACACTCGTCGTATTGAGTTCGACCGGCGTATTGACCTCCGTTTGGAGACCGATAAAGTGATTAGAAGAAAGGGAAAAGGACGGCGACGGAGCGACAAGGTCTGGTCCAGCGGTTATCTCTACTCGTAAGGAGACCATCCGTATGAAACTTACACTTATCTTCTCCCTTACCACTTTGGTTATAGGCATTAACCAGTCGGTGTCGGCATCCACAGTGGATACTGGGCAGAATCGCTGTTATGGCAACTCAGGCGAGATCACTTGCCCACAACCAGGCAGACCATTTTACGGTCAGGATGCCCAATACAAGAGCGGCACCCCCTCCTACCGGGATGAGGGCGATGGCACTGTGACCGCCCTGGAGACCGGCTTGATGTGGTCAAAGGCGGTTGATAAAAGAAAAGTGGGCCTGAAGGAGGCGGAAAGAGTAGCCCAAAAAATGACTCTGGGCGGCCACACAGACTGGCGGGTCCCCAACATCAAGGAGCTCTACTCGCTGATCGATTTCAGAGGCTATGTCGGCTTTAGCCGGGGCAATAGGTTTGGAGAAGTGCCTTCAAATGCAATCCCCTTCATAAATACCCACTACTTCGACTTTCGCTATGGTGATACAGATGCTCAGGAACGCTATATCGATGCCCAGTGGCTCTCAAGCACGAAGTATGTGAGCACCACCATGAATGGCGCCGAGACGCTGTTCGGCGTCAACTTTGCAGACGGCCGAATAAAGGGATACGGCTTCTCAAGACCAGGTAGGCAGAGAGGTGAGAAAAAGTTCTTTGTTCGTTACGTCAGAGGTAACCGCTACGGTAAGAACCATTTCGTTGATAATGGCGACGGGACGGTGACCGACCAGTCGAACGGGATGACATGGATGCAGAGCGACAGCAACAAAGCGATGAACTGGGAAGAGGCGCTCAGCTATGCTGAAAAATCGAACTATGCGGGCCAAGATGACTGGCGACTGCCCAACGCGAAGGAGTTGCAGTATATCGTTGACTACTCCCGCTCCCCCGATACCAGCTACTCACCTGCCATTGACCCGATCTTTCACACCACCGCCATTACCAATGAAGTGGGTAAGCAAGATTTCCCCTATTACTGGACATCCACCACCCACCTCGACGGCCCCAGGCCGGGAGCAAATGCCATCTATATCGCCTTTGGCAGGGCACTGGGAAAGATGCGTAGCAAGATTATGGATGTTCACGGTGCCGGCGCCCAGAGAAGTGACCCAAAAACAGGAAGGGGTGGCAACTGGCATGGACCTCAGGGAGATGCCCAGCGCGTGCGTAACTATGTCAGGCTGGTCAGGGGTGGGGCTGTCAAAATCAGCACCACAGCATCCGGTAGAGAGCCCATCAACTATCCAAGCAGGTTAGATGAGTACAGGCCACCTTCTGATAGAGGGTCATGGCAACAAGGAGGTGGAAACCGGGATCGAAGAAGTGAGACCAGAGCGCCATTTGGCAGACCTGGATTTATCGAACGGCTGGATAGAGATGGCGATGGCAAGGTCTCCCGCCCAGAGTTTGACGGCCCCAAAGAGCGCTTCAGATTCCATGACAGCAACAACGACGGCTACCTTACTGAAGATGAGGCGCCTCAGGGACCGCCTCCCGGTGGTGGAAGGCCACCAAGGCGTATTGGAGATTAGACTATCTGGCTATGACTCAATCTCCAGCTTATAGCCCACCCCATAGACCGAGTGAATCACCTCCTGGCCCGGCAGCAGGGGTTGCAGCTTCTTACGTAGGTTTTTGATGTGGGTGTCCACCGTGCGATCACTCACCACACGTTGATCGGTATAGAGACTATCCATGAGGTGACCACGCGAGAATACCCGGCCCGGCTGAGTCACGAATGCTTTAAGTAGCCGAAACTCGACAGGGGTAAGCTCCAGCTGCGTATCGTTTACTGTAGCAATGAAACAAGCTTCATCGAGATGAATCCCACCAGCTTGATGATGCATCTGATTATTGGTGGGATTTATTCGGCGTAGTACGGCTTTGACCCTGGCCACCACCTCTCGGGGGCTGTAGGGCTTGCAGATGTAGTCATCGGCACCTAACTCCAATCCCAGTAGACGATCGATCTCCTCAACCCGTGCGGTCATCATGATGATGGGAAGCTCAGAAAAGGCGCGAACCTCCTTGCAGATACCCATGCCATCCTTGCCTGGCAGCATCAGATCAAGCAGTATCAAATCGGGTGAATGCCGCTTAACCCACTCAACAACAGCCTGCCCCTCATGGAGCATAGTGGTGGTGTAGCCCGCTGCCTCCAAATAGTCGCGTAGCAGTTCAGCAAGGCCGATTTCATCCTCGACAATCAGGATATGATTCTCTGTACTCATAGTGATAGATAATTTAGTTAAGTGGCTATGCACAATAGTCCTGAAGCACTATCTTCATAGAAAAAAGTGCATCTGTAGGAGCAAATTTATTCGCGATCAGGCTCCAGGGCATATTCTTCGCGAATAAGTTCGCTCCTACAGCCGGTTCCCGGATTATTGTGCACAGCCATTTTAGTTATTGGTAAGTACCCATAAGATCACACTCACTCCTCCATCGGCAGTGTCACTTGTACCTGTAATCCACCCAGCGGCGAAGTATTTGCGATAATCTTGCCATGATGCGCCTCGACAATCTTGCGGCAGATGGAGAGCCCCAACCCGGCGCCACCACTGGCACGGTTACGTGATATCTCACCACGGTAGAACCGATCAAAGAGACGAGGGAGAATTTCACTGCTCACGCCGGGAGCGGAGTCTTCCACTTTAAAGGAGACATAGTCCCCTTCCCTCCAGGCAGACAAGACTATATTCCCGCCTTTAGCAGTATAGCGATGACTGTTTTTCAATAGATTATCTATCACTTGGCGTATGCGCTGTGCATCAGCAAACAGTGGCAACTGATCAGGAATCTCCATGTGAAAGCTTAGGTGCTTGACTGTCATCGACTGCTCTGCAGTTGATGCGGCCTGGGTTAAAATATCAGCCAAATCCAACCGCTCTTTTCGGTAGCTAAGGGCTCCTGCATCAGCAAGAGCAAGGTCGTAGAGATCATCCACCAGGCTACTCAACTGCATTACCGAACTATGCAGCCTCTCCAACTGCCCACTATCCAGCGGTCGGATACCATCCTGCATCGCCTCTATCTCTCCGCGCAGTAGCGCCAAGGGGGTGCGCAACTCATGAGAGACGTCGGCCATCCCCTGACGGCGCAGTTGTTCATTGCGTTCCAACACCTCTGCCAGGTTGTTGAAATCATCGGCCAAACGACCCAACTCATCCTGGCTGTGAAGTTCAAGCCGGGTAGAAAAACGTCCCTGCGTCAGAGCATGAGCACCTTTGGCCACCTCCTTGACCGGCCTGAGTAGGTGACGTCCCATGGGGATGCCCATTAGCAGTGCAAGTAGTAGCGCCCCGATAGCGATGGGGTAGATGGCGTTGAGCTGTTCATCTCTGAAACCCTGCTCAAGACTGGTGGCAGGCAGCGGCAGAGGAGAGAGATTCAACCAGCCGATAGTCACTCCGTCGAGTCTTATAGGGTGGAACAGTGCTTTACCGGAGGTATCCGGCGGACCAATAAGATATTGCTGATTCTCATCAAATAGGCGCAAGCGGGTACTCAGCCCTGACCGGTCATTTGGTGGAGCGGGCGGAATCCTTCCACTCCTCCCTGGAGGGAAACGGGGACCATCATGTGGACTCATCTGTGAGTAATCCTCACCGGTCACCGAAAATTGTCGCCTTTCAGGGCCTTGGGGCATGGCAGGCATGCTGGGGCGTTCCAAATCGTTACCATTATTTCGATGCCACCCATTTTGTCCTAATGGTGGCGGCAACACCCCAGGGTGCCCCGGCTGATTATGCGGAAGGTAACTCATCCAGGCACGATGATTGCCACGAATAAACTCCCACCCACCCTCTTTCTGATAGGTCTCAGCCAGATCCGCAGCCATTGGATCGAGGCGACTCAGTTCGGCTTCGGTCAGATAATCGATAAATCCTTTTTGGAAACTCCAGCGTGTTGCAATAGCCATTGCTGCCACCAACAGAGTCGTAGTGACAAGAAGAACAATGATCAGTTTTCCAGTGATACCAATTTTCATTGTGGATCAGGATGCAATAGGATCTTTAGGCAACTGCTGAATAATTCATGAGCGATTGCATTGTGCTCAGACTTACTCAGAGACTCCCCATAGGATACCAAGAACTATTGCTTCAGTTTGGCATCAATACCACTTCCATCAACAATCTCCTCCTATTCTCCTTATTCTTTTCACTAATAGAATAACTACCGAAGACAGGTGGGCAGGGGTAAAAAGTGTCGCAAATTATTTCCGCTTACTGCGCTGAAAGCATCATTATAAAATGATCTGCAGGCATGGGGCGGGCGATATGATATCCCTGAACAATGCCACACCCCATCATATCAAGCAGCGCCAGCTGTTCACTGGTCTCTACACCCTCTGCAACTACCTTTAGATCAAGCCGCTTAGCCAGCAGAATAATAGCCTCAACTATTGAGGCATCGGTGTTATTTTTATCGATATGTTGAATAAAGGATTGATCGATTTTTATCTCATGAAGGACAAAGCGTTTGAGACGACCTAAAGATGAATAACCGACACCAAAATCATCAAGGGAGATACGAAATCCCGCACTGTGGAGCGCTCTGATATTATCTACTGCCTGGCCCACATCCCAAACAAAAGCAGTTTCAGTGATCTCCAGCTCTATAGAGCCGGGGGATATTCCCTCCTCCTCAATTATCCTGGTGTATATATCGACCAGACCTTCATAGTTCAGTTGCTGAGCTGAGAGGTTCACCGAGATGGGAACACTGGTTAAATTATCTCGTTTCCAGGCGGCCAGCTGCCGACAGACTTCACGCATTACCCATTCACCAATGGCATCAATCAGATCCACCCTTTCAGCGATTGGTATAAACCGGTCCGGACTAATAAAGCCTCCTTTATGATCAGGCAGTCGGAGCAGGGCCTCGGCACCAATAACCTCCCTTGACTTGAGTTCAAGCTTAGGCTGGTAATACATCTCAAAGTGGTTGAGATGCAGTGCCGTATGTAAGGCACGCTCTATATCAAATATGGCCGTGCGACTCTCATCAGTCTCCGGAGGGGAGTAGACCTGTTTATTACGTCCCTGTCTTTTTGCTTCCTTAACCGCACTCTCGGCATTTGATGTCAACATAAAGACTGAGTCGGCGTCATCAGGAAAGAGACTGATCCCAATGCATGCAGTGAGATAAAGCGGCTCCTCTTCAAACATAAAGCCTTCCCCCAGATCTTTTCTGAGAGCGCGTAAAATTAGCTCCAAATTATTACTGTTCACCAAGCGATGGATAAGTATTGCAAACTGATCGCTCACCAGCCGGGCTATGGAAATGGACGCTTCATCGATACCTAATAGATCATAGGTGGTTTGAGTATGCATACTGCTTAACAGTCTACCGGCTACACCTTTCAGAACAACATTGCCCTTTCTGTAACCGTACTTCTCATTGAGATGGTGAAATCCATCAATATCCAAGAAAATCATTGCCGCGTTATGGCCGGATTCTGCATCACGTGATACGCGATGCGTCAGTTGCCGCTCCAATCCTTCCCGTGTCAGTAGTCCTGTCAATGGATCAGTTTCTGCACGATAGGGGGGAACTGCCGCTTCACTTACAACGTTGTCATCATCGGCCAGCGCCTGGCGACACAATAGTTCTCGTTGGAGATGGTTATTATGAAAGTGAACGGCGAAGAGGTTGACCAGATGGTGAAAAGCCTTGCTCATCCTTTGATCCATCTTCTCCCGTACCTGTAGTACCAACATCCCCTGCACACAGCCCTGTATATGCAGTGCAATGAGGATATATGTCCGGTCATCGATATGGCAGAGAGAAGAACCGGTTTGGCGCACCGCCTTGGCAAACAACCCCCTATCAATGAGCTGGTTTATGTCATCTCTCAAAGCGTGATAGCGATTCTGCGGTGTACAGTGCACTACTTCAAAGGAGGCATGCTTTTTTACCTGCATAACACCAAAGAGGTGACAGGGCACAATAAAATTCACACAACGATTCATCTCATGACAGAGCCCTTCAAAATCGGCCTGCATTCCCAGCCCTTGTCCCGCCTCCCATACCAAAGCAGAGGTAAAGGCATAGGAACGATTTTGCTCTTCCAGCGAGGTCAGCCGCTCATCAGAAGTAGGTGCGGTAACACCATTCTTACTTCTCTCAATCATTGAGATTATGCAAACTGGCTCTGTACAATAATCCCGAAGTCGATTGTAGGAGTGAACTTGTTCGCGAAGAACGCGTCTCGGAGCTGATCGCGAACAAGTTCGCTCCTACAAATGCAGCCTTATTTCTATCGGGATGGTTTTCAGAATTATTGTACATAGCCCACTTATGCAAAAAAAACAGCAACCACTTCACCGAAAGTCTCTGCAGTACTTTCGCCCAGTGAAGCGATATCGTTAACATCAATTCCAGTTCTATCCCACGCATATTCATTAAGCTCTGGTACCAGGCGGGTACCGCTGCTTCCCATACTCATGGCGTTGACTAGGAGGTCAGCAACATGGACAACAGCCGCTTCTATAGAGCACTCCGAATCGGCAGCAACGTTATGATGCTGCCTGACCACATCGGCCAGAGTTGCAGGAAGATCCCATCTTATCAGCAGTTCAGCACCCACTTCAGCGTGAGTCACACCTAGAAATTGTTGCTCCAGATCTATCAAATGTCCTTCACCTTGACGGTGCCTGAAAAGGAGTTCAGCCATCTGTTCAGACACTGCCATATGCATCAGCAGGCGACCGATATCATGCAACAGCCCCAGCAGATAGAACCGATCAACATTTGCCTCCAGACGATAGGACGCAATCTGCCTTGCCGCGACCCCGCATGCAATACTGTGCTCCCAGAATGAACGCATCGAAACCATACCAACAGGCATATCGCGAAAGACGCTAATCACCGCAGTAGCCAATACCATATCCCTTATTTCACTGGTACCGATAAGCATCACCGCCCGCTGTACGGTATCTATACGCGAGGGATATCCATAAAGCGCACTGTTTGCCAGGCGTAGAAGCCGGGCAGAGATAGCGGGATCCCCCTCAATCACATCCGCTAGTTGCTCCAAAGAAGAGTTGGGATCATGCAAAATCCGGTCTACCTGAAAATAGACCTCCGGCAGGCTCGGCAGGTCTGAAGCCAGGGTGAGAATATCACTTGGCCTCATGCTACTCATTGGAAGAGCGTCTTAGGGCGTATTCGAAGCAGGTGGAGAAAATGGCCTGGATTGCCGGGTGATCCCGCTTGGTCAGGCTAAAACGTTGCTCAAGAGCAGCCCTCAATATCTCACTATGCGGTGTATCAGCTGGACTTTCAGGTACAGGCTGCATAACTCCCTCCATGGGAATTATTGAGACACTCGCTATACCCCATGAACGAAGAGTTCTAACGACATCCGGTGTGATTGAAGTGTTGGCTTCCAACAGTATGCGACCGGAGGTATCAAATACACCCTCCGCAATAACCATTCCAGGCTTCAAATCACTGATGGTTAAATTATTCATTTATGCAACTATTTAGAGAAATCCCATATTGGAAGTACCTATATAGCACAGATATTTGAATTAACAATAGGAGTTCAATTCTTTTTTTATTTTTCCCAAACAACAGCCCATCCCGGTTACATCTCCTGTCACACGCTGCAGATGAGTCCTGCTATTAATCCGGTACCATAATTACCGGGTTAATAAGTACCCATCTCCGCCTTCACCTCATCCCACAGCTGCTGATAAGCACGCCCTGCCACACTGCGCATGGCATAGTTTCCCAGGGGTTCACGGTAGAGTCCCATACGTTCGACATCACTGGCGTAGGGGATATGTGTTTTGAGTACTTCGGAATAGGCCTGAGGCAGCTGCTCCATCATCTCCAGGTGCATGCGCTTACGGCGATCCACCATAGAGAAGAAAGGCATACGTTTCACACTCTGCAGCTTGTGACCATCGAGAAACTCCACCAGTTGTTCATAGGTGCGCATAGAGAGGGTGGTGGGAATGGTGGGCACCAGCAGAGCATCGGCGGCACGAAAGATATTTTCGGAGACCAGGGAGATGCTGGGTGGGCAGTCGAGAAAGATGCGGTCATACTCATGTGAGAGTGGCCGCAACAACTTTAGCATTTGCTTGGCCGGACGTTTCTCCTCACCCAGGATCAGATCCATATTACGGTATGAGAAATCCGCCGGCAGTAGGTCGAGCCCCTCAAAATCAGTGCCTTTGATGCTGTCGTCAAGCTCCCGCTTGCCCTTGATCATCTTGCGCCCACCGCCTTTGATCCGAGGCTTGATACGGAAATAGTAGCTTGCCGCTCCTTGGGGGTCGAGATCCCACACCAGGGTGCGATAGCCATCCAGTGCGGAGAGGTAGGCGAGGTTGACGGCGGTGGCGGTCTTACCGACACCGCCCTTGATATTATAGACACCGATAATTCTCATGCCCGTTTCTCCCTCTTCTCTTTCGTCGCAAAGAGCGACTGAAAGGTAGCCCGAATTTCCCTCTCAGCGAATGCATTGAAACGAGTGGAAAACTCCTCACGTGCCTCCTGCTGACGCTTGAGCAGGCTGTCCACCAGCATCCCCATCGCCAGTAACGTATCCGCCGGTACCTCCTCCTCCTTTATCATCTGGTGTGCATAGTCACGCAACTTATTGGCCTGCACCTCCAGATCCTGAAAGTCTCCGAGATTGTCCAGCAGCACCTTTTGCGCCTTGATCAGTGGACGTATCTGTTTTCGTGGATAGAGGCTCTGAAAAAACTCCAACAGATAACGCAGTTTCTTGCAGCTTTTACGCAGTTCGTGGAGATCATCCGCCGGTGACAGGGGAGTGATAGCCGCCCCCTCCTTCATCACCCGCCGATAGATACTGTAGATGCGCTTGGAAGCTACCTCCCTAATGACACGGGAAGCATTGGGCTCATCCGGATCTTCAGGCAACGGCGACTCAAGATAGCTGCGCCACTCTTTTACCAGGGAATGAAAATGGGGGGAGTTGAGCTTACGCACCATCGCCCGATGTTCACTCTTCTGATGATTCAGAAGAAAGCGTTGAAGTGGTTCCAGATCATCACGGAATTGATCTGGGAGGCTGTCACGGTACCCACCAAAATCAAGCAGGTACACATCCATATCACGAGTGGGGCTGGTCACTTGGCCAACCCAGGCAAAGCGTTCTTTGTATCGCTCCACCACTTCCGTTGGAAATACCCCTTTGACCTGTGTCAGCGCCGAACGTGTACGCCGCACCGCCACACGCAGATCGTGAAGGAATTCAGAGTCGAGATCAGCTCGGGTACCCGGCAGATTGGTCTCCATGGTGCTAAGCAGATGGAGGTGAATCTCTCGTGCCACGGCATCTGCACGCATTCCCTGCTTCAGTTTGAAATCAAGCTTGGAGCTGTAATCCACAGGCTGTCGATCGACAACCGCCAGCGCAGCATTGATCTGCTCGCCGGTCACAGGCTGCATCTTCATTTCAGATGAGAGAAAACGGACCATCCGTGCAAGTGGCTTGGGATAGCCCCGCACCGGCATCACCTGCACCGTTGAGGTTAGTGAAATATACTCTCCCTTATTTGGGAGTCGGGCACCATGCTCTTCCAGCGCCAGCCGCAACACGGTTTTTTCCTGTTGATCGAACAACTTCAGCACACGCACCTGGCTTCGCACCTCCACCTGAGGCAAAAGGGCACGCATGGCTACCTCTGGAGTCACCAAATCTCTCAATAATCCTGGGGGGAAATCCCATGAGAATCGTGGCATCTTACCATCAAGCCGTAGCATCTCTTTCGGCCTCTCGGCTCCAAGATAGCGCCAGACCAGCCAGTGACCACTACTGTTGTGCTCCTCATACAGCACGGCTCCCGCCTGGTAAATACGCCAGTCAAAAGTATCGCAATAGATACGCCGCACCACCTTTTTCGGCTCATTGCCGAGATAAAAATGGGATGAAAGAGTGGTAACGATCTCATCAATACTGTGATCATCCGCTATCTGATACTGGATCGGGAGCTCTGCCATAATCCCTGGTTCCTATTCTTCATACTACTGGTGGACAATTTGTTTAGAGGACAGATACTAATCCACCCGCCGGTGATGTTAAACCCGGCAATGTCCAAATAAGCGGTAAAGGGGGAGAAAAAAGTGGGGGCAACACAAATCCACCGACTGAAGTCGGTGGATTAAGGAGCCTCTGATTAAGTCTGGTTAGATTTAGGCTGAGATAAAATTGTTCCAATTTGTTTCGAAGTGAGCGGTAATAGCCACTCTATTGCTGGGATCTTCGAAGCGAATTGGGGCAATTTTAGCCAGCGTAAAGCAATCATGACTTGATCAGAGTCTCCTTAAATACGGAAATTAACGCCTAAACAGGTATTAGTTAGGTGCAGGAGCCACAGCAGAAACCGGGACGCTCCTCCTCCTGCTTCTCTTCCGAAGTCTCAGACTGAACTTCGATCTTAATCTCGGCCAAGGTTACTTTTTCCTGCTTCTCTTCGCCGCCATCTGCTTCTGTTGAAGCCTTATTCAATTCATCGGTCATCTAACTATCTGTCCTGTATGGTCTATCAATAATTCCGTCAGACTATTGATTAACGGGCCATGTCGCCTTGTCTTAGCTCAAATACGGATAGATCACTGGATTATGGCTGTTAGCGCCCGGTCCAACTCTGGATACTTAAACTCAAATCCAGCTTCATACAATCGTATTGAGAAGACACACTGGCCCGAGGTCATCACATCCGCCCCCTCCCCGTACACCAGCTTTAGTGCAAATTTTGGGATCGGTAAAAGTGCAGGTCTATTCAATACATTGCCAAGGGTTTTAGTAAATCCTGCATTGTTATCAGGGTTGGGGGAACATATATGATAGATGCCTTTCATCTGCTCATTTAGCAGTGCGTATTGGTAGGATCGAACCAGGTCATCGATATGCACCCATGAGAACGGTTGCAGGCCGTTACCGATAGGCCCACCAAGTCCCCGCCTGAATGGTGGTAGCAGTTGCTTCATCAGGCCACCGTCATGCCCTAATACCAGTGCAAAACGGAAGATCAGGGTACGCACACCCAGTGACTCAGCTTCCTTCGCTTCGCCTTCCCAATCTTTTGATAGCTCACCTAAAAAATCACTGGCATTAGCGGGATCATATTCGGTGTGACAACCTTCGGTGGAGAAAGCACCAATAGCTGATGTAGAGATAAAGGTGGCCGGGCGTTTTTCCATAACCTTCATCGCCTCAACCAATTTGTGCGTGGTATCAATACGGCTATGGTAGATACGCTGCTTATAGGCTTCACTCCAGCGTTGGCTAATGCTCTCCCCTGCCAGATTAAACACAGCATCACAGCCGATTAGATGCGTTGCTATCTGTTCATGGTGCTCTTTCAGTTCAGCCCTCCCTATTGGGACAACCTGGTGACCATCCTCTTTCAGAGCAGCCGACAGATGGCTGCCAACAAAACCTGTAGAGCCTGTTATCGCAATTTTCATGGCCTCACTCTAGCGCTGTCTACTAATGATATTGCACTGAGCCCAGTGCTTCAGTTTCTCATGTGGTTTGCAGGATGGACAAAACGTTGGCCTGTCCACCTATATATATAACAAAGCCGGCAACAGAACCAGGTCTACTCACAGAGCTGCATAATCGGATTAAATCAGATCCGTGCACTCACCCCTCCAGGCACTTGGAGGCAATTTCATAGACATCCTTTGAGAGACCATCACTGTCGGCAATGCGCTGAAGCTGTGCCTTCATCAATGACTGACGCCCTTCATCGTAGCGGCGCCAGCGCGCCATGATGCGCAACATTCGGGAGGCAACTTGTGGGTTGAGAGGGTCAAGCTCCAGCACCCGGTCAGCAAGAAAAGCGTACCCCGCCCCATCCACCGAGTGGAAACGTACCGGATTGGCTGAACAGAAGACACCAATAAGAGCGCGCACGCGGTTGGGGTTGGTTATCGAGAAGTCAGGGTGAGCCATCAAGCCCTTCACCTGCTCCAGAGCATCGCTTCGGCTGGAGACGGCCTGGAGGGTGAACCACTTATCCAATACCAGGGGGTCATGCTTCCATCTATTATAGAAATCCTCCAGTAGTACCGTGGAGTCATCAGCCGGGCGATCCACCAGCTGACTGATGGCAGCCATCGCATCGGTCATATTGCCGGCACCGTGATACTGCTTCACCGCAAGGAGGCGTATCTCCGGATCATCAAGCTGCATCAGATAGTCAAGGCAGAGGTTGGTGAGGCTGCGGCGGGCCATTGATACGTGATCGAGACGATACTCCTCCTGTACCCTGCCTGCCTGGTAGCGCTGCAGCAGCTCCTTGTGAAGCTCAACCGCCAGCTCTCTCTTCAGAGTCTCCCGTGCTTGATGGATACCCTCCACGTCGACCACCGTCATCTGCTCTCCAAGATAGGACTCAGCGGGCAGGGTTAGCACCTCAGCCAGTAGCGCCTCATCGCTTGACGCATCGGTGAGGGCGGCGCGGAAGGCATCGATAAATTCTTCCGGTAGGCTGGATTCGGGTTCTGTGACACGCCCCAGGACGATACGCTGAGTGAGAGTTTGTGCTGCATCCCAGCGATTGAAACCATCACTGTCGTGGGACATGAGGAACATCAACTCCCGGTCGCTGTAGTCGAAATGGAGCTTGACCGGAGCTGAGAAGCCACGCAGCAGGGAGGGAACCGGCGACTGGATCAGCCCGGTAAAGGTAAACTGCTCTACCGCCTGGCGCAGCTCCAACATACGGGTAGTGCCCTGGGGCGCAGACTCTCCCTCCAGTTGCAGGGGAATATCACACCCCTCCTCATCCAGCAGACCTACCGCCAGTGGCATATGCAGGGGCGCCTTCTGTTGCAGGCCGGGGGTGGATGGGCAGGACTGCTTCACCGTCAGGGTGTAGCGTTGTGACTGCTCATCATAGTTGCCGCCGACCTCCAGCTCCGGTGTTCCCGGCTGACTGTACCAGCGTTTGAACTGCTGCAGATCCCTTTCGCCGGCTTCGGCCATGCAGGCGACAAAGTCATCGGTGGTCACTGCCTGGCCGTCATGGCGCTGAAAGTAGAGATCGGTAGCCTTACGATAATCCGCCTCACCAAGCAGATTATGCTGCATCCGTACCACCTCGGCGCCCTTCTCATAGACAGTAAGTGTGTAGAAGTTATTGATCTCCATATAGCTATCGGGGCGCACGGGATGTGCCATGGGGCTGGCATCCTCGGCAAACTGGTGAGCACGCAGCATGCGTACGTCCTCTATGCGCTTTACTCCCCGGGACCCCATATCAGCGGAAAACTCCTGATCACGGAATACCGTCAGCCCCTCTTTCAGACTGAGCTGAAACCAGTCACGGCAGGTGATGCGGTTGCCTGTCCAGTTGTGGAAGTACTCATGGGCAATCACCCCTTCAATGCCCTGGAAATCGCTGTCGGTAGCAGTATCGGGCCGCGCCAGCACATACTTGGAGTTGAAGATATTGAGCCCTTTGTTCTCCATGGCGCCCATATTGAAATCGTTGACCGCCACGATCATATAGATATCCAGGTCGTACTCGCGACCGTAATGCTCTTCATCCCAGGTCATGGCGTTTTTCAAGGAGGCCATGGCGTGATCGCACTTGTCGATATTCTCAGGCTCTACATAGATACGTAGTGCCACATCCCGTCCGGAGGCAGTGGCAAATTGGTCTTCTATTGAGCGCAGATCACCCGCCACCAATGCAAACAGGTAGGCCGGCTTGGCAAACGGATCCTCCCAGCGGGCCAGGTGACGACCATCGTCCAGCAACTGCTGTTCCAGCGGATTACCGTTAGAGAGCAGCACCGGATAGCGCTGCCGGTCTGCAACGATGGTGGTAGTGAACCGGCTCATCACATCGGGGCGATCCAGATACCAGGTAATCTTGCGAAAGCCCTCCGCCTCACATTGGGTACAAAACATGCCGCCTGATTTATAGAGCCCTTCAAGAGCCGTATTCTCCTGGGGCTTTATTCTTACCTCACTCTCCAGTGTGAACCGTTCGGGTACCCGATAAACGGTCAAACCTTCGTCATCGACCCGATAGCACTCTGGGCCGAGGTCGCTGCCGTCAAGGCGCAGTGAGAGCAGATCCAACTGCTCACCGTCGAGCCGCAGTACTGCACCCCTCCGGCCTGCAGGGTTACGGCGCATAGTCAGTTTTGAAGCTACCCGCGTCTCTTTCTCGCCCAGATCAAAGTGAAGATCCACTCTATCGACAAGATATTCAGGCGGCAAGTAGTCCTTGAGATAGATGGTTTTAGGGATTTCGTGAAGCATCAGCGCTCTCTGAGTCAATGATCCGGGCATATACTCTACTGCCCTGAAGGTGGGTTAAGGGACTTCTGAAAAAGTCTGGATAAGTCAAATTCTGATTATTCTTAATGCTCAGCCATTGATATGAAGAAGATAAGCCAATATTGGCCGCAAATAAATGCGTATGAACGCTAATGTTTGCAATATTCCCCATATTGCAAAGCATCTAAACAAGCCCTTTGTGATTATTCAATGCAATGCCCTTGCTATTTACCTGCGAAGGGTGAATTAAGAGTCATATTTGCGTTCATTTCCGGCTGAGTTTCAGGGGTAACCTGGAATTAAATTGTGTCCAAAAGAGGCCAAATCAAGGCCTAAGGCCCTTTGAATAGCAGGCCTTAGTAGGGTTTTCAATACAGATCTCACGTCTGCTGAGTGCAATGCAACCGCTCATGATCTATTCAGAAGTTCCTTAGGTAGACCCCCGGAGGGGTGGTTGATAGGATATAAGCATCCTATATCCATGCAGAGAATCACTCATGCCGAAAGTCGTAATCTACAGTACTGCTATCTGCCCCTACTGCGTCCGCGCTAAACAGCTGCTTACCAGAAAGGGGGTTGAGTATGAAGAGCTCTACATCGACAGTGGTGACCGTAAGCTGATGCGTGAGATGCTGGAGCGCAGCCAGCGACGCACTGTGCCGCAGATTTTTATCGATGACTATCATGTGGGAGGCTACGATGATCTAGCCGAGCTCAATGCCTTCGGCAAGCTCGACCCACTGCTGGGGCTGGCACCCCATGAAGAGCCGGAAATGACCCAGGAAGAAGATGACATCACATGAGTGGTGGTGAGAGCAGTCAGAGCCTACGCCTCGACAAATGGCTGTGGGCGGCGCGCTTCTTCAAGACTCGGCAATTGGCCGTAGAAGCAATCAACGGCGGCAAGGTTCACCTCAACGGTCAACGGACTAAACCGGGCAAAGAGGTTAAACCGGGTAACCGACTGGAGATTCACAAGGACTCCCTCTCCTGGGATATTGAAGTCAAGGTGATACCCAAGCAGCGCCGACCCGCCTCGGAGGCAAGCGGTTTCTACGAGGAGTCTGAGGATAGTATTATTAGACGTAACAAGAGGATTGAGGAGCAGCGATTACTGCGTGCGGCAATGCCAAAACAGGAAAGCGGCCGACCTAGCAAGAGAGACAGACGAATGATCCACAGATTTACCGCCAAGGACTGAATCTTATGGACCAAGACGCCTATCACAAAACCTACCACAGCATGAACGAGCGCTTCTGTCTGTTCGAAAAAGGAGTATTGGCCAGCCAGTGTCGCTGTTGCCAGTCCGAGCGCTTCTACCTGGCAGAGAGAATCGGTGTTCATTGCGCCTCTGACGAAGGGCAGCTACGTTGCAAAGAGCTGCTGGAACTGCTTCGCCATCATGCCCGCTTCACCTTGAAGAATCACAGCAAGGGCGCCCTCCCCCACGGTCAGGCAATCCGCATCCAGATTGGCGGGCTTAGAGGAGTCCATAGCGTACTCAAAGAGGAGAAACCACCGCTCTGTATTGAAGATGTCTACAACTTGCTCAAACAGGCCGCTGAAACCTTCGATTCGCTTGACCATCTCCCTTTCCAAGAGGTGATCAAACAGGTTGCCGCTTACAAAGGCCGCAGCCGCAGACCCAAGTCATAAGAGTATCTGATTACCCCCAATGCTCAGCCATTGATAGAAGAAAATGAGTCAATTTTGGCCGCAAATAAATGCGTATGAACGCAAATATATGAAATGCCCCCCATATTGCAAAGCGTCCGAACATGCCCTTGGTGATTTTTTAAGTACAACATCCAAACAATTTATCCGTAAAGAGCCATATTCGCGTTCATTTCCGGCTGAGTTTCAGGGGTAATCAGGTAAGAGTATTATTATACCGTCGATGGTATCACTAGGCTTTTCTTGATAATTAAGACAAAAGATTGACCGGGGTCATAGCGCTTGTCGCCCTCTTCTATTGGGATAGTAGTTAGTTTAACGTCGCTGTTTCAGGAGAAGAAGATGCCCGCATATACCACTCACGATATCCGAAATATCGCCCTGGTGGGCCAGACTGGTGCAGGCAAGACGACGCTGACCGAGGCACTACTCTATACCGCCGGGGCAATCAAAAGTCAGGGAAGTATCGAGCAGGGCAACACGGTCTGTGATTACGACAAACAGGAACAGCAGTATGAGCACTCACTTAACGCCTCCCTTGCCTGGCTGAGAAAGGACGGCAAGCAGGTCAACCTGCTCGACACTCCGGGACTACATGATTTTTTCGGTCGTGCCTTCAGTGCGCTACAGGCAGTCGAAACTGCGGCCGTGGTGATCAACGCCGAGTCGGGTATCGAACCGGCCACTCAAACGATGATGGAACACGCCCTTGAGGATGAGCTTTGCCGGCTAATTATCATAAACCAGATCGACTCTCCCACCGCCAATTTGGAGGCGCTGGTGGATGATATCCGCAGAACCTTTGGTGAAGAGTGTCTGCCGTTAAACCTGCCTGCTCTATCCGGTGACAAAGTGGTGGACTGCTTCTTTAAACCGGAGGGTGAAGAGACACTCTTCTCCTCAGTGGCCGATGCCCACACAACCATTATCGATCAGGTTGTGGAGATGGATGAAGCGCTGATGGAGATCTATCTGGAGCAGGGATCAGAGCTGGAACCGGAGCAGCTCCATGACCCTTTCGAGAAAGCACTACGTGAAGGCCACCTGGTGCCTATCTGTTTTACCTCGGCGACAAACGGCACGGGTGTTGCTGAATTGTTGCAAGTCATCACCCGCCTGATGCCAGACCCAACCGAAGGAAATCCACCTCATTTTCTCAAAGGCGAGGGCAGCGACGCCGTGCCGGTCGATGTCGATCCCGACCCCAAAAAGCACGCTATTGCTCATGTATTTAAGGTAACCAACGATCCATTCCGCGGCAAGCTGAGTCTGTTCCGTCTCTATCAGGGAAGTCTCACACCCAACAGCCAACTCTTTATCGGTGATGCGAGAAAACCCTTCAAAGTGACCCACCTACTGCGACTTCAGGGAAAGGATCAGAGTGAGATGGAGAGTGCTATCCCCGGCGATATCTGCGCTGTTGCCCGGGTTGACGAAATATTTCGTGATGCCGTACTCCACGATTCACACGACGAAGACAACTTCCACCTTCAGCCTGAGAGCTTTCCCATGCCACTGTTTGGGCTGGCGTTAATACCCAACAAGCGCAGTGATGACCAGAAGCTCTCAGATGCTTTGCATAAACTCCAGGCCGAGGATCCTTGCCTCGTGGTGGAACATGCCAACCAAGCCAATGAGACGGTTATTCGGGGTCTCGGCGATCTGCATCTACGGGTGGTATTGGAGCAGTTGGAGCAGCGTTTTAATGTTAACGTCGATACCCAGCCCCCCAGCATCCCCTACCGCGAGACCATCAGCAGTGCCGCCGAAGGGCAGTACCGCCACAAGAAGCAGACCGGCGGCGCCGGTCAGTTTGGCGAGGTCTCGCTACGTATCGCCCCACTCCCGCGAGGTGAAGGATTCCAGTTCGTCGATGAAGTAAAGGGCGGCGTCATCCCGGGACAGTTCATGCCGGCGGTGGAGAAGGGCATCGTCCATGCGATGGAAGAGGGCTTTGTCGCCGGCTACCCAATGCAGGATATCCGCGTCACCGTATACGATGGAAAACATCACTCCGTCGACTCCAAAGAGATCGCCTTTGTCGCCGCCGGCAAGAAAGCCTTTCAGACCGCCCTTGAGAAAGCACGCAGTATCGTCCTTGAGCCGATGGTGGAGATAAAGATCGAGGCCCAGGGTGAGGCGATGGGTGACATCACCGCTGACCTCGCCGGTCGCCGCGGGCGCATCAGCGACACCAACACCAATCCCAACGGCCACATGGTGATCAGTGGCTTAGTACCACTCTCTGAACTGGATGACTACAGCTCAAGGCTGAAAGCAATTACCGGCGGAGAAGGAAGCTACGAGATCGGCTTTAGTCACTACGATCCTGTACCGGGAAATATCCAGCAGTCGTTGACACAACAGTATCAACAGGGGCAGCATGAAAGGGAGTAACACTACTATCGAAACGTGGGGTACTCGGCTCCCCGTTTTATTAATCGACAGTCTGCGTTGAATGTCCAGTCTGTTGATAATCCGAGCAGCCAGTGCGCTGTAACGAATGACGTGTACTAAATAGGCTTCAGCGTCATACCGCTATCACTCTGTTACGCCCACTTTTTTTTGCCCGGTAAAGATTCTCATCCACACGCTTGAAAAGCTCCTCAGTGGAGTCTCCAGTCCGCCATTCAGAAACACCCATGCTGATCGTCATACTGCCACCACTTTTAAGCTGATTAGCCTCCATCAAAGAACATAGCTTAATGGCAATCTGTTCGGCTTGTTGCAAATTTTGCGATGGAAGAATAATGGTGAACTCATCGCCGCCCCATCGGGTAAACAGGTCTGACTTTCTAATCTCCGGCGTGATCAGTTGACAAATTTCTATTGAAACCTGATCCCCCACGTTGTGCCCGTATTGATCATTGATCTGTTTAAAATCATCCAGATCGAACATGATCAGGGAGAGAGGGACGGCATATCGTTCACAACGCTCAACTTCCTCTGCAAACCGCTTGTTGAATACCATGCGGTTAGGGATACCTGTAAGAATATCAGTGCCGGAGTAATAGGACTGGCGGGCCAACAGAGTAACAAAATAGTTTGTTGTACGATGCAGTGTTGCCAGTAAAATTATGATAACCAGTGCACCTATTCCCAGATTGAGAATCAGTGAGTTTTTAATGGACTGATAATGGGCGGTGATATCTTGAAAAAGAACGACCAGCGCCTTAGGAGAACCGTCTACTACAGGTAATGATAAGGCGTGAGTAAGGTAATGCCTCCCTGTCTGGTCTTGTAAAGGGTGCAGGGATTTAAAATCAAAGTCCTCAGGTAGCATATCAATACACCTTTTCTCACTGTATTCGCCTCCCCACCAAACCATGCCATTAACATATTTCCTCCCAAGGTAGGGTATCTCCAGTATTGATAACGCACTCTCCTCAACAAACAGGTAGCCCTCCACATTTAAAATATGCTTTAAACGCTCAATCAAGTATTCCGCCTGTAGGCCAATTTCTACCGCCCCAATGTAGTTCCCACCATAAAAAACAGGAATAATCATTCTAACAAACATCCCATGCTTGCCTGCTTCAAAGCGATAGAGTGGTTTATGATTTTTATGGATCTGAGCCAGTAGTGGGCGTACATCTGCGATGGGATCGCCGTAGATTTCAGGTAGGTGCATTCGAAGAAATGAAATACCATCGGCGTGATGGAAGTGCATAATGGAGAGCTTGGGTATCTCGCGCTTCAACTGCTGCCAAGTAGGTAGCACCTGAGGTGGTCTAATGGACTTGTACAACCCAGTTAAGCATTATTACTGACTTAACTGAGGTAGAGATAGATGAGTACACGATAGAAATATTCAAAAAAGTTCAAGCTGGACGCAATCAGCCTGGTACTTGAGCAGGGTTATATGCGAAAGGAAGCTGCCACAAGCCTGGATATCAATCCTCAAATGCTGGGGCGCTGGGTGAAAGAACACCAAGCTGAAGAGGGGCAGGCCTTTCGGGGTAATGGCAAGCTGACACCCGAACAGGAAGAGCTCAGGAAACTCAAGGCCCAGGTCAAGCGCCTTGAGATGGAGAGGATATATTAAAAAAGCGACGGCATTCTTTGCAGCAGAAACGAAGTGAAATACTCGTTCATCACCCAACATAAGAATGCCTACCCTATCGGCCTGCAGTGTCGGGTTTTGGGTGTGAGCCGTAACGGCTATTACCGGTACCAGAGGGTAATGAAGAGCAGACCGGATGATCCAGTCCATCAAGAGATGCTGGAGTGGGTTGTAGATATTGCCAAAAGCTCAGACTACACCTACGGTAGTCGCCGAATGAAGAAAGCCCTCAATGTACTGGGCTATCCAGTGAGCCGGGACAAGGCAAGAAATCTGATGCGTGAGGCCAATGTGCAGGCGCGTCAGCGCAAGAAACACAAGGTAACGACAAACAGCAATCACAAGCAGCCGGTCTTTGACAACCGGCTCAACCGTAAATTTGATGTTGCTCAGTCGGATCAGGTCTATGCCGCAGACGTGACCTATATCTGGACACAGGAAGGCTGGCTGTATCTGGCGGTAGTGATTGATATGTGTTCACGTAAAGTCGTCGGCTGGAGCATGAGTTCACAGATGAAGGCCAAGCTTGTCTGTGACGCCTTACAAATGGCAATCTGGCGTCGGAAACCGAGAGCGGGACTGATTCACCACTCGGATCGTGGGTCTCAGTACGCCAGCAAGGCTTTTCGGCGATTACTGAAGGCTCATGGTATTAACGGCAGCATGAGCAGGAAGGGGGATTGCTGGGATACTCAGTCTACAATTCTATTGAATGTCCAGTCCAACCTGACCCGTGCTGGGATTGGCGAAGCTGCCTTTGCGTTGACCTGTCGGTTGGATACTGGCGTTCCCCGAGTATCTCCGGGCCCATTGCCTGTGACCTAATAGGAGCTTTGTACTGCAACTTGAGTGTCCTGTCCTGCAATGTGGGTTGGTGATCAATATCTAGGCCTTCAGAGGGCACTTGAAATGGGTAAACAATCGATACAGTGTGAAGTCATACTTGGCGTTGATACGCATCTGGACATGCATGTGGGAGTGATTATTGACAGTCATGGAAAAATGCTTGATGTACTGTCCATAGAAACAAATGGCACTGGCTATCAGCACTTATTAAAATGGGCGTCATCGTTCGGCAATTTATCACGCGCAGGAGTAGAAGGTACTGGAACATATGGAGCAGGCCTTGCTAGATTCCTATCTGAACACGAGGTAGAGGTCCTGGAAATCAATCGTCCTGATCGTTCTATGCGACGATTCTATGGCAAATCGGATCCGACGGATGCGGAGAGTGCCGCTCGATCCGTGCTGGCAGGTAAAGCGCAGTCTATTCCGAAGTTACAATCAGGTGCTGCAGAGGCTATGCGTATCGCATCAGTTGCAAGGCGGAGCGCGGTAAAGGCGAGAACACAGACGATTAATCAATTGCGTTCATTGCTGGTGTCTGCTCCAGAGAATATACGAGCTAGGCTTTGGAAGTCGAATCCAGGACAGTGTGTTCAAGGTTGTTTGCATCTCCGGACTCTCGGTAAAACAATTTCACTAAAGACGCTGGCTACAACACTTCGTCTACTCGCCAGGCGGTGGATGTACCTAACAGCTGAACTTAAAGATCTGGATGATACACTGGAGCACTTAACAAATAGCGCAGCAAAGCGGTTACGTCGACAGTTTGGCATTGGGCCACAAACAGCAGCGACGTTGCTGTCAGTCGCTGGTGACAATCCTGAACGGCTACATAGCGAAGCTGCTCTAGCAGCTCTGTGTGGAGTAAACCCACTGCAAGCATCTTCAGGTAAGACTGTGCGTCATCGCCTCAATCGTGGAGGTAGTCGATCTGCCAATAATGCGTTGTGGACCATTGCCATGGTACGCATGCGGAGCGATCCACGCACTCGAACTTATGTTGCTCGTCGCACGGCAGAAGGAAAATCGACCAAAGAGATAAGCCGATGCTTGAAGCGTTACATCGTTCGAGAACTATACCCTCTTAACCTGGCTGATTTAAACGATGCTGCAGTAGTAACTTGACATAGGAGCGTCAACGCTGTTGTTGAAAGCTTCTTTGGCAGCTTGAAGCAGGAGCGAGTGCATTGGCGAAGCTACCAGACACGTTATGAGGCCCAGCAGGACATACTGGAATATATTTCGATGTTTTATAACAGCCGTCGCCTACATTCATACTTGGACTATATGAGCCCTAATGACTTTGAGCAGCAGTTGTTGGAGCTGAAGAAAGCGGCTTAACTGGGTGTAACAAAATCCTTGACCACGTCAACCAGCTCATATAGCCTTTGACGTTGACCTGACTGGAGCGCTTCGGTTACACCGGGGATTAATAAAATTCGTTGCAATTCATGTGTATAGCGCAACATTAGCATCTCTTCCTGAATATGCTTATTGAGCTTATGAAGACGCTCTTCGAACTTTGTCTGTACCTCAGCTACGCTGCTCTGTTCCTGCTGGTAAGCACTATAGGTATGCAACCCAAGCAGTGCCAAAACCACTAGGACAATGACCAGTTGAGCCTTGGTTTTAATCTCCAGCATTACCGCCTTTGACCCTCTTGCACCAGATCGTTAGAGATACTCTCTGCGGTCCGTGTTTCCTATCTCATATTCATAGTATTGTAGCTAATATTGAGCAGCACAAGGTTATGTACGCAGAGGTTCCCTAGACATTATGGATTGCCCGGAGCAGAGCAATCCTTTCTTTAATCGGAGTAAGCACCGGCACCAGTTTTTTGCGCATCAAACTACCCATGGCGTCACTCCCCTTTAGGGCAGGGCGCAGCACGCCAAAACCGAGACCTGAGAGAATAGTCATTGCCTCAAGTTCACGCATGAGTGTCGGCATAATTTTCAGGCAGGTATTTGCCTCTTTTGAATGGGCTATCATCCCGGGCGATTCACCGATGAGCACCTCAATGGGGACATCCGGGTTACCCTCAGGCCTGAGTGCAGAGAAGTAGTTTCGTATCAGGTCCAGGGTGGTGTTGACCACATCCTGGGTAGAGGGTTTATTGAGTATGCGCTGGCAGGTATCCAGATATGACTGCCCTTGGCCGGAGAGTAGTTTCAGCAGCAGTAATGCGACACTGTTACCAGTATCAGCCAGCGGTCTCAGTTTTTCCCAATATTCATTGTAGTCCCCCCGTGCCGGGAGAGTCTCAGGTAGATCATCCGGGCAGGCTGCTATAAATCCAACCAGGTAGGCTGTCTTACGTGCAGCTCTCTTCCACAGGGAGCGTCGTACTGCATCGTCAAGTAGCCCAGGCTGTAACGCTTTGCTGACCGAGTCGACCATCGTCTCAGGCTCAATCTCGAAAGGCAGGTAGTCAATAAGATAGCTAGCCAGTAGCGGGCCGGTCTTGCCCTTGACAACAGCCTCGGTCTCCAACATGCAACGGGCATTCTCCGCCTCTTCAACTGACCACCATGCTCGCCGTGCCAGTTCATCTGTCAGCCCTTCAGCACAAACAACGGCAAATACAGCCGTTGGCTCACCTAACAATAGCAGCTGCTCAAGGCTATCCTCCCGCATCTGTCCCTGGCGGGTCCAGCGCTGCAGGTAGAGCGGGTAGCCACCAGGATTACCGAGGGCTCGTTCTGACAGGAAGGAACGCACACTCCTCAGATAGTGCTCGTCACGACCAACCGGATTGAGTTTAACTGTCACTTCACTCTCTGCAAGCAAGCCGTGGAGCGTCATGTTTGATTCGTGGATACGTATGGCCAGAGGTTTATTGGCCAACAGTACATTAAGACGCAAGGCGTCTTCACTGGAGAGTTCCATAGTTTACAACCTAGGAGGCTATCCGAGAATAGGAACCGTAGCGAGGGATGCTCATTTTGAGTCCATTTTTTCGATCATTTGAGGCGAATATTGGGCATATTTAACGAAAATGATTGGGGAAAATGGGCCAAAAGGAGCATTCCGCAGTAGGTTCTCTATTCGCGGACAGGCTCCTAGGTACAGGGCGAAACTGTTCTACCTATTCCGCCTGACAGCTACCCGTCAGAGGGTGGCACGTAGGTGGGATCCTTGGGATTTAGAAAGATAAAACGGAAATCGCCCTCTGCCATCTCTACATAATCCATTACCGCTTCTTCCAAGAGTGCAACCGAATCAGGTGAAATCACTATACTGGTTCCGTCGGCATCAACACGTGTATCCTGTTCACGCTCTTCATCGAAACCCATAATGTACTCGATGCTGCCGTCATCTTTCTTTCGGGCCGCCATACGTAGCGCCATACCCTCGGTACCACCCTGCTTTGCCGCCTCTTTAATCTGCTCGGCGGCTGCTTCGGTAACTTTAAACATAAACTTGCTCTCTAAACTACTTGGGGCTTACACGCCCTGACATGTTCAACAAACCTTTGAGTCCAATGATTCCCGCCGACATCTCGCATATGGGTGTAGCTTGCCAACAGGTTCTTGTAGACAATGCCATCGTTACTACCATCAATTCCGGTACCGCGAATCACCTGATAAGCAAAATTGATTCCCTTATCCAGATTCTCAATGGCAGAGTAGTGAAACTCATGGGCGGCAATCTCAGATGATTGCCCTGGGAGTTTCGGCCATGGGCTCTGTTCTCTCTCACGCAGGCGAACATAGCCTCTACCCTGTGGACGCTCGTGCATAACAATGTCACCCGGGATCGCACCAACCATTTTACACACTTTGTCCTGCCAGGTCAGGTTGCGGGCAAGGTACATAAGTCCCCCACACTCTGCATAGACAGGTCCCCCGGCTTCAATAAATGCTTTGATCTCCTGCCGCAGGGAGTTATTCGCTTCCAACTCATCCATAGCGGTTTCAGGGAAACCTCCGCCGATGAAGAGACCATCAACCGGCGGCAGCACACTGTCACTCAGAGCATCAAAGGGCACCAGCTCCGCACCCGCTTTTTCCATCCGTGTGAGATCACCCGGGTAGTAGAAACCAAAAGCACGATCGCGCGGATAGCCAATGCGTACTTTTTCACCAGTGAACAGATACTCCTCTTCCGTCACCTCCGGCAGTGGTGCTGTTGCTGCTGCAAATTCGAGAATTCGGTCAAGATCGACCTGTTCAGCCACGCGCTGACCCAGCAGCCGAATTTTTGCAGCAGCTTCACTCGACTCATTACTTGGCATTAAACCAAGGTGGCGCTCATCGATCTCAAGCTCCGGATTTGAGTGCACCGAACCGACCACCGGGATATCCGTATAGTGCTCAATTACTCGGCACAGTTTACCTTCATGACGACTACCACCGACCTTGTTGAGTATCACCCCTGCGATTGTGAGGTTCTGATCAAATGCCTGGTAGCCGAGAATCAGCGGTGCGATACCACGGGTCATGCCACGTGCGTCTATGACTAAAAAAACCGGAGAGTTCAGCTGGGTAGCCAGTGCAGCGTTGCTGTTACTGCCATCCAGGTCGAGACCGTCATAGAGCCCCTTGTTACCTTCGATCACCCCGATATCCTTACCCATCATGGCACGGTGAAACTCCCGGGTGATCTCCTCTGCCGACATAGTATAAAAATCGAGATTGACGCAGTTGTTGCCACCTGCGGCGGAGAGCCAGATTGGGTCTATGTAGTCTGGTCCCTTCTTAAACGGCTGTACAGCCATCCCGCGCTCGCGCAACGCCGCGGTCAGTCCGATAGAGACGGTTGTCTTGCCTGATGATTTGTGAGCTGCGGATATAAAAAAATGAGACATTTTTTAAATTGCCATACGTAAAGGGCTTATGAATTATAGCCTGTGAACAGATCAATGCGGCAGTAAAGTGAACTATGCTTGGTTGCTGTGGTACTAGGAGCCTGTCCGAGAATAGGACACCTACTGCGGAAACCCCATTCTGGCACTTTTTTCCGCTCATTTTCGTTGAATAAGAGTAACTATTCGCCTCAAATGACCAAAAAAATGACTCAAAACAGGCTTTCCCCGCTACGGCGCCTTTTCTCGGACAGGCTCCTAGTTGGGCACTGAGTCACCCGGATCCTACGTGTACTGCGAAGACAGTACTCTTTATTTCTGCGCAGAATCATCGGGGCTAAAGCGAAAAAACCACCGCCGGTTACCCGGTGGTGGTTTTTTCAGGTTTATACTCAGCGACAGAGTTAGCTGGACTCGTCTGTGGGATCCTCAAGGCTTTCCGGCAGCACCTGCAGCATACGCGAACCGACAGCCACCAGAGTCATGGCAACGGCAATACCACCAAAACCAAGCAGCGCCTCGGGAACGGTAGGTACGTAACCGTTAACCATACCGTCGAAGAAGCTGCTGGAAACAACCTCTTTACCCGGGAAGATATTCATCGGGAATGCCTGACCGCCTATCACGATCACATAGACCTGGAAGAACCCACCAATCAATACCAGGATAGAGGCCGTAGCAATAGCAAAGCGTGAAGTAGCAAATGCCGGAGAGTAGATAAGGAACAGCGGAATGATACCACCAATCAGTACCTGACCGATCCAGAACATATTGGTGTAGACACCGCCACCCAGCAGAATAAACTGTTCTACACCATGATGCTGAGTCACGTAGAGGTTAGTCAAATGGTAGACTACGGCGAAGTAAAGCACCGCACCAACAAATACCCCCAACAGATTCTTCAACTTGGCAAGACGAAGCCCACCCAGCTCCCGACCAGCCCACCAATAGGCGGACATCAGAGCGACAATAAAAAATGCCAGTCCAAAACTGAATGACATGATGATAAACATCGGCGCCATAATCGCTGCATCATAGGCTTCGCGAGCTACCAGGAAACCGAAGATAGAACCGGTACCGGTGGTCAGTGCCAGCCGCCAGATAAATGCAGCATAGCCGACAGCGATTTTGTATTTCTGAACTTTACGATCAATCATAGTCCAGATATAGACACCAACGATGGCAAAAAAACCACTGTAGAGAATGATGTTCCATGCAAAGATCGACTTAAAATTGTAACTGGTAACAGCGACAATAAGACGATCAGGGCGGCCAAGGTCGAGCAACAGCACAATCAGGCCGCCTGCCAGCAGTCCAATAGCCAACAAGGCCGAGAAGCGTCCCAGAGGTTTATACATTGGGCCACCAAAAACCGAGCCGATTGAGGCAACGTTAAGTGCCCCCGAGGCGGCCACGATCAGGAAGATGGCAAATACATGTGGCAGACCCCAGACAATCTGGTTTGTCATGCCTGTAACATGGTGACCACTGTGTTCCATAAAAAACGCCGCGCCCAAAGCAACAGCGATAATGAAACCTAGAAGGGCGAGACCACCCCAGAACCTGGGAGAGCTACACCAGAGCTCACGGTAGGACATATCTTTCATCTAACTCTACTCCTTCCCGCTTATACGTTGGTGTAGCGAACACCGGTATTGAGTTCAAGATCGGCACGAATCTGCCGACTAGTTTTCTCTTTTAATGCCATCGCAACAGTACTCTGTGGATCTTTCAGATCACCAAAGATAATTGCCTGATGACCATCTTTTTCGCATGCATCCTGACAGGCAGTAGTGGTTGCACCCGCATCGAGACGAGTTGCACAGAAGTTACACGACTCGACACAACCTTTGCCGCGTGGTGCAGATACAAGCTGTTCTGTTACATCCTGATGAATGAAGGAGCGTGCCTTATAGGGGCAAGCCATCATGCAGTAGCGGCAGCCAATACACTTATGACGATCCACCATAACGATGCCATCGACACGTTTAAATGATGCCGTGGTCGGGCAAACATCGACACAGGGTGGGTGTTCACAATGCTGACACATCAGCGGTAGATTAGTGACCTCTCCCGTCTGGTTGTCTTTCAGCTTTACCTTGCGGATCCACTGCGGACGCTGTGCATTCCACTTTTCATCGGACTGACCTTCAGGGCGCACCTGAAGATCGATGCCGTTTTCGCTGTTACACGCATCGACACAAACACTGCAACCTTCTGCGCACTTGTTGGAATCGATCAGCATACCCCAGCGGGTATCACTACTTGCACCCTGTTGCTCATCACTACCTGCAACAGCAAGCAGTACACCAGGAGCTACAGTTGCTGCACCGGCCGCAAGGACCGTCTTGCCGAAAAACTCCCGGCGCTTCATGTCAGGCTGGTCACTATTTTTCGTCATGATCAGTCCTCTACTACTTGGCTGTGCCATTTGGAGAAGTGTTGCGCCGTCACAGCCTGTTGCTTATCAGCATCAAGCTGCAGAGCAAAAGCACCTACCTTTATCTCTGAATCGCTTAGTGAAGCACTCTCTGCTTGCGGTGTTTTCCGATGGCACTGGAAACATGCAAAGTAGAGATTGACTCCTACATAGCTGTGGCAGGACTCACAAAACTGTCCTTCCCCATTGACCGGAGCATAGCCACCTTTACCGTCATCTGCAGCATGACAATCAACGCAGGACGCAAGACTGGCCTTAGTATCCCTGATGCCTTGACGGACGGTGGCGACACGGTCGTGTTTCAGATAATCCATATGGTTGCGACGCATCTCTGCCTTGGGTGCCACACAGCCGTCCGGTCCGAGACCGGCCGCCTTGGACCCCTTTGTGACAAAAGATTCGCCCATGGCCCCCATGGAGAGCACCGCGAAAAGTGCTCCCATGAAGATCATAGTGGATCGTTTGATGCCGGTAGAACTAAGCATGACAGCTCCTATTCACCAAGACCCATCTGGATATAACCGGTGGGGCAAACATCGGTACAGACGTGACAGCCAATACACTTGCTGTAGTCAGTATCAACGTAACGACCGGTGGTTGCCTCATTCTTCTTAACACGGAAGACGGCATCTTGGGGGCAGAAGATAACGCAGTTATCACACTCGAAGCACATGCCACAGCTCATGCAGCGTTTGGCTTCAGAAGTCACTTGCTCTTCGCTGAGCATGATCAGACGATCTTTGAAGTGGCCCAATACATCATCTGCACTTGGAACGTCTTCATCACGAATATTACGTTTCGTATATTCGAAGTGCCCAAGGAAAAGCTCCTTGGAAGCGATCACTTCCTGTTCGGAACGGTCTTCGTAGTTGTGTACTGCGTACTTGGCAGTGCCGGTACCGCGCATGTCACCCACAGTAGAATCGAAGTGCTCAGGATCAAGACCGGCCTCATGTAGCTTGGCCATCAGGTCGAAGTGGTGTACATCAACTTTTGGACGCTTACCCTGCTCTTCCTGCTTCATGTAGATGTCGATACTCTCAACCGCTACAGAGGCTTGACCAATTGCGGTGGTCAGCAGATGAGGATTGACGATATCACCCGCAACGAAGTGACCCGCTTTTCCAGGTACCTGGAAGAATTTATCGGCGTCGATGAGATTGCGATCATTAGCCATATCTTCAATGCCGGCCATATCACCGCTCTGGCCAATAGCAGATACAACAAGATCAGCTTCCAGCACACGCTCGGTGCCCTCGGTAGGAATCGGTCTCATGCCGTCCATGGTGCAATCACACACTTTCAGTCCGGTGGCGCGACCATCATCACCAACGATCACTTCCAGTGGCATCACACCATCAAGAATAGCGCAGCCTTCGTGCAGAGCATCATGAATCTCGTGCTCCGCGGCAAACATCTTATCTTTGGTAAACAGTGAGGTCAGTGTGGCGTTAGCATTTTCTGCAGCATCTGCCAGGGCTTGGTCCTGATTGATACTGGTGTCATGCACCACATCTTCAGGGTTGCCGGCTGCTGCATTGTAACCGACGCGGCGGGTGACGGAGATAACGTCAATGGAGGTATCACCACCACCAATGCAGACTACATTCTTGCCGGTGACCTTCAGGCGGCCCTCATTGAAAGCTTTCAGGAAAGCAACACCGGAAACACAGTTTGGGGTACCTTCCCAGCCATCAATGGGGAGGCCACGACCGTTCTGGCAGCCGAGTGCCCAAAGGATGGCATCGTACTCTTTCTCCAGGTCGGCTACCGCAACATCGGTACCTACACGCACACCGGTACGGACCTCAACACCCATATCGACAATGCGCTGGATTTCAGCAGCCAGCTTGTCGCGGGGAATACGGTAGTTGGGGATGCCGTAGCGCATCATGCCGCCAAGGTCTGCATCTTTTTCCAAAACGGTTGCAGCGTGGCCCATGCGGCGAAGCTGGTAAGCAGCCGCCATACCGGCAGGACCGCCACCGATGATAGCAACCTTTTTACCGGTATCTGCGCCGGCTTCAAACTGGTAGCCGTTGGCAAGTGCGGTATCGCCGATAAACTGCTCGACAGAGTTAATACCAACGAAATCCTCAATATCACTACGGTTGCAACCGTCCTGACAAGGAGCGGGACAGACACGGCCCATCATGGAAGGAAAAGGATTGGCATCGGTGGAGCGACGGAATGCGTACTCCTGCCACTCCACACCCTCGGGCGGTTTTTCCTGACCGCGGGCAATTGCAAGGTAGCCACGAATATCCTCACCTGCAGGGCAGCCGCCCTGACAAGGTGGAGTCTTGTGGACATAGGTGGGGCACTTGTGGGAAGTGTCCTCGACGAAAATCTTATCGCCCCAGTCATCCCATTCGTTTTCACCTTCCTCATACCGACGGAAATTCAAATTGGCCTGCATCTCTTCAGTAGGAGTCGCCATTGTCTTGTCTCCTTATACCTAAAATATAATTCTTAAAACTCCAGTAACAGCGTAATTGCTACCACCGGCGCGAAAATTCTGTTGTTGATCAGCTACTCTTCACTTTCCTGATCGTCTTCATCCTCTTCAGTCTGCTGACCGGTAAGGATGATTGCGTTGCTTACCAACTGGTGAACACTGACAATCTGGTCCATGTCCATGCCGTAGTAAGGCATCACCTTGGTGAACTGGCTTTTACAGATGGCGCAGATTGCCGCCAAATGAGTTACTCCATGATCCTTGATCGCGTTATTAAGTGCAGTCATGCGAGGCAAGGCACCCTTAACACGGATCTCCATCAAATCATCGGTCAGCAAACCGCCACCGCCACCGCAGCAGTAGGTCTTCTCTCCGATCGTGTTGTGATCCATATCGACATAGTTGTTACACACCGCCTTGATCACAGCGCGGGGGATCTCGAACTGACCTCCCGGCTTATCACCCATGCGGGTGGCGCGTGCCACGTTGCATGAGTCGTGGAAGGTGATGGTCATGTCATCGTTGCCAGACTTATCGAGATTGAGTTTGCCCTGCTCGATCAAATCATTTGTGAACTCACAGATATGCTGCGGTACCGGATAGTTGGGATCGAGGTCATCAAAAGGACCTGCCAGCGTATTGAGGAATGCGTAAGCGATGCGCCATGCGTGGCCGCACTCACCAAAGACAATACGCTTAACACCCAGCTCGGTCGCCGCTTGACGGATGCGCATGGAAACCCTGCGCATATTCTCGTAACTACCGATGAACATGCCAAAGTTGCCGGCCTCGGAAGCTGTGGTGCTGAGAGTCCAACTGACGCCGGCCTCATGAAATACTTTGCCGTAACCGATCAGCCCATCGACGTGAGGCTCTGCAAAGAAGTCAGCAGATGGAGTCACCAGCAGGATATCAGAACCTTTAACATCGAGTGGGAACTTCACCACTACGCCGGTCTCATCTTCGACATCCTCTTCCAGGCCTTCGAGCGTGTTCTCGATAGCAGGACCGGGAAGGCCGAGGTTGTTACCTATTTTATGTACCTTGGCAATGATCTCATTACAGTATTTTTGGCCGTAACCGATACTGTCGAGTATCTCGCGTGCCGCCATTGAGATCTCTGCCGTATCAATACCATAGGGGCAGAAAACAGAGCAGCGTCGGCACTGTGAACATTGGTGAAAGTAGCTGTACCACTCGTCCAAGGTTTCGCGCGTCAGATCCTCGGCCCCCACCAGCTTGGGGAAGTATTTTCCCGCAAAGGTGAAGTAGCGGCGGTAGACTTTACGCAGGAGATCCTGTCTGCCTACAGGCATATTCTTGGGATCTTTCGTACCCAGGTAGTAGTGGCACTTGTCAGTGCACGAACCACACTTTACACAGGCATCCAGGTAGACCTGGAAAGAGCGATAGCGTGAACAGAGGTCAGCCATCTTCTCCAGGGTTTTCTCGTGCCAGTCATCGACTAATTCACCGGGAAAACCGAGATCGGTATTATGATCTGGATTGTTGACAACGTATGACTTGATATGAGCCATCGTGCCTTCTTCCAGCGCCGGCACATCCACAAATTCCTGGAGTTCCGGTGTATCAAAAGTTGCCTTTGCCATCTGTAAACCTCGTCGACCAGGTTAGTTCTTTTCGTTCTCTTCCAGCGCCTTCGCCCAGGGGACGATGTGCCGCTTCTCACGTGGGTTATCCACCTGATTTCGCGACGGGCTGAAGAAGATACCCGGTGCATGCAACAACTTGCTGAAAGGAAACAGCAGCATCAGCACAATAACCAGCGTAATGTGAACGAGCAGTGGTAAATCCACTGGCAGAGCACCACCACTGAAAGTCCAGATGCCAGTGAAGAACTGCTTAACCGCAACGATATCGGTATGTACTACGAAGCTCATCATCAGGCCACTAAAGCCGATAAAGCCAAGCAAGATCAGCCACAGGTAATCAGAGGGAGCTGATATATAGCGTACGCGGTCAACAAAGATGCGCCTGACAAACAGACCACCCAGACCGGCAACCATGGCAAAGCCGGCATACATACCGAATGGTTGGATCAGTTCTATAGGAAGCCAAACAGAGTCCATGAAGTAACGGACGTGGCGGAGCAGCACCAGGAGAAGTCCCAAATGGAACATCCATGAGAATATCCAGGTCCACTTAGTGCTCTTGAAAAGACTTTCAAAAAACACTACTTCACGGAACATGCGCAATACCACTCCGGTTTGGGTGACAGGAGCCGGTGTGGTTGGAATCTTTAATGGAGCGGGTACCTTGGCATATTTGGCAATCTTTCTTGCCAAACCAATGACCAGCACAAGAGTCGCCACGATAAACAGCAACGCATAGACAGTCGACATGTTCCTGCCTTCCTCAATCGGTGTTCAAACAGCCGGGAGGGGTCAATAACCCCTCCCGGACGATAAGATCAGCTTGGATCTTAGATACAGCCGGTAGGCTTGGGCAGACCGGCGAAGCGGCAAGCCTGCTTACCAGGGCCGTAAGGGAACAGGGAGTAAAGGTACTTGCTGTTACCCTTCTCTTTACCCAGCTTTTTACCAACAGCCTTGGTCAGAACACGTACGGCAGGAGCAATCTGATACTCTTCGTAGTACTCACGCAGGAAGTTGATGATATCCCAATGCTCGTCTGTCAGTTCCAGTTCATCTTCCTTGGACATTTCCGTTGCAATTGCAGGAATCCACTCGTTCAGGTTTACCAGGTAACCCTCTTCATCGGTCTCAAAAGTCTTGCCGTCAGCTTCGATAGCCATTTTCAAATCTCCTAAAAATATCAGGTAGTGATAGTCAGTTTTGGATTAAACCCAGGCAACAACTTTGCTGTGTTCAGCAGAGAGGTCAACAAATCCTGCGTAATCTACAATTTCAAACCCTTCGATTACTCGGTCAGCAGCAATGCCGCGAGCCTTAACGTCTGCACCCAGGGCGTAGAACTTAACGCCTTTGGCTGCCAGCACCTTCGCCTCGGTGGAGGTGCCCTTCATTGCGGCATAGACTCCATCCTCAATCAGCAGGACTGCGCTGCCTTCCAGCACGTGGCCCAGGCAATTGTCAAAAGAGCCTTTCTCGAAAGGCGATTTATTTACGGTATGCAATTCACTCATGACAGCACCCTACTCAGTTAGAAACTAAAGACAACGTCTTGGCCTTCCATGATCTTAGCCATCTCTTCACGGCTAACCACACGGATAGAGTCTCTCTCCGCCCAATCGTCATCCTCGTCTTCCCACTTCAGGGGCATCAGATCGTCAACAGTGAGACCACGCTCCTCAAGGGACTCTTTCTCAACATAAAGCTGGGTGACATCGTAATCGCCCAGGGCCGAGTAAGTTGGAGAGAAGTTCTTCATACCAGTCTCAGCGGTATCCTGCCCTTTGAGAATTTGGTACACACCGTCATCAACAAACGCCAAGCTTACTTCCTGATCAAAGGCTGCACCGATCAACACAACTTCAAGCGCTTCCCACGCATAGATGGTGCCGTAAGGTGCGCGCCGGTTGAGATACAGGAATTTTTTTATATCAGACATAATTAATCCTCCTACCTCAATCGCCAAAGACCATTAACCGGTCAGCCTGAATTGCAGCCTCGACCAGCTGTCCCAGACCAGAGATCCGAAACTTTGGATGAATGTTTGTGGCATCTTTACCGTTGCGCTCAGCCTCACCATCATCCACGACACCACGACGCTGGGCCGCAGCAACACAGACAACCATATCCAACTCGTGCTGTTCAGCAAGTTCAGCCCAACGGTTGACGATATTACGGTCATCCTGCGGCGGTGTGGTTAGGCGGGTGCTATTACCAACGCCATCATGGTAAAAGAAGACGCGAAAGATCTCGTGCCCCTTCTCCAGTGCAGCCTTGGTAAACATATAAGCGGTATCAGACGCCTGGTGCTGATACGGCCCTTCGTTTATCTGAATGGCAAATTTCATTGCTATCCCTTAAGTCAGTTGGTTAACCGGATCAGAAGCGAATGTGCGTGGAAGCGTTCAGGTTCGCACGACCACCGCGCCAGTTATCAATGTGATACTTGGTGAACGGAAGACCTGTCTTCTCAAAGAAGCGAGGCCAGCCGATACGCTCAGCCCACTCACCGATACGCTCCCAATCCTTCGCATCTTCTTTGTAGGCACCCAGAATCTGCTTAACAACGGCAGAAACTTCAGGCCAGCGAGGCGGATTATTCGGAACACCGGAAGCAACCAATTTATGGAAGGTCGGTTTGGAACGGGCGTTGGAGTTCTTGCCACCAACCCAAATTGCAAAGTTGGAGTGCTCAGGGTCGTTGATCTGCATGGGTGGGCAAGGAGGGAAGCAGGCACCACAGCAGATGCACTTCTTCTCGTCGACTTCGAGAGAAGCCTTACCGTTAACCATTGCAGGGCGGATAGCAGCAACCGGGCAGCGAGCAACAACAGTTGGGCGCTCACAAACGTTAGCAACCTGGTCGTGATCGATCTTCGGTGGCTTGACATGCTGGATATTGATAGCAATATCGCCCTGACCACCGCAGTTGATCTGACAGCAGGATGTAGTCAGACGAACACGGTTTGGCATCTCTTCCTTGGTGTACTCATCGATCAACTCATCCATCAGTGCCTTAACTGCACCAGATGCATCAGTACCGGGGATGTCGCAGTGCAACCAGCCCTGGGTGTGTGAGATCATGGACACAGAGTTACCGGTGCCGCCGACAGGGAAACCCTCAGCATTGAGCTTTTCAATCAGGGGATTGACCTGAGCCTCGGTAGAGACCATATATTCGATGTTGGAACGGATGGTAAAGCGTACGAAGCCTTCAGCAAACTCGTCAGCTATATCCATCAGTTTGCGAATGGTGTAGACGTCCATCTGACGCTGGGTTCCGGCACGTACCGTCCAGATCTCATCGCCGCTCTTGGCAACGTGATGAAGAACACCGGGACGCGGGCGGTCATGCCAACTCCAGGCGCCGTAGTTCTTTTTCATTACAGGATGCAGGTAGGCATCCATCTCTGGTACGCCACACTCATCTGGCATGCGAGGTGCTTCAGCCATTGTAACCTCCAAATTCTATTAATCTTTGAATCTGTTTACGATCGTGACCAACATATTTAGTCGGTCGATTACAGACTGCCACTATCGACAGTCTGTAACGAGATCAGTTTATTGAGCAGCCTTGCGCTCTTCCCACTTGGCCACTTCCTCGTCCCACTCATCCATACGGACATAGGGGTTCATGCGAGGTCGGGAGATCATGTTGGGATCGACCTCGATACCAATGCCTTCGAGGAAATTGGTCAGGCCAATACGCTCAATCATCTCACCGGTACGTTCGTGCTCCAGAGCATTCTCGGCGAAGAAGTCCAACACCTCGGTAGCCAACTCTTCCAGCCACTCATAGTCTTCGTCTGTTTCCAGCTTGTGGAAAGGCACGATCAGGGTACCCATCAGGTCACCGATCTTCAGGGTGCGCTTGCCGCCGATCAGTACACTGACGCCCTTGTCATCACCAGGCGAGAGTGCCTTGGTCATTACGTTGATGCAGTGCATGCAGCGAACACAGTTACTGTTGTCTATGGCCAGGGTGTCGTCATCATTCAGAGACAACGCCTGGGTTGGGCAGCGGGTGATCACGTTATCGATGATCTTCTTGCGACCCATATCGGCAACGTACTTCTTGACCTCCTCTTGATCGACCTTGATGTCGTCACGCCAAGTACCAATGGTAGCGAAGTCGGCACGCTGAATGGAGTTCATGCAATCGTTGGGGCAGCCTGAGACCTTGTACTTCATTTTGTACGGCAGGGCTGGACGATGCATATCATCGAGAGCATTGTTGACCAGCATGCGCATGGTGCGGCCCTCATCGACACAGGATTGCTCACAACGGGCAGCACCAACACAGGACATCCCGGTGCGTACAGCAGGACCGGCACCACCCATATCGAAGCCCATCTCATTGAGCGCATCGAAGGCAGGCTGGACATTATCAGTAGTACAACCCTGGAACATGATATCACCAGACTGTCCATGCAAAGCGATCAAGCCGGAACCGTACTTCTCCCAAACATCACAGAAGTCACGAAGGGTCTTGGTATCGTAGTGCATGCCTGGAGGAGGCATAATACGGATAGTGTGGAACTCGGCAGCTTCAGGGAACAGTGCGTTGCCTTCGTCATCCTTTAGCTCGGTGAAGCGTGGAATAACGCCACCACCGTAACCGATAACACCGACGGTACCACCCTTCCAGTAGCCCTTCTTTGTCTCGTATGATGTCTCCAGCTGACCCATAAGGTCGACCATCATATCGTTGTCGTTAGCCAGACGTTTGAGGCCGGTGATAAAGCTTGGCCAGGGGCCACTCTCCAGCTGGTCCAGCATGGGGGTATCATGCATCGGTTTTGCCATCAGTTAATCTCCCAATTGGTCTTAATCATTTGGATCTCATATTTTTAGCCAGACTATCAAGACTAGCTGAAGGCGCGGAAAACACCATGAAACCCGGATTCAATAGTCACAGTCCGAAGTGACTTCTCATCCAAAAACTCAACATGGCAGGCATTTTAGAATTCACTTATGCAGCAAAATATCCTGCTGATGGGGGGGGTAATGGAATTTATATCTATCTACAATGGGATATATTGTAATTTAATTATATATGAATAAGTCTTATCAATATTTTATAAATAATCAGTATAATCATATTGATGCGGATGGTAATACCAGAATAAGACTAACTGATCGGTCTAAAAAACTATTGCACCGCAACAATAAAAAATATCACGCAGGCTTGCATTTAATGGCCCCTCTGAGGTTCAATAATAGCCTACCAGAATACTTGGGTATTTGATGGCGATAGCGAGGCAATTGGATTTTTCATCACAGCTATGGTGATAAATGGCAGAAATCAACACTGCCACCAAAACCTGCTCTACTATGCAGGCTCCCTATCCAGAAACTACTGCTTTCTCTGACTCATGTCATCATGGCGCATGCCGGGATCCAGAGAATCTAACGCCTTTTATCGATTCCGGCATACACCGGATTGATGAATGCTGTTTTTTCTGGATGTACACTGGGCGTAAATATTGAACAGAAATATCGATTGCCTGACCACAATTGATTGAAACACCACCAATCAGGCTTAAATATTATGAGGAATGAGGTAGTTAGACTATGCTCCTGCTGAGTGATGTACTGATACAGAGCCCCGAGATTGAGAGCTTTGAGCGGTTGCTCGAAATGATCAAAATCCGTCGGCAGGAGGAGATGTTCTTCCGTATCGACGTAAAACCCCAGTTTGCCGACACTCCTGAAGACTGGGAAGATCGGCTTGAAGCTGCATTTACCTAGGGCAATCGATGTGAAGTACCTTCAATCAGAAAGCTTTTTAGGCGACAACGAGTGCTCGGATGACGCCATCTCATCAACCAAACTAATCGAAATTCACCTTGACGAACTCAAGGAGAAGATTGACGCATTGGATTCGAATGCCTCTCCCAGCCGGCGACTCACCCTGACTAGCGAATACGGCTACACGCTGCTGCAGCTCAATCGTTTCGAGGAGGCGTGGCAACTGGCCCGCAAAACCCTTAATGAAGCGATTGCCGCTGATCACTGGCTCCAGGCCGTAGAGAGCTGTGACATCATGTTCCAAGCTGAACAGGGTGAATCGATCAAGGCACTGGCCCATGGCATCTGGCTCAGCGTCACCTTCCCGGTGGACCCAGAGCTCAGTGTCGCCATGCTTCAGCATCTGATAGATGAGAGCCCCGACCGTTCTGATGGTGCAGCGGTAGCCGCTGCAACGGCCTGTTATATCGTCGGCCTTCGTGCCTCGGGTGAACAGAGAGAGAGCCTGTTGTTCTTTTCAAACCAGCTGTTGGGACAGGTTGCACGCCGTCACAGCCAGGTAGAGGAGCAAGAGATCTTTGACTTCTGGGTACAACAACTTGAGCTTGATGATCCAGAAAAATTTATTCCGCGCCTGGCCCAAGTGTTGGATCTACTCACAGCTGGCGACTGGTGGTTTGAACGTGAGCACCTGAGAGAGAAAATTCCTGACTAACCCAGGACGAAAAGCAATGTACTGGCAAGAAGAGACAAACAATGCACCAATTACCATTCCCGATGATGTAGTGGATATGGTCTATCAGATTCGTTGCACCTCCCTACCGGTTGATCACGCGTGGGCGCTGGCAACCGCAATCAAAGGAGCACTACCCTGGTTTCCCGAGGAGCCCCTGGCCGGGCTGCACCTGATTCATGTAGCTGATTCCGGCAACGGCTGGGAGAGGCCCCAGGGGGAAAAAGAACTGCTCTACCCCTCTCGCCGTACTCGACTAGTGCTCCGCATGCCCAAAGAGAGGTTAGATGAAGCTAAGGTACTGGTAGGGAAGACCCTTGACATCTCCGGGCACCCGCTTGAGGTGGAGAAAGCAAAGAGCCGTAAATTGGGCGTCACCGATATTCTCTATTCCCGTTACGTTATCTCAGACCCAGCATGGAGTGAGGGCGAGTTCATCGACTGGGCGGTCAGCCAACTTAAATCCATGAGGATACAGTTCAAGAAGATACTCTGTGGCAAGATCAGCCAACTGGCAACACCACAGGGAATATTGATGACCCGTAGCCTGATGGTGGCCAACCTCTCATTTGAAGATGCGATACATCTACAGGAGCAAGGCATTGGAGAGGGGCGAGCTATGGGTTGCGGACTCTTTATCCCTCAAAAATCTTTTTGAGGGCAGCGCAAAAAATCATTATCACCTAGATGTTTAAATTTACTCCCAGTAGCTTTAACATAATAGGGATCAAAAAAATCCTTCTTCGGACCACTGCCCAATCCAACAATTGGCAGCTCACTGGTCCGGGGGGCACAATTTCGAGAAGGAGAAAACTATGTCATACGAAGTTAATGGTACCACCATCCCTACCAATCCCAACGGTTATCTGGATAACCTGGAAGATTGGAATGAGGATGTTGCAGCAGTCATCGCAGAGGCTGAGGGCATCACCCTGAGTGACAAAGCATGGGACATCATCAACCATCTGCGCGATGAGTACTTCAATAACGGCGGCAACCAACCCAATGAGCGCAACATGGTCAAGCACTTCAAAAAAGCGTGGACCGACATCGAGAAGATGGACACCAAGGCACTCTACATTCACTTTCCCATGGGTCCCGCCAAGCAGGCAGGGAAGATTGCCGGACTACCCGAGACCAAGCGTAAAGGCGGTTACTGAGTAAGTTTCTTAAAAAACAGCCCAAAAAGGCCCACAAGACGGATCTCTTGTGGGCCTTTTTCTTTGCCTAATTGCATGTAGCTTTTTGTAGGAGCGGCGCCCCCGCCGCGATGGAATCTGGCAGGATAGTGCAACGTTCATCGCGGCGGGGGCGCCGCTCCTACAGTAAGGAAACCACCCGAAACAAAAAAGAGCGAAGAGGTATAAACCCCATCGCCCTTTCTCTTTAGGGCCGGAGAAAACCGGCCAGTAGCTCAGCCACTAACTACTTCTTGGCGTTACGCTCATTGGTCTCTTTGATCACCACCTCAGCCACACTGTTCGGGCAGGGTGAATAGTGCGAGAACTCCATTGAGAACTGGCCACGACCGGAGGTCATAGTACGCAGATCACCGATATAACCAAACATCTCACTCAGCGCTACATCTGACTTGATGCGAACACCGGTGGGGCCTGCTTCCTGGGACTTGATCATACCGCGACGACGGTTGAGATCACCGATCACATCACCAACATGGTCATCAGGTGTGTATACGTCAACTTTCATGATCGGTTCAAGTAGTTGTGGAGCGGCTTTGGGAACGGTGGTGCGATAAGCCGCCTTGGCGGCAATCTCGTAAGCCACTGCAGATGAGTCAACCGGGTGGAAAGCACCATCCATCAGTACCACTTTAACATCCAGCAGCGGGAAGCCGGCCAGAGTACCCTCTTCCATGCTCTTCTTGAAGCCCTTATCCACTGCCGGCCAGAACTCACGAGGAACGTTACCACCGGTCACCTTCGACTCAAATTCATAGCCGGAGCCAACTTCACCAGGCTCGATAACATAATCGATCTTGGCAAACTGACCGGAACCACCGGTCTGTTTCTTATGGGTATAGCTATCTTCCACACGCTTGGTAATGGTCTCGCGGTAAGCCACCTGAGGCTTACCAACGCTAACTTCAACACCATGAGTACGCTTGAGAATATCGATCTTGATATCCAGGTGCAGCTCTCCCATACCCTTAAGGATGGTCTCGCCACTCTCTTCATCGGTTTCAACACGGAAAGAGGGATCTTCCTGGATCATCTTACTCAGGGCGATACCCATTTTCTCAGAACCACCTTTATCTTTAGGGGCAACAGCAATAGAGATAACGGGATCGGGGAAAACCATCGGCTCCAGAGTCGCTGGATTTTTCGGGTCACAGAGGGTGTGACCCGTCTGCGTGTTCTTCATACCAATCAGTGCAACGATATCACCTGCCTGGGCGCTATCAAGCTCGATACGCTCATCGGCATGCATCTCGACGATGCGCCCGATCCGCTCGGTCTTGCCGGTAAAGGTGTTGAGCACGGTGTCACCCTTCTTGATTTTACCTGTGTAGATGCGGGTAAAAGTCAGCGCTCCGAAGCGGTCGTCCATGATCTTGAATGCCAGGGCGCGAAGAGGGCCGTCGGGATCCACGACGGCAAATTCACCCGTCTCGTTACCCTCCATATCCACTTCAGGCTGAGGCTTAACCTCGGTCGGGCAGGGCAGGTAATCGACGACGGCGTCCAGCACCAGCTGAATGCCTTTGTTCTTGAAAGCAGAGCCACAGTAGGTGGGGAAGAAGTCGAGTGCGATTGTACCCTTACGGATGCAGCGCTTGATATCGTCCATGGAGGGCTCTTCACCGTCCAGATACGTTTCCATCACATCGTCATCCTGCTCTACTGCAGTCTCAATCAGTTTCTCACGCCACTCTTCCACTTTGTCTGCCATATCGGCAGGAACATCGCTGATGTTGTAGTTGGTGGGATCACCTGAGTCATCCCAGGTCCACGCCTTGCGGGTCAGCAGATCAACAACACCGATAAAGTCATCTTCAGTACCGATCGGCAGCACCATCACCAGTGGGTTGGCTGCAAGTACATTTTCAACCTGATCAACAACACGGTAGAAATCAGCGCCGAGACGATCCAGCTTATTAACAAGAATGACTCGAGAAACACCGGATTCATTGGCGTAGCGCCAGTTGGTCTCGGACTGAGGCTCAACACCACCGGAACCACAGAAAACACCTACACCGCCATCGAGTACTTTGAGAGAGCGGTAAACCTCGATGGTGAAATCAACGTGCCCAGGAGTATCGATGATATTCATGCGGTGGTCATTCCACTCGCACGAGGTAGCAGCAGACTGAATAGTGATGCCGCGCTCCGCTTCCTGTTCCATGAAATCGGTGGTCGCTTCACCATCATGCACCTCACCGGTCTTGTGAATCTTACCGGTCAGTTTCAGGATGCGCTCAGTGGTGGTCGTTTTACCAGCATCCACGTGAGCGAAGATACCGATGTTGCGGTAACGGGAAAGGTCTGTCATGTCGGCTCTCAAATAAAATTAAAAAATAATTAAGTTACTGGTGACCACCCTATGAGCACGCCTCAGAGGGACCTGTCGTTTCCTGAATTGGTATCGGTGAAAAACCACCAACCCGCCTCCATTTGCGCGCCGGCACCTGGCGCGAACAGGAGTGAAATCTGCAACTCATTGATTACACTGAGCTTTTACAAGAAACGTCGAATATCAGCCCGCTAGCGTAACACAAAACGGATAAAACCCTTAATACTGTTTACCAGCCTGCTCAAACGGCCGTAGCCAGAACACCTTCCAGCAATCCCGTATCAACAGGGTAATCGAGGGCGGCAAATACAGGATAGCGCTCCATCATCTTATCTAAACGTGGACGATGTACCCCATCAATGAAAACGATCAACTTCGCCTCAGGGGCATAGCGCTGAAGCGTGGCACAGAGAGACTCAAGGTTGCTCATCCGATCGCGTAGATCGGGATCAAAATGAAACTCCGCCACAACTACTGCCGGGCAGTTCTTTTTCAGCCACCCTTGAGCCTTGCGTACTGAGTAGACCTTACTGGGAGAGAATCCCTTCTGGCGGTAAAGCGCAGTAAAATCGGGATAACCTCCCATCTCGATAATGGACAAGAGTTGTAGCTCCGGCATACTGCCTACCCCTTTGGTTAAGGAACCTCTGAACGAATCATGATCACACATCTTGGCGCCGGAATTCGTAAATTTATATCCTGCACCCAAAACACCCGGATTTTGCCATGTAAATCTTCGCAATAACCTGCTATTACATGCGATTTACGCCTGGAAAGCCCCGCATGAGTGAGAATTCACGCAAGCCCCGAAGGGGTAAGGCACAAGGACCCGAACATTTTGAATCGCAATCTGCTTCAACCAGAATTAATCTGAGACCTCTTGAATATGTACTCCATAGCAATTGCTGGATAACCCACTTATGCTATGACAAAGAAACTTATGAATCATTCGTGATTACTTTAAAGAAACCTCATTAAGAGACTCTTAAATAACAGACGATATCACCGCAAGGCACAGTTATGAAACTCAACATTATTATCCATGACCACTCAATGAATCTGGAAATACCGGATCAATTCATCGAGTCGTCCAGTGATGCTTTTGATCGTCTCGATACCCAGATGGACAAAGGGGCCCAGTCGGGGCAGGAGTGGCTTGACAAACCCGATCAGCATCAGCGCTGCCAGATCGCAGCAGACAAACTACTCACCGCACTGGAGACCGACAACCACGGATTGGCAATGATCAGCGCCGGCTATATTGTCAGCCGGATGCCCGACATCAAGCGGGTCAGGATCGATACCTCCGGTGAACCCAACGGCACCGGCTTTGAATAGTACCGCAACACTGCAGTCAGGCAGTTTTCAAAAAAGCGACCAACTGCACCTATCCAACTGTAGATTTTCCTAGTAAAATACTATGTAATTACACAGTTGTTTAAAGTAACTAATGAACCTCTGAATTAAGTCTGGCCGAATTGAATTGTGCTCGGTAGGCGCAAGATCAAGGCGAAGATCGCAGCCAATAGCAGGCTATTAGCAAGATTTTCAACACGAAAGCACAGCTTTCGGTGATGGTATTCAGCATAGCTGAATCCCTTCGATCGACGCCTATTGAGTGCAAGGCAATCGGTCATGACTCGTTCAGAGGCTCCCTAAACCTGGAGTGAACCTTTCATGGCCTTACGCCTAAAGACCCACTGGCACAAAGAGGGGACCGTACGCTCACTGGAGGAGATTGCCGGCGCCATCGCCTTTAATAGCTGGCGTATCGCCATGGACAAAGCGATCACCCTCCATGGAGAGGATTTTGTCTACAGTAACGATGTTCAGCGACTGGCGGTCATCTCCGAATACCTGATATTCGAAGCACAAATCGCAGAACGTATGAGCCACGGAACGCTGGATGACGAAGAGCGCCACAGCCTGATTACCCATCTGGTGATGAAAATGGCCGCCCACCTTGAGGAAAATAGCAGCGACCTCCTCGGACCAGGTGATTACCAGAGCGCCTTTGTCGACCTTTTCAACCAACGCTCTGCCGAATATTCTGAATTTGGTTTCAGCAAGGACGGTCCCAGCTACCCCTTCCTGCGCCACCTCGGGTTCGAGATCCAGCAGTTGATGGGTGGCGAACATGAGAACCGCTGGGTAATTGATCAGGTGATGGATAAAGACGCACCCGAGGTCTACAAGCAGCTGAAACGAGTGATTCGGAGTCTGTTTTTGTAGGCAGTGTATAGGAATCGTTATGGTCATCTGCAGGCACCCTGAAACCAACATACAGGAGTCGGATGATACTCGTTCGCGACAAGCTCCGAGGTCTGTTCTTCGCGAACAAGTTCGCGCCTACCCCAGATTACATAGACCGGTTTGATTTATTGGAGAAGCAATGCGCCCCGCACAACTGTTAACCGTACTGGATTGTGAATTCATCAGCACTAGTGAAGGCCACCACACACCCGTCATGCTCTGGGGGGCACCCGGGGTGGGAAAATCCCAGATGGTCGCCCAGATTGCACAGCGACACAGTGCACCGGTAGTCGACATTCGCCTATCGCAGATGGAGCCAAGTGACCTGCGTGGCATTCCGTTCCGGGTAGGCGACAGTGTGGAGTGGGCGATACCGGCACTGCTGCCCAACACAGAGAAGCACGGCACCAGAGGTGTTCTGTTTCTTGATGAGATCACCTCCGCTCCGCCTGCGGTCTCCGCCGCCGCCTACCAGCTGATTCTCGACCGGCGTCTTGGGGACTACAAGGTGCCCGACGGCTGGGCCATTTTTGCCGCCGGCAATCGCCAGGGTGACCGCGGTGTCACCTACACCATGCCGGCCCCCCTGGCTAACCGCTTTTCTCACTTCGAGGTAGACACCCACCTTGATGACTGGGTGCTCTGGGCCTACCGTAACGGCATTGATGAGCGGATCATCGCCTTCCTTCGCTTTCGCCCGGAGCTGCTGTTCGACTTCGATCCAGCCCACAATCCTGTAGCCTTCCCCTCCCCCCGTTCCTGGGAGTTCGCCCATCGCGGCCTACAGAAGTTTTTTGACCACCCCGAGCTATTGCAAGGTACGCTGCAGGCCTGCGTCGGTCCAGCCGCTGGAGTCGAGTTGCACGCCTTCGTCAACAGCATTGAACAGATGCCCGACCTGGACGGTATCATCGCCGGTGATGAAGTGGCGGTACCCGGCGAGATTGATCTCCAGTACGCCGTAGCCGCCGCTCTGGTGGGGCGCGCTATCCGCTCCAAGGGCAGTGCCGACCGCAACCGGATCATCGATAACATACTCATTTATGCCGGACGCTTCCCCCAACGTGAAATGGGGGTCATGTTGGTCTCCGATATGCACCGTGCCATCGGCAATGCGCTGTTCGAGGCGCCACAGTTCAATAACTGGGCTCAGGCGGTATCGGATGTGATGCTGTTTGAATGAGTTGGTAATTAGCAGGCATGAATCCAGAACCGGCCCGCACCGAAATGACGAACCAACTGACAACTGACAACTGACAACTGACAAAAATCGTGACTTCAAGCCCTATCGAAACAAAACTGGCGGCAGCCCGTACCAAGCTGATCCTCGACAAGCCGTTTCTTGGGGCACTGGTACTGCGCCTGCCGATGGAAGCGGCCCAGGGGGCCTGGTGTGAGACTACAGCAACGGACGCCCGCAAGTTCTACTACAACCCGGAGTATATCGACGCCCTGAATTTGGCCGAAACTCAGTTTGTGCTCGCCCATGAGGCACTACATTGTGCGCTCTCCCACTTTTCCCGCCGTCAACACCGCATCTGTCATCGTTGGGATCTCGCCTGTGATTTCGCCATCAATCCACTGCTGCTTGACGATGGGCTTACCCCTCCTCCCGACTCACTGCTGCTTGACCAGTTCCGAGGGATGACCGCAGAGGAGATTTACCCTCTGCTGGATGAATTTGAGGATAAGGAGACCCTCGACCACCATGCCTACGACAAAGATAACCAAGAGAAGAGTGGCTCAGGCAAAACCGAAAATGACCTTTCGAAAGAGCAGGAACAGGAGGATGGGTCATCCACCGGAGACTCCCCACAGGTCGAAATAGACCAAAGTGCAGGCGGCAACACCCCACCACCCGCGCTTGGTCCAGATGAGCAGGAGACGCTCAGCATCCAGTGGCAACAACGTATGGCCGGTGCCGCTCAGCAGGCGATGCAGGCGGGCAAACTGGGGGGCACATTGGCACGCATGATCGATCACCTGCTACAGCCTCAGCTCCCATGGCGTATGCTGCTGGCCCGTCACCTATCGAGCAACGCCCGTGACGACTACAGCTATATGCGGCCATCACGGCGTGAAGGGGCCTTTATCCTGCCCAGCCTACGCAGTCAGCAGATTGATCTGGTGGTAGCCCTCGACACCAGCGGTTCCATCGCTGAGGAGGAGCTCAGCCAATTCATCTCAGAGATCGACGCGATCAAGGGGCAACTACGGGCAAGGGTAACACTGGTGGCCTGCGATGCCTCGCTGGCCGAAGATGGCCCTTGGGTATTCGAACCCTGGGAGGAGTTCAAACTTCCACGCACCTTCACTGGTGGCGGCGGCACCCGTTTTTCTCCCGTATTCGAGTGGGTGGAAAAACAGGGACTGCAACCGGAAACCCTGATCTATTTCACCGATGCCGAAGGGCGTTTTCCGGAGACACCACCTCACTATCATGTTGTCTGGCTGGTCAAGGGAAAGTGCACAGTACCCTGGGGAGAGCGGATTCAGCTCAACTGACAGCCCGATTGATGCTCCCAACTGTGGGAGCCCCGTCCCCGGGGCGATAGGGTATGGCACGGGCCATGCTGCGTTCATCGCGGCGAGGGCGCCGCTCCTACAGCAAAAGGCTAATCCGGTTTTCACGAAAACCCTCACCTTTTTGCCAACGGCTGGAGGTGCGAGTAACATCAGAACTTTCCTGGGATCGACAGGTCTACTCATTAATGTTGGATCACCTCACACTAGCCCGACTGCCAGGAAAACCTACAGGCATTATCTGCCTGCTGCTTCTGCTCACCTCAATAACCACCAACAGCCTTGCCAGCGACATTCATCTACCGGAAATCGGCGACCCTTCGGGCAACCTCATCACACCAGCGGAAGAGCAACGGTTTGGCCAGGCGTTTATGCGCAACATCCGCAGCAGCATGAATGTACTCGCAGACCCACTGGTGGAGAGCTACATTCAGTCGCTGGGAGAACGACTGGTCGAAGCAAGTAACACACCGGGACGTAGGTTCCATTTCTTTCTCGTCGATGCTCCCGAGATCAACGCCTTCGCCGGCCCGAGTGGCTATATCGGCACCTACACGGGCCTAATCACCGCCACCCAGTCGGAGAGTGAACTTGCCTCTGTGCTCGCTCATGAGGCCGCCCACGTCAGCCAGCAACACCTGCTGCGCACCTTTGATGCGGTTCAGCGCATGTCTCTTCCCATGGCGGCATTAACAGTGGCCGCTATTGTTATTGGTGCCGCTGCTGATAATCCGGATGCGGGTGTTGCCGCATTCACGGGCATCCAGGCGGGCATGGCCCAACGACAGATCAACTTTACCCGCGCCCATGAAGAGGAGGCCGACCGTATCGGTATTCAGTCACTGGCCAATGCCGGCTTTGAACCGCAAGCAATGGCAACCTTCTTCGCCCGTATGGGAAAAGCCTCGCGCCTCTACGACAGTGGTCAATTACCTGAGTTTCTTCGCACACACCCAGTGACCAGCAACCGAATTGCCGATGCCTATGGGCGGGCGGATGTCCACCGCTATCAGCAGCGGCCCGACAGTCTGGAGTACCACCTGTTGCGGGCAAAGCTACGCTCAGCTGAGTTCGCAGATCCGAGAGAGGCAATTCTCTTTTTCGAAAAGAGTCTGAACGAAGGGCGATTCAGGAACGAAGAGGGACAACGCTATGGCCACCTCTTATCACTACTTGCCGGGCGCCGTTATCAGGAGGCAAAATCAGAGCTGGTAATACTGCAGAAGAGACGGCCGCAGCAGGTTGACTACATCGTTGCCGCCGCACTGATAGAAAAGGGTATTGGCCACCCAAAAAATGGACTGGAGATATTGAGAGAGGGGTTGGAGACCCACCCCGGCAACTATCCGCTGTCAATCTACTATGCACAGGCACTCCTCGACCACGGGGACGCAGCTAAGGTAATCCCTCTGCTGGAAGAGCAGATTCACGACCAGCCTGACAACACCACTCTTTACAAACTCCTCGCCCAGGCAGCCGGAGACAGTGGCAACGAAACGCAGGGGCGACGTTACCTTTCAGAGTACCACTACCATTCAGGAGATCTGCAGGCGGCTATCAAGCAGCTTCAACAGGCCTTAAGCGACCGCTCGATCGATTACTATCAGAGCGCCGTCATGGCCGCCCGCCTTAAGGCGTTGCGCCTGGAGCTGAAAGAGCTGAAAGAGCGAAAGAAGGAGTAGTGGGTGCTAGTGGGCCATGCGGTAAGCTCGGTAACTCACAGAGCGAATTTTCCGCATGGCCCACTAGAAACCTAACTTCATCTGGCTACGTCCAACACCTTACCCATCTTTCTTTTCACCCTCATCCAAAGCAGCATCAAGGTCTACAACTTCATCAAGATCGACCACCTCGTCAAACTCCTCATTGATAAGGTCATCCAAGTCCGTAATCTCATCCATCCCCCCATCTAGGAGCGGTTCAGGCTCGGATTCAGGTTCAGGTTCAGGTTCAGGTTCAGGTTCAGGTTCGGGCTCAGGTTCAGGTTCGGGCTCAGGTTCGGGCTCAGGTTCAGGTTCAGGTTCAGGTTCAGGTTCAGGTTCAGGTTCAGGTTCAGGTTCAGGTTCAGGTTCAGGTTCAGGTTCGGGTTCGGGTTCGGGTTCGGGTTCGGGTTCGGGTTCGGGTTCGGGTTCGGGTTCGGGTTCGGGTTCGGGTTCGGGTTCGGGTTCGGGTTCGGGTTCGGGTTCGGGTTCGGGTTCGGGTTCGGGTTCGGGTTCGGGTTCGGGTTCGGGTTCGGATTCGGGTTCGGGCTCAGGCTCTGTGGCACTCTCTTCACTGTCTGAGAACAGCTCCTCTGCAAGGCTGGAGATTGACTCCATCTCGTCTACCGGCCCAGCCTGTTCACTCAGCACCTCCTTGGCAATCTCACTTTCCATAGCCGTCGCCATCTGCTCATCTACTGTGGAATCGAGATCCCCAGCTTCCCAGTCGCTCAAGGCATCGTCAAGATCCACTCCATCCTCTTCTGCAGCAGATTCAGACTCCTCTTCCATCTCCATGGCATCCAGGTTTTCCACTGCATCCTGATCAGTATTTGCCTGTACTTCGGCATTAACAATCGCCTCATGCTTCTGAAACATCTGGCGTAACTTATCCTTGTCCAGATCAGTTCCTGCACCCCCGGCAAACATGGAGGAGAATTCGTTGAGCATCCTGCTCATGGTGTCCATCGTGGTGCCCAGCTCACTGCTCAGTCGTTTGTTTTCAATCTTTAAGCGCTCAATCTCTGCATCAAACCTGGTTGTCTCATCATTACTGACACTCTTCCCCTGGGCTCCGCCACCCGCCCCCTTGGGGATCTCAAGCACACGATAGGGCTCTACCGCGCTCTCAAACTCAACATTGAGGTTCTGCAATACAGTAGCATCCCGTCCCAGATAGACATTCATAAAGGTCTGATAAAAGAGCTTCTCCCCCCGGCTGATATGGGTAACCGCCTTTTCCAAAGCTTCCCCATCCAGGTTATAGACACTCTGTGCCACCTCTCGGGTTTCGACGGTACGACGCTCATCATCTTTTTTAATTCGTGACAACAGCCGCAGGACCGCCATGCGGTCACGCTTCCTTTTTATCAGCGCCCGTACAATCAGAAAAACCGAGGTTACTGTTGTGATCAGCAACAGCTCTCCCAGTATCATCAAAACCAGCACATCAATCTGCATCATCAGATGTGCCCTCGTCTTCTGTGATCAACTGGATTTGCTCGCGCTTCGTGCCACGACGATAGAACCAAAAACCGACGCCGGCACCAATCAACAGCAGTAGATTAACACCGCCGAAAACAGCCGCATTCATCACCCAGTCGGGTGACTCCTCCTCGGGCGCCACTGGCGGTTCCGGTTCCGGTTCCGGCTCAGGTGGTGGTACCGGCTCTGGTGGCGGTGGTGGAGGTTCAGGTGGTGGTAACACACCCCTACCTTCAACCGTTATCGGATCAAACTCCAGGTCCAGATCACTCCCGGATGCCGTTTTACCGAAAACACGGGCGACCAGCGTTGAATCGCCGATCATAGAAGCAGTGTCGATCCGCGTTTCCCAAACACCCTCTTCCATACCGGGAAGCATCATTACCGGTGTCTCGTTACCCTCCGCAGAGGTAAGTCCCACCTCGAACTGCAACGATGTCGCATCCACCAACTCCTTGTCGGCACTGATCAGCAGTAAGGTGCCTTCCGCATCCCTATCAATAACCTCAACGTTAAATGGAGAGGCAAGCTCAAACCGGTGCCGCTGCTCACGTTGAAAGGTTTTACCCTCTGCCCGGATAATCAGTTCACTTTTTCCGGGATTGAGCCCCTCACCTACAACAACGGTGAAGTTGCCATCACCCGCTTTCTTATCCCCACCCTGTCCGTCGTCAAACAGTGGGCGGGGTTCGCTGACTACGCCATCGTTTATATGCTCACTCTTCACCTCGATCATATCGAGGAACTCTTTACGAGTTATCGCCTCTCCCTTATTGGTAAAGTAAACCTCCAGTGGTAACTGCTCCCCAAGAACAAAGCGACTGGGCAACTCACTACTGCGCATCTTCATGTTGGTCACAACCATCACCCGATTGTCTGGATCGGTAGCTGCCAGCAACCGCCACTCACCCACTTCCGGGTCGGCAATGGTCAGCAGGTCGTAACCCTCATCATGGTGCCAGAACACATTTTCAGGAGCCCCTTTGAAGCCAAACTGTTGGCCCGACGGCGTCACCACTTGTGTTGGCTCTGCCCCATCCAGACGGAAAACTAACAGTGTCAGCTCTTCAATACTGCTGTCGACAAGAAACTTGTTGTCATTGAGGGGGACGGTATCGGGCCGCCCCACTTTTTCAAATATGCGCAGAAAGATCCGCTGCAACTGCTCCGCATCATTAACTTGTTCATACCAGCCGCCACTCTCGTTGGAGAGTATCTTCATCAGCTCATGGTCGGCACGCTCAGAGAGGGCAATAGTGTGAACCTTGGCTCCATACTTCTTCAGCTTGGGAACCAGTTCATCGATGATGCGCTGGCGGGAGATTCTGTTTTTACCCGGTGACTTACTGATATCGACCATGCCATCGGTCAACAGTATCAAGTGGCGCTGATAGATACGGCTAGCACCCTCCCAGTCGGCAATAGCACGTTTTAGCACCTCTTCAATATTGGTGAACTGGCCGGGAGAACCAATTTTTGCCGCCCCTGTCCTTGCCCGCTCCCTCCAGGCTTCATCTACCTGACCCAGCGGCACCTGCATATTGACGTACTGACCAAAGGTCCAGACACCGGCACGAGCCTCATCCGGCAGCAGGCCCAGCAGCAGTCGCAGTGCCGGACGGCGAAGATTCTTAGGATCGTTCTGTCTCATGCTGCCCGAGATATCGATCAAAATCCGGGCATCAGCAGCATCCACCTGAACAGGGGCTGCCTGTAATGAAAGAGCAGTGCAGAGAAACAGGCCAAGAATCAACTGCAGCGGTCTAAGAAGTGGGCGAGGTAGATTCACCATACATCCAGGTCCTTTATTGTTAGATTTAAAATCTCCCGAACTATTAGCGGCACATATCTATAAAGACTTTAGTTAAAAGAGTTGATTATGGATAGGGGGGCGGTTCACCGTCCGGACGCTGGTAGAAGCGTTTGTAACTCCAGAGGTACTGTGAAGGGCATTGGCGGATGCAGTGCTCCAACCCCTGATTCAGGGCCGTCGCTGCGATAACAGGATCAGCATCGGCTATTCCGTCCGGCGCTTCAAACCAGTGCATACGAAATCCTTCCGAATCCTCCAGCCGTTCCATATACCAGAACAATACAGAGGCACCGGTCTTCTGGGCAAGCCGGTTGACTAACACCATAGTCATCGCTTGGAGGCCAAAGAAGGGAGCAAACACACCGCCCTGCCGCCCTGCCGCCTTTGGCTCCTGATCAGCCAGCACCGCCATCACCTCTCCCCGTCTAAGGGTGGCATATATTGCCTTCACTCCCTGTGGCGTTGCCGGCACCAGTTGCGCACCACTCTCACTGCGCCCTTTTTTGATCAGGCTGTCCAACAAATCCAGGCGGGGCGGACGATAGAGTGCAGTTACCGGTGCAAGGGACGACAGATGGTGAAGCCCCACCTCCCAGTTTCCCAGATGTGGCCCCACTGCAATTATCCCTTTGCCTTTTGCCAAAGTCTGCGTGAACAGATCTGTCCCCAAACCTAACTGAACCCGCGCCAACCATTGCCGGTAGTCTCCAACCCAGGTGCCCGGCATCTCCATCATAGTTTTGGCATTTTCCATTAACGAGCGCTTTAATAGTTCATCACGCTCATCCTGCTCAAGCCGGGGAAAACAGAGAGCGATATTAATTGACGAAACCCGCCGTTCACGGTTGGGGATATAGTAGACAAACCAGCCCAACAGCCGGCCTATTTTCTGGGAAAAACCGAGCGGCAGCTTTGCGATAACAGACAGAATCAGAAGTATTATCTTTGCGCGCATAAATTTACTTTATATAGCACTGAGTTTTACCTATCATACACGGCAGAGGCGTTGCACCACTACCGGAGAAACAGAGAAATGAGTAGTACCGAGCCAACGGGACTCACCCCAAAACAAGCCTGGCAGATGCTGCAGGATGACCCACGAACCCTCCTGGTGGATATCCGCTCCAGCATGGAGTATCTATTCGTCGGCCACCCCACGGGCGCTGTCCACGTACCCTGGATTGATGAACCCGACTGGGTGGAGAACCCCCACTTCGTCACCGATATTCGCAAACTCGTCCTTGGCGGTGCGGTATGTGATAAAGAGGATGGCTGCGCCCCCGTAATCCTTATCTGCCGCAGTGGCAAGCGCTCACTTGAGGCGGGTAAAGCCCTTATCGAGGGCAACTTTAACCGTGTCTTCCACGTCGATGAAGGGTTTGAGGGTGATCTCGATGAAGACCATCGCCGTAGTACCCTCAACGGCTGGCGTTTTCACGGTCTGCCCTGGGAGCAGTGCTAAAAAACGTCCACACATCAGAGCCTGGCAGTCTATAATTCTTTTAGAAACCCTAAAGGAACTGAAATATGCGTACAAAAGCCGTCCTCGCCTTTACCCTTTCAGCAGCACTAATGGCAGGCTGCCAAAGCAGCGGCCGTGACACTGGGACCGTTGTCGGCGGTATCGCCGGTGGTGTCATCGGAAACCAGATGGGCTCAGGCTCGGGGCGTACAGCCGCTGTTATCATCGGCACCCTCGCAGGCGCTTACCTTGGGGGGCATCTGGGTCAACAGATGGATGAAAATGACCGCTACCGTACACAGCGCACATTGGAGACCACCCCGGTACATCAAACATCCGCCTGGCAGAATCCGGACAATGGAAACAGTTATGAGGTGACGCCGACCAGGACCTTCGACTCTTCCAATGGTCCTTGCCGCGAATACACCACAGAGGCGGTTATCGACGGAAGACGAGAGACGGTTTACGGCACCGCCTGCCGCCAACCCGACGGTAGCTGGCAAGCCGCCAACAACTAGCGGCTGTAATAATCACCCCTAGCAGGGGGGCAGAGAAGAAGAGACCGCTGAGCATTCAGCACTTCTTCAAGTAAAAGCTCTGAACACTTTGCCTCCCTGCATCTCGCCCTACCCCTATTCATATAACAGCTCAAATAGTCTTACGTCTGACACTCCGCTCCGCCGTTTCATAGCACCCCATAACGTAGAGGCGAATCTTGTTAGTTCGTGGAAATTCGCGCTTAACCAGCACCTTGAGGCTTTTCTTCAGCCGAGGTTCATCCACCTCAAAATCATTCTGCTCAAAACCCGCTTCCACTATACGAAAACGATCCTGGTCAAGTTTAATCAAATAGAGGTAGCGGTCCCGTTTGTAACTACGAATATCAAGATAGTGGCCGACAGGAAGCGTTTTAATACGCTTGAGCAGAGTGGGAATTAAGACATTGGCATCAATCACATCGTTGAGCACCCTGATGAAGTAGCGGTGTTGCCAATGATATCTCATGTTGCCGTGCAGCCTCTAAAATAACCGACAGGAATAGCTGGCGGGTATTGAGTAGTTTCTTCACATCCTTGATATAGTAAAAAATAGCCCACTGTACCGCATAGTCGCCGGCTGCAAGTGCGCGTACTTCCAGCGGATGCTGCTTCTCGATCAATATATCAGCATCTTCAATCACACGTTGATAGGCACTATCAAACATTGCGCGAACACGCTCCTCATCAACCTCATAGCCGATATTAAACTCCATCGACTCGCGTAATCCTTTCGCTGAGGCAAAGCGGGAAAGATTCTGAATAATATGGCTGCGGATATTAGAATTTTGCAGCATGATACGGTGATTGTTGACCAGATTGAGAAGCTCTGTATGAAACACTTTTGTTTTATGGACGACACAGATGATAGGTACCGAACCCTCATTTAACTCAATCACATCGCCCTCATTGAATAACTTGCTATTGAGTATCACAAGACCACTGATAATATCCGGCGCCCACGCACCCTGAGTTAATGCCAACAACACTCCAACAAAACCGATCACGCCTCCGGCCTCAAGCAGGCTGTCAAACCCTAATATCTGGACAATGGCAATCAGTGCCATCACAAAGAGTAGTAATGAACTAAGCAAGCTCAACACTCTTGAGTTGTAGGTCTCTGACAGAACCTCCTTTTCATTTACCTCACGCTTCTTACCAAAACGTTTCTTAATGAAATAGTTCAGCAGGTGACTGGTCAAATAGGCGAGGTAAACAATCAGAATTGAGGTGAGTATACGTACAACCCTGGAGTGTTCAGCTACTGGCAATACCAGTGCATTGATAACAACAAACAGTAATACCAGCACATTAAAGAGCCGAAAAATATGCAGGCGGTCTTTAAACTGTCCGTTCTCATTTTGATGACTATTGAGTAGCTGCAAGAGTGGACGGGAGAAAGCTAAAAGTATCAGGTTAGCCGATAACAGTAGCAGTTCAAGAAGCGTAAAGTACTCGTATATCAATTCACTCAAAACCACTAACCTCTAGTTTTGTAGATACTGGCGCCCATCAAAACAGCCCAACAATTTTGGAATAACAACTGTGGCACCGTTATCACATCACTTAGTAACAATCCAAAGTGCATGTATCACTGCAGGCAGGTAAAAGAAAAAACACAAGATCACATTGATCAGCAGATCCTTACCCAAGCCTTTCTTTAAAAAAACGGCTACAGGAGCAAGAAAGATTGAGAGTATTATCAGCAATAATTTATTATCCATTGGTTTACTCCTAGTTAGAATTGGTTTACATAGCATTAATTTTGATAAGCTGTAGCATAGGCTAGTCGGTATGCTAACTTACCCTCTTAACCTGGAATATGTTACATATTTTCCAGCAAAAATTAAGACATAGATTATTATTAACTGATATTGAAACAATTGCTCTCTGGCCTGGTTTTTAGCGCACAAACTTTGAACCCAGATTTACTTTCTCCGTTTTGCCCATGGATCGTTATCACTCTCAACAGCGGCACTTGGAGAACTTGACGATTCACCGCCGCTCTTCCACGGGTTATTACTCTCTCGTTTTTTAGACTGCCCACCTCTTTGAGTATCAACACTCTTACCCGAGCGATATTTAGCACTCTGGTCATATGCAGCCGATTTCTTGGCGCTTTTTTCACGCACCCGCTCAGCATCCTCCAAGCTCAGCTCAGCAGGCTCACCTGGCGTTTGATCTTCTGGAATAATGCGATCCCTGGGTGACAATGCAAACTGTTCGGAAGATGCTCTAGGTAAGCTTTTAAATTGATACAGGTAGAAGGCTTCAACTTTTTCACGCGCCCAATCGGTTTTTTTAAGAAACTTCACGCTGGAAGCTATACTTGGGTTGTTCTTAAAACAATTGATATTTAGATAGGCAAAGAGCATATCGAAGCCGTAGTAATCGACTATTTCGGTCAACATCTTTTTCAAACCAATACCGTGAAGAGGGTTATTCGTGTAACCGATCTCATCATTCATGGGAGTGTCCAGCAAAGGGAAGTAAGTTTCGTCATTATACCTGTCGCAGTACAGCTGTATAAGATTAAATTACTCCTATCCCTTTAGCTGTACTGGACTTACTTTAAGTATTTATGGGCCCCTTTACTTCTTCTTTACTGGTTTTTTCAGCCCAATTGTTAACGCCTGCCCTAGCATGACTAATCAGTCACACTCCACCTTACAGGCTGATGCATCAGAGCTGCAATCTCCCCGCATAACGATACTTGAATTCTTAACACCGGCTACTCTGCACACGCTACGGGTGCGCATAGTAAATTTAACAGCTTCCTGGTAGTTGCAGGAGATCTTATAGAGACCATTTTTTTGCGACACGGCCACACTAGCCGGCTTGGCCTTCTTTATCTCCGCAGAAGGGACAGCACATGTTACGTAACCCATGAATTCACCGTCGGAGGACTCCCATAGTGCTGTATGCTTACGACGCTTGAACTCCGCGTATGAATCACACAACTCCGGTTTCTTTGTCTCTGTATCCCGTTCGAATCCGCAGCTAATCTTAAACATACGATCTACATCTTCCTCTGCAGGACACTCTGCAACCTGCCTGGCTTTGGAGATATCTGGGCATGTAATCGTATTACCGGCCCAAGCTGGAATGGACATAGCAAGTGTGGTGGCGCTAATCATCAAGGCAAAGGCGTGATGCTTCATATTTTACTCCGTAGTTAACAATCAGTAAGGCGAAGGCTAGTGGGCCATGCGGGAAGTTCGGTCACTCACAGAGCCCCACTAATGGGTCAAGACAAGGTGCACTGTGCAGGGAATGGCAGGCCCTTTCCAAGCAGTGCAACGCAGTATTGACCCATTAGTGGGGCTCCCTTCGGGCCAGCCCATAAGCCGCGTTGGCTGTGGGTTACCGAACCTTCCGCATGGCCCACTAGGGCCTTAATTCCCCTTATCAAGGGTATAGTTTCTTATTTAGACGCCTAAATCCAGAAACAGCAACGATAAGGATCAATTCTATAATAATTCACCGCCAATCTGCTTATATTATGTAGGATTGATACCCTTTCAGATTATTTATGGAAATCGGAGTCAGAGTAAAATATTGATGAATTAATAGTCAATCTTACTCCCTGCAAGTTAAATTTTACTCTGATCCCAATTTTTATATGGCTGGCTGGGATATGCCCACTCTTCATCCCAGTGGAGGTTGAATTGCTACTTTGCAGTACACCTCACACAGATGGTAACGACTCGACCGGCTCATCCAACTCAACCTGCTCTATCTGCCCAAAACGGTGACTGATTTTACGGGCGGATATATTCACCTCATCCACATCCTGGTGGGCCAGACGGATATGTCCCGCCAGTTTGTCCATTCGACTCTGAAAACGGCCGAAATCTTTTGACAGGCTGTGCAGGTGCTGCTGGATGATATGAACCTGCTCACGGGTGGCCGCGTCTTTCAGTACCGCTCGGGCGGTGGTGAGTATTGCCATCATGGTGGTGGGTGAGACCAGCCAGACTCGGCGGCGGTGGGCCTCATCCACCAGCTCGGGGAAGGTCGCATGGATTTCGGCAAAGACCGCCTCTGCCGGAATAAACATCACTGCACCGTCTGCAGTCTCGCCCGGGAGGATATATTTATTCGCAATATCATCGATATGTTTACGTATATCGACACGAAATTGACTAGCGGCACGGTTACGTTCCCCTTCATTAAGGTCGTTGTTACTCAGACGCCGAAAGCTCTCAAGGGGAAACTTGGCATCAATACAGATATTACCGGTAGGTTCTGGAAGGAACAGGATGCAGTCTGCCCGGGCACCGCTGCTCAGGGTGTGCTGCAGGGCAAAACTACGCTCCGGCAGAAGATTGCTCACCAGGCCGTTGAGCTGCACCTCACCAAATGCCCCCCTGGAGCGTTTATCCGCCAGCACTTCCTGGAGGCTGACGACGTTGGATGAGAGCTCGGTGATTCGCTTCTGCGCCTCATCGATACGGCTCAGATGCTCCAGCACCCGGGTAAAGGTCTCGGTGGTCTTCTCAAAACCCTCACTCAGCCGTTTCTCCACCTGACCGCTGATCTCCTGCAGGCGCTGGTCGGTAGAGGCGGTAAGTACATCCACCCTCTTGCCCAGTGTTTCAGTATTGCGTAACAGCCCCTCTGCCAGTTGCCGGGCAACACCGTCTATTCCTTGGGAGAGCTCCTGCTGTTGAGCCAGACGATTTTCTGTGATTGCTTTATCCAGTCCCTGCTGGAAACCGTCAAGTCGTTCTGAGAGTGATAGCTTGAGCGCCCCGATCTCGTCTGCCGTTCCTTTCTGCATCTCACCAAAGCGGCGTTCCAGCGCCTGGTAGAGTTTTGAGATCTGCAACAGCTGCCGCTGCTGAAAGCTATGCCCCTCTTCCTTACGTTTCTCGCCCTCTCGGCTTATTGCATCCAACAGTTGCCGCTCCTGATTTCGGAGCAGCTCCTCCAGCCGCCGCACGCCTTCCCCCTGTCTCTCTGTTGAGAGTTTGAGATTGCGAACCAGGGTATTCTGCCTTGCCCACAGTGCAAAAATTAGCAGTAGAGTAACTATTACCCCGGAGAGCAAAATAAGATCGATATATTGGTTGAGCAGTTGCATCGGTGCACCCCTGTGCGGTGTTAAAACGCCTCTATCCACAGGTAACCATCATGGCTCACCCCACCGAACAGAGATTTTGTTATCTTTACCATACACTCAGGCGGGCTCAAAAGATGAGTCCGCCGGCTTGCAACCGGACCCATCCCCTGTAAACTTGCCCCCTGCAAGCCTCATCCCCCACAACAGTTACCATGCACATCTATCTAAAAACCCTCGGCTGCCGCCTCAACGAGGCCGAGATTGAAACCTGGTCACGGGATTTCCAGTCCCGGGGACACCAAATCACCCCCCACCTGGAAGATGCTGATCTGGTGGTGGTCAACACCTGCGCAGTCACCGGTGAGGCAGTGCGCAAGTCGCGCAAACTGATGCATAAGGCGCACCGTGACAATCCTCATGCCAAACTGGTCGTAAGTGGTTGCTACACTTCCCTGGAGACCGCCGGTGATGCCCGCGCCCAGGGAGTCGATCTGATTGTCGACAATCGTGATAAGGATCGTCTGGTGGAGATTGCCGAGCATGAACTCAACCTCCACGCCATGCCCGCCCTCGCCACGGTGCCGGGGGAGAACAGTCTGCTCTCCCGTGGTCGTCAGCGCGCCTTTATCAAAGTTCAGGACGGTTGCCGCTACCAGTGCACCTTCTGTATCGTTACCGTCGCCCGTGGGGAGGAGCGCTCTCGCCCCATCAAGGAGGTGGTAACGGAGATCAATCAGCTCCACGACGAGGGTATTCAGGAGGTGGTGCTTACCGGTGTACATATCGGGGGCTACGGTAACGACTGCGCTAGCAGCCTCTATGAGCTGATCAGAGCGGTGCTCGACCACACCTCGATTCCTCGCCTGCGTCTGGGGGCGGTAGAGCCCTGGGATCTGCCTGATGGGTTCTGGGCACTGTTCGACAACCCCCGTTTTATGCCCCACCTTCACCTGCCGCTGCAGAGTGGTGCCGATACGGTACTGCGGCGTATGGCTCGCCGCTGCAAGAGCGATGAGTTTGAGTCACTGGTGATGCAGGCACGCCGCCAGGTTCCCGACTTTAACGTCACCACCGACATCATCGTCGGGTTTCCTGGTGAGACGGATGAGGAGTGGCAGCAGACCATGGCATTTGTCGAGAAAATAGGCTTTGGCCACCTGCACATTTTCGCCTACTCACCACGCCCCGGCACCCTGGCAGCCGCTATGCCCAACGAAATACCACGAGAGGTTATTCGTCAGCGTAGCGAGGAGATGCATCAGTTGGGTGAGCGCATGAAACGCCGAACACTTGAGCACCACATCAGCCGGGAGTTCTCGATACTAATAGAGGGGTCAGAAGAGAACGGCAATGGTGAGTGGCGAGGCTACACGCCCAACTTTCTCCGTGTGAGGATCAAGGCGGCAGCAAAATCGGGGCTCAGCAACAGCATCCGACAGGTTCGCCTGGAAGGTATCAGTGAAGGGGGCGATGAGCTGATTGGCAGGTTGCTACCCAATCAACGATAACCCTCCGCCTCCAACTCCGCCAGCAGGAAAGCAAGCTCATCGGCAAACAGGCCACCCTCATCCTGGTGATGACCGAGCCGCCCCCTCTCCATGCGGTAACGCAGTGCAATAATCAACGTCTCCTCCGGATCCCATTGCCCCTCTATACCGTCGGATGAGTTGTGACTCGCGTTGACCTCGTAGAGCATGTCACCCTGCCGGAACAGTACAAACGCTTCACCACAGAAGGCATCCCGGTTGTAGGAAGCGAGCAGGATCTCAATATCATCGAGCGCCCCTTTCTTAAGCCCAAAACGGTCTACCAGGGTTTTGCAGTCGCCCCCCTGCCAGTCGTTGAGGAATTGCTCTTTCTCATGCATATTTGGAAGTTGTCAGTTGTCAGTTGTCAGTTGTCAGTTGTCAGTTGTCAGTTGTCAGTTGTCAGTGATATTTAGTGTTCCCACTGACACTGTCAAACGAAAAATCTTGCCTTTAGATAACAATTAAAGTTTCGGAGTTCAAATGCACGTAATAAGGCTTGGATAGCACCGTCCCTTCTCCCTCAGAAAAAAGTGCGCCTGTAGGAGCGAACTTGTTCGCGATCAGGCTCCTGGGCATGTTCTTCGCGAACAAGTTCGCTCCTACACCCGGCTCCCGGATTATTGTGCATAGTCATTATAGTAACTAATAGCACAGATTCAATCAGTCGCTATCCACTACCTACACCCACCACTGCCAACTTCCTCAAAGATCAAACTCAGCCCAGATGGGGCAGTGATCCGACGGCCGCTCCATGCCTCTGATATCGTAGGCGATACCCGCACCGGTGCATTTTTCAATGAGGCATTGGGTGGCGAGTATCAGATCGATACGCAGCCCCCGTTTCGGCTCACGATCAAATCCACGGCTGCGGTAATCAAACCAGCTAAAGCGGTCATCCACCTCAGGATGAAGTGCCCGATAGGTATCGGCCAGCCCCCATGAGATCAGGGTCTCCATCCACTCCCGCTCTTCCGGCAGGAAACTGCATTTACCGGTACGTAACCAGCGCTTGGCATTATCGGCGCCGATACCGATATCCCGGTCCACCCGTGCGATATTGACATCGCCGATCACAAGCAGTTTGTCATCCGGGGTAAAGTTCTCCTCTAGATAGTTGATCAGATCAGCATAAAATTTACGTTTAGCAGGAAATTTGGTTTCATGATCACGACTCTCCCCTTGAGGAAAATAGCCGTTGATTACCGTCAGACGATCTCCATCAGCAAGCTCAAAGACCCCTGCAATCAGCCGCCGTTGGGCATCCTCCTCATCTGCTGGATAGCCCTTCTGTACGGATAGCGGCTCCTGTTTAGAAAGTAGAGCGACACCGTAGTGCGTCTTCTGCCCATGGTAGTGGGCTTTGTATCCCAGTGTCTCCATCATCTCCATCGGGAACTCGTGGTCCTGAACCTTGCTCTCCTGAATGCCGATAATGTCTGGATGATACTTCTCTTTCAGCGCCTCCAACTGATGTTGACGGGTACGAATGCCATTGGTATTGAATGAGACGATTTTCATAAAGAGACGCTGCCTGTACATGTAAGAGTTACGTAAAGCATACCCATCTCACACACTGCCTGCTACATTCCCTCTATATGCAATTGATAGACAGCCACTGCCACCTCGACCACCCACGGTTTGAACAAGACCGGGAGCAGGTGCTATCACGAGCAATAGTGGCCGGGGTGAAAGCTCAGGTGGTCCCGGCCATCAAGCGGGCGTGGTGGCCGGCAATCCGCTCACTGTGCCTTAGCCACCCTTGCCTCTATCCAGCCTACGGCCTTCATCCTATGTTTCTCTCCGACCACCAGGAGAGTGACATCCAGCAGTTGGAACAGTGGCTAAAGAATGAGCAAGCCGTAGCGGTAGGTGAGTGTGGACTCGATTTCTATATCGACAATCCCGACCGGGAACGACAGCGACAACTCTTCGAAGCGCAGTTGGAACTGGCGGCAAGCTTCCAGCTACCCGTTATCATCCATGCGCGGAAATCGGTTGAAGAGGTGATCGGCACACTGCGGAACCATCCAAAAGTTCGCGGTGTGCTGCACAGCTACTCCGGCAGTGAGCAACAGGCCAGGTGTCTGATCGATATGGGCTTCATGCTCGGCTTCGGTGGACCGGTCACCTACCCACGGGCAAATCGCTTACATAAGCTGGTCAGTGGACTGCCGCTGGAGTCGCTGCTACTGGAGAGTGATGCACCTGACCAGCCGGATGCCGACCACCAGGGTGGCCGCAATGAACCTGCTTTTCTCAGGAAGATACTGCAACACATTGCCCAACGGCGCAGTATCAGCTGTGACCAACTGGCGACAGCGACCAGCGACAATGCACGACGACTGTTTGGTATCGGTTTCCACGGGGAACCGGGGGAACCACTAGGGAGACTCTGATCAAGTCATGATTGCTTTACGCTGGCTAAAATCGCCCCAATTTGCTCCGAAGATCGCAGCAATAGAATGGCTATTACCGCTCACTTCGAAACAAATTAGAACAATTTTATCTCAGCCTAAATCTAACCAGACTTAATCAGAGGCTCCCTAGAGTAATCCAGATGCTGGGGTTAAGAGCGAACTTATTCGAGAAGCACAGACCTCAGAGTCCGTCGCCAACAAGTTCGCTTCTACAGGCACAACTATTTCGGCCCACTAAGACCCTTAAGTAGATCCATAGCGCCGGTAAAAAAGTCATCTGACGGATGCCCTTCACAAAACAGGGCAATACGCTCCATCGCCTGATCAAACTCCAGCCCATGCAGTACATCCTCCCCGGTGGCGAGGGTAAGCCCGGTGGCAAGCCCTGCCAGCCACTCCCGATAGCGGAGGTACGGAGTCATGGCACTTCCATCCCCTTGCTCCATTCCATCCGCTGTCTGCGAAAAAGCGAGACAGGATTTCACACCGTAGCCGGAGACATGGGGCGGCTCGTCTCCGAAGGCGATCAGAGGCGGGAAAAGAAGCAAAAGAGTGATAACAAAATTCAGTTTCATCTATCTATCCCTCGAAATATCAGCACGGTTATAAATTATATTTATGCGACATAGAAACATTCTTCTCAAATATTTAGCTATTCGACCGACATATATATTAGAATTTAATCATTCACTAATGTAGTAAAAGCGAGGTACTGTCATGATCTTTGACACACTTACCATTTCAGCCATCATCTTAACCGTTGTCGTCTCCGCATTTTTGCTAAGCAATCGTAACCACCCACGTTGCGAAGATTGCAAAGCAGAGAGTGACGAAGTCAATAACTGATCCAACAATACCCAAGCTGACTGGGGCTTCTTAAAGCCACCCGGTACAAAACCATCAGGCTATATGCTCTGTTGGACATCACGCTCCCCTAAATCATCCTCCGGCCCACCAGATCATAATGGGTAAGGTGATGACCGACACCACTACCTGAACGGTGATCAAATTGGCCATCAGGGATGCATCCCCTCCCATTTGCCTGGCGAGAACATAGGATGAGCCGGCCGTCGGTACAGCACCGGCCAGCACCGCCACCGTTCGCGGCATACCGTCAACACCAAAGATCCAGGCACCGGCAAACATAAGTAACGGCATACCCAGCAGCCGAATAAGTGTGCCAAAGATGACGAGAAAGCGGTGATCCAGCACCTTCCTGAACTGCAGCCCGGCGCCCACCGCCAGTAATCCCAAACCCAGCGCGCCGCCTCCAAGTAGATCCAGAGTGGCATAAAGCGTAGACGAAAGGCCAATACCGGTCAGGTTGAGAAAAGCGCCGATCAGGCATGCGATAATAAAAGGATTGGTAATGATTTTCCGCCCGACGTCGCCAAAATTGGCGCTTTTCCCGCAATACAGCGCCAGCACAGTGATATTTATCACGTTAAGCGGTGGAATGATCACCGCCATGGTTATCGCCATATAGGCGATAGCCTCATCCCCCAGAAGAAAACCGGCAATAGAGAGAGCGATAAAACCGTGCCAGCGGGTTGCACCCTGAAATAGACTGGTAAAGGCTCCCGCATCTACCCCAAAGCGCCGGTTAAGCAGGGGAAAAGCAATGATCAGCAGCCCCGACATGGCAAAGATGGCGAACAGGATCATACCGGAAAAGAGCAGAATATCGGCCCCGCCCACTTCGGCGGTGGCCAGTGTCTTTACCAGCAGTGAGGGAAAGAGGACGAAGTAGCAGAGATTCTCCACCCCTTGCCACTGAGCTTCACTGAAGAGTGAGCCGCGCTTAAGCAGTATACCCAGTAGAATAATCAGGATAACCGGAATCAGCGCATTTAGGATGGACAGCATGAGAGTAAACTACCGCGGGTAACAAGCAAGTAGGCCAAAAGTGCCATGACTGGGATTTAAAGATGGCTTTTCCAGATTGGATGTTAAATACTTTACCATATCCAGGCTTGGTGGCGCTCCCTATCGTGATGGTACAGGAGAGGATTGGATCTGCTTTTGCACGACAACAAACAGTACCGGGAAAAGTGTAACTCGACCGGGAAATAGGGAAATAGCAATACAAAGGAATGACCCGTGAAAATTCTACTGATAAATCCGTTTCGTTACTTCAGCATCAATCGCCATCTTCATCGCAGCTACCCGCTCCCGGCCGTCACCCTCCCCTACCTCGCTTCATTTATTCCCGATAGGCATCAGGTGGAAATTATCGATGAAGCCTTCGGCGCCATCGACTTCGACACACCAGCCGACCTGGTGGGTATCACTACCCTCTCGGTCAACGCTCACCGTGCCTATGAAATTGCCGCAGAGTTCCGTAAACGTGGTTGTAAAGTGGTAATGGGCGGCCCTCATGTCAGCGCAGTTCCCGATGAGGCAAAAGCACACTGCGACACTGTTGCTATCGGCAATGCTGAATCGACCTTCCCAACCATCATCGCTGATATGGAACAGGGAAACCTAAAGGATTTCTACCACAACACACAACCCAGCGTGATACCGGACAGTGTCAACGCCACCGCCAGCAGTTCATGGCAAACATCAATTCTCGCCTCCCGAGGGTGTGAACTGAGCTGTGACTTCTGCTCAATGCAACATATATTCGGCAGCTTTTATCTCCAGCGGGATGCCGCACCCACCGTGGAAGATATCCGTAAGGTAAAAACTCCGATCATCTCTTTTGTAGATGACAACTTTTACGGCGCCACCAGCAGCAGTCAATCATTCTATGACGAAGTACTTGAAACCATTGCCGAAACAGGTAAACAGTGGATGGCCCAGGTGCGACTACCGATATTGAGAAATGAGAAGATTCTTAAAAAGTTTCGTGACAGTAACTGTATCGGTCTGTTTGTAGGCTTCGAGAGCATCAACCCGGAAAACCGTGCCACTATGGGAAAGCAGAAGGTCGATAAGGTTTTCTACCAGGATGTAATCGAAAGAGTCCACGCCCATGGTATCGGTGTTATAGGCTCCTTTATCTTCGGATTTGACGAAGATACCCCCGAGACTATCGATGAAACTCTCGATTTCTGCATCGATACACGAATGGAGATGACCGCCTTTTCTATCCTGACACCTTACCCCGGAACGGAAATCTACCGTCAGATGAAAGCACAGCAGCGGCTATTATCGGAAGATTGGCGCCTCTATGATTCAGATAATGCGGTATACCAGCCAAAATATTTCACACCCCGGCAACTGGAAGAGAAGGTACTGGAGGCGGCTAAAGCTTTCTACTCCGTGCCATCGATACTCAAGCGGATGAAATTCGGCATGAACTACAGTCCAGTTAAAATGTTCCTTGCTCCCAATCTGATTAGAAAATACTCTCTTACAAAGATGTGACAAAGTATCCGGCTATCAGCAGATATGAAACAGAAAAATATAATAGAGCACCTCTTACTCTTTGCCGCCCTCGCCCTTGTGTTGTTCGCTCATAGCGCCGCCAGGGCAGGTCATACTGCTGAATTCAATGATGACGGGATCTCTCAGATAATACTTGATGGCCGCACCGACCATATCGTCGGCATGCATATGGATGTACTGGAGGATAAAAACACCACACTCAGCATCAACGCCGTCATCTCGGCTGAACATTCTGGCAACTTCCACCCATTTCGCAAACAGTTTGCCAACTGGGGCTTTACCACCTCCGCCTACTGGTATCGCACGGTTATCGTCAATCCGAGTAATGAGCCACAAGAGCTGATCCTTGAACAGACCACCTCATGGATCGACTCCATAAAACTCTACACCTCCAGCAGCGAATCGGGTCAGGAGTTTTCGGTGGTCCATGTCGGTGACCGCTTGCCTTTCAATCAGCGCCCGATAAAACACCATGACTTCCTCTTTCCCATTACCGTAGAAGCGGGCCAGAGTCTCTCGATCTATCTGCGCATTGAGAGCAGGGCCGCTGTCGTCACGCCATTGGTTCTATGGGAGCGTGAGGCTTACGGCCATCATGACCGCTCGATCGCCTACTACTTTGGCGCCTTCTTCGGCATTCTGGCAATTATGTTCGTCTACAATCTGTTTCTGTTTCTCACTCTGAAGGACAGCAACTACTTCTACTACATTATCTTCATACTCTCTGTAACAATGGTCTTCGCCACCTCCAAAGGGCTGACCTTTATGTACCTATGGCCTGATGATCCGGGCTTTATCGAAAGAGTACAGACGGCGGGACTCAGCTTTTTTCAGCTCGGCGGCATTCTTTTCGCCAAAAACTTTTTTGACACCAGTAGCAAACTTCCCCGCTTTAATGTGCTGTTTCTTTTTCTCATCGCTGTACACAGCCTGATTATACTCCTGACTTCCGTCGTTGATGATGTAATTCCTCTAGCCAATATTTCACTCGGAATGGTCCAGTTAAATGCCGTTATTCTCCTTGCCACCGGCCTGCAGGCGTGGCGAAAGGGTAATCGCACCGCTAGATATTATCTAGCCGCCTGGAGTCTCTCGGTTATCGGCGTCGTCATCACTGCACTTACTCTACTAGGTGTTTTGAACTACAACTTTTTCCTCTACAACGCGACATTTATCGGCGCCCTGTTGGATGTAGCCTTCCTCTCCTTTGCGCTTGCCGATCGCATCAATCTGCTGCGCAGCGAGAAGGACCATGCCAGGCAGTTGGTTCACGAGACCCTGCGTAAAACAAAAAATGAGTTGGAATCCAAAGTGGCTGCAAGAACATCCGACCTCAAAGCCGCCAAGGAGACCGCAGATCACGCCAGTTTGGTGAAGTCGGAGTTTCTCTCCAACATGAGTCATGAACTGCGCACACCGCTCAATAGTATTCTCGGTTTTGCCCAGCTTCTTGAGAGTGATCGCGCACCAAGTCTCTCTCAGACGCAACAGGAGAACGTGGAGCATATCATCTCGTCAGGTAGCCACCTGCTCTGCCTGATCACCGATATTCTCGATTTCTCCCGTATAGAGGCAGGTAGACTCACGGTTTCCATGGAGAGTATTTCGCTGCGCGATATCCTCGATAACACCCTGCAATTGACAGCTAGTCTGGCCGATGAACACGACGTTACCTTACGTGATAAAACACCTGCCAATGACTTCTGCTTTGTTAATGCCGACGCAACACGCCTCACCCAGGTAATCCTTAATATCCTGACCAACGCCATCAAGTACAACAAGAGTGGGGGGGAGATCTTTCTCGATGCTGTGATAAGCAACGGGGAAGTTGAAATCAACATAAGGGATACCGGCCAAGGCATCAGCGGCGATAAGATCAACAAAGTCTTTCAACCATTTGAGCGCATAGATTCCGATAAAAAGGGAATCGAAGGTACCGGCATTGGGCTGGCAATCACCAAGCACCTGATAACGCTGATGAACGGCAGTATCGGTGTCAGCAGCAGCTTGGGTAAAGGCTCTACCTTTACTTTAAAACTGGCCCTGTGTGACACCCTACCCGCATACACAGATAAAAGCCCGTTTTCAGAAGCAAGCGAAGAGCCCGTCTTTCCCACGGAACAGCATAGTATCCTCTACGTAGAGGATAACACCTTGAACCAGAAGCTGATGCGCCACATCTTCTCGCGCCACGAGAACATCAATCTGATTATTGCTGACTGCGGCCTTGAGGGGGTTGAGATTGCAAAAAAATCGAAACCTTCTATGATTATTATGGATATCAGGTTACCTGACATCAATGGTTTTCAGGCGCTGAAACTGCTCAGATCGATGAAGGAAACAGGGTCCATACCGGTCATTGCCGTCAGTGCCAACGCAACCGCTGAAGACTTGGAGAAAGGTCTAAATGCGGGGTTTATCGACTACATTGAAAAACCGGTCGATATCCCGAAGTTGATGAGCGCCGTCGCCCACTGGTTACAGCGCTAACGGCTAATAACCAAACCTAATCCGTGAGTAGACACTTAAAGGTAGAATAATCGAAGGGAACCAAGGAGGTTGCCCCGTGACCCCGGATCTGGATATCAAGAGTGGCAGGCTCCTGATAGTTGATGACAAGCAGGCGAATGTGACACTGCTGGAGCGCATGCTTGCTGCAGATGGCTACCACTCGGTAATCAGCACCACCGACTCCCGCGATGCCTGTGATCTGTTCCTCGGCTTTGAACCCGACCTGATGATTCTTGACCTGCGCATGCCCCACCTCGATGGTTTTGAGGTAATGGAGCGTTTAAAAGAGTCCCACCAAGGTGACTACCTACCTGTACTGGTATTGACTGCTCAAGCGGATAAAAAGACCCGCCTCCGCGCCCTCGCCGCCGGTGCCAAAGATTTTATCGCCAAGCCGTTGGACCGAACCGAAGCTCTGGTACGAATCAGTAATATGCTCGAAGTCAATTTGCTCCATCGACGTGCGCTGGATACCAATAAGATACTGGAGCAGCGGGTCTGGGAACGCACCCGAGAGCTGCGAGAAACCCAGTTGGAGATTATCCGCCGGCTCGGCCGCGCCGCCGAGTACAAAGACAAGGAGACCGGTGACCACATTATTAGAATGAGCAAGATCAGCCAGGTGCTCGGTCGCGCCACCGGCATGAGCAGGGACGAGTCGGAACTGCTGCTCCATGCCAGCCCAATGCACGACATCGGCAAAATCGGAATCCCCGACAGCATACTGCTAAAACAGGGGCCCCTGGACGATGCCGAGTGGGAGCTTATGAAGAGCCACGCCACCATCGGATACAAAATGCTCGATGGCCATACATCTCCTATCATGGAATCCGCCAAGATAATTGCCTATACCCACCATGAGCAGTGGAATGGCTCAGGTTATCCCCAAGGCTTGAAAGGAGATGAGATCCCTCTGCCTGGGCAAATTTGCGCCTTGGCCGATGTGTTTGATGCCCTTACCTCATCCCGACCCTACAAACCGGCCTGGAGCATTAACGATGCAGTGGTCACTATAGAGCAACAGCGGGGCAGCCACTTCTCCCCGGAACTGGTGGATTGTTTCCATGCCAACCTCAGTGAAATTGTCGAGGTAATTGAAGAAACGCACGATAACCACACCACCGACTCTGGGAGCCTCTGATTAAGCCTGGTTAGATTTAGGCTGAGGTAAAATTGTTCTAATTTGTTTCGAAGTGAGGGGTAATAGCCATTCTATTGCTGTGATCTTCGGAGAAAATTGGGAAAATTTTAGTCAGCGTAAAGCAATCATGACTTGATCAGAGTCTCCTTAGTGCAGGAAACGACTATCGATACTCAACAATTTCGCTGAGCGACGAGCGCAGGCAAGATGTCTGCTCACCCATTCGATAACCCAGCGCTAAGATCACCGCCACTTCATATTGACTGGTATCGATCGCTAACGCAGCCTCTACCGCATCTTTTTCGAATCCCTCGATCGGGCAAGAGTCGATACCTGAAGCAGCCGCAGCCGTCATCATGTTGGCAAGCGCAATATAGCACTGCTTCGATCCCCAGGCGTAATAACTCATCCGTGGCTCAATCTCAGCCTCCATATGGGACCTATAGCGCTGTAGATAGGCTTGTGTCGCCTCTTCTGGTAGGTTACGACGGGCAAACATCCCCTCCACATAGCTGCTGCCAGGGCGCAACACTGTCGGCTTGGTCAAGATAACTACAACGGTACTGCTATCGGTAATCTGTGCCTGATCCCAACAGGCGACCCGCAGCCTCTGGCGCAACTCATCATCCTGAATCACCAGAAACTTCCACGGTTCCATACCGAAGGACGATGGAGAGAGACGACCACACTCAAGAACCTCATCCAGATCAACCTGACTGATCTTTCGATCCGGATCAAATTTCTTACAGGCATGCCTGAATTTCAGTGCACTCAATACTGTGTTCATACCCCTACCCCATGTCTAATATCAAGGTGCCTTTATCTTGGCACCAGGTGAAAAAATATCAGGCGTTGTAACAAGAGCCAACAACACCAATTTGTATGCAATTCGTTGGTAGAATGGAATACTCTCTCTCAATCGGATTCCCTTTTGAAATATGCCAAACACCCTGGAGCTGCCTGAGGCACCTTATCTGTATCGCTTTAGTATCCGTAAAAATGTGCCGTCTTCCTTGATCGCGTCCATAGCCTGCTCGATCTTTTGCTGAAGACCGACTGAGTGTGTCTCCTTGGAGAGGGCGATATAGGAGATCTTCCCTGCCCTCCCCTAATGTATTAGTAATCAATATCTGCACTATATCTTATACTCCCCCGCCACCGGTAAGGGGAACAAAGGCAACACCGAGAATATCGCGCTGAGTAACAACACCACTTGCTCCTCTCTCAACCACCATCAGCTGCTGATATCCATAAGGAGTTCCTACTGGAATTACCAGCTTCGCACCGACCTTTAACTGTTCCACCAGCGCCGGAGGAATATCGGCTGCAGCTGCGGTGACAATAATACCGTCAAACGGTGCCTCTTCAGGCCAACCGTCATGCCCGTCACCGACACGACAGGTAACATTGTCATAACCCAATTGATCCAGCAGCCGTAATGCCTGCTTGGAGAGAGGCTCAATGATCTCCAGTGTGTATACCCACCGAACCAGCTGTGAGAGAACCGCCGCCTGATAGCCGGAGCCGGTGCCGACTTCGAGAATCACGTCATTTGGTCCGGTATCGAGCAGGTCGGTCATCAGGGCAACAATATAGGGTTGTGAGATAGTTTGGGAGTAGCCGATAGAGAGCGGCCCGTTGTAGTAGGCTTGATCCAGCGATGCGGAAGGTACAAAACAGTGCCTCTGCACTGCCTTCATCGCCGCCATCACCGCTGGAGCAAAAGAGGAGCGACCGGTCAGGTGGCGGGTGTATATCGCCTCCCGCTCAATCTCCAGCAACATCTGATCCCTATCCGACACACACCACCTCCAGCCAACCAGTGAATCAATCCGGCAGTATCACCGTTCCCAACTCGCCTGTAACAAGCCCAAGGGCATCCTGCAGCCGGCCGATGGCGGCAGGATGACCTGTTCGCTGAACAAAATCACAGGCGGCTTCCACCTTCGGCCCCATAGACCCCTTGGCAAAAAGATAGCGGCCAAGCACCCGTGGACTGGTTGACCTGAAGGGTCGTGCCGTCTCTTTCTTCCACTCCGCGTAGACGGCATCCACATCGGTCAACAGCAGCAGCCTGTCAGCCTTTAACTCAACCGCCAGCATGGCGGTGGAGTAGTCCTTATCGATCACCGCTTCCACACCCATCAAACCGCCGTCGGGCGTAACCACCACAGGGATACCACCCCCACCGGTACAGATAACCAAGGCACCCGCTTCGGCCAGCATACTGATGGTCGACAGTTCGATAATCCGCTGCGGTCGCGGAGAAGGAACCACACGGCGAAAACGTTTGCCGTCACACGCCAGTGCCCAGCCGTACTTCTGCTTCACGGCATCCGCCTCACGCTGGTCATAGACGGGGCCGATAAATTTCTCAGGCCGCTCAAACGCCGGGTCTGTGGGATCCACCTCCACCTGAGTCAGCAGGGTTGCCAGTGCCTTCTCGGGCAGACGATTGCCCAACTCCTGCTCCAGCAGATAACCTAGCATCCCTTCTGTCTGTGCGCTCAACAGGTCGAGAGGATAGGGCCGCACCCCCTTGTAGGCAGCGGACTGCAATGCCAACAGCCCCACCTGAGGTCCGTTGCCGTGAGTCAATATCACCGTATGCTTACGAGCCACCCGGGCTACCGCCTCGGCGGCAGCCTCAATATTCCTGTGCTGTAGATTAGCCTCCATCGGCTGCCCGCGGCGCAGCAGGGCGTTGCCTCCAAGACCTATTACCACTTTCATCTAGGCGACCTGCTTAACCTGGCTTAGAAATTCCGCCACCAAACCCTCCAGGCCGGGCACCTCGAGCTCTTTGTATTCGTATCTGGCACGGATCAGGGGCTTATCGATATCGATAAGCGCCCCCAGGTCGCAGGGCGTCGCCGCCACCACCACATCTGCATCCATGGCATTGATAGAGGCCTGCAGCGCCTGTAACTGATCCAGACTGTAGCCCAATGCCGGCAACACCCGGCCAATATGGGGGTACTTTTCAAACACCGCCCGTATTGACGGCACTGCTGCAGTACGCGGATCGACAATCTCTGCCACACCTGCAGCCAAGGAAGCAACATAGCCGGCACCATAGGCCATACCACCATGGGTTATGGAGGGACCATCCTCCACCACCAGCACCTGTCTACCTCTGACGGCGGCCTCATTGTCGAGCGTCACTTCCGATGCCGCCTGTATAATCGGCACACCGGGAATCACTTGCCTGACCCGCTCGGCCACCGCTTGCACATCCGCTGCCGCCGCCGCATTCACCTTGCTGATCACCACCACATCGGCCATCCGCAACACCACCTCGCCGGGGTAGTGGCTGGTCTCATGTCCCGGTCGCAGGGGGTCGACCAGCACAATATGCAGATCCGGACGAATAAATGGAAAGTCGTTATTGCCACCATCCCAGATAATCAGATCTACTTCCTGCTCCGCCATGGCCAGCACCTCACCATAATCAACACCGGCAAACACCAAACCACCCGCATCAATATGGGGTTCATACTCCTCCCGCTCTTCGATAGTGCAGTCGGCCGCCAACAGATCCTCATGACGGCTAAAGCGTTGTGCCGTCTGACTTGCCAGATCACCGTAAGGCATAGGATGGCGCATCACCCCGACGCGCACCCCCTGAGACTTCAAATAGCGTGAAAGCCAGCGGCTGGTGGGCGATTTTCCACAACCGGTACGCACCGCCGAGACGGCAATCACCGGTACCTTCGACTGCAGCATGGTGCGCTCCGGCCCAAGCATGACAAAATCACACCCCGCCGCGAGCACTTGGGAAGCGATATGCATCACCTCCGCCTGACTCACATCACTGTAGGCGAAAACCACCTGATCAATCCCCTGACCGGCAATAATCTGTTCGAGTTGTGACTGCTCCAGTATCGGTATACCTTCAGGATAAAGCGCACCTGCAAGCACCGCCGGATAGCATCTACCTGAAATTTCGGGGATTTGGGTGGCGGTAAAAGCCACTACACGATAGTCAGGGTTGTCCCGGTAGACGCGATTGAAATTGTGAAAATCTCTACCTGCCGCACCCATGATGACAATCCGCCGCCCATTTGAGTTGCCCATCGCCAGCCTCCCGGCCTCTCTACTATTATCCTAAGCATAAGACGAAACAGGGAAGTGACAAGGGCATTCTATCCAGAACGCTGTCCATCTTTATGCTCTACTTTAGGTTTTTTGGGCTTCTTCGGTTTTTTAGGGCGAATGGAACGCTGAACCAAGCGCGATGGAGGTAGGGTGTGTACCGGCTCAAAGCCTTCTATTGGCTTGCGTGTCAGTGACTTCTGAATCAGGTGCTCGATACTCAGGAGCTCTTTGAACTCATCTGCACAGACTAATGATACCGCCTGCCCTTTTTCCCCGGCCCGACCGGTACGGCCGATTCTATGGACATAATCATTGGCTACATGGGGCAGATCAAAGTTGACCACCTGTGCCAGTTGGTCAATATCCAGGCCCCTGGCTGCCAAATCGGTGGCAACCAACACTCGATACAAGCCATTTTTAAAGTCAGCTAGCGCCCTGGTCCTTGCCCCCTGACTTTTATTGCCGTGAATCGCCACGGCGCTAATGCCTTTACTCTCCAACTGGTGAGTTAAGCGACTTGCACCCTGCTTGGTTTTGCAAAATACCAGGACCTGATCCCATCGGTTATCCTGAATCAACTGCCTGAGCAGTGTCGACTTCCTGTTTTTATCCACCGGACAGATCCACTGTTCTACTGTAGTTGCCGTAGTATTTTGCGGGTTGACCGAGATTTCAGTTGGACTGTTAACTAGGGTCTTAGCCAGATTGCGAATCCCATCAGAAAAAGTCGCAGAGAACATCAGAGTCTGGCGCTGCTTTGGCAAGAGCGCTAGAATTTTGCCGATGTCGTGGATAAAGCCCATATCCAACATTCGGTCGGCCTCATCCAACACCAGCACTTCCAACTGTTTAAACCTCACGGCATTTTGATTGTACAGATCAAGCAAGCGCCCCGGTGTTGCCACCAAAATATCGGTGCCCCGGCGCAGTTTCATCATCTGGGGATTGATCTTGACCCCACCAAATACCACGGCTGAACGCAGAGGCAAATGTTTACCATAGGCGATAATAGTGCTCTCGACCTGGGCTGCCAGTTCACGTGTAGGCGTCAAAACCAGAGCTCGTACCTGATTGGCTTGAGGACGCGGGCCCTTCGATAATCGTTCCAAGAGAGGGAGTATAAATCCCGCTGTTTTGCCGGTGCCGGTCTGGGCCGCCGCCATAATGTCTTTGCCTGCAAGTACTGCAGGTATCACCCGGGCCTGTATTTCAGAAGGTGTTTCGTAGCCCTGGTCGGCAACGGCTTCAAGGATAGGGAGGGATAGGCCCAGGGAGGCAAAGCTCATAGAATCGTCTCTGGTATCGATTATCCTAGAATCCTCAGTTGAACAGGGTGGAGAGTGCGCTTGGGTTGGTGCAGTACAAGGCACAACGACGCGGAATAGTCATTTATGTCCATGGATGGACGGTATGCAGAAAATGCAGGAGCAATTTTCTGCCTATTCCAAGGAATTGTAACGCCGTAATGCGCCAACCCAAGTGTGCTATCCGCACTGTAGTGTTATTCACCCGGGGAGTGAAAGAAGCAATCGTAGTCAATGTAATTAAAATCAATGTCTTGCCCGTAGAATGGGGAGGTCAACTGAGGATTCTAGGATTATTCATATGTGGGACCGCCGTTTTGATCAACGTGCAGTACAGACGAAGCAGCGGTGCAAATTATACCCCGGACAAAAATTCATCCACGGCTTTTTGCATGCTGATCCGGCCATCGAGAACCGCCTCTCTGTAACGTCTGTTCCAGAAGGGCATCAGGAGATCGGCTCGCCGCCACTCTTCAAAGATGACTCGGGTCAGAGGGCCACCTTTATCGAGAAATCCCGACTCCTCACAGTCTCGGGCCATGCGATCACGGTCATAGGCCAGGCGTATGATTTTTCTGCGCCACGAGCCGTTACGAAGCTCAAGTTGGGCGTAGCTGGCACGCGGGTCACCATCAAAAGGGGACCCAACAGAGCCGATATTGAGTATTTGAATACCCTTGAATAGACGCTCATGCACCTTATGGGTGTGAGCTGTGACGAAAAGAGCGATCTGCTCGGGCAGTTTGTGCTCCAGCTTATCATCAGGGATGCTACTGGAGATGCCATCCCTGTTTCCCTTCAAAGTGCCGTGGGTAACATGCACCCACTGGTCATCTTCTTCTCCGTGAAAGTTGAGATGATCCGCCCATTTGGCAAACTGCTGAACCTGATCCCCCAACTGCCTTGTTGTCCAGTCGGCAAACTGGCGTAGCGCCGCCTTATTTTCATTTGCAGGTGGATTTTTCGCACAATAGAGTACGAACTCCTCATGATTGCCACGGATCGGAACAGAGCTGTGCTGCTGTTGAAACTGTAAGAACAGCTCCAGACACTGTGGATTGTTCGGGCCGCGATTGATCAGGTCGCCGTTAAGCACCACCAAATCCGGGTTCCAGGCATGGATATGCTCCAATACCACCTCCATTGCCGGCTGGTTACCCTGAACATCTGAAAAGAGAGCGACTTTCATATCGTAGAAAACTCAGATCTCGCGAACCTGGGCTGGGTTTTTATCCTGTGTCGAATTCTTGTAAAGCTCATCGGCCTTCTCTTTAGCCGCATCGTAGTACTCTGAGGACTTCTCTTTGGTACCTTCCCAGAGCTCTTTCGATTTATCCGCAGTTGCCTCACCAAGTTCACCACCCTTCTCCTTGGCGGTTTCATAGAGTTCTTTGGATTTCTCGGTCGCTTGTGCCCCAAGCTCTTTGCCCTTTTCCACCGCCTCACCGGAGAGGTCCTTGGTCTTGTCCCAAACATTGCTACCCAAGGACTTGGCTTGTTCGGTCAGGCTGGGCTCGGTGCTTATCTCCCTAACGGGGGCAGGAGCTGTTTTGCTTATCTCCGGCTTTGGCTGTACCTGCTGTACCGCCTTTGATTTATCTTCACAACCCATTAGGGCCAAAGTTACAGTACAGGCAAGGATAACTGTGGTTGTTTTCATCATGATCAATCCCAGTGTGCTATGTGGATACAGTGCTGACGGCGTTTCTCAGCGTCATTCTCTGATTCTTTTATTCAAAAGCGGCTATGCACAATAGTCCTGAAGCACCACCTTCATAGAAAAAAGTGCATCTGTAGGAGCGAATTTATTCGCGATCAGGCGACCGGGCATCTTCTTCGCAAACAAGTTCGTTCCTACACTCGGTTCCCGGATTATTGTGTACATCCATTTATTCAGATCTCTATATAACTTTTTCTCAGTGGTGAATACAAGCCGTTTTCCGCCAGAAAGTACCTACAGGCGGGCGAAAACCTCTTCTACTGGGTTACACTCAGCTGAGTTGAATGGTCGAGATGGATAAGGGTTGGATCCAATGTCTAAGAATATACGCGCACTAAGCGCCCGCTCTCCTGAAGGGAATACCCTCTTTGCTGAATATGGCCTGATTGCTGATAAACACGGCACCCTCTCCAGCGATGAGATTCGAAAGATTGCCGAAAAACACCTGATTGCACCAGGGGTAATTCAGGGCAGTCACTCTTTCTATGACTTTCTCAGGGAGACAAACAGGGGTAAGCGCGCTTATCGATGCAAGGGAACGGCTTGTCGGCTTTCGCAAAAAACCCAACCGGCTCACGCAGATCTGGCTGCACACTACTCAACATCAGAGGTGGGTGAGATGGCCTGTGTCGGTCGCTGCTACCGGGGAGGGGGCATGGTGACCGAAGGTAAGACCTTTGACTGTGAAACCCTGGCCGATCTGAAAAAGACCCACTCAAAACCCCATAACCGCGAGCATGTGCCTTTTTTCGCGGCAGCCTCTATCAATGTTTTTGGCTCGATCATTAGTGATATCGACGCCTTCTATCAATCGTTGCCGCAGCAAGCAGGCGTGATCGTCCAAGAGTTGGAGCGTTCCGGCTTGAGGGGTCGGGGAGGAGCCGGTTTCCCGTTTGCATCGAAGCTCAAAGCTTGTGCTGAGATGCCGGAGGGGAAAAAATATATTGTCTGCAATGCTGACGAGGGCGACCCCGGAGCATTCAGTGACCGTTATCTGCTGGAGGATCAACCACATCGGGTACTGGGTGGAATGCTGCTTGCCGTCCTTGCCTGTGGTGCGCGTCATGGCTTTCTCTATATCAGGGCCGAATATCCTGAGGCGATAGAGCTCATGACTGCCGCCATAGCGCAGTATCGAACGACGCTTGCCTACCGACAATCCGGTGTTGAGTTCCACGTTATCAGGGGGGCGGGGGCTTACGTCTGCGGCGAGGAGACTGCGCTGCTCAACTCCATTGAGGGGTTGCGTCCCGAAGTGCGGGTACGCCCACCCTACCCGGCACAGGCGGGACTCTTTGGCATGCCGACCCTGCTGAGCAATGTAGAGACCTTTGCCGCCCTCCCCTGGATTGCTGAAAATGGGGGCGAGGCCTTTGCTGCAATCGGTAATGGAGTGAGTACCGGCAGCAAACTGATCTCGCTTGATCACAGCTTCAACCATCCGGGTGTTTATGAGGTGGATATGGGTCTGCCTCTGGACCGGCTCATCTCAGATCTGGCAGGTGGTTTTCGCTATCCCGTTAAGGGACTGCAGGTCGGCGGCCCCCTGGGAGGGGTGCTGCCTATCGATAAAAGTGCCGAGCTGACCATTGATTTCGAGTCTTTCGATCAAGCGGGATTTCTACTGGGTCACGCCGGTATTATCGCCATCCCCAAGAGCTTCCCGATGATCGAGTTTCTGCGACATCTGTTTGACTATATGGCTGACGAATCCTGCGGCAAGTGTGTGCCCTGCCGGATAGGTACACGCAAGGGTTCGGATATGCTCAATCAGGCAAGCCCTAAGCAGCCACTGGATGGCCGACTCCTTTCAGATCTACTTGAGACCCTTGCTTTGGGTTCGCTCTGTGCACTGGGAGGAGGATTGCCGCTACCGGTACGAAATATCCTGGAGTATTTCCCCGATGAGATGGAGCTGTTTATTGCCAAGGGGACGAAGTAATGCCGGACTCCCACGCCTTTATCAACGGTGATACCTACCGCCTTGAACCCGGTGAAACCCTCTATGAATTTGTCTCCCGCCAACTGGGAGGGGAGATCATCCCGGTACTCTGTCACGACCCTGTGCTTGAGCCCTTTGGTTCCTGTCGTCTCTGTAGTGTGGAGGTCTCCTCTACGCTTGAGGGTGCACGTCGTGTAGTGGCCGCCTGTCACACTCCCGCTCTGCCGGGGCAATATCTCTGGCCCGATAGCCAATCTATTGAGCAGCTGCGCCGGAATATCATCGAGCTGCTGTTGAGTGACTACCCGGAGGGTAGATTGGAGCCGCTCCCGGGTGAACGGCCTACCCTTTTTCAGAAGATAGTAAAGCGTTACCAGCTGCCTGAGGAGCGCTTCCCACGCGGCGTAAGCAGGGAAGCTCCGGACGAGAGTCACCCCTATATCCATTTTGATCAGACAGAGTGCATTAACTGCTACCGCTGTATTCGTGCCTGTGACGAGGTGCAGGGGGCTTTTGTGCTCTCCATGCAGGGTCGGGGTTATGCAAACCGTATCATCCGTTCACTCGATCAGAGCTTTAAAGCGTCTGACTGTGTCTCCTGTGGGCGATGTGTCCAGACCTGCCCCACAAACTCCCTGAGCGATCGCCATCGTGCAAAGACGCTGGAAGCAGAGAAGCGGGTGAGAACCGTCTGCACTTACTGCGGTGTTGGCTGCAACCTGGAGGTATTGGTGAGTGGAGGCGAGGTGCGCGCCATCAGCGCAGCGGAAGATGCCGCAGTTAATGCCGGACACAGCTGTGTGAAGGGACGTTACGCCTTCGAGTATTACAACCACCCTGAACGCCTGCGCCACCCCCTTGTCCGGCGTGATGGCGTGCTGCAACCCGCCACATGGGATGAGGCTCTGGATACCATAGCCGAGAAACTGAAGGCGATCAGCGAGTCTCATGGCCCCGATGCGATTGCCGGAATCTCTTCCGCCCGCTGTACCAATGAAGAGAACTACCTGATGCAGAAGTTCATGCGCCTGGTAGTGGGAACCAATAATATCGACGGCTGTGCCAGAGTCTGTCACGCACCCACCGCCTACGGTATGCAGCAGACCTACGGCACCGGCGCCGCCACCAACTCCATTGATGAGATAGCACTGGCCGACTGCCTGCTGCTGATTGGCGCCAATCCTGGTGATGCCCATCCGGTAACCGGCGCCAAACTGCGCCAGCGTGCGCTCAAGGGAGTGCCTATGATCGTTATCGATCCACGGGTTACTGATCTGGCCCGCCTGGCGACGATCCATCTACAGTTACGCCCCGGTTCCAATGTAGCGCTACTTAATATGTTGCTCTACTACATCTGCGATGAAGGGCTGTTGGATGAGGCATTTATTGCAGAACGGACCGAAGGCTTTGATCCACTCCACAAGCAACTGATGGCGATCGACCTGGATCGACTGGAACAGATTACCGGTGTGGCACGTGAGCAGGTACGACGGGCGGCAATCCTCTACGGAGAGGCTGAGCAAGCGATGGCGTTTCACGGCCTGGGGGTAACCGAGCATTTTCAGGGAAGTAAGGCGGTGATGCTTATCGCCGCCCTGGCGATGATGACCGGAAACATTGGTCGGCCCGGTGTAGGTATCAACCCCCTGCGCGGCCAGAATAATGTACAGGGTGCCGCCGACATGGGGGTGCAGCCCAACCTGGGAGCAGGCTACCTTGATTTCACCCGCAGTGATGTCCGTGACCACTACCAGGCGATATACGGTCAGGCGGTCCCCACCCATGAGGGGTATAAGATTCCGGAGATGTTCGCCGCCGCCCGCGAAGGAAAGCTCAAGGCGCTGTGGGTGATGGGAGAGGATCTGTTGCAGACTGACCCCAACTCCTGCGAGGTGAAATTCTCCCTCAAACAGCTCGACTTCCTGGTGGTGCAGGAGCTGTTTATGACCGAGACTGCTTCCATTGCTGATGTGGTACTGCCCGCTTCATCGCACTTTGAGAAGAGCGGCACCTTTACCAATGGTGAACGGCGTATCCAACGGGTTAACCGGGCGGTTGAACCACTGGAGGGAACAAGGCCCGATGGGCAGATCATTGTGGATATCATGAACCGTATGGGCTTTGATCAACCCGGTTATGATCCAAGACTGCATCTGCAGGAGATCGCTAAAGTAGTACCTTTCTTTGCCGGTGTGAGCTGGGACGGGTTGGGTGATAACGGTAAACAGTGGCCGGTCGAGCCCAATGGCAGTGATACCCAGATTCTTCATCAGGAGAGTTTCAAGCTGGGCCTGGGTCATTTTCAATTCTTCGGCTTTGAAGAGACCCCGGAACTGGACCCGGAGCCTGAAGAGTATCCCTATATCCTTACCACCGGGCGTATTCTGGAGCACTACAACTGCGGCAGTATGACGCGACGCACACCAAACGTGGAGTTGGTGGAACAGGACTGGCTTCTGATCAATCCACAAGATGCCGAGACCAAAGGTATCCGGGATAACGACCCTGTTGAAATAAGCTCCCGTCAGGGGATCGCACGGGTAACTGCGCGACACTCTGAGCAGGTAAAACCCGGCGTTCTCTTCACCACATTTCACTATCCGGAGATTGCAATCAATCACATCACCAGCGGTGTGATGGACGAGTACAGTATGACGCCGGAATACAAAGTGGTGGCGGTGAATATCAGAAAAGGGGGTTAGTGGGCCATGCGGCAAGTTCTGTTACTTACAGAACTTGCCGCATGGCCCACCAGGTAATTACATCAACTCGCCACCAGCGCTAGTGAATGCTCCAGCCCCCGTGCCACCTGCTGATGACAGTGCATAGCCAGCAATTTACGGTTTTCGAACGTCTGTGCAGGTAGTGCGGAATGAAAAGTGACCACCACTTCCACCCCCTGTAGCCCCATCACTGCACGTAAGTGTGGTAGCAATTCCATATCGCCATACCAACCGTAAAGGGCACGATCACTCTCCAGTAACGGCTCTCCGTTGAAAAATCGAGTATAGGCCAGGGTCACCGGCTGAACAGTCAGCGGCAGCTGCTCGGGCAATATATCCACCACCCCGAACAGGGCGGATTTGAAGGGGAGCACAGTATCCCCCGGCGAACTCGTTCCCTCTGCAAACAGGATCATCGATTCACCCCCATCCAAGCGCTCAGCTATACGGCGACTCTGAAGCTTGGCACGCGTGGGGATTCGTTCGATAAAGAGCGTATCAGCAATCTTCGCCAAGAATCCAAACAGGGGCCATGAAGAGACTTCTGACTTGGATATAAAACTGGCATTCGTCAGTGCCCCCAATAGAGGGATATCCAGGTAGGAGACATGATTGGCGACTAATAGCACGGACATGTCCCGGGTCGGTTCTCCCTCTACCCGGTAACGCACGCCGGCCAGGCGGCAGGCGATTCTATACCAGACAGCCGCATATGGCCGCCTGATTCCACGCCCCAAAGGGTAGATCAGCAGATAGGGTGGCAACATCACCCCCAAGGAAAAGAGAAGCAGAAACAGATTGGCAGCCGACCTGCCACGGCTGGGGGGGCGCTCCAGCACTGCCTGCTGATGTTCTGCCGTGGCTGATTCTCTGCTCATATCAAATGCTATTACTACTGAAAATGGCGCTGGTATTTCCGGCTGATCAGGTCCGTATCTAGCACCACGCATATATCCGTAGTATTGAACTGATGATCAATCACAGCCCCATCCCCAACAAAACTGCCAACCCGCAAATATCCCTTTATTAACGGAGGCAGAGAGACATCCTTCAAACCCACCGTAGAAATATCAACCACATCCGGGTTCATATCGACATAGTGTTTATCGAGTGCACGCGGGCGCAGTGCTTCAGGGGCGAGATAGTTGTGGTAAAGATAGGAGAGTGACCGGGTGATCACTTGGGGCTCTGTACCATGAAAACTGGCACAACCAAACAGTAAGCTGACATCGTGCTGCTCAATATACTCAGCGATGCCACGCCAGAGATACTGCATAACGGCACCAGTACGTACATTTGACGCAACACAGGAGCGTCCCATTTCAACAATCTCACCCGGATAGGAGAGCAAAGGCCCCAAGTCAAACTCCTGCTCGGAATAAAAACCAATGAAGTCTTGAGCTACCTTACGGCGTAACAATCGATAGGTACCGACCACGCAAGGCTCACCGTTGCTCTTGCCTTTATCGATCACCAGCAGATGATCACAATACGCATCGTAACCATCAACATCTCGTTTTAATGCGTATACTGAAGGGGATGGTTGTGCTCCCATCTCTTCATAGAACACACGATAGCGCAGTCGCTGTGCCGCCTCGACCTCAGAAGCAGAACAGGCAAGTCGAACCTCATAGTTTCCAGCATCCAATTGCACCTCCTCTTCCCTGTTATCGATACATTTATCAAACAACAGAATTTGTCTTTGCTCTATTTATGAAAAGGTGCAAAAACATGGCTATCCAGCCAGACAACATCCAGTCGCCACAAGGTGCCGCCTTGACCCATAAACGGCCCTGTTTATACCGGGACTTTACTACACACACCATATAAATTCTAATGTAGGTACACTGTCCTCAACAACAGGACAGGAAACAAAGCAGACAATCGGAATTCATATCTGGAGGGAGCCTGCCATGCCAACGCCACCTGTAATCACTACAGATCAGGTCATCCGTCAGTTCAAGATGGATATCTATGGTAAAGAGGTACAGAGCGCCGCCACCTACTCCTACCTGTGGATAGCAGCCCAGGTAGGCCATATCGGTGTCGGCATTATGGTGCAGTTCCTGTTCTACTGCATTTCATACTACCTCCTGCCCCGTCTGAACTTCTCGCCTGATTTCGCTAATCTCTCCGGGCTTGCTCTCATCGTATCCGCGGTAGCCTTTTGGGAGTGGAGCACCTACCGTAGCGCCATCAAGCGCCACACAGGGAGTTTCAAGCTAAACAGAAAGGGCCTGCGCAACAACGCCCTGACAGCTACACTCTATATGTGGCTCGGCGGACTGATCGGTTTTAGCTTTCAGCTGGCCCCGGGCTATGGCCTGTCCATGCTGATAGCCTGCTTACTCATCGCCTTTATTCCGGTTTCTTACTGGATGAGACAGAAGATGATCTGGCAAAAGGCCTCTCTTCCTTACCTGTTCCGGCTGGCGGATATGAAACTGGATGAGCAATACGCCGGCAAGATACAGCAACTCCTGGATGAAACGGATAGACTTGAAGAGGCACCACGACAAATCATCATTGAAGGCACTCTCGGATCGGGGAGAACGCGATTGGCTGTGGGTATTGGGAGTGAATTCTCCTTCAAGAAACGGAAGGTACGCTACCTGCCATTCGACAAATTGGTGGAACTTGTCAATAGCAACGATAGCTATCCCGGCCCGAAGAACGTCGACTATTGGCCATGGGCGGACGCTGAGGTCCTGGTTATTGATGATGTGGCCGCCACTCCACTACCCCACACCGAACAAAGCCCGGTCAACGAATTCGACCACTTCTCCCAATTACTACAGGAGATAATCGGGCATAATCCGACCTGCCTGAAGCAGCGGCATACTGTCTGGGTGCTGGCAGATTAAGCGAGTCTTCGATTTCGTGATGCAAAACGGGACATCCGAGTCCCCCTTTTGCACTCAATCTTCGACAGCCTATTATTGCCCCGGCCGTCCCGGTCTCCAGCACTACGCAATAACATCGCAAGCTCGTTACTGCTTCGTCGCTGACTCCCGAGATGACTTGACGTCGCGTTCGTATGCAATCTTTGGATTCCCTCTGGCGCTATGCGCACGCCGGGCATCCAGTATCGCCTCGCGACTACCGGGGACTAACCGCCTCGGCTTTCAGCCTTCCTTGGCGGTCAGCGATTGAAGAACCCTCACGTTGGATTGACGAGATTAAATCAGCCTGTGGAAATAATGGAGGCAGTGAGCCGATTATCGTTTCAATGCCGGCAGTCTGATGAGCCTGAAATATGTAGGCAGTGCAAAGCACAAGCCCAAAGTCATCATCATTAACTGCTTCTCGGATAAGCATCGCGGCACCCGGGGAAGTCCGCACTTTGCTCCCCAATCCATGGCACCGGTCTATCTGGCCGGTGCCTTTCATCCACAGAAAACCGACCTCTATCTCTACAGTGAATTCTTTTCGGGACCCTTTGAGGATCTGAAAAAACTGCAGTGGGCAGATCTGTTGGTACTCACCGGGGTGAATACAGCCTTTGACAGAATGCGGCAGGTAACAGCCTACGCCAGAACGGTTAATCCCTCTATTCGGGTCGTTATCGGCGGTCCAGTTGCAAGAGTACTACCCAATCTCTGTGCTCAATACTTCGACGTTGTCTGCACCGGCGATGTCGAGCAGATGGCTGAAGTGGCTGAAGAGCTCTTGGGGCCCGGCTTCGCTGCGGAGGATATCTTCCCACGCTACGACCTGGTCAATTGGATGCCACTCATCGGTTATGCGGAAACCACCCGCAACTGTAACTTCCGTTGTTCATTCTGCTCAATGACTGCAGAAGACCGCCCCTTTGAAAACTACGACCTCAGTTTTATGCGCCGCCAGGTAGAGGCGATGGGCTACAAACAGTGCGTAATGTTCCTTGACCAGAATCTCTTTGGCGGCCCACGTGACCATTTCAAGGCCCGAATGGAGTTGATCCAGGAACTCTATGATGAAAAACGCTTTCGTGGTTGGTCCGCCCTGGTTACAACCGATTTCTTTAAATCTGATGAGAATATCCAGGCCGCCGCCAACTCGGGCTGCATCGGTTTTTTCAGTGGTGTTGAATCATTCAGCCCGGAACAGATTATCGCATTCCACAAACGACAAAATCTGATACTACCTCAGGAACTGGTCATCAGGCGCTGCCTGGAGGCGGGCATGGTTTTTCACTACGGCCTGGTCTTTGATCCTGTCGAACGGTCGATAGCAGCATTTAGGGATGAGCTTGATCTGATCGTAAGCAATCCAAGAATCACCCTGCCCTCATTCTTGACCCTCGCTATACCGCTGATTGGAACACCGTTGTTCAGAGAGCGCATGGGGGCTGGTGCTTTTCTACCGAATCTTCGCCTGCGAGACATGGATGGTCGGACACTGATCTACAAAACCAAAGACCCACTGGGTGAGGCTATCCGTTACGTTGAGAAGATGGAGACCGGTCCGATCGACAAAAAACGACTTCTCGCCTATGCAGCAAAATTCTTCTGGCGATACAAGGGAACGTTGTCACGCTGGGCCATGATCAGCGGGCTGCTGAATGTGGTTTCCACCGGCATGCCCTCTCTGGGAACCAACGCCCGGGAGAAAAAGGTACCCCACAAATTGCGAGAACGTACCTTCTGCGCCAATACCGAGTCTCTTGGATCTCTCTATGAGCCGATCATCCAGATACCCGAACGGTACCAGGGACATTTTCAGCCGCTCCTAGTCACTGATGAAAAGGGGGAGTTACACCCTGACTTATGGGATGATCTGAGTGAAACAAAGGCGGTCGCCGTCTGAGGATATATGTATAAATAAAAAATAGTACGAAGGCTAATCACAACACCCAGAGTACAAATTGCAAAAAATATTTTATCTCTATGCTGTAAATCGGATAGTTTAGTTGGTGAACAATATCGACACAGAGCCAAAATATAACCAGGATTAGACAAATGTCCACAGTTGAGCAAAAAATCACCGGCCTCACAGCGATACTGTTTCTGCTACTACTGCTCACAGGCAAGGTAACCGCCGCAGAGAGCAGCTTATACAAACTCTCATCCCTTTGGCATGCTCCTCAAGGAATAGCACTCTCTAAAGAGGCGGCGGCATGGATCAGACAGTTACCGCAACAGGAAGGAACGAGTTCTGTTTCATGCACTCCGTCTTCTCTGCCGAAACTTGCTCCAGATAAACCCACCAGTCTATTCAAGCTAACGTCACAACAGCTCACAAATGAAAATATCGTTGTCCACACCAAGGACACAATCACAGAACGTTTCATCGTTGTGTACTGGTCCGTTGACGGATGCATGCATATCCATGAATCCGGGCGGGCAATCAAACCTGACAGCAGGCAGCAGTTACTCAGCCCTTTTCCATACGTACAAACTCACAAGCTCTCACCTGACCGTCCGATCCTGATACTGATTCAGGACAGTAAATCCATTCGGCCCTGGATACAGGCGGGGACTTTTCAACAATTTCTGCAGCAAAACACCCACGCCTGGATCACCCTGGGTGGGTATACCGGAATTTTACTGATCCTGTTACTAATTGGGATAGGGTTCGTTATCTGGCAAAAAAGCGCTCTATCAATCGCATATGTGATCTATATTCTTGCTCTGCAATTCTGGCATAAGCGAGTCTTCGATTTCGTGATGCAAAACGGGACATCCGAGTCCCCCTTTTGCACTCAATCTTCGACAGCCTATTATTGCCCCGGCCGTCCCGGTCTCCAGCACTACGCAATAACATCGCAAGCTCGTTACTGCTTCGTCGCTGACTCCCGAGATGACTTGACGTCGCGTTCGTATGCGATCTTTGGATTCCCTCTGGCGCTATGCGCACGCCGGGCATCCAGTATCGCCTCGCGACTACCGGGGACTAACCGCCTCGGCTTTCAGCCTTCCTTGGCGGTCAGCGACTGCAGGCGATGGGTATCGGGCCAACATTGATACCATTCTGGCCCGGCCCAGACTTTTTTCCGCTGATTCAGGCGCTTGCCGTTGCTGGAGTGGTAGCGGGTATCGGCAATGCCGTCACACAATTTCTAAGCCTCAAAGGTTTTTCGCGCCGAATCATTATTACCGGGGTAATTCTGAGTTGTGGTGGGTTCTTGAGTTCAGCCTGGTTCAATGGCGGCTACAAGACTGGTTCCATGCTACTCGCCCTGTTAGCGATACTGACACTCTATTTTCTCATTCAGCGCCTGCGGCAGAACCTGCCTGGAGTGCGCTGGTTCTCCCTGGGTCTCATGGCCACCATGATAGGGGGTGGCTTGCAGGCTTTTTCCGTCGTCAACAGTGGTGAAGGCATGAGTGAAATGACCATCTTTGCCTTTCCGTTGGGCACCGCTTTCGAGTCGACATTCTGGCTTGTGGCGATGACGATCATCCTGCGCACCGAAAGACAACGCATGCTGGATGAAAAGCTGAAGGCTCAGAAAATCGCTCATGATGCACTGGCCAACGCAAAGGAACGGCTTGAGGGTGAGGTGATCAAACGCACACATGAACTACAAATAGCCAAAGAGGTGGCTGTCGAGGCTAACTCGGCCAAGACACAATTCCTCTCCAATATGAGCCATGAGTTGCGAACGCCCCTAAACGCGATCCTTGGATTTTCCACATTGCTGAAAACTGATCGAGCCATCAAGCTCCCCCCACAGCACCGCGAGGGCGTTGAACTAATTCTTGAATCGGGACGCCACCTGCTGGCATTGATAAACGATATTCTGGATGTCTCAAAGATTGAAGCGGGGGAGCTATCCCTCAATATCGAGGCTATATCATTATTCGATGCTCTTGAAGAAACCTTGGCTGTGGTCGAACCCATAGCTGAACAAAAATCCATTACCCTGCTGACTCCTGCCGAACGGGAAGATGGTTGGTTTGTCAGCGGTGATAAGACACGACTGCGACAGATTCTTACTAATCTATTAACCAATGCAATCAAGTACAACAAGCCCAATGGCTCGGTGACCATCTCTTTGGGGAAAGGAACAACATCTACAACAATCACCATTGAGGATAATGGAGTAGGTATAGCTCCGGAATTTTTGGAGAAGATCTTTGCCCCTTTCACCCGTGTCGGCAATCTTGTTGATTGTGTCGAGGGTAGCGGCATAGGACTGGCCATCACAAAAAGATTGGTCAAGTTGATGAATGGAGAGATTCTGGTAGAGAGCCATCTTGACGAAGGTTCACGTTTTGAGATCGAACTGTTGACAGAAGATTCCATTTCGATACCGGAACCGAATTTCGAATCTTTTCAGAAAAGCGGGATTGGCCAATCGGATGATTCCCAGACAAAAGCTGTGCCCAAAAATTCCCTACCCATCCTTTACATTGAGGATGATCCCACCAACATCGTTTTCATGAATTATATTATGCAGCGCCGCCCACAGGTGGAGTTGTTCACGGCCATGAATGGGAGAGAGGGTATACGCAGCGCTATTGAACATAAACCAAAGCTCATACTTGCGGATATGCGTCTACCCGATATCAATGGATATGAGGTGCTACAAGCTCTAAAAGAGAATCAAGACACCAAGGAGATACCCGTTATTGCAGTCAGTGCCAGCATTAAGCTGGAGGATATCAAACAGGAACAACTTGACGAGTTTTTGGACTATATGACTAAACCTGTTGATATCAACCTGATTCTCGCCGTAGTCGATGACCTGATAGAAAAACAGGATTAAACCCAGAATCCTCAGTTGGACAGGGTGGAGAGTGTACTTGGGTTGGTGCAGTACAAGACACAATGACGAGGAATAGTCATTTATGTCCATGGATGGACGGTATGCAGAAAATGCAGGAGCAATTTTCTGCCTATTCCAAGGAGTTGTAACAACCTAATGCGCCAACTCAAGTGTGCTATCCGCCCTGTAGCGTTTTTCACCCGGAGAGTGAAAGATGCAATCGTAGTCAATGTAATTAAAACAAATGCCTTGCCCTTAGGATGGAGCGGTCAAGTGAGGATTCTAGGTTAAAGCAACACCCTCTACTCACAGGCGCGCATTTCCAGCAAGCGGATCACTCATTTTGGCCAGATCCGGCTCACCCAACTGATCAAGGATGGCTCGACGAGAGGCATCACGCAGTACCACCGCTGCAGCCCACTCTCTTTCATCAGACCGTAGGGGTTTGGCAATGTGAACCTTGATGTCACCACGATGAGGAAACCACGACTCTGAGCGGAGGATCGAACGGGTTCCCCTGATAATCACCGGCACCACTGGTACACCGGCCTTGGCCGCCGCAACAAAAGCCCCCATACGAAACGGCATCAGTCCCGGTGTACGGGTCAGGGTACCCTCAGGGAAGTAAAACAGGCGTTCTCTATCAGCCAGCCGTTTTGCCGTGCGCTCGGCATCGAGCCGCCCCTGTTGCTTGTCGAAGCGCTCGACAAAAGCGGCTCCAATTCGTCGCAGAAAGAGACCGGCAATCCTCTGTTTTGCCAACTCCGCTTTGGCGACAAAACCGACCGCTTTTGGCAGTACCGCCGCCATCACTATCCCATCCAGATAACTGGCATGATTGGCCACCAGCACGGCGGCGCCTTCAACTGGCAGCTCGGCTCGGCCTTCCACCCGCAGGCGGTAACCCGCCAGCCGCAGAAAAAGGCGCGCCATTCCCCCCATGATTGACCAGCGACGTTCAATCCCGGGGGTGACCGCCACCAACAGCCACACTGTGGGAGCAAACATCCAGAACAGCAACTGCACATAGCGGCCGTAGAGCTCCTCCCTTAATCGTCTCTTCAGGCGACGTAGACCGGGCACCAGCGCCGCCACCGCAAGTCGAATAAACTGCATCCCAACAGTAGCGGTCGGCCGGCCGAGTTGGCCCTCCTCATATAGCGCCCGCACTGCACCACGCCGAATTTTTCCACTGGAGGTTTTCAGTACCGTGTGGGGCGGTACCAGAAGCAGTTCATCCGGGGGAAGATCCAGCAGATCCAGAGCAGCTCCTCTCGCCTGCTCCCGTAACCGTTGCCGCACCGTCTCATCGCTCTCCCTGGTTTCGGCCACCAGAATCAGCCGCTCGGTGCCGGAAGAGGTATCTGCTGAACCGAACAGGGCGACACACCCCTTACGGATGCCGGGTATTCCACCCACCGCCTCTTCCGTCTCATAGGGGTAGAGATTGCGCCCACCACGAATAATGATCTCTTTACTGCGGCTGGCGAGATAGATATCTCCGGCTGCGATATAACCGATATCGCCGGTCTCCAACCAATCGCCTGCATATAGCTTGCTGCTCTCTTCAGGATTGCGGTAGTAACCCTGGGTGGCGGATGGACCCTGGAACTGTATCCGACCTTCGCGCCGCTCCGGTAACTCCCTTCCTGCCTGATCAACCACTCGAATCTGATAACCGGGCAGCGGCCTACCGCATGCAACAAGCGCCAGTGACTTCTCACTTTCCACCGCGGGCAACGCCTCACCCGAAGTAAGAAACCGTTCCCGCCCAATATGGTCGATAAGCGCTCCCCGCCCCAGCGGGGGAAAAGCGAGCCCCACCGCCGCCTCCGCCAAACCATAGACGGGAGAGAGTGCACTCTGCTGCAGTCCGTAGGCGGAAAAGCGCCCGGCAAAGCGCTCCAGTGTGCGGGGACTTACCGGCTCCGCTCCATTGAATGCCATTCGCCAGCTGGAGAGATCGAGCCCTTCAATCTCCTCCTCCGAGACCTTGCCGAGACAGAGCTCATAGGCGAAGTTGGGGGCGGCGGAGAGGGTACCGCGATGATGATGAATCGCCCACAGCCAGCGGCTGGGGCGGGCAAGAAAGCGCAGGGGTGACATCAGCACCAGCGGTATAGCGTAGTAGAGGCTGCCGAGCCAGGCGCCGATCAGTCCCATATCATGATAGAGCGGCAACCAGCTGATAAAAACATCACGGTTGCCGGCCTCGGTCGCCTCCCCCATGGCACGGATATTGGCCAGCAGGTCGTTATGGCTCAACATCACCCCCTTGGGCTGACCGGTGCTGCCTGAGGTGTACTGAAGAAAGGCGATATCCCCGGCCTCTATCGCCACCGCGTCGGGAACAGCGTCCTCACCGGAGAGTGCCTCAACGGTCACTATATCTCTCAGCAGTTCCAGACGGGCGCGTAGCAGACGGGCAACATTCAACGCCTCCGTCACCGTAATCAGCACCACACTCCGGGCGTTGGCAAGTATCCCGACATGGCGGTTAAGGTGCTCCTCCAGTTGAGAGAGGCGTTGCGGTGGATAGATCGGTACCGGAATGCCCCCACAAAGGAGCACGGCATAAAAGCTGTAGAGATAGTCACGCCCGGTAGGCAACATGATCGCCACGGTCTGCCCCGGCTGCAACCCAAGCTGTTGCAGTCCCGCCGCCGCCCGTTGCGCTCCTGCCAGCAGATCGGCGTAGCTGATCTCCTCCGGCTCTTCACCCTCACCGTAGAGGTGGATGTGTACCCGTTGGGGGTGTCGTTGAACATGCCACTGCAAGATCTCCGGCAGCGTCCCGGCATGATGAGGCAAGGTGGCAACCGCCTCCGGCGCCGCCCTACGGGGAACCAGGGACAACTCCGGCAGCTTGGACGGTGCGGCGGCAAGGATATCCTGCAACAGATCCACCACTGTTTCCGCCTCCGCCAACAGGTGTTCCGGCAGATGAATCCCGAAGCCCTTTTCGATACGCGCAAACAGCTCAACACGGGAGAGGCTGTCAAAGCCCAGATCACGCTCAAGTCCGTCTTTCAGTGTGGCCTTGACCGGCGATTGCGTATCCGGATGCAGTTCACTGATAAAGTGGTCAATCAGTGCCAGCAGTTGGTCCTGGGCCTCGGTGGATTTCATCAGCCCACCGCCAAACCGGCGCCGGTAAGTGCCATCTTCTTCACATACTCCGAAGTCATCGCTGTCAGCAAGGCACTGTAGTCGAGTGAGAAAATGAGCCTGTCGCCCACCCGGCAGTCTGTCGCACTATCGGTAACATCGACAACCAGATAACCACTGGAAGCCCCGATCACCTGCAGCCCCAGATCAAGAGGTGTGATACCGGCGACATCCACATCCTCACGTCCTACATTAAGCAGTGCGCGCAACCGCACGCCCCGGTCGCTGAATTTTGGCTGCCCACCAAAAGCATCCTCACCCTGCCTGCCTGTCGGCCGGGTCGGCTTTCTCTTTAACTCAAGAATCTCTGCATGAAGCAGAAAGGCATCCTGGTGGGTGTTGGGCCAGGGATTGCGCTTTATCGTCTCTCTTCCCAACAGTATCCCCTCACCGATTCGCGCCTGGTTGATTCGTTGGGGCATTTCACCCTGCTGCAGTAGGTCTAGGCCACTGGAATTGATGGCGGTGATAGTTTCGAGGGTAATACCACAGGCCCGCTCCACCTCCCCCGCCAAGATGACCAACCGGTCCATATTTTCACTACTCGGCTCAACACCACAAAAACAGGCCAGGTTGCTACCGATACCGGCGATGTGGAGGGCAGGCAGCTTTTGTGCCTCTCTAGCCAACGGGATCAGCTGATCCGGCCAGACTCCTTCCCGCAGGTCCCCGAGATCGACCATCAGTATCACCTCGTGGGTCCGGCCTGCCTTTGCCGCCGCCGTAGAAAGAGCAGCCAATACAGACAGCTCCGAGTTGAGGCTTCGACCCACCAGTCGCACCACCTCATCGACGGCGGAGAGAGGCGGTATGCGTAGCAACAGATAGTCACTCTCTATGCCCGCCTCTTGCATACGGCGGATATTTTCAAAGCGCGAATCGGCAATACCGTCCACTCCCCCCCGCAACATCGCCTCAGCCACCTGCGGATGGCCGCAGGTGGCCTTGGTGACACCGTAGACACCGATACCGTTCTGCCGAAACAGGGAGACGATAGTACGACTATTGTGCTCAATCTTCTCCAGATCGATAGTAAGATAGGGCGTCTCCATAGCGGTTACCGGGAACTATCACGTTGGCGCAACTTGCGCACCAGAAAGTTTGCCACTTCTTGTCCTCTTGTGCCACGCCCAAAACCTGCATCGAGACCACACTCCCGGGCCAACTGATCGCTCACCTGTGTTCCTCCGGAGACCAGCAGCAACTCCTCTCGCAGCCCCCGCTCCACCGCCAGTCGATGGAGCTGCTGCATGTGTCCTTTATGCACATCACTGTGGGTAACGATGGTGGAGATCAACACCCCATCTGCATCCAACTCCACCACCTTCTCAATCAACCGCTCGATGGAAACCGAGGTACCGAGAAAGTGGCAGTGGAAACCGTAGCGTTCGATGCCGCCGTGTTTGATATCGAGAATTTCGTGGATGCCCACCGAGTGCTCATCTTCCCCCACGGTGGCCGCGACCAGATGGATGTTACGGGGGCGAACCCAAGCTTCGATCTCCTCATTCGAGAGTAACTCTTCGTCCTCACTCTGCGGCAGCAGATCTGTGCGGATCGGCATATCCAGCACCCCTTTGATCTCGAACAGGCTCCCCTCCGCCGGATGCATTATCCGCCGACTGATCACCTGGGGGTCACTGAGGTTCATATGCCGCGCCATCTCCAGAGCCGCAGCCTCAGCAACTTCAGGTTGCTCAGGGATAAACAGGGTGATACAGACAACACCGTCTCCATGGCGCTCCACTTCCGGACGCACAATCCCCTGTCGCCGCTCCTCAAGGGGGACCTTCAGCCGTTCGTTGACACTGTCCGCCGGATCCAGTTCATCGATATAGACGATCTTCGAGGGGTCGCAGAGGGTGCAGCCGCCGTACTCATCACAAGGCTTGCCGTCACCTTGGGCGTAACGGTTGTTGCCGAAATGACCACACACCGGGGCACCGTAGTCAGCTTCACGCGGAGTCACACTGCCCGCGCCGTCACCACCGTCGGCACGGCGGCTGATGCCGTCTCCCCGCCGCTCGGGATAGTAGCCGGAGTCGACAAACTGTCCCGCTTCGACTGCGGCGTAGTAGCCGCCCTGTTCGAGGATCTCCTGTAGAAAAAGCACCGCCCTCTCTTTCAACTCACGCACCTGTCGGCGCATGGAGTCATCCTCTCTCACCTCTACAAGTCCTGAAAGTCCATCGAGCCCCATCAGGGTCTGGCGAGTGGTATTGACAGCGGCAATATTGTTGTAGTGCCAAGGGATATTACGCCCCTCATCCGGGGTGATGGTGCTCTGGATATCGGCACCTGCAAGGCGGGAGATCAGGGTATCGAGTACATGGGTAACGATTGCTTCCTGGGTGTCGCTCTCCATATAGCGGGTATTCTGCTGGGCGCGCATGGGGAAGCCAAGAAACAGTTCCCGCAGGGCAATGGCATAGGGAAGATCGAGGCGCATCTTGGGGGCGGGCGGTGCCGTCGGCGGCACGGTGGAGAGGGCGATCAGCTCTTTTGGCATACCCACCGCCAGGGAGAAGGCACAGTTGACTGCGTGCTGCACAAACAGCTCCGGCGTCACCTTCCACGCCTCCTTTGCCGTGGCGTTGGCGTTATGGGCGCCGTCGAGCTGCAAAATACCACCTGCCGCCATCACCGATTTTGCCTCGGCGGCATCGACAAAAGAGCGGTGCATATTAATATCGCGGTAGAGCACGTTGTACTGAGGGTCCTGGTGGGCGCCGTTGACCCCCTCTTCATTGAACAGTACCGCCATCTCCGGCCCGGCAAGACCACTGACATAGGAGTGGAAGTTGATTGGTCGACCTACCTCATCCTCAATGGCATCCAGTGCTTTACGGCTGGCGCGAATCTGTTTGCGTGTTACCGGGATACCGCCGATACCCTCGGGAGTCCCTTCTATCAGACCGTCTATATGAGACTGGCCGGTGGTACGGATCACCATAATGTGATCGGCACCGTGCCAGGCCGCCATACGCATGCGCCGCAAGTCATCTTCAAACCGACCTGAGGCGATTTCAGTGGTGATCACATAGTCACACTGGGGGTCGATACCGCCAAAGTAGGCGGCGGCGGGAAGGGGTACGGAGTTTGTTAAATTCTTCGTAGTGTCATAGTAAGTGAATGGGCCAATCTGCTGATCCCTCACCGGCCGGCGCCAGGACCACCCCTTGCGTCGGGGGTGATAAAGGTGGAGATCCGCCAGTACCGACTCGATATCCAGTTTTTTGTCGGGATGGAGTTTCATCTCCAGTCACACCAGCTCATCCCAGTGCCGGCCGTCGAGCAGGGCCAAACCCGCTTCGCGCACCCTGAGCCCCTTCGTCCTGGCCAGCTTCAGCACCAGGTGCCCGGCGCCATGACCCAGCAGATTGAGCTCCTCCATCCTTTTCACCAGCCGCGCACTCTCACTGCTGTCAAAGCCCATACGCAGCAGCAGGGAGCGCTCAATGGAGGGCGTTGTATGGGTCCGCGCCTCCTCCACCATCGGATCCACCACCTGATTGACCAGTTTCCAGAACTCCTCATGGAGCTCCCCGTCATCCAGCTCTTTTAGTGACTCTTTGCGCCAGGTGTAATCATCCACTCTTTCCTTGATAGCCATAGACCTTCTCCTCCACATACCGTCGGCTGCTACCTATATCAGCAGCCAAAAATTCAATATCCGTATCGGTCAACACCGCCGTTGTGGGCAGTGAGTCAAGCGTATGAGAGAGATAGCGTTCTCTCAGATGATCCATATTCATATCCACCACTCGTATTTGAGAGGGATGTTCAGGGATAACTATAGACCTCCCCGGGCAACTGTCACGGGGATCGCCGCGCAGCACCTCAATTCCCATCTCAAGGGCCAGGTTCAACTGGGCCAGGGGATGCTTTCCGGCACCGGTGTACTCAGTCTCCTGAACCACCAGAATCTGCTCCCGCTCCATAGAGCCGGCAATGGCAATGGCCGCCGCCAGGGAGACGTTGCCGGCGGGTCCCCGCTCCATCCCCTCCAGCTCTGCCAGCAGTTGGGTGGCGTAGAACACCTCGCCCTGGGTAACAGTGACAAAGCGGTCCATGTAACGCAGGGAGCGTGCGGCATTGCGCGGCACATCAGCACGGTCCGGGACAGTGGTGAAGGGGATGGAGAAACCGGTGTGGCCGGTAGTAAAGGATTTGCGGTTAAAGTCGTGGTCCGAGGCCATATGCAAGCCACTGAGATCGACACTCGCCGCAACCACTTCGCAGTCGTCAGCTCCCGCTTTGTGCAGCCCCCGGGCGGTACCGGTGACATTACCGCCACCGGCATGGGTGGCAATAACACAGTCGGGAAAACAGCCACAACGTTCGCGCACCTGCCGAGCCAACTCGTAACCGAGAGTCTCGACACCGAGAATCGAGTAGGGGGTATAGAGAGAGGCGTTGAAATAGCCGGTCTCTCGCAGGGTGTCGAGAAAAACAGTGAAAAGCTCGGGGCCGACCGAGAGGCGCACCACCTCCGCCCCATAGGCCTCACAAGCCCGGGTCTTCTCGGCGATCTCAGGCTGAGCAACACCACAGCTATCGAAAGCCTCCTGCACCAGGATACACTTCAGCCCCGCCTTCGCCGCCTGAGAGGCCACAGCGGCACCGTAGTTGCCGCTGGTAGCGGCGGCTACGCCAGGATAACCGCGCTTGGCCGCTTCGTGTATTGAGAGCGAGGCACGACGGTCCTTGAACGAACCGGAGGGATTGGCCGCCTCATCCTTGAGAAACACCCTTGCCCCTTTGCCTGGCGGCCCCAGGAGTCGGATCAGGGCGGTGATATTCTCCAGCTCCACCAACGGAGTGTTACCCACCGCCGTGCGCGACTGAATCCTGCGAACCTGATCAATATCGTAGCCGGTATCACTGAACAGCCGTTCATAGTCGAAGGCAACGACGCCGGTACGGTAGCGCTCATAGTCAATGCCCACGGAGGTGCGCATGATCTCCTCTCGTTGCGCCGTCACCTCTTGATATGCAGAAGCAGTCATCATGCCCCCGCCTTACGCAGCAGAGCCCGCACTTCGCCACCAATAGCGGAGAGTTGGGATAGAGGAGCACCAAAGCTGTGGTTGTAGGCGGGGTTAACCACTGCCAGTCGCCCCCTCAGCCTGCGGCCGGTCACCGTCTCGACCTCTACCTCATCACCCAGACCAGCCTCCGCTGTCAGAAAACCTTTTACCCGCATCTCCAACGGCAGCCGTTGGGTATCTTCAGGCAAGGTCCCGGCACGCTCACCAGCCGCCAGTAAAATGGAGTGGATCTCTACCCATACACCCTTGTTTACCCGCTCACCCATAAAATCCATTCCCGCTGCCGATCATCTCCCTGACATCACCCAGCAGCGCTGCAGGAGGAGGCAGATCACTCATGGTGTGAAGACCTGGAGAAGCGTTAAGTATCCGTGGAATCATATTCACCGCCAGGGCACAGGTAGCCACTCCACCGGGGATCTCCGGACTCCCGGCCAAGTGGAGCGACGGTGTACCGTCAATCTCAATGCTGTCGCCGGTCTCCACCTCTTCCAGTCCGGGGTGGATCTGTTGAGGATGAATCAGCGTAATCACAGGCTCACCCTCGCGGTAGGCTATGGCCTGGTGAAAACAACCGGCCACCTCGCCGGGTTCTACCGTGACAAAGGGGGTCTGCCGCTTAACGCCGGCAATAATCGGCTCCCGGAGCTCCTCGATATGCTCAATCTCCCAGCCCACAGCGGCGGCGACCATTTGAATCGACTCCCTGAAGCCGAAATGGCCCACCACACTCCCCTCCTCGATACCGTTGTAAAACTCCTCCTCGGTAAGGCCGACCCCCTGACTCCTGAGTACAGAAGGGCCATAGGGCGAGAGGTCATTGACCCGCCGGGCGGTGATGGAATGGATATCGGAGCAGACGCCGCTGAGAGTGATCAAAAGGAGGTCGAGGACAAATCCGGGATTGATACCGGTACCGACCACGGCAACACCATGCTCCAGGGCGAGCCGATCCAGTTTTTCCGCTGTATCAAGCGAACTGCTCGCCGGATATGCCATCTCTTCCGCTATAGAGATCACAGGGATGCCGTGACGCAACAGAGAGGTCAGCTCGCCCAGGGCATCATCAAGACGAGAGCAGGTGGCCTGAATCGCCACATGGGGGCTGCTCTGCTCAATCAAGGACTCCAGATCTCCGTCGATCCGAATGCCCAGCGCCTTGCCCTGCCCTGCTGCCAACCCCAGATCCATGCCGACACGCTCCTTCCTCCTGCCGAAAACCCCGGCCGGCTCCATGCCTATTTTCTGCAACACTAGGCGGGCGATACCGGTTCCCATCTGACCGGCGCCCAAAATAAGAACACGCAGCTTCCCGCTCAACAGAGTCAACTCCCATCATCTGCCTACTTTGACGAATTCCAATAAGATCATATCCGGCACTTCAGACAATGTGCCTTATCTAAATATGAGTATAGAAGAGAACAGTAAAATACTTTCTGATTACCCTCGACGCTCAGCCACTGATAGAAGAAAATTCGTCAATATTGGCCGCAAATAAACGCGTATGAACGCAAATAGTTGAAATGCTCCCCCTATTGCAAAGCGTCTGAACATCTCCTTGGTAATTATTTAAGCTCAATGCCCAAACAATTTACCCGTGAAGAGCTACATTCGCGTTTATTCGCGTTTATTTCCGGCTGAGTTTCAGGGGTAATCAGGAAATACTTTGACTTCCGTCGCCCATCTGCAATATCAAAACCGGCCCATCCCATGAATAAACCTGACAGCCTTTTAAGGAAACTCTAAATGAATAAAAGGCGCATGATTTATCGCCCCAGGAACCGCGCCACTACTGCATCTGTACAGTTCCACACCGATCCAGGACAAAACTTCCTTTTTTCTGCGTCTGCTATAATTCCACTAAAGAAAATGGCCCACAGGCCGATCACTGGGTTAGAGAAGTAGAACAGACGAAAGGTAATATCATGGAAATCGGCGGCGTATCAATCAACAGTCAGGGGCCACAGTCAACCAGTGCCAGCGGTGATCCCGCACGAGCAGCTCTCTCCGTGGCAACCTTCAAGAAGACACAGGACATCCAACAGCAAGCGGCTGAACAGCTGATCAGTTCCCTGGCAGAGACCGCCGTGGTCAAAGATCCCAACTCAGTGGTAGGGCAGAATCTGGACGTATTTGCCTGAAGGGGCGCAGGAATAAGTAACTCTCCCGGCGGTAGCAAGTTAGCCAGGGAGAGCCTGTTTGTCGGGACAAAAAGAGAGGGTTAGCAGACTGGCGTCTACTAACCCTTTTTCTATATATGTTGAGCGACAGACGACTCGAACGCCCTGCCAGTGGATGAAAAAGCCGTCAGATACATTCCATCTTTAGTCGCCACCTACCAACAATTATTGCCATTACTTGCATGCAAGTGCGGCATGAGTGCGCCATGGAATATACATCCCAAATCATCACCTCTCAGCTAGTCCATTCCGGTATACATGACAACGACCACCCTCCAAACATCCATCCTTGCGGAATGAGCTATTATGTTCTTAGTGGTTTAAATGTCACTGGCATCGCGCACACTGCTGCTTTACTTTCCTTAATTGCCGAGAATGCCAGGTATTGTGCCTGTACACCTAATGGAAGACGGCAACGCCACCTGAACATGGCTAACACCATTACGTAAGGAAGAAGAGAGATGAACAAGCATTGGAGGCTGGGAGGCGCAGCGATCATAGCCTTGGTTGTCGTAATACTGTTGGCAGCGTTCATGCGTTACGGCCGGGAGGCAGATCAACAACCTCAACATGAAGTCACCATCGCCGTATCGGCAACGCCTGCCCCGGGCCTGGTGTTCGTCGCATACGAGGGGGGGTTCTTCAGCGCCGAGGGCCTGAAGGTAACACTGCAAAAGCACTCCTCGGGCAAGGCGGCACTGGGGGCGACGCCGGCAACGAATCATCCACGCACCAAGGCGAAGAAGGAAAGTGAGTCGTGCGCATAAAGCGGCGGTTAATGTTCAGTGTAATGCTGCCGCTGTTACTGGTGGCCGTGTTGTTTGCGGTCAACTGGCATGAATCCAATGAAACGGAAAAATTTACCCATCAGCAGCTGTACGTTGACCAAATAGAGACGGCGGTGTTCGATCTGGCGCTGCTGGGCTACGAGTTACATGGGCTCCAAACCAACCCACGGGTGCCGCGACAGTGGCAGACACGCCACCGCTCCCTGGGTGATTTACTGGATCGGTCGGCAAGTATTCTCGAGGATGATGGGATTCATGTCGAGCGGCTGCACGAATTACATACCCACCTCTCCTTTCTATTCAGCAAATTGCATAACAGTGATAACACGAATAATACCTCAACCAATACCGTAAGCAGCGGCGTATACGGACTCAAGGAACTCATCAGCGGGCAGATGCGCACGGCACTGCAGCTGATGCTCAGCGAGACCCACCGACTGGTCAAGAAGATCACTCTGTCCCATGATCATCGACGAGCTATCACCCGTAGCACCTCCATTTCCCTGATCTCTCTGATTGCCATCATCTCCTCGCTATTGGCATGGCGCGTGGTAATGAGTGTTGTGGCCCCCGTTGCCCGACTGCGCAAGGGCACCGAACTGATTGGCAGCGGCGACCTTTCACACCGTGTCGGCACCCAGGCCGAGGATGAGATTGGCGAGCTATCGAGAGACTTCGACGCCATGACCGCCAATCTCAAAAATGTCACCGCCTCCCGGGAGGAGATGAAGCAAGAGGTGGAGACCCGCAAAAAGATTCAGGCCCATCTGGAGGAGACGGGGGATCAGCTCCAACGCAGCCACCGGCTGATCGAAATCATCGACGACCTGCGCAGCCGATTTATCAAGGAGCCCGAACCCTTCAACATGTTCGATACGCTGCTGCGGCACATACTCAACTTCTCCGACAGCCAATTTGGCTTTATCGGTGAAGTGTTGCACGAGGATGATGACACGCCCTATCTAAAGGCATACGCCTTCAGCAACATCGCCTGGGATGAGGAGACCCAGCGTTTCTATGAAGAGAACAAGCAAAAGGGATTCATCTTCAAGAATCTCGACAATCTCTTTGGCCGGGTAATCACCTCGGGTGAACCGGTGCTGGCCAATGATGTCCCACATGACCCACGGGCTGTCGGTACACCCCCTGGACACCCGCCAATAGCGGCCTTCCTGGGATTGCCGGTCTACTACGGCAGTGAACTTGTGGGAATCATCTGCCAAGCCAATCGCGTCGGAGGCTACGACCAGGCACTGATAGCCGAACTACAGCCGGTGGTCGATGCCTGTGGCCAGATCATGGCGGCACGTTTCGAACAGCAAGCACATCTGCAGGATGAGGAGTACCGACACCACAATGAGAAGCGGCTGCAGCAACTCAGGAAGGCCGAAGAGCTGGCCGACAAACCGTTCATGGAAGAGGTGGTGGCGATTGCCGTGGAAATAACCGACAGCCGCATCGGCTATTTACAGCTGGTGGATGAAGCGCAGGAGACACTCCGGCTGATTGTGTGGAATGACGAAAACATGGGGCACAGCACTACCGTGGACGGCGAACAGTGCCCTCTGTCGCAGAGCGGAATTTGGGCTGATGCGGTGAGGCAGCGGCGCACAGTGGTCCACAACGACTATCCCAATACCGACAAGCACCAAGGCTATCCCCCTGAGCACATCTCCCTCACTCGCCACATGAGCACACCGGCACTCAGCCACGGTCACGTGGAAATGGTAATCGGCGTAGGCAACAAGGAGGCACCATACGAAGATACAGATATTCAGCAGCTGGAACTGGTGGCGGAGGACGCGATGAAGATCATCATGCGCCGAAGGGCCGAACAGCAGCTACTCATCGCCAAGGAGGCGGCCGAGGCCGCCAACCGCTCCAAATCGACCTTCCTCGCCACCATGAGCCACGAGATACGCACCCCGATGAACTCCATCATCGGCATGTCCCAGTTGGCACTACAGACCGAACTTACCGCCAAACAGCACAACTACATTGAAAATACCCATAGCTCGGCCACCCTCTTGCTGCGCATCATCAACGATATCCTCGATTTCTCCAAGATAGAGGCCGGTCGCCTCGAGATCGAATCGGTGGACTTTCGGCTGGAGAGGGTGCTGGACAACCTCGCCAACATGGTGGGTCTCACGGCGGCCGAGAAGAGGCTGGAACTGATCTTCGATATCGATCCCAACGTACCTCTCGCCCTCGTGGGCGACCCGGTACGACTCACCCAGATACTGGTGAACCTTGGCAGCAATGCGGTGAAGTTCACCGACGAGGGGGAAGTCGTCATCACCTGCCATGTGGTCGAAACCGGATACCGCAAGGTAACCCTGCAATTCAGTGTGCGGGATACCGGTATTGGCCTGAGCGACGAGCAACAACAGAAGCTGTTTACACCCTTCTCCCAGGCCGATGCATCGGTCTCACGACGCTATGGCGGGACCGGTCTCGGTCTTGCCATAGCCAGGCGACTGGTGATACTGATGGGTGGTGAGTTGCACGTAAAGAGCGATCCAGGCGTCGGCAGCACCTTCCTCTTTAGCGTGGTCTTCGACTTCGGAGAAGTCTCGGAACCACTGAAACAGCTCGCCACCAACAGCCTCGGCGGTGTGCGGGTACTGGTGGTTGACGACAACGACACCGCTCGGGAGATCCTTCAACACCTGCTGGAGCATTTCGGGCTGGACGTGGACTGCACCGACACCGGTGAAAAGGGCCTCGACCTGATCAAGGCCGCCGACGATGCCGGGGCGCCCTATGATCTGGCGATCATCGACTGGAAAATGCCGGGGCTGGATGGCCTGGAAACCGTGCGCACCCTGCAACAAGACGTCAACCTGGAGAGGCGACCGGCGGTGATAATGGTTACCGCCTACGATGTGGAGGAGCTTAAGGCAGCAGCTGCCGGCCTGGTTCTGCCAACTATACTGATCAAGCCTGTCAACCCGTCGAACCTGCTTGATGCGGTTCTGGTCACCTTGGGACATGCCCCCCTGGAGAGGGCGGAATTGCTCTCCAAAACGACCTCCGTCAGCGAAGCATCATCAATGCTGCGTGGTGCACGAATACTGCTGGTGGAAGACAACAGGTTCAACCAGGAACTGGCGCTGGAACTACTGACCAACGCAGGGATGAGTGTCAGGGTTGCCGCAGATGGTCTCGAGGCCCTGCATCTGGCCGATACAGAATCCTTCGATGGCGTGCTGATGGACGTGCAGATGCCCAGGATGGATGGACTGACCGCCACCCGTGAGCTGCGCCGGCAGGCGCGTTTTCGTACCCTGCCGATCATCGCCATGACTGCTGGGGTCATGGCGGAGGATCGCCGTGCCGTAGCCGATGCGGGCATGAACGACTACATCGCCAAACCGATCGATACCGGAGTAATGTTCGCCACCATGATCAAATGGATCAGGCCGAGCACACCGGAGAACGCCACCACCGATTTGCCGGACGATGCCCCAGCCACCAATAAGGAGAGTGAATTCGACCTGCTAGAGCATATCGATGTGGAAGCCGGGCTGAGGGCGATACAGAGAAATGCCGTCCTCTACCGAAAGCTGCTGCGGATATTTCACGACACCAATGCCAATGTGGTTGCAGAGTTACGGGAGGCACTGGCATTGGGGGATCAGACGCTGGCCCGGCGCCTGGTTCACACCCTCAAGGCAGCGGCGGGAACGCTTGGCGCCCTGGAGGTACAGCAGGCGGCAGTCGATCTGGAAAACAGGCTGAAACAGGGAGCAGCCGGTGATCAGCTCGATAGCCATATCGAGGCCCTCAGCCACGCCCTGGCACCGGTCATCGCCTCGATAGAGCGATTATTCAGCACTGAGCCCAGCAGCGGCAACAATCAGCCAGCCGACAGGCTCGACATATCGATCCCGCTGCTGCAGACATTGGCCCGACTGGTGGCACAACACGACGCCGAGGCGATCGAGGTATTGGAGCAGATGCACAACGAAGCGAATGGCAACACCCTTCATCCCCAGCTGGTACGGGTCAGGGATCTGGTGTGCGATTTTGAATTCGACGCGGCACATGCACTGGTCGAACAGTTACTGGAGGAGGTGGGGGGTACACCGTCGGATTGAATTACCGCTGATGGGGAATAGTATAGTGGCAAGGGTGCGCGCTAGCTTGCTCATCAAGCAACGCCGGAGAGGGATTTAGGACTTAAATTTCGGAGTTCATGAGCTTCCAACTTGATCCACTAGGTAGATAATTGGTTACGTATAGCATATGCACAACAACCCTGAAGATATATTCAGAGGGAAAAATGTACTCGTAGGAGCGACTTCAGTCGCGATCAGGCTCCGGAGTCTGTTCTTCGCGACTGAAGTCGCTCCTACACCTGGTTTGCTGATAGCCAAGTGCGTTATTTGAATCCCGAAACTTGAGTTAGGAGCAAAGCCCCTATGCTTTGCTCATTCCAGGCCCTGCGCCAATCATTCATCGCTATCCACAAAGCTGTGTGAAATCTCGACTATGGTGTGCTCAACGGCAGTAACTGCCCGAACCACATCAGGATTAAAGTGCACACCCGCTCCCTGTGTGATGATATCGAAGGACTTCTCATGAGAAAAGGCCGGCTTGTATATGCGACGTGATATCAGCGCATCATAGACATCGGCGACGGCCATGAGTTGCCCGGAGAGGGGAATCTCTTCTCCCCTGAGACCCCGGGGATAGCCACTGCCATCCCATTTTTCGTGATGTGTATAGGCAATTTCCCGGGCGATGCGCAGAAAGGATGAACTGCCGTGTCCCAGGTCCTGTTCCGAATTACGCAGTGCCTCGAACCCCAGAGTGGTGTGGGTCTTCATGATTTCAAATTCATGGGGCTCCAGCGCACTGGGTTTCCGCAATATGGCATCCGGTATGCCCACCTTTCCCAGGTCATGCAGTGGAGCGGACTTGAACAACAGATTGATGGTGGCGTCATCAAGCTGCTGACCATAGGCGGTGCTCTCCTTCAGGTAGTTGGCAATCTCCCTGATATAGTGCTGGGTTCGGCGGATATGGTTGCCGGTTTCATTGTCCCGCAGGCCAGAGAGCAGGGCCATACCATGAATCGTCACATCCTTGGTGATCTCCAGTTCCCGCGTACGGTCACGCACCAACTCTTCGAGCAACTCGTTCTGATCAGCGAGACGCTGCTGTGCCCGCTTGAGCGCCAGGTGGTTCTTTATGCGTTCTATGATAATCGGCGCTGACAGCGGTTTGGTGATGTAGTCACTGGCCCCCAATCCAAAACCGTAGGCCTCGTCGGTGGAGCTGCTACTGCCGGTCACGAAGATGATGGGAATATCCCGGGTGGCGGGGGTTGACTTGAGGGTCTCGCAGACCGTAAAGCCGTCCATGTCCGGCATGAAAATATCGAGCAGGATCAGGTCGGGGCGGGGTTCGTCCCTGGTATGTGCAATCGCCTCCTTGCCGTTCTTCGCCACCAGCAGCCGATACCAGGGCTTGAGAATATCCACCAGCGTGGCGAGGATAAAGCTGTCGTCATCCACCAGCAGCAAGGTCGCATCATGTTTGTGCGTCATAGGGACTCATCCTGACTGGTGGGGTACGCACTACGGATCGATTCTAGGGTGTTGCGTGCACTACTCAGGTCGAAGCCCTGCAGTTGACCGTGCAGGCGCTCAATGAGTTCACCGGGAACCTCGCCTGCCAACTGCAGCGTCAGCTGGTTACCCAGCTCCAATGCTTCCGTATCGCCAATTCTCAGCAGTTCGTCGAGTTCAGTCATCAAGTCGAGCTGTTGCCGACCCGCTTCACCCTGAGAGGGGGCGGCCTTATCAAAGAGATGCTCGACAAAGGCCCGGTTAAGCGTGGAGATGACCTGCCGCAGGTTATCCTCAAAACCCTGGAGCAGGTTGTGGTATTCGCTGCTGTCACCATCGTTGAGCGCCTGCTCGAGATCTGCCGCTGAACTACTCAACCCCTCGGCCCCGATGATTCCAGCGGCGCTCTTCAGCGTATGGGCCAGATTGCGCAGGTCGTTCCACGCCTCGTCCTGTTGCATCTGACGAACGCCCTCCGGCCGCTCCCCGAACTCATCCAGGAAACGCTCCAGGGTGCGCTTGAAACGCAGCGGATCGCTGCCCAGACGGCGCACACCTACTGCTATATCGATGCCCGGCAGGCTGGCTGGCAACATGGAGTTGATCTCAACCGAACCCGGCTCAGCATAATCACTCTCCTCCAGTACGGCAATACGGGGTGGAATCCAGCGCAGCAGCATATCCTCCAGCAAATGTGGCTCTATGGGCTTGTTCAGATGGTCATTCATCCCTGCCGCCAGTGACTTTTCCCGGTCACTGGCCAATGCATGAGCGGTCATCGCCACAATGGGCAGCTGGTTCTTGGGAATGGTGGTGCGGATACGGCGTGTTGTCTCGTAGCCATCGATACCCGCCATCTGAATATCCATCAGTACCAGGTCATAGAGGTGCTGTTCAAGCTGCTCGATGGCATCCCTGCCGTCAGCCACACAGGTCACTTCAAGCCCCATACTCTGTAGCAGTTCGGTGGCTACTATCTGGTTCATCTTATTGTCCTCCACCACCAGCACCTCTGCCCCACGAATGGACTGGAGTGCCCTGCCCTTTACCTCCGGGGCCATGATCCGGGTCGCTGAACCCTCCCCCAACACCGTCAGCAAGGCCTCATGCAGCTGTGAAACGGTCGTGGGCAGGGTTAGCAGATTGTCGATCTGGTGATTCTTTGCTTCGCTCGGGATGTCGTAGAGCATATCGAAGGGCAGCGTGATCATGCAGGGAAGCGGTTGCTGCGACTTTTGCTTCAGGTCATTGAGCAGCTCCTGCCTGTTCGGCAATGCCTGTGCAACTATCACCAGCCCAAACTCAGGTTCACCGCTGTTATCTCCAAGCGCCTGGATAGCGTGCGACGTATCTACCACCGCCTTGTAACGCAATTGCAGATGGCCGAGGCAGGAGCAGAGTTGCCGCCGTTCCCGGCTGTCGGCATTGACCACCAGGACGCGCAGGTTTTTCAGCTGCTCCAACACGGTACCGTTGGTTATCTCCTCATCCAGGCTCCCGATACCCAGGGGAAGCTGGACGATGAAGCTGCTGCCCTCACCCGGGGTACTGCTGAGGCTGATCTCACCCGCCATCACCTCCACCAATCGCTTGCTGATGCTGAGCCCGAGGCCGGTGCCGCCATGGCGGCGACTGGCCGTGCTGTCGACCTGGGCGAAGGGTTGGAACAGACCGGCCATCTCCTCGTCACTCATGCCGATACCGGTATCCTCAACCGAGAAGCTGATAACAGCCGTATCGTCGCTGCGTTGCGCCAGTCTGGCGCGGCACTTGATGCTACCCTCCTGGGTGAACTTGATGGCATTACCGATCAGGTTGGAAAGAATCTGGGAGAGACGGAGTCCATCACCATACAGCCGGTTGGGTATATCCTCCTCCTGAAGGAAAGAGAGACGAATGCGTTTTTCGTGGGCATCAACGTCATGTAGCACCGCCAGCTCGGCAAACAGTTCAGAGAGCTGAAATGGTTCCGGCCGCAACTCCAACTTGCCGGCCTCCATCTTCGAAAACTCCAGAATGTCGTTGATGATCCGAAGCAGCGAACGGGCGGAGCGTAGAACCTTCTCGAGGTTGTCCCGCTGTTTCTCCGTAAGCTCTGTGCCGAGGGTGATGTGAGTCAGGCCGAGGATGGCGTTCATCGGGGTGCGGATCTCGTGGCTGACGTTGGCCAGAAACAGGCCCTTGGCACGATTCGCGTTCACCGCCGCCTCCCTTGCTCCCTCCAACAACATCTCATACTCCTTGTGCCGGCTGATATCGTAGTTGATGCCGATCATCCGTAGTGGCCTACCGCCCAGATCGTACTCCAGCAATCCGGCAGCCTTGATGCTACGGAGTTCACCATCCGGCAGACAGATACGAAACTCGCTAGTGAACTCCCCACCCGACTCCATGGTGGCATTCAGTGCCTGTTCCGCCGCCGGCCGATCATCAGGATGCATCAGAGCCAACCAGTCGCTATAGCTGCCACTGAACGACTCCGGATCCATCTGGTAGAGCTCGAACATGTGATCATCCCAGATCAACCTGCCGGAGCCGACCTCCCACTCCCACACAGCGATGCCCCCTGCCCTGGCAGCCAGTTTGACCCGCTTGGCATATTGCCGAATCGCCTTCTGCTCCTCTTTCAGATCGGTGATGTCGTGGAAGGCCACTACCGTGCCCTCGACCTGGCCATTGCGAATGATGGGGGTGGAAAGGAGCTTCACCGGGAAGCCATCACCGGCCCTGGTCCAAAACAGGGTTTCGTAGTTTTTCAGTGACGCTGCATTGGCCATTGCCTCCAGCACCGGGCACTTTTCCTCAACGGAGCCGGCCACCAATTCCCTGTCGCGGTGGAAGAGTGCATGGGCATTCCGACCGAGGAGCTCCTCGCTACTCCAGCCAAGCATCTCAACCGCGGCCGGATTAGTGAAGGTGATGAGGCCTTCGATATCGATGACGTAGAGACCCTCGCCCAGGGTGGTGGTTATCTCGTGCAGCTGCTGTTCGCTCTCTTCCAAAGCCACAAGCGCCCGACGGCTCTCGGCGTTTATGTGTGACAGCTGTTCGTTGGACTGGACCAGCTCTGCCGTGCGCTGCTCGATCTGAACCTCCTGCCCCTGACGAATCTCCTCCAGTTGCCTGACATGGCGGCGGTGTTTGTAAAGATAGCCGATGATGAGAAGGCTTATCACCAACCAGACAAAGAGATGACCGGCAATTATTTCGTAGCGGGTACGCGCGATACGGCCAACCATTTCAGTCGCCGGCAGGGTCACGCTGATGCCGCCCTTTACATCCCCCGTCCTGTAGCCTTGGGCACCGTGGCACGACAGACAGGCATCCTTGATCCGCAATGGTGCCATGTAACGGAAACTGTTCGCATCATCACCTTGGATCAGCTCAGCCAGCTCTGCAGTACCCTGCTCGAAGGCCTGCAGCGCCCGCCGCTCCCAGGGGTCCGCCCGGTTATCCGGATTGAGTGGTTTGAGACCGGTGATGTGAAAAACGACCCCCAGGTCTCGGGCCAGCTCACTTATCTGACGAGTCATGTAGGCGGGATTGATCATGGTCAGCTTCATGCCGTCGGCGGCGACCAGATCCCGATCCGGCACCTTAAGATAGGGGTTGGGCTGTGTCGCATCGGTGACCGGCACATAGACCCCCCCATGCTGTGCATTCCACAGACGGGTCAGCTCAACTATCTGAAACAGATTGCGCGTCCGCTCGGTGGCAAAGTCGGTGATATCGTCAAACCGGTGCTCAAGTTCCCTATCGAGTGAGATGCTGACCAGCAGACTCCAGGCAACCAACGGAATCAGTAGCCAAAGGAGTGAATTTCCTGGAGGACGAACGAACATACACACATCCCTATGCTGTGGGGAGATACTATGAATATAGACCCAACACTGGGGAATTACCGATGAGATTCAAGTATACCCGGGGCAAGCTGCCTTGCTGCGTCTCTGCCCCGCCCTCCACGACGGCCGGCCGCAGGGGTGCCTGCATGTCGTGGGGAAACACGTAGGTCAAATCCTGCAATTCACGGTTTGATTAGGGATAAGGAGGGGTAGGAACTTGCTTTGACCAAGGAAAGAGAGCGAGGGTGGTGAACGCAGCCACTACACTCCAGAAAATGGCAATAAAGGATGATCAAGAGGAGATAGAAAGGCGGAGGAAAACAGCAGGAAACAGTGCGCTTTTTTGGCGGTTTGTTGCCTGTGAGTGCGCCAAAAAGAAAAAGGGTAAGCGAGTCTTCGATTTCGTGATGCAAAACGGGACATCCAAGTCCCCCTTTTGCACTCAATCTTCGACAGCCTATTATTGTCCCGGCCGTCCCGGTCTCCAGCACTACGCAATAACATCGCAAGCTCGTTACTGCTTCGTCGCTGGCTCCCGAGATGACTTGACGTCGCGTTCGTATGCGATCTTTGGATACCCTCTGGCGCTATGCGCACGCCGGGCATCCAGTATCGCCTCGCGACTACCGGGAACTAACCGCCTCGGCTTTCAGCCTTCCTTGGCGGTCAGCGTTAGCAGATACTTACCTGCTAACCCCTTTTGTATATGGTGGGCCGTGGGCGACTCGAACGCCCGACCAATGGATTAAAAATCCACTGCTCTACCAACTGAGCTAACGGCCCGATAGAGCGCGGCATTATACATCACATCCCCGGACAGTCAACGGCTGATTAGCCATTTAACCGCCCTTCATTCTTACCGTAACGCCTACGGTAAAAACAGCCCCTTCATCCACCTCACCATATCAGAAGGGCAAAGGATTGGGCCAATATCACCAGGGACTAGATAGCCTCGAGTTTCCTGAATGATTCAGGCAGCAGCTTCATATCCACCAGACCGGTGATCAGCGCTTTGACAAAGGTGGCTTCCTCTTCGTAGACCAGCTTGTAGTACTGAATTTTCATCGTCATGGCGCTGCCGAAAACGATAGAGCCAAAGGCGAGGAAAGAGCCCAGCGCGAGGGTGGAGACGCCGGTAACACCCTGCCCTATGGTACAACCCATAGCCAAGACTCCGCCGAAGCCCATCAACACCGCACCAATCATATGATTGATAAAGTCCTTGAGGTCGACAAACCACTCAACACGGAAACTGCGGCTAATCAGCGTCCACAACAGAGAGCCACAGATCACACCAAACAGCGCCATCACACCAAAGGTCAGGTAAGCGGAGTTAAAGCCCGATGCGGCATAACCCAGGGTCTGACCAGTGGGATTGATAAAGGTGAAAGATTGTGGGCTCAGAGGACGACTGGCCGCCGGTTTTCCCTCTTCTGACTCGGCGACAAACTCCCACTCCTGAACATAGCTGCTAAGGGAGTAGAGGTCGCCCTCTGCATCGACCACGATGTTGCTGCTGACGTACCAGGCGGCGAGAACAGCCAAGCCGACGACAAGACCGCCAAGAATCCCATCAAAGCTGCTGCGAAATTCACTGGATTTGAAGATATAAAAGAGCAATCCCAGCCCCAGAACTATTCCGATCACCAGGCGGGCGGTAGCACCACTCTCACCGGTAATCAGGGTTCCAAGATCTTGGCTGTCGCCAACATTGATCGCCAGTGGGCCGATCCAGTCAGAGAAGAGAACCGACATCAGCGTCTGATCGGTACCGGGAAAAGGGTTGGTCATAAAATAAGCGATAACGGAAACCACCAATACAACGACGATCGACTTTAGGTTCCCACCACCGATACGGATCAACATCTTGTTGCCGCAACCGGAAGCCAGGGTCATACCGATGCCAAACAACAGGCCGCCAAGAATATTATCAGCCCACATCAGCTGTCCCACCCGGTAGGGAGGAAAAGAGCCGCCGGGATTGGCCAGGCCGATTGCTTCAAAAACGGTCACACCGACCAACGCCACCGCTATGGCCAGGAACCAGGAGCGCATACGCCCCATATCGCTCATATTGACCATGTCGGAAACCGCACCCATGGTGCAGAAGTTGGTCTTGTTGACTACTGCGCCCATGATCAACGCGATGGTAAAGGTTGCCCACAAGAGTGCAGACTGCGCTTCGAAGAAGCTCTCAAAACCCATACTATTCTCCCAAACGACACCAGAAACCGGGCGCCTTTTTGTCTAATCTAACATTTGAACAGCAACGTCTCCGGGAATGAACATCCTGGCACCACTACTTAGGGAGACAATAAAAGAAAGTGGCATAGATTAACGTATCAACTAATGTCGATCTACTCTGGTTTATGACTACACATTCTGGGTAGTGCCGGGGTCAAGGGAGGGAATTATGCTTATCAAACGCCAGTCGTTTTTCTGACGCTTCAGTGAATATTGTAAAACCTATCCCTAAGCAAAGGGGGACAAAAAGTACTCTTCACAGGTCAAAACCGGACAGAAATACCATATATCATATTGATATTTATGATGTTTTTAGATTAACAAGGTCACCGGCAAACCAATCCAGAGCCCCCAACCACCTACATATATGGACCCACTCCGTTTGCAAGACATTTTACCGATGTGCGAGAGGAAATCATTGCTCTCATATATCCGGCCTATTTGATGGAAGCTTTTTTCGCTTCCTGGCCCCGATGGTTATCTGCGCTCATCCTCCTCATCATCCTTCCGGCTTCTGTAAGAGCCGATGCAGGTAAAAGGTTTTGAATGAGCCGGTCTGACCTATCTCACCATCCGATCAATCTGTCTTTTGCAACTGTAGGAAAGGGGTTACCTCTTTTTCAATCAACGCAAGCAATCAGCTTCCGTCAAATTCATCACTGTGTTCATACGACTGTACGATAGGTCTCACCTTTCGCCATGATGACCCATGCGATTCGGGCCATCTTATTGGCAACCGCAACGCATGCCCTATTGTGCCCTCGACGCTCCAATAGGGCTTGAGCCCACCGGCTAAAGTGATCTGTCTTATTCGCAGAGTGACGCAGAACAGCCTGGGCACCGTGAATAAACAGTGTTCTGAGATAGGCGTTACCCCGTTTACTGATCCCCAGAAGGACCGTCTTGCCACCCGTCGAGTGTTGACCAGGCACCAAGCCTAACCAGGCTGAAAAATGACGGCCACTCACAAAATCTTTGCCGTCACCGGCTGCAGCATAAGTCGCGCTGGCGGTGATGGGGCCGATCCCTAATATCTCATCGAGTCGTTGGCACACCTCATTTTCTTGATTGAGACTTTTGATTCGCTTCTCACACTGCTCAAGCCGTTTGTCGATGGTCTGTGATTCTTCCTGAAGCTCTGCGAATAACTCACGCGCAAGGGGCGTCAAACCATTCTCTGCATCTTCCAGAATCTCAGGGAGACCCCTGCGCACGGCGGCAACCCCTTTATTGATGACCACCCCATATTCAGCCAATAATCCACGCACCTGATTCACCAAGGCGGTACGTTCTTTTGATGCGCTCCCGTTGACGGTGAATACTCTGGATATCTTGCTGTTCGACGGACTTAATCGGCACAAAACGCATATTGGGCCGTTGTGCCGCCTCAGCGATCCCTTCGGCATCATTGTAGTCGTTCTTGTTACCTTTGACGTAGGGTTTGACATATTGAGGCGCGATTAGCTTAACCTGATGCCCCTGAGCGGCAAATTCTCTTGCCCAGTAGTTGGCACCTCCACACGCCTCCATTGCAATCAAACACGGCTCCATGTTTGCCATATACGCCAAGACCTGTTTTCGCTTGAGTTGCTTCTTCTTGATGTATCGCCCCACTGAGTTCACTACATACAGGTGAAATACTGATTTTGCGATATCAAGGCCGATTGTTGTAATCTTCATCACTGGATCCACTCCGCTATTAGATGGTTGATAACAATTCCATCTTGGCCCTATTGAGGCCGGCTATGAAGTGGAGTGGGTCCATACCATTATCCATGTAGGCATTTCCATAATGGAGAGAGGGCTAGGGTGAGGGGGATCAATGGGTAACTTATTGATTTAATACACCCTCATCCTAACCTTCTCCCTCGTAGGGAGAAGGAACTGGAGCTTTTACAGCGCTCTTCCTAGAAAGGCAGAACAGTACGTCTAAGCCGTTTGTGTCGTTTGAACTCCGAAACTTGAGTTAATAAGGAGAGGGAAAAGTCCCCACCCTATCACTCCGGCTGCCAGGTGAGTGTCTCCATCAGGTCGATCATGAACTCGGTATCCTCATCCTCAACGCTCTGCCAGCCGCTGAAACCGAGGCTTTCCAGGACACCCGGCCCCTTCTCCGCCTGAGCCATGCCCAGGAGGGTCTGACGAATATCCTCACGGCGGTGGGCCAGTTTGGGGCCGACCATCAGTGCATGATGAATGACACCGATCTGACTCCTAACCAACGGCCGCAGCTGTTTGCGGGTAAGACCTGAGAGTCCGTCAAAGGCCTCAGCGAGAAAGAAGCCTACATCCGCCTCACCACGTATCAACTCCTTGGCAACAATGGGATAACTGCTGCAGACATGACGGGTGGTATTGGCAGCACTCAGCTCCGCCGGTTCAAGCATGATTGCGCCCATCAAGTGGACATCGGGATCATCAGTGGATGCCAGACAGATACCGGACTGAAGCTCTTCGACCTCTTGTGCGGGATTGTCATCACGTACCACTACAATCGCTTCATCACCCTTCTCCGCCGCTTTGGCGATAGGTAGGAATCCTTTGTTCCTCACAAGATCGGATGCGTCAAAGGGATTGGCATAGATAAGATCCACTCCATCTTCTACGATCACCTTGCGTTGGGCGTCAAAATCGTTGAACAGTTCCAGGTGGATTCCCTCACCAATGGCTTTTTGCAGCCAGGTGTTGAAGATGTACCAGCCAGAGATATGATCCGGAGTGAAGTCCGGGCTTACAGTAAAAAAATAGGACATGGTATTTGCTAGCCTCTAGAACAGTGTCGGATAGAGCTGCATGCACTCTTCAACGTTACGACGCGCCGGCTTACGCCTGACCGATGTGTAACCCACAATCTCACCGTTACGGACATTGGGGATCACCACGGCATGGACCCAGTAAAAACCGCCGTCTTTGCGCAGATTCTTGACATAACCGTGCCACTTATCTCCCTGCTCGATGGTATCCCACAGCCCTTTGAAGGCAGCGGGCGGCATAAATGGGTGCTTGAGAATATAGTGGGGTGCTCCAACCAACTCCTCTTCACTAAAGCCCGACATCTCGACAAACGAGTTGTTGACGTGGGTAATGATGCCTTCCTTATCCGTCCTGGAAACGATTAGGCGACCATCCGGAAAAGGTGTCTCTATCTCTGTGTAGAGCACCTTGCGGCTGGTCCCATCGTAATATGAGAGTGTGGTTTCCTGATAATCGCCGACAACATCGGCTGGTACCATATCTTGCATATCTGATCACTCCGAATAGGTAGCCCGCCCCGGTTCTCCGGGGTGGAGATCTGTCGTTATTTGTCGCTGCGTCAGATAACCTTGGAGATCGCTTCAGCGGCTCGCTTGACGTCGAGAAAGATCAGCCCAAGTTTTGCGGTTGATTTGGCCAGTACGGAGACTACCGCCTCGTTGCCCGCGTGGGTCATAAGCACATAACCGCTGCCGCCCTTGATCAACACCTGCTCCAGGTCACCACGCGCCAGTTCCTGGGCGGTACGATCACCAAGAGATAGCATTGCAGCACTCATGGCACCTACACGGTCCTCATCCATGCCGGCCGGCAGCAGCGCTGCCATCATTAGGCCATCAATTGAAATAACAGCAGAGGCCTCAATATCGGCTGAGCTGCCGTTGAGGTCACTAAGGATGGAAGAAAGCATATCTTCGCGCATTGTTTTGCTCCTAGATTTTGATACCTTGAATGTAACAATTCAGAAAGTCAGAATTGACCTACTCTTTAAACATATCTTCAGTCACATAGCGACGGGCCAGCGCCCATACCATATCTCTAAAGGCCGGCTGGTTAAAACGAGGGCGTCCATTAAGGGCCAGTACAAAGCGTTGCCCCCCGAAAAAGAGCGGCCAGAAGCCAAGTTGGCTATTGCCCGCTGCGTCCATCAACCCCCAGGACTGCAACGACTGCCCCAGGTTATTCTTCAATAGCCCCTCATGACGATCATAAAGAGATCCAAGATCGGCGCTCAGAGCCGACAACTCCTCTGCCGCCTCATGAGGGTAACCGTGGCTTGACAGGTAGAATCCCAGGTTATCCGCCAGTAGCACCTTACCTTCATCAGCAAGATCCGGGAGTACCCGAGCCAACACCTCTTCAATCGAGCCTTCCGGGCCTTTGATCCGCGTTTCCTCTCCAGATATCCAGCCCAACTCCTGAATGCGATATAAGAGCTGAAGAACCTCCTCCTCATCATCAATACCGGACCAGTGTTGTAGATTTACCAGGTTCAATGCAGGCGTCTCATCATCACGCATGAGATGGAAAAGTACTCTTCTTGCCGGCTCCTGCTTGGGGCCTGATACGGCATAAAAGGCGCCTGCAGGTGTCGGCTGCACAAATAAATCATCTTCGAGTGTGTAATTTCCCATAGTCATTCAACCAATTCGGGGTCCAGTGAATACAAAAGTGTCTGTACCAACATCGAAATATCCTCATGTCGGCGGGCATCGACCTCAAACAGCGGCAGTTGACTAGCATGATTTTCCGCCAATTCCCGGCGGTAGTCCTGTATCGTAGGCTGGTCTTTAACATCTACCCGGGTAATACCAATCACAACACTTGTTCGTCCAATAAATTCTTTGAACGCATTAAGAAAGAAACGCAAATCGCGAAAAGGCTCATTGCGTGCATTATCTATCATCAACACCAGACCCAAGCCCCCTTGAGTAAGGATGTTCCACATAAAGTCAAAACGCTCCTGTCCAGGAGTGCCGTAAAGGTGGATCCGCTCACCGAGACTCAACTCCATTATCCCGTAGTCCATAGCGACGGTCGTGCTCGCCTTCCGGTCACGTGTCATATCACTGGCCAGCTCATCTGTTGAGACTACCGGGATATCACTTATTGTCTGGATCGCTGTTGTCTTTCCCGCCCCAACAGGGCCGGTAAATATTATTTTATAGTTAGCCATACTCTCTTTATATTATTATATTTTTGTTTCTTCTTATAGATTGTCAGCCGCCCCTTAGGTGCGCAAGTATCTTGCCGAACATAGAGTGGTGTTTTGCATTCTGCCGTGACTCCAGCGCCACTCGCGTTGCCGCCCCCGTCACCTTCGCAGCTTCAACCGAAGCGAGCTTCATTGCCCGGCAAGCACTGTAAAAAGAGAGAACATGGCGCTGTGCAATCTGAAGAGATTCAGCCGTTTCAAGTAGAGAGTGCTCTCCCTGGGACCAGTATGCAGACATACGCATAAACTGTGGGATCACCATTAGACGAGTGAAATTCGGCCAGTTTGAAAGATGGACAATACCCTCCAGGTCGGTGTTATCGGGGACCCGTCCCCGGGAAGACCACATGGTAACCTTCCAGTGCAACGGCTCAATAGCACACTGCTCACCTTTGGTGTTGGCAATCAGCCACTCCTCGGTCTTATCGGACTGAGAGATAACAAAGTCTGTTTCACTCTTCACCGGCTGCACACAGAGCGCCCGGAGCAACCGATCACTGATATCGGAAATCACACAGTTTGCCTTAGGCAGAAAGAGCATCTTCTTTGCCCTTCTCATCTTCAGCTCTACCGCCGTGCCTTTATCCATGGCGAGGTACATTGCTTGCTCAAATGAGCCTTGCAGATACTCATCCGGATGGTAAAACAGCCCACTTCTCGCCTCCGGATCGGCCATATCTATATCTTCACGGCTACCACAGCACTCGTGGGCCACACGCTGTTTATCTTCAAAGACTCGGGTTGCGGTACGCGTACCTTTTGCACCTTCAGCCAACTTGCGGGCACCCTCCTTCTCCAGGGCCACCACAATTTCCCCTACCGGCTCAACACCTGAAACAGCAGCTGCCTTGGATTCACTTAGCGTTTCAGCCCGGGAGGCGGCCTCCTCCTCATCCATGCCTGTCTCAGACGGCTCACCAGGAGGCACCCCTATCTCCGCCTCAATCTCTGCAAGTTGCTCCAGGCTCAGCTCTGTCTCTAACGCCGCCTGCTTCTCCTGCTCTATTTCGGGCTCTTGCTGAACCTCTTTCTCAGCAGTCACTACCCCCTCTTCATCCATAGTGTTATGGATTTCGAAAGCAGACTCATCAATTACCGGCTCGTGATCAAGCTCGGTATGAAAGAAATCGAGAGCCTTTCCCAGTGCATCCAACTGAATCGGCTTGCGCAGTAACTGGACACCATCAACTTCCACATCCCTAACGGTAAAGGCAACCACCGGACGGTGGGGATGGCTGACCATCTGCTGATCCAGCTTCTTCTTACCTCCAACAGTATCGAGATCGGCGACCATCACCTGTGCCTGATGGTCGCCACTCAACGCATAGCGTCCCCGGCACTGACGTGAAAAATAGAGTTCGAGCATTTTGAGCGTACGTTCATTGATACCGACGACGCCAACATTGAGAGTCTGATGCTTGTGGGGTGTCATTTACTCTCCGCCTCATCAAGATAGTCTGTAACCTCTTGCCACTGTTCTGGAACGGCGGTCTCGGTACCCTCCAACAGGCCACGCATATGGAGCAAATCCTCCTTACCACGCTTATAGCGATAGACCTCAAGAAGCTCGCCGTTCAGCTCAGGATCCATTGGATCGGCGAGTACGGCGTCTTCAAGCATCTGCTGTGCCTCTTCTACCTGCCCATACACCAGCAATTCACGCGCATGAGCCAGAACCGATCTTTCCAATTCAGGAGCTACTTGACCTCCCTTGGACACCAGCTGACTAGTACCGGTAAAGAAGTTGCCCAATACCGAAGTGCTGGATGGCGGTAGGGACTGAGAGCGGAAAATGCCACTCTGTTGGTGTGATGAGAAGAGCGTTTTCTGCTCATCGGAGAGATAGCCATTGGCCTTCACCAACATGCGCTCCCGTAGATCCAGCCCCTTGTCGCCAAGCACCAGATAGAGATCGAGCAGGGCACCATAGACACCCTCCTGATCCTTCAGTGATACATGAAACAGGACACGCCGGGTATGGGACAGCAGATCAGACGGCCGGCGAGCGATCTGATGGGTGAAATAGCTGATCAGCCTACCTTGATCAACCAGTCGAGGCGCCTTTAGGCGATGCCAGTGATCAAGCACAAAATCGGGCTCGACACCCGGCAGTTTAAGATCAGCAAGCGTGTCGCTACCTCGTGAAAGATTTTGGGACATCCAAGTCTCCAAAATCGACTCGCCTACGCGACAGCCGTTATGCCCCGACCGTCCTGCGTACGTCACGATTCCGTATTGCACATTGCAGCAAAGCTGCTTGTGCACTACTCCATCATGACTCCCGCAATGACTCTACGGCGTTTCGGATGCACTCCTTGTATGCCCTACATCGCTCCCTGCCGGTCGCAATTCCGGCCATACAACCGCGCCTACGCCTATCGGGGACTAATCGCCTCGGCTTTCAGCCTTCCATGGCGATCAGCGAATGTTCAGGTTCAAAACGCTTGGTGGAGGAGATGAGTTTTTTCACGGTATTGTCTTTCTATCCGCTGGGCTAAGAAAGTAACTTCTGATAAAACCAGGCCCTATAAACTGACATAAATCATATGGTTTATAGCATGTGGGTCATATATATCACCTAACAAGAGTGTGAACAACATCACACTAAGCAGCTGACGAAATTCCACAATCATTCAGAGGAATATGTGATCCAGGTCACATAAATTGCAATTTCACCAACTACTAATATCCCAGCTATGAAGCTGACCCGACACGGGATTGATAGTGGGTGGGATCGGAAATCCCTGCATCGGAAAACCCCCGTGCACGGAGGCGGCAGGAGTCACAGACACCGCAGGCACGCCCCTCAGTGTCGGCCTGATAGCAGGAGATGGTGTTGCCGTAATCGACACCGAGACGAGTCCCCTCTTCGATAATCTCACCTTTGGTCATCTTGATCAGCGGCGCGTGAATATGGAAGCTATCGCCCTCGACACCGGCTTTGGTGGCAAGGTTGGCCAGCGTTTCAAAGGCATCGATGAATTCCGGGCGGCAATCAGGATAGCCGGAGTAATCCACCGCATTGACGCCAAGAAACAGGTCCCGCGCCCCCAGCACCTCCGCCCAGCCGAGTGCCAGGGAGAGAAAGATCGTGTTGCGTGCCGGCACATAGGTGACAGGAATTCCCTCTCCCTCTTGCTCCGGTACTTCGATACTTTCATCCGTCAGTGCCGAGCCACCAAAGGCGTCAAGAGCGATAGGCAGGATTTTATGGGACAGCACACCGAGGGATTCAGCAACGCGCCTTGCCGCCGCCAGTTCGGTTGCACTGCGTTGTCCGTAGTCGAGACTCAGCGCGTAACAGTCAAACCCCCGGTCGCGCGCCATCGCCAACACCGTGGCGGAATCGAGACCACCGGACAACAGGACTACTGCTCTTTTCTTCTCCACAGCCACCACCCTTAACTACTTCCCCGACACATCACCCCAAAGGAACTTGTGCAGCTGAATCTGAAACCGCACCTGAAGGCGGTCGCGAATGATCCACTCCGCCAGTTCCGTGGCATCCTGCAGTCCCAAGGCCGGTGAAAACAGTACCTCGCAGCGGCTGCACAGGTTCCACTTTTCAAGCTGCACCTTGGACCAGAGATAATCTGCTTCATCACAGATAACAAATTTCACCTGGTCGCCCACTTTCAGTTGGTCGACATTTGTCACCAGATTGCGCTCCATCTCACCCGAAGCCGGTGTTTTCATGTCCATCACCCTGACTACCCGGGGGTCTACTTGTGAGATATCGAAGGCACCGCTGGTTTCCAGTGAAACGCTGTAACCGGCATCACTGAGTTCCGTCAGCAGCTGCAGACACTCCATCTGAGCCAATGGCTCACCGCCGGTCACAGTGACATAGCGGGGCTGGTAGCGGGATACCTGTTGAAGAACGGCAGGGAGCGACATCCACTCACCACCTTTGAAGGCGTAAGTGGTATCACAGTAACCGCATCGAAGTGGACAGCCGGTCAGACGAATAAATACCGTCGGCAGGCCGACGGTATTGGATTCACCTTGAAGCGAGTAGAAGATCTCGCTGATACGCAGTTGGATCACTGGTGCTCTTCCAAAGGGACGCTGAATCCGTAATTATCACGCTGAAAGAGCACTAGGGAGGCCCTGATCAAGTCTGGTTAGATTTAGCAGCTGTGAGAAAATTGTCACTATTCGTTTCGAAGTGAGTAGCAATAGTTGCACTATTGCTGCGATCTTCGGGACGAATAGAGGCAATTTTAACCAGCGTAAAGCAATCATGACTTGTTCAGAGCTTCCCTAGTTCCCTTCGCTACTCATCCGCTCCAGCCGTTTTGCGGCAAGACGGTTGGCGGAGGTTCCCGGATAACGTTTAACCAGATCCTGCAGTACCGAACGGGCCTCCGGCCACTGCTTCTTTTCGTAGAGGATAAAGCCCGACTTCAGCATCGCATCGGGCACTTTCGAACTGGCGGGGTAGAGCTGAAGCACCTTCTGAAACTCTTCCAAGGCCTTGTCAAAATTCCGTGTGACATAGCTGGCCTCGGCCAGCCAATACTGGGCATTGTCGGCATAGTCGCCACCTGGATACTTGGCAAGAAAATCACTGAAAGCACGCCCTGCATCATCATAACGGCGCTGCATCAGCATATTGAAGGCGCTGCTATATTCGCCCTTTTCCCCAGCGGGATCAGCCGACGCAGATGTCCCAGAGATAACTTTGGGAGGTGGCGTCATGGCCGGCATTGTCCGGACTGGCTTTACCACTGTGACCGGAGCCGGTGTTGGAGCCGCTGCCGGAGCAGGGGCCTGTCCAACCGCTGACGGAGAAGCCACCGATGGAGTTACTTTCGAATTGAGCTGAGTATCTGCCGGTGCGGTGGTCGACACCTGGCTTAGGCGCTGATCGACATCAAGATAGAGATCACGCTGACGCTTTTTCAGCGCATCCATAGCGTGGTTCTGCACCTCAATCTCACCTCTCAGCTGCTGCAGTTCACGCTGCAGAGTATCAAGCCGTATCACCTGAGCGGATAACGCTTTTACCTTCCGCTCAAGCAACTGCAGGCGCTGCTCCTGACCCATGCCTCCCGCCGCTACAACAGGAGCTGCAGGGGCTTGTGCCGCATGCAGAGAGATAACCGGCAACAGCGTGGTGATTACTACAGCGAGTGCTTTCATTATCCTAGAATCCGTCTGATCAGTAGGCAAAAACAGCACGCCGGTTCTGAGACCAGGAGGCCTCATTGCCCCCGGTTACCGCCGGACGCTCCTCACCATAACTAATGGTAATGATCTGGCTGTCACTCACACCCTGGGCCAGCAGTATCTGTCGAACACTGTTGGCGCGTCGCTCACCCAGTGCAATATTGTACTCACGGGAGCCACGCTCATCGGCATGGCCTTCAAGCGTCACGGTGATCGCCGGATTGGTCGCCAGGTATTCACCGTGGGCCACCACCACCTGATAGTAGTCTGAGCGCACCTGATCAACATCGTAATCGAAGTAGATTACTTTCGTGTAGAGTGGGCTTTCGGGATTCTCCAGTGGGCTACCGCTCCATGCCGGGCGTTCTTCAGCGGCTGACATCGTTGAGCCTTGGCCGCCCTCGCCCGACTCCGTTACAGGGGCCGCTTCACTGCCGGCGGCCTCATCATCAGACATACCGGGAATGCTCTCACAACCTGCAAACAGCAGCGCTGACAGCAGCAAAGGAACAAACTTCAAGATGCGCAGTTTCATTATTATCTCCTGTTGTTTCGTGCAAAAGGTGACCAGACGGGTTCACGGACATCTCCCACCTGTTCAGGAAGGCGCTGATGAACCTGTCCGTCCACAGAGACCGCCGCCAACTCACCCTTACCACCGTTTTTTGTGGCGTAGATGACCATACTGCCATTGGGTGCAAAGCTGGGTGACTCATCGAGATCACCGTCACTCAACAACTGTTGACTGCCGCTGGCAAGATCAAGCACCGCAATACGGAACGCGCCGCCACGCCGAGTGACCAGGGTCAGTAGTTTACCATCTCCGGAGTAGGACGCACGGGCGTTGTAGTCACCCTCAAAGGTGACTCGGGTGACCTTGCCCCCAAAGGAGGGAATGCGATAGATCTGGGGCCTGCCGCCACGATCCGAGGTAAATACCAGATAACGGCCGTCGGGCGACCAGGCTGGTTCGGTGTCAATAGCGTAGTGGTTGGTCAGTCGGGCCAGCGTTTTGCGATTGATATCGTAGATATAGATCTCGGGATTGCCATCCTTAGAGAGCGTCATCGCCAGTTTGCGGCCATCGGGTGACCAGGCAGGAGCACTATTAATACCTTTGAAGGAGGCCACCTTTTGACGTCTGGCGGGACGCAACTCTTGAACATAGATCGCTGCCTGTTTGTTCTCCAGGGAGACATAAGCGATATAGCGCCCGTCCGGGGACCAAGCGGGTGACATCAAGGGATCACGGGAAGTGAGTATAGTCTCTGGGTTGAAACCATCGGCATCGACCACCTTCAGCATCACCTGCTGACTGCCATCGGCTTTTCGTGTTGAGGTAACATAAGCAATACGAGTATCGAACGCGCCCCGCTGACCAGTCAATTTTTCGTAGATAATATCGGCAATCTGATGGGCAGATGAGCGCAGATCCTTGACCGTCGTAGGTGCCTCAGCCCCGGTCAACTGCTCACCCTTGAATACATCGAATAGCTGAAAACGGATCAGATAACCACCCTCACCATTGGCCGTCACCTGACCCACCACCAGGTTATCCATACCCAGCGCCTTCCAGTCACGAAATTCCACTTCCGAGTCGTTATGGGGCTGAGCCAACATATCCTTTACCGGCATGGCACGGAAACGACCGCTATGGGCTAGGTCATAACGAATGATGGATGCTATATCTTCACTAGGTGGAGTTCCTGGCCCCGTCCAACCAAAAGGGACCACGGCAATAGGCACAGCACCCTCTGCACCTTGGGTAATCTCAATATTTAGTGCCGCAGCGTTCAGAGAGAAGCACAGCAGCATCAGTAAAAGTGTCAATCTAGCTATCATCTTTTTATCTATCTTGATTGTGATGGATCGAATACAAATATGTGTTCACGAAAATCGGGGTGATTTCGCAACTCCGGTGTACTCGGCATGGGTAGTGGTTCCGACTTTCTTACAGCCGTCTCCACCGAGCGATCAAATGCCGTATCGCCACTGGACTTGGCCACCTGAGCCAGAAGTACCGTGCCATTGGCACCGAGGCGCACCCTGACGGTACACTTCAGCCCCTTCTCCACCGCTCCCGGCATGTAGATCCAGTTATCGGCAACCTTGTTGAAGATCGCCGCCCTCACCGACATCCCTTCACGAGCAAACTGCTCCTCCCGCATCTTCGCCTGCAGTTCATTTTCCCGCGCCTGACGGGCCGCTTCGGCTTTACGTTTCGCATCGGCGGCAGCCTTCCGTTTGGCCTCTGCCACCTTGCGCTTTTTCTCCTGTTCCGCCTTCTTCTTTGCCGCAGCTGCTTTGCGCTTCTTCTCAGCCGCCAGTTTCTGCGCTTTCTCTTTCGCCTTGCGCTTAGTCTCCAACGCCTTGCGCTTTTTCTCATCAGCCTTGCGCTTCTTCTCCACCGCAAGACGTTTGGCCTTAGCATCTTTTTTCTGCTTGGCCTCTTTTACTGCCTTTGCCTCGGCCGTCTTACGCTTCTTTTCAAGATCGGCGAGACGTTTTTTCTCCTTTTGCTGCTTTTTCTTCAGCTCGGCCAACTGCTGCTCTTCCTTGCGCTTAGTGGCCTCTTGTTTCTTCTTTTTCTGTGCCTCGGCCTGCTTCAGTTTTTCAACTTCCGCATTTACCTTTGCCTGATCGACCACCCGCGCCTGTACCACCTCAACCACAGATTTTGGCTGCTGGGGTTTCTTCAGCCAATCCACACCGACCAGCATAAAGAGAACAATCACCAGATGCATGACCAGGGCGATAGCAACCGCCGCAGGATTGCGTTTAAAAATCTCAATCATTGAACAGCTAGCGCTCCGGTGGCTCGGTAATCAGACCGACATTGGGTACACCGGCACGCTGGAGCAGCACCATCGCTGAGACCACGCTGCCGTAATCCACATTGTGATCGCCCTTCACCATGATCGGTGTCTTCGGTTTGTACTTGAGGACAGCGGCTACCCGGGTCACCAGGGTCTCCTCATCCACCGGATTATTCTTCCCCTCACCCACATCGATAAAGAGGTCACCATTGGCCTTGACCGAGACGATAACAGGGTCATCCATCTCCGGCGGCAGTGGCTCGGCATCCGCCTGGGGAAGATCCACCTTGACGCCCTGAGTCAGCAGCGGTGCCGTGATCATAAAGATCACCAGCAGTACCAGCATCACATCGATATAAGGCACTACGTTGATCTCCGCCATCGGCTTACGGCGATTTTTACGCTGACGGCTCACCCTAAGCTCCACTCCATAAGCACAATCGGGGATTCAACAGCGAACTCAGACATGGGCCTGACGCTGCAAAATGGTGGTGAACTCATCGAGAAAATCTTCGTAGCGATTATTCAACTTCTCTACATCGTGCGAATAGCGGTTGTAGGCGACCACCGCCGGGATAGCGGCAAACAGCCCCATAGCGGTAGCCACCAGCGCCTCGGCGATACCCGGTGCCACCAGTGAGAGCGTCGCCTGCTTGACGTTACCGAGGGCGATAAAGGCATTCATTATGCCCCAAACCGTGCCGAACAGGCCCACATAGGGGCTCACTGAACCCACCGTAGCGAGGAACGAGAGATTGCTCTCGAGGCCGTCCATCTCCCGGCTCATGGCTACATGCATGGAGCGACGAGCACCTTCAACCACCGCCATCGGTTCGATATCGGCACTCTTTTTCAGGCGGGCGAATTCACGAAAACCGGCGTGGAAGATATTGGCCAGACCGGTAGCGTCTGCACTCTCCCGATCAACGGCATGATAGAGCTCACCGAGATCGCCCCCAGACCAGAAGCGCTGTTCAAAACTGTCGGCAGTGATACGCGCCCGCTTGAGCACCCGAGCCCGGTCGAACACCATGCTCCAGGAGACGATGGAGGCGAGAAGCAGTGTCGCCATCACAAGTTGCACCAGGGGACTGGCGCCCGCCACCAGATCGATAAATGAGAGCTCAGGGGCCATCGTTGATCAACTCCAAAATAGTTGTCGGAAGAGGGACAGGCCGGAACCGGACGGCATCGAGGGCAGCCACCTGCACCTCGCCACGGCACAACGCCTGGCCGCCAGCCATCCTAATCTCCTGTTGAAAAGTCAAACTGGCTCTCCCCTGTTTACTGATACTTGCACTGACCAGCAACTCGTCATTGAAACGGGCCGGTCGTAAATAATCAACAGACACCCGGCGGACGGCAAACAGGATACCCTCTTTCTCCAGAAGTTCGTCCTGCTCAAAACCCAGCTGCCGCAACCACTCAGTACGCGCCCGTTCCATAAATTTTAGATAATTGGCGTAGTAAACCACGCCGCCGGAGTCGGTATCCTCATAGTAGACCCGTACCGGCCAGATAAATTCCATCATAAATTGCTACAAGTTAACGTGATCATTTGCCCAGACCTGAAATCGCCCCTTTCGCACCAACAAGCTTTCTATTTCATTGAGCGACCCAAGCCCTGCCCTACCTAAAAACTGTGCGACTACAACCACCACCCCACACACTATCTCAGGGCAGAGGGTCGATCCGGTTGGCAAGGTGTCGGCAGCAGGGATGCTGCCGCCAAGCCTCCAGGGATGGATTCACGGCGTCCATGCAAACTGAATCGACCCTCTGCCCCTGCCCCCACTTAAAACAGCCCCCGCCCCCGGCATACTACCGCTACCATCCTCTTTCGGCTGAAGGCCAAAGTGGATATAAGCCGCCTTGGTGGCTATTCGTCCACGAGGAGTACGCATCATAAAACCCTGCTGAATCAGATAGGGTTCAATGACATCCTCAATGGTGCCGCGCTCTTCACCAATCGCCGCCGCCAGGCTGTCCACACCCACCGGGCCACCATCGAACTTTTTGATCATTGCCGACAGCAGCTTGCGATCCATAATATCAAAACCGTTACCGTCCACCTTCAACATACCAAGGGCGCTGTCAGCAACTTGTGAGGTGATCTCCCCATTAGCCTTCACTTGGGCATAATCGCGCACCCTCCGCAGCAGGCGATTGGCGATGCGAGGGGTGCCGCGGGAACGACAGGCGATCTCCTGAGAACCCGCTTTGTCGGTCACTATATTGAGTATTTCAGACGAACGACCGACGATATGAGTAAGATCCTTAGTGGAGTAGAACTCCAGGCGCTGAACGATACCGAAGCGATCACGCAGAGGCGAAGTCAGCAGACCGGCACGGGTGGTGGCACCAATCAGGGTAAAAGGAGGCAGATCAAGTTTGATCGAACGCGCAGCCGGGCCCTCACCAATCATAATATCGAGCTGGTAGTCCTCCATGGCGGGATAGAGCACCTCCTCCACCACCGGGCTGAGACGATGAATCTCATCGATGAAGAGCACATCATGGGGTTCCAGGTTGGTCAGTAGTGCGGCAAGATCGCCGGGCTTCTCCAGCACCGGGCCGGAGGTCTGACGTAGGTTGACGCTCATCTCATTGGCGATGATATGGGCCAGTGTGGTCTTACCCAATCCCGGTGGACCGAAGATCAACACGTGGTCAAGCGCCTCCTCGCGGGCACGGGCGGCATGAATAAATATCTCCATCTGCTCCCGCACCACCGGCTGGCCGACATAATCGGTGAGCTGTTTGGGACGGATCGCCCGATCCATCACCACATCATCCGATGCGGCCTGGGGGCTGATTATTCTATCGACCTCACTCATCTCTATTTCATCACCATGGTTTTCAACGCTTGACGGATAATCTCCTCACTGGAGAGCCCCTCACTCTCCACCAGGCGCACCATCCTGGCGGCATCGTTGGGCTTATAGCCTAGTGCTACCAGTGCACCTACCGCATCCGAGACCGGGTTGTCCGCCACTACCACCGATGATGATGCAGAGGGCCTGGCGACAGCATTGCCACCCAACTCCAGCTTCGCCAATCGGTCGCGCATCTCCACGATCAGCCGCTCGGCAGTCTTTTTTCCGATACCCGGCAGGCGTGTCAGTGCAGTAATGTCATCATTCTGAATACAGATGGAGAACTCATCCGCGTTCATCCCCGAGAGGATTGCCAGCGCCACCTTTGCGCCGACACCACTGACCTTCAGCAGGGCACGAAACAGCACCCGTTCCGACTCATTGGCGAAACCGTAAAGTACATGAGCATCGTCACGAATCGCCAAGTGGGTAAAGAGGGTGACCTTCTCTCCTTGTGCAGGAAGATCGTAGAAAGTCGACATCGGTGCCTCCAACTCGTAGCCGACACCATTCACATCCAGCATCAGAAACGGCGGCTGTTTATAGGCAATAGCACCGGAAAGCCGCCCAATCATCGTCCCCACCCCTTAGCCTGTTTAAGCAGCCGCATGGTGCTGTTGGAGTGGGCGTGACTGATCGCTACGGCCAATGCATCCGACTGATCTTCAGCCAGCTTTTGATCCAGGCGAAGTAGCTGTTTAACCATATGCTGCACCTGATCTTTGGCGGCGGCACCTGAACCCACCACCGCCTGTTTAATCATCCTCGGGGTATATTCAAATACTTCGATACCGGCCACTACGCAGGCACAGATCGCAGCACCCCGTGCTTGGCCCAACTTCAGCGCCGACGAGGGATTTTTTGAGACAAACACCTGCTCTATCGCCATCTCATCCGGCTGATACTCGGCGACAATCTCTGCCAGGCGACGGTAGATCTCCCCCAGGCGCAGGGGAAAATTATCACCCTGAAGACGAATGCAACCACTGGTGATGTGCACACTGCGATCACCATTACTCTCGATAATCCCAAAACCGGTCACCCGTGAGCCGGGATCGATGCCGAGAACTCGTTTCATCCGTCGAGGGCTTCCATAATCTCGTCTGAAATATCGGCATTGGTGTAGACATCCTGGACATCATCAAGATCTTCCAATACGTCGACCATCCGCAGCAGCTTCTCCGCCGTATCCTGATCCAGCTCTGCCAGCGTGGAGGCGCTAAAGGTCACCTCGGCATTATCCGGCTCGAGACCGGCGGCGATGATGGCATCTTTAACGCCGGTAAATTCATCTGGATCTGTTATCACATCCACCGAACCATCGCCATGGGTGACCACATCCTCGGCACCCGCCTCGAGAGCAGCGTCCATCACTGTATCTTCATCGATACCCGGTGCGAAGCTGATGATCCCCTGCTTGCTGAACATATAGGCAACCGAGCCATCGGTACCCAGGTTGCCGCCGGCCTTAGTGAAGGCGTGGCGCACCTCGGAGGCGGTACGGTTGCGATTGTCTGTCATGCAGTCGACGATAACCGCCGTACCGCCGGCACCGTAGCCTTCATAGCGCAACTCTTCATAGCTATCCATATCGTCGCTGCCTGCACCGCGCTTGATCGCACGATCGGTGGTGTCTTTCGGCACATTAGCGCCGTTGGCCTTGTCCACCGCCAGACGCAGACGAGGGTTGGCCTCGATATCACCACCACCCTCTTTCGCCGCCACCGTCACTTCCCGCAACAGCTTGGTCCAGATCTTTCCGCGCTTTTTGTCGTTGGCCGCCTTCTTATGCTTGATGTTGGCCCATTTACTGTGTCCAGCCATGATCACCCTCTCAGTTTCCAGTTGGGCGTGAGTTTACCACTCCAGGTCTCCCGTGGGTAAGTACTAGGAGCCTGTCCGAGAATAGAGAACCTACTGCGGGAGCGTTGAATTTGGCCAGATTTCCGCATTATTTTCGTTAAATATGCCCAATATTCGCCTCAAATAATGAAAAAATCTGACTCAAATCAGCACTCCCTCGCTACGCCCCCTATTCTCGGACAGGCTCCTAGGGTCTCTTCAAGAAGTGCCCCTTGTTTAGAAAGGAGATAACCTCCGCCGCAACCGTGGGGGAAAAGAGCATCGCGGTGTGCCCCACCTCCACTTGGGTAGTATCTGCGGCACCAGCCAGTTCAGTCTCTGCCACGGCAACGGTGCCATCACCGCTGTCACCCAAGCCGCCGATCAGACGGCCTATTCCGATATTATGGGTACCTACAATACTCCCCAACTCCCGCTCACCCTTCCAGGCGGGCACCCCTCCCAGCAGACCACAGTCTACACTCCGGCCCAATATCGGAGCCATCCACGGGCGTTCAGACATCTTTTTTGCCACCCCACTGCCCCGTACCGGAGAGCCCAACAACACCACCCGCCCCGGTGGCAGGTCATGAAAATGATGATACAGGTGGAGCAACACCACACCCCCGAGACTGTGGGCCACCAGGTGAAGCCGTTGCGCCCCCACACCCCGGATAAACCGGGCCAGTTTTCGCGCATTCACTATCGGCGTTGCATTCACCGAATGGTAGTTGAAATAGTGGACCGAGTAGCCTGCAGCAGAGAGACGCCCCCCCAGACGACGCATCATCAGCCCAGTCATCCAGATACCGTGTATCAAGACCACATGCTCCCTCTGCTCAACTTTTTTCAATGTGCGCTCCTTTTCGCTATTATCTAAAGATACGCGAGCATAGGCCGAAGCTAAATAGCAGTGGCATGAAAATAAATCGCAGTGCCACTCACTCGACAGGAGAGGAAGCCGCAGTAATGTCCGCCAGCCTAAGTGAATGGGTAGAACGTCTGGGAATAAGTTCCCTGCCCGCAATTCCCTTCACACTTCAGCGTATACCGATTCTGCTTGATCGCCAAAGCACCACCAACGCTGACTTCGAGCGGGTGATAGGGCGTGATCCCGGATTTGCCCTGGCCCTGTTTCGCGCTCTCGGCGCCAATGCAACGCAGCTGGAAGAGCCTATCGGCAGCCTCGCCCACGCTGTCTCCATGCTCGGTGTAGATGCAGTCACCCGTACCAGGAGAACACTGAAGGTACTGGAACCCCCATCAAAAAAACATGACACCGGCGCACTCTATGAGTGCTACTCAAGAGCCGCCCACGCTGCTGTTTATGCACTTAATCTGGCGCATGGCCACCGTGATGAGAGGCCGGAGCAGATCGCCATTGCAGCCCTACTTCACGGTTGTGGTGAGATGGCGCTGTGGAGCAATGCCAAGGAGGAGATGCTGAAGATAAGAGAGCAGATGGCGAAGGGGCTCAACCGCGACAGTGCATCTCTGGCAGTTCTCGGCTTCACCCTCGACCAACTCAGTCTCGGATTGGCTAAGCGGTGGCACCTGCCGCCACTAACAATCAAAGCACTCTCCCCTACGGGCGCTTTTGAATCACGTCCCCTAGGGGTAATGCTCGCCTCGTCGATGGCGGAAAAAACAGCCCAGGGGTGGTATTCCGATTCCGCTGAAGAGCTATTCGAATTAGCCGCCGATTATCAGCGGATCAGCCCGGAGCAGGCGATCAACCGTTGTCATCGATGGGCGGCTGAAGCGGCAAGAAACCTCTACGACCTGACCATGCCCCTCTCGGCTTATAGTCTGATGAACCCCTTGCCGGTTTTTGCAGCCTCCACGACAGAGGAGGAGACAACAACCTCTCTGGGTGCAGCAGAAAAAGTCGCTACGAAAAAACCCACACAAAAGAGAGCTGCTCCGAAACAGAAATCCCATCCCCAGGCAGCACGTAGCGAGGAGAAGGGCAAGCCCACTACCGCATCGACATCGACATCGACATCGACATCGACAGCAAAGAAGAGTGCGGCACCTTCAGGGAAAACCGTACCTATCGATGACAAACTGTTACAGGAGCAGGTGATCCATACCTTTAAGGAGATGCGGGAGAAGCTGGGGGTGAAACGCGCTATGTTCGCCAGGCTCACCCCTGAGGGTAATGAGTTGAAGGTGAAATTTGTCATCGGCGCAGAGAAGAGCGCCCCTCTACGACAATTTAACGCCAAGCTGGATGAGAAACACCTCTTCTCCCTGTTAATGAAAAAACCACAATGTTTCTGGTTAAAGCCTGACAATCGGGAAAAATACCTGCCACTGATCCCCGAATCACTCCACCCCGCCCTGGAGATGGAGGGGTTTTTTGCCATCTCTGTTTTCGTTAGACACCGCCCCCTAGGGCTGATCTACGCTGACTTCACCACCCCGGAAACCCTGACAGCTGAAGGCTACGAGCTTTTTCGGCAGCTAGGACAGGCACTGGGCACCACCCTCGGTAGCCACCCCTCAGGGTAGGAGCACTTTCTCGAAGCGCGATGGAGTACAGCAGGACCTGTACAATATTCATCGCGGCTCGAGAAACCACTCCTACAGGGAGGCAGCAACACCTCTTTTCCCAATACTTGCCAACTACGGTATAGTTCCCGTCTCCCATCCCTCCTCAGCAGCAGAACAGCCGTGTCCCAACAGCAACTCAGTTACGTCATCCGCGACAGCCTCTACCTCAACATCACCGACCGCTGTACTCTGGCTTGCACTTTCTGCCCCAAGACTCAGGGGGTGAATAAGGTGCATGACTTTGACCTGACTCTGGATCACCGGCCAACCACCGAAGAGATCATCGCCGCTATCGATGATCCCGCCCGCTATAAGCAGGTGGTGTTTTGTGGTTATGGTGAACCGACCCTGCGTTTCAAGGTGCTGATGGAGGTGGCCAAGTACATCAAGGCCCACGGTGGCCGGGTAAGAGTCAACACCGACGGCCTGGCCAACCTGGTCAACAAGCGTAATGTACTACCGGAGATGGCAGAGTGCGTGGATGCCCTATCCATCTCTCTCAACGCACAGAATGCCGAGGTCTATAATCTTCACTGCGTGCCGGCACTGAAGGGCTCCTTTGAAAATGTGCTGGAGTTCATCGAAGAGGCACCAAAATATATCAAGGATGTGACTGCCACCGCCATCAGCGGCCTTGAAGGGGTGGATATTGCCGCCTGTCGGGAACTCGCCGAGATCCGGGGCGTAAAATTCCGTCAACGTGAAATGAATATAGTGGGGTAAGCCAATGTTAGAAAATAGCCCATTTGATCTCGACAACAACGACAGCTTCGCCCGCTGGCGCGACATTAAGCTGAGAAGCCACCCCAGTTCACTGGAGGAGCTGATCGTCGAGATTGCTGACCTGCACCAGCTCACCAGCAGTGAACACCAGGCGGTTTTGTCGAGAGTGGACAGCTGCGGTATGGCCATCTATGCAAGCAGCAACAGCGAAATTGCCGACAAATCCCTGATACGTGATCTCGGCCGTCAATTCGGTCTGCAGCACCTCGATGACAACATGGGTGCCGACGACGATGCCATCAGTTCGTTAACGGTACAGAAAGATGCACTTCATCGGGGCTATATCCCCTATACCGACCGGCCCATCGCATGGCATACCGACGGTTATTACAACCTGCTGGAACAGCAGATCTACGGATTACTGCTCCACTGTGTCGAGCCTGCCGTCGAGGGGGGCGCCAACCGCTTACTCGATCACGAAGTACTCTATCTCCAACTGAGGGAGCTGAACCCCGCTTTTATTGAAGCACTACAGCACCCCGAGGCGATGACCATCCCCGCCAATGAGATCGATGGAAAGATACTACGCCCGGCACGTAGCGGTCCGGTGTTCATGGTTCGCCCTGACGGCCGGTTACACATGCGCTATACCGATCGAACCCGTAGTATCGAGTGGCGTGACGACCCACTCACCCAGGAGGCGGTGTCCACCCTCAAGCAGCTATTAAAGAGCGATTCACCCTATCACTTTGAAGGCACACTACAGAGTGGGCAGGGGCTGATCAGCAGCAATGTACTCCACACCCGCGAACGGTTTGACAACGGCGAGCCTCAACGCCTGCTCTACCGGGCCCGCTATTTTGATGCCATTAGCGGCATCTCTTCATAGAATGGTAACCCCATGAAACTACTGGTACGCAATCTCGCACGCAGCACCACAGAAGCTGAACTCCAGGCCCTATTTGAGGCCCACGGCACAGTACAGTCCTGCACTCTGGTAATGGACAAAACGACTGGAGGCTCCAAGGGTTTCGGCTTTGTCGAAATGCCCAGGCCCGGGGATGCCAAAGCAGCAGTGAAAACCCTCAACGGCAAAGATGTGGCGGGCAACAAGATCCGTGTAAAAAAAGCCGAACCGCAGAAAGAGGCAGCCGGCCGCTCCGGTGAATCATGAGATGGGTGGAGCAGCCAACCAGGATCCACTACACGGGGTGACGCTGAAGCTGGTGTTGACCCGGCTGGTCGAGAAGTACGGATGGGAAGAGCTGGGGCGCCGTATCAAGATCAACTGTTTCATCAGTGATCCGAGTATCAACTCCAGCCTTAAATTTCTTCGAAAAACACCTTGGGCACGGCAGAAGGTTGAAGCACTCTATTTAACCAGCCAGTGGACAACTGAAAATGTCTGGTCACTGCGGAAGCGGTAACCAGAACGTCCTTAGTAGTACTTCAGCTGACACCCCTGGCTGCTCATGTTCTGCAGCGTTTCGATATCGTGAATAAGAAAGTGATGATTGCCCTGGCAGCCAAGAATATTTTTCTGTTTGAAGGTACGAATCAGACGCGACAGCGTCTCAGGCGTTATTGACAGCTTGGAAGCGAGGGTGTTTTTATTGGCTCTCAGATGGACGGCCTTGGTGTCATCGACTTCACTGATATTAGCGACCAGATAATCCGCAAAACGGGTACCGGCGCTCTTCAGACAGATGCTATCGATTTCATCGATCTTATTTTGAACCTGGCAGCTAAGCTCTCCCAGTAGTTTGATAAGAATATCGGGGGAGTCTGCAATGGTTTTCAGAAAGCACTTTCTGTCGATTGCCAGCAACTGTGTATCGGTAACGGGCTGGCACCAGTAGCTATATGAAGGCTCCTGAAGAAAGAGCGATGGCAAGCCGATAACATCGCCCGGATTAGCGATATCGATCACTTTTTCATTGCCGTTCGAGGAGAGTCGATAAAGCTTGTTGGCACCACTGACTACGATGTAGAAGTTGTCTGCCTTGCTACCCGATGTGAATAACATATCGGACTCATTGAGATCAATTTCCAGTGTTCTTGTCAGTAGCTGATTAATTTGCTGTTTTGAGAAACCGTTAAACACAGGTATTGATTTAAACAGCGCCTGTTTGCTGAATAGACCCCTCTCTATACTCGGCTCTACATACTGTTCCACTGGCACCCCTAATACATCTTTCGCCATGCACGAGCAAAACATCATTGCTCTTTTTCGCTATGGCCTTTACTAAACAGACTTTTCTGGTGGGCGAATTCTAATGAAAATTGATGCGAGATAATAGGGTGACATACCGGGATCGTCATTGATATTTCTTAATCAAATCAAATATCTATCAATCTCCGCTTTTTATCATTACGGTCAGTGAGATATATCAGAGAAGTGCAGCCTATTTAGCTCAACTTAACACGCCGCCACTTACGCACAGAGTTGATCAGAAATATCTCATCTGTGGCCTTTAAATCATCAATAGATATAACAGACTCTTCTATCTCTCCTGATTGCAGCAGAGCTCCGCGAAAAGTACCTGCCAACAGGCCACACTCTACTGCTGGCGTCACCAGCTTTTCTTCCCTGCGAATAACGATATTGGCTATAGACCCTTCGGTAACTTCACCCTTTTCATTCCACAGAATCACATCATCACAATCGGGAAAGTCTGCTCGTGCCTTTTCATAGACTGCGCGATTTGTTGTCTTGTGAAAATAAAATATATCCTGTGAGTCGATGGGCTCCTTGGCGAGCGCCACTAGAGACTCACCCTCTCCACTCTCCTGCAGTGGATAGCTCTGAACCTCAAACGCCCCATCTCGGGAGACCAGCAACCTGAGCCGACGGTCTTCCGCCTCCAGAGTTTGAGAACGCTGCTGCAATGCTTGCTCAACTGCAGCAATATCCAGTGGAATATCAAAATAGAGGGATGACTCTTGAAGTCGATGTAGGTGTTCACTCAGCAGAAAGATACCGCTCGCCGGTTGCCAAAGCATAGTTTCAAGTAGTTTGAAATCGGGTACCGGCTGGGTCAGCACCCGCGCCTTAGTATGGGTCTCTTGATATTCAGCCTCTGCATCCGACTCCCAGACGATACCCCCTCCCACGCCATACTCCAGCATACCGGTGGTGTGATCGATCAAGGCCGTGCGAATCGCCACATTGAAGCAAGCATCACCCTGTGGCGAGATAAAACCGACAGTACCGGTGTAGATTTTGCGTGAGGAAGCTTCCATCTCATGGATAATCTCCATCGTCTTCGCCTTGGGTGCACCGGTGATCGACGCACAGGGAAAAAGGTTCTTTATAATCCCGGAAACAGTACCTACACCTCCCTCTGTATGCGATGTGGACTTGCCATCTATGCGCCCGTGTACGGTTGATGTCATTTGCCATACGGTGGGGTATTTTTCGATATCAAAGCGACTGACCGTCTCGACACTGCCAAGCTCGGCAACCCGGCTGATATCATTGCGTATCATATCGACGATCATGATATTTTCCGCCCGATCCTTCTCCGACTCGCCAAGCGCCTCAGCCTGGGCCGTATCCTCGAGAAGCGTACGCCCACGTCGTGCCGTACCCTTCATTGGCCGCGAAACAATCCGTCCACGATCAAGGCTGAAGAAAAGCTCAGGAGAGGCGGAGCAGATGGTGTAATCGCCGGTATCCACAAAAGCGGCATGCTCCGTTTTTTGCGATTCCACCAGCCGACAAAAAAATGCCCAGGGGTCACCGGAAAAATCGGCGGTGAGACGGTAAGTGTAATTTACCTGATAGGTCTCCCCCTCCTCGATACGCTTTTTGATATCACCGATAGCTGAGGCAAATCCCTCTTTGGAGATCGATGGTTTCAGCTCACCTACCTCATAGGCTCCCCCTGTAACATCGTTGAGCTCTTCCATTACATCCGGGGCGGAAAAGAGCCCCAGGCAGAGCAGGGGAAAAGCGTCAGGAGGGTAAGCTCTGAATGCACGGTCAAAAGCGGGGGCGGCTTCGTATGAGATAAACCCTACGGCAAAACGACCGGAGGCCTCCGCCTCGCACAGCATCGGCATCACATCCTCAACCCGTTCTGCACAAAGCACTTTTTCAGGCTGGTCAAACCGGAGCCATTTGCCCGCATGCTTAAGAACGACTTTCATTGGCCTTTTATATCAGTAACCGGAAGTAAACAAAAAATATGCGGAGATTCTTAATCTTGCCCAGAGGGAATGATACTTACCCATCCAACCTCTGAACAATTTAAATATTTACCATTCAACTTCAAATCCTCGTTGTAATACTCAGATTAATTGCCTAGCTTATGTATACAGGCCAAGTAATATACAGGGAGTACTTCAAGAGGCTGTAGCAGTCAATGTACCTGATCAGAAATCACATCGGCGGCAAAATCCTGGCAGTGGTGGGTATCACAGCCCTTATCAGCCTGCTTGGCATGGTACTGTTCTATACAATCAGCCAGCAGCGCACTATCCTTGAGAACAATGCAAACGCCCGCATGGAGCTCCTGGAGAGTGTAGGCCGGGGACTCCACTCCATCATGCTCACCGGCTCAGCCGAGATCGCCCGGAACTACGCAGAGGAGTTGATGCGGATTCCGGGTATTGCAGAGTTCCGTTTTCTGCGCATTGACGGCCTTGAGGCGTTCCATGATAACGAGACCATCTACAAGGTCAACTGGCACAAGGGTAAGGAGCTGTTCGCGCCCCGAGAGGAAGAATCAGACCGTCGGGTGATCAAGGAGGACCTACCGATGCTGCATCAGGCGATTAGTGAGCAGCGTATCGTGCAGTACAACGAAGAGGCACCGGACGGCACACCACTGCTCACCTTCCTCAGCCCCATACGCAATCATAAAGACTGCCTGCGTTGTCATGATGACGAAGGTCCAGTACTCGGCGTCATTAAACTGACCTCCTCACTCAAGCCGGTCTATGATGCCATTGCTGAAACCCGCCTGCATGCCCTGGTCGTGATGGGTATCTTCATGCTGCTGCTGGGGGTACTGACCTTCGGCATGCTACGCCGCACCATTGTCCAGCCGATCAAGCTGGTTACAGAAGCCATGAACCAGGTTGAAGAGGGTGACTTTACCCAGGAGGTCCCGATACCGTCCCAAGACGAACTGGGGCGTATGGCACGCAGCTTCAACGGCATGACCGTGCAGCTGCTGCAGACATACACCGGACTGCAGCGGGAACAGGACAAGCTCACCACCATCATCCTCAGTGCCAGCGAAGGAATTGTGGTCACCGACAACGAGGGGCACGTAGTACTGGTCAACCCGGCGGCAGAGCTACTGCTGGGCAAGACCATGGGACAGATAGTTCAACAGGGTTTTATGCAGCTGCTGGACCAGCCCCCGTTGCTGCAACGCTTGCTGGATGGCGAGGTAGAGGATTGTGAGACCGTCGAATTCAATCAACGGCTGCTACAGGTGTTTGCCGCCCATATCCGCCGCAACGATGGCGAATCCATTGGTTCAGCGGCTCTGGTCCATGATGTCACCGAGCAGAAACGGCTTGAGAGCCAGCTACGCCAGCTCTCCTATACTGACCAGCTCACTGGGCTATATAACCGCCGCAGCCTGGAAGAGACACTGGAGAAACAGCTGCGCCTGGCCCAGCGGCACAATCAACCGCTCTCCCTCATTATGTTTGACGTAGACCACTTCAAGCATTTCAACGACACCCATGGTCACGACCAGGGCGATCGCGTTCTGACCGCACTGGGCGAAATGTGTTGGGAGTTGTGCCGCCATACCGACCACCCCTGCCGCTACGGCGGTGAAGAGTTCTGTATCATCCTGCCCCATACCGAGGCTGAGGGGGCCATGGTGGTGGCGGAGAAGCTCCGGCAGAAAGTGGAACAGACCCCGGTAGACAACTTACAGGTGACCATTAGCCTGGGTGTAGCCTGTACAGCCAATCATACCGATATAGAAACCGGAAACGACCTGATTAAGCTTGCGGATCAGGCACTCTATAAGTCCAAGGAGGGCGGACGAAACCGTACAGAGCTATTCTGTAGCGGCTAAGGAGATAAGATGAAAGTGGTAAATAGTCCAAGCGTGAGAAACATACTGTCCACCCTGTGGATAGCAACGGCCCTACTAATGCCCCAGACAGTCTGGGCCGAAACGCCGGTGGAAAACGAGAGCTACTACCTTACCTTGGGAGGCAGGGCCTACGATAACTGGATGTCACTGCTCAACAGGGAGACACAGGAGAAACGCGGCCTAAAAAAACGTGACTTCCTCAAAAACCACCCGGCCTACCCAGCCGAAGGAAAAAAGCAAGGTTTTACCACCTGGAGGTGCAAAGAGTGCCACGGTTGGGACTACCGTGGCAGCCAGGGAGCCTATAGTACCGGCTCCCACTTCACCGGTATCAAAGGAATCCGTGCTATGCAGGGCGCGGAACTGGGAGAGATAGAAGTGATTCTTCGCAGCGATACCCACCGCTACAGCCTGCAGATGATCGACGACGAGACGGCCTGGGCACTGGCCCTGTTCATCAGCCGGGGGCAGATCGACGTGGAAAAATATATCGACAGTAAAACAAGAATAGCTCGAGGTAATCCAGAGCGGGGAAAATCTCTCTATAACACCCTCTGCTCCACATGCCATGGTTTAATGGGGCGTGAAATTAACTTCAAAACCCCAAAAAAACCCGAGTATGTTGGCACGCTAGCGGTCAAAAACCCCTGGGAGTTACTGCATAAAATCCGTAATGGCCACCCGGGCGAGGAGATGATTTCAGTACAAGCTTTGGAAATCCATCAGCAAATGGATATCCTGAGCTACACGCAGAGTCTGCCCAAACGCTAGTGGGCCATGCAGCCGCTAGATTAAAATGAACTCTAAACCGGATACCTTCTATAGGAAGTAAAGGTATGCGTATAGGACACCTACGATAATTCCAATACCGGCAAAACCCATCACGACCGTAGGTTTATCACCGTTACGGAAGCCTCTGATGATCCAGAAGCTTTGTAGGCCGATAGCGGACGCAGCGGCACCAAAGGCAATAAAGAGATTTGCGTTCTCAAGTTTCGCGTACAGAACAAAAACCATGTAAAAGGCAAACGCAACGCCCACAGGTACCATCGAAAAAAACCAGTTTCCAACCTCATCCGGAGTGCCAGCATTAGCTTGTGACTCATCTTTAACTTCCATCACATATGCCCTCTAAAAAATCGAATGCCCGGTAGGTTAACAAAAATCCTCATGTTAACTAAGGACTATTTCAAATTTCGGGCTATTTTTAACATTATGAAGGTCAAGAGATGGTGAAAAGAGGAAAGAATAATGAATATACTTCCTAATAGTGCTAATTTCCACTCTGGAACATCCATCAATTTTATAACTCGCTCCACACTGCGGTTGGTGTTTCCAAAATGAGTGATTCGGAACGGGGGAATTCAGGGGGATTCTGGAGGCCCACTTTGCTAAAGCCCACCTATTGAGGCATGCATTTTTACTTCCTAAGTTTTCATGACTACCCCAGAAACTCTGGCCGGAAACGAACGCAAATATGACTCTTAATTCACTCATCGCAGTAAATAACCAGGGTATTGAGCGTAAATAATCACCAAGGGCTTGTTTGGATGCTTCGCAATATGAGGAGGAGCAGAAATATTCGCGTTCATATGCGTTTATTTGCGGCCAATATTGGCTTATCTCCTCCTATCACTTGCTGAGCATTAGGGGTAATCAGATAAGTTTTTGGTCCTGTTTTTGGCAAGCGGGAAAATATTTTCGTCGTGGGTATGTGTCAGGCCTGATCCTATTCACCATAAAATTTATAATTAGCTCGACCCGACTTCTTAACCTGGTACATTGCCTCATCCGCTCGTTTAGTCAGTACTTCAAACGTACTGCCATCTTCTGGATATAGGCTAATACCGATACTACATGAACTCTCAAAACCGGTTTGATCGCCGAACTGAAATGGCCTGGCAAGGAAATCGTAGACCTTCTCTGCTACCGGAATCATATCATCACGACTCTTTATGCCTTCAAAAATCAAAGCAAATTCATCTCCTCCCATACGGCACAGGAGATCACTGCCACGTACTATATGTAGCAGTCGGTGAGAGAACTGCTTTAGGTACTCATCTCCGACATCATGCCCAAACTCATCATTAACTTTCTTGAAATAATCGATATCCAAAAAAACAACTCCAAGATGTAATTCATTTCTTTTAGCACGAGTTATTGCATTCTCACCCAACTCAACAAAGAGCCTGCGATTTGGCAGCCCGGTAAGTTGATCATGCATGGCTAGGTGTGTTGCAAATTTCCTGGCGACCTCCTCTTTATGTCTACCCAAGCGCTCATCCTCTGCAACCCTAACCGTTGCCAAGTATCTTCTTGCAGAGTAACTTATTAGCGATAGAACAAGAACAAGCGTTCCTCCGATTGAAGCCCAGTGGGACCAACGGGCAAGTTGAAAAACGGCATAAGCTTCATCGACACCTATCTCAGAAACAATCCCAATACTCCTCTCGCTATCCCAATGCCATGCTCCGACAACCTGAACCCCCCTATAGTCTTCGTAGGGCTCCAGCCTGAAACCAGACCCTTTGTTAATTACCTCTTCCACTGAATGAATCAAAGAAGGCTTATTCTGGCCAATATTATGAGTTGCGCCTCTATGCTCCAGACGCATTCCAATGGAACTCGATGCGTCAGGAGGCAGGATATTTTGTTGCTTCAACTCAACAAGGAACCTACTTTCAGAGATCAAATTCCCGATGTTATTAACAAGGTATGTATCTCCACTTTTTCCAAAGCGGGCAACTGACGATATATGCGTCCAATCTTTAGTCGAAGGTAGGTGCAACGCTAGAACCGCTATACTCTCTCCACTCTCATCCTGTACTGGAGCAAGCGCAAAAGTCGAGGGGACACCTCTTGGCATATGTTTTGGCCAATGTTGTGAATATTGTCCAAATATATTTGGATCTGTGATATGCGTTACCCCGTCAAATGCATGCTGAAGTGTTTCATGCATAATGTCAGGCATCTTCTTGCCGATCTTGATGGGGCGATAGGCGCTGATTCTCGTAAAATCCGGTGCCGCAATAAAGTAACCAATATAGTTTCCTTGCTCTACTATGGGAGCAAAACGATTACGCAATTCAGAATGCATAGTTGATGACAGTAGAGAATCATGGTCGCGAAAAACGTTCAATTGCTCTTTAATGAGCCCCAATACCCCGTGCTTATTTGCGAGACTGGAAACCACATAAAGGTGGTGTTTTGCCCAATGATCTATCGATTCCTCAGTAGTGTTGGTAGCGGTGGTTAGCTGATTTTTTAGCTGAGATTTGACTCCACTCTCCATCTTGCCAATTACCCAATAACCCATAAATATCACAGCAAGAAGCACTGACAATCCACCCACCACAAAGGAGAGCAGTGTCCATTTTTTCTGCTGAATTAGAGGGGGGGTGTTCATTGACCTACATGGGATACACTTGATACCACACTCATGATCATAGTCCTTAATTTCCTGGGATGTTCGCAACACAAAGCAGGTCACTTACTACTGTAAAGTACGATAAACATACTGATTATGTGTTGATCTATGCACCAAATAATAGACTATTATTCATATGGTTACTGAGCCACCATGAGGAATAAAGTTACTTTCACAGCAGGCATGTGTAGCGCTCCAGGCCGATATGCACAGAAGTTATTTTTTAGTAGAGCACCCACAAATCGAGGTATATAACCAGCCTGATGATCACCACCAATCTCTCATTTAACGAATGGGTCCAGACCTTTGGTAATGCCAAGATAACTACCGCCATGTTGGACCGGATTACCCAACACTGAGACATCATTGAAACGTGAAACAGCTCTTATCGATTCAGGACCGTAATCAGGTGTCATAGACTGGTCAATTTTGGGTGCTGTTTGGCAGTTTATTGGCATTGAACTGGTACCCACAGTCAATCGTATGCGCAATCTCAGCTTGACCGCCGGCTGTAGATAAACCGTGATTATTCCTCCTTGATTTGTCACAGGTTCAAGCTAGTCTTAAATACTCAATTAGCTCTATTTAAAGTTTATCCGATTTCAGTAACGCTTGAATGAGACTAAAGGACGACAGTATGGCCTCATTGCAAAGGCAATCTCTTGACCAATGCTCATTGGGTTGCACCCAGTGCGACACCAACATTTGCTGTCTAGGGCACGGACTCAGTGAAGAACAGCTACACAGTTTAAGAGAGGTAACCCGTGGTCATACTCCCTATCAGCCTGGACAGACTATCTACAAGATAGAGGATACCTTCAAGTCCCTATACATCATCCAGTCTGGCACCGTTAAAATAGAAACTGTCTCACATGAGGGTACCCATCTGGTTGACGGCTTCTTTTTCAAGGGTGACTTGATTGGTCTGGAGGCCATCGGGGATAAGCGCTACCGTCATGATGCCACTGCACTAGAGGAAACCATGGTTTGTGAGCTGCCATTTGAGCAATTTGAGTCACTTTGTTCGTTCATGCCCCGACTTCAACACAAGGTATTCATGCTTCTCAGTCAGAAGATTCGCAACACCAACGATACTATCGTGCATGGCCGCTATCTAAGTGCCGAAAAGCGGCTGTTGCTGTTTTTTGAAACGCTTTGTCAGAAGAAGATCATTCAGAAAACCAATAACACCGCCTGTGTACGCCTACCTATGTCGAAGGGTGATATCGCCAGCTATCTGGGACTGCGCCCAGAGTCACTTAGCAGGGCACTCACTAAACTTCAGTGCTCTGGACTTATCCGTAACCATCCAAAGCAAATAGAGCTGCTGGATGTTGACTCGATCTGTCAACTAGGGTCTAGGAACTGACTGTTTTTTAGTAGGACACCCACTACCTCTCTTCAAAAAGTTCACTATCGGATTTCCTATCCAGGCTACACATTGGCTATGATTTGGAATACAGCTGTGCCTTTCTCGAGTCGGCTCTTCCACGAGTCGCGAGAGTGGCGGCCAACTTGGGAGCTGTATCAGCAATAACCTCAGGGACTCCATTGAAGAACTACGTTATTATCGGTAGCATTTCCTGTGCTTGCCATGAAACTTTTTCCACCACTGTGACTAGCACTAACTACATCAGGAGTGCCCGCGGTCGGTCTCGACGTCTCCACGTAGAGTTCAATTCACCATGAAATTTGGAATCGTAACTACATGAGAGACAATGAAAATCCGGAATTCGTCGAATTCAGAGGCGAGCAGGTCGCACTGGCATCTCTGACCAGGCGTATTGATGAGCTTGAGCAGGAGAATGCACAGCTACAAAGAGACCGTAGCAAGGCGATCAAGCGCTACCGCAAGCAGGAAGAGCTCAAGCCCTACGAGGCTGAGTTGATCAAGCTCCAAGAACAGTTGGAAAAAGAGAACCGGCGCATGATCATCCTGTTCGAAGGGCGTGACGCGGCCGGTAAGGGTGGAGCGATCCAGCGCATCACCTTTTACATGAACGCACGCCACTACCGTATCGTCGCTTTGGGTAAACCGACCCGGGAACAGCGCAGTCAATGGTATTTCCAGAAATATATCTCACAGTTTCCACGGGGTGGAGAAATCGTCATCTTCGACCGCAGCTGGTACAACCGGGCCATGGTAGAGCCGGTGTTCAAGTTTTGTACCGAGAAGGAGCACCAGGACTTTATGCAAGGGGTTGCGGGGTTCGAGCAGGACCTGGTACGTCAGGGGACTCTCCTGATCAAGTTCTATTTTAGCGTCAGCAAAGATGTACAAGCCCGACGTTTCGAGATCCGCAAGACCAATCCATTGAAGCAGTGGAAACTCAGTGAAATCGACCTTCAGGTCCAGGAACGCTGGGACGATTTCTCCCGGGTGAAGTATGAAATGCTCAAATACACCCACACCCAGGCGGCACCCTGGACCGTCGTCCAGGCCGATAACAAACACCGCGCCAGACTCAACGCCATCAAGGTGATTCTGAGTTCCGTCGACTACGAACGACGCAACGACGCCCTGGATTACACGCCTGACCCCGGTGTGGTTCACTCGGGTGCTGAAGAGTTGGAGAAGATGACGGCTGATCTGCTCAGGAGCGGCAAGCTCATCGAATAGGGGAGTTCAAGACTGTTGGCTCCCAGTGACCTCTAAAGCTTAGGGGATCGAAGTCGAACGGGCCACGAGGTGGTGCCGACGACACCATACCTGCCTTGTCCCTGCTTTGTCGCAGCATAAACAGGACACCCGTACTTTACTTGTGGGGCCGGAGTGCCTTCTCGAGTACCACTTTACTCTGCTGCTCCGTACCATATTCACCAAATGGCTCCGGCTGGCTCATCCCTGGCTGAGCATTCGTGCAAATCAAGTTTTTTTGTTTTCAATATGAGTAAATTGCGAATCATCAATGCATAAGGTTAATTAATTGGGGTATAAAATATAAGCCTGAGCCACACAAGAAGTAGTAACAAGGTCCGGAGTTGCGTGTTTTCTTGTTCAACCTAGAATCCTCAGATGGACAGGGTGGAGAGTGCGCTTGGGTTGGTGCAGCACAAGGCACAACGGCGAGGAATAGTCATTCTGATTTCTGGGGTTGCTCTTCAAAAGTAGTTGATTTTATGAAATAAAATTCTTACTCTTTGGGACTCGTTGTCATCTTTTTGCTGCGAACTGATAAATATTTTAAAAGAATAAAAACATGCGATACGTCTTAACGGGAAATAATGCCACTTTTATACTCGGATCTATTTCCCGTTTCGCGCATAGATTGCTAAATAATTAATAACTGAAGTTTCGGAGTTCATTAGCTCCCTCACCCTCAGAGAGAGAGTTGGTGTGAGAAGAGTTGAAAGGCCAAACCTTTTACGCCATTTGAACTCCGAAACTTGAGTTAATAATACCCTCACTTTCAAAAGGAAAAGATATGTTCATGAAAAGTATCTCTTTAACACTCTCAGGCATGGTGATCGCCTGTCTGGGTTTTCTTCCATCCGCTCAGGCGGCAACTGGATCAAGTGACGACAAATCCATTCACCATGTCTCTTCTGAAGTCTGTAAAGCCTGTCACAAAGAGGTTTACAAGCAGTGGAAGGGTTCCATGCACGCGAACAGTACTGCATTCAATGATCCCATCCATGGAACCTTTTACCGAAAGGTGATCGGTGACCCTTCGAAAGAGGGTGTAAGAACCAAGGCGGGTGAGTACCCTTCCTGTCTACAGTGCCATTCGCCAAATGCCGCCAAGGATAAGGCCACAAAACTTGATGCCAAGCCGGCCTACTCTGAGGGCGTCAACTGTATCGCCTGCCACACGCTGAAGAAATTTAACGGGATTGATGCCCCTGATGGGAAACTGCAGCTTGGTCTGAAGGCCTACGATTATGGCGACAAGATTCAAGGGCCAGGGCGTAACTCCAACAACAAGCTCGATGCGCTAAAGGCTGCCGGCGATGCCTTCGGTTTTGGTGGTGGCGATGAAGAGCAGAAACCCAATCCACACCTGGGTAAAGCGGTCACCATGGACGGCAAGGATATCCCCTCGCTGCCGATGGAGAGCAATCCTCAGCAACAGAGAACATCAGACGCCTGCATGGGCTGCCATGATAAACGCAGCAACTCTCACGGCGTGCCTCTATGTGCCACTGGCAACGAATATGCCGCCAGTAAGTCACAGGTAGACTGTCTCTCCTGTCATATGGCAACGAATAACGGTATTGCCGACCACAGTATGGGTGGTGGACACGATATGGGCATGCTGAAACGCTCCGTTCTGTTTGCCATGAACAGTAGTAAGAAAGGCGGCAATATCAACGCTACCGTCACTATCAAGAACAAGCAGCCCCATACTATGCCTACCGGCGCACCCTTCAGAAACCTCTACCTGAAGGTCACCGCTTATGACAAGGAAGGTAATGTCGTATGGGAAAATGCCAAGGGTCATCCGGCGAAGAAGGATCCCAAGGCATTCATGTTCCTGACGCTCAAGGATGCCGAAGGTAAGCCGACTGCTCCGCCAACGGCCAAGTCGCAGGGCGCTGATACTCGCCTGAAGGCGTTTGAAAAGCGTGATTTTGCTTACGAAATCCCGGCAAAGGGCGTGGTACTGGTTCGTTCCGAACTTTACTACAACCTGCTGTGGCCTGGACTGGTCAAGAAGTTTGCCAAGAAGATCCCGGCAGACGTAATGGCCCCAAAGCTGATTGCAGTAGCTGAAAACTCCCTGTAATCAGTATTGAAAAGAGGCTGCCGGTCACCGTTGATTGGCAGCCTTTTTTTGTCTGAAACCCGGCAATCCTCTTCATCTACCTGATCTGTCTGGCAGCTACGAGAAAGAGTAACGCGATTTTCAAGGCATACAGAAACAAGCAGCGAGTAGGAGGCTGGTCTGATGGCATATTTGACTAAATGACTCTGCACAATAATCCTGAAAACCATCACGATGGAGACAGCGTTGCATTTGTAGGAGCGAACTTGTTCGCGAAGAGCGCAGTTCGAAGCTAATCGCGAACAAGTTCGCTCCTACAATTGATTTCAGGACTATTGTGCAGCGCCATTTTTGTTTGTAGCTCACCAGGTTAAATCGAATCACTGCAACAAGAAATTTAGATAGAGGAGAAAGTTGAATGAGGCCTTTCCAACAGCGCTCATATTCCACCCTGCTGGTGTTCTGTGGTCTACTCTCATTGCTGTTATTGAGTGCCGCAGCATCGGCAGCCAAGGTGACGCTGGAGTCTGAAAACTGGGGCTCTGAAGAGGGCAAGGCCTGCGTTAATTGCCACAGCAAGTCTTCCGCAGGGTTAACCCACCAGTGGAAAAACAGTGCCCATGCCCAGGCAAAGGTCAATTGTCTCGATTGTCATCAAGCCCATGAAGACGACGTCGATGCGATAGAGCATGAGGGCAGTGTAATTGCCACCATTGTCTCTCCCAAGGATTGCGGACGCTGCCATGAAACAGAGTTCAAGCAGCAGAAGGGCTCTGTACACACAAGAGCGATCTCGATCATCGAGAACCGTATGCCGGCACTGTCCGAGCATTTTGGCAGCCCGTCGATCAATGATGCCGGTTGTGCAAAATGCCATGGCTCCAAGGTGATAATGCGTGGTGACGGTACCCTGGATCCGGCTACCTGGCCCAACTCAGGGATTGGGCGCATCAACCCGGACGGTTCTGTCGGCTCCTGTTCAGCCTGCCATGGGCGGCATCAGTTTTCCAAGGCACAAGCTCGTCAACCCGGTGCCTGCACCTTCTGCCACTCAGGCCCCGATTCGCCTGATAAAGCGATCTACGAGAGCTCCAAACACGGCATGATGTACGAGGCCCATAAGGGCGAAATGAACCTCACGAGTGACCAATGGGTCGCCGGCAAGGACTACTCTGCCGCCCCAACCTGCGTCACCTGCCATATGGGTGCAGCGGGCAAGATGAAATCCACCCACGATGTGGGTATGCGGGATGCGTGGAACCTCAATGCCTCCGTCTCTGAACAGCAAGCTCTGGTTATCTTTGAGGATGGCGACAAACGTGAAATCTCCACTTCCCTGCCACTGCCGAGGCGCGGTGAAGCCATCAGTAAACTGGATGGCAGCATGGCGAAGGTCAAGGCAGTGGCCTCACCCAAGCGCCGCCGCCAGGCAATGACGAAGGTGTGTCTTGAATGCCACAGCAAGGGTTTCGCCAACAAGTCGATGAAACAGTTTGATAATGTCGTCGAGCTTTATAACGAAAAGTATGGCAAACCGGCTGAGGCGATCATGCAGGCACTCTATTCAGAAAATCTGCTTACTCCCTTGCCTTTCGATGAACCTATCGAGATCAGCTATTGGCAGATGTGGCATGCCGGTGGAACACTCGCCCGTCACGGTGCCGCAATGGGCAGCCCAAGCATGGCATGGAAAGGGATAAAGGATGTCGGGAGTGGTTTTTACGGGAAATTCCTGCCCCAGATTCTCGGTGTTGCGGGCGAACAGAAAGGCCGTGCGCTGATTAAGGAGCACGTCCATGATTCAGAGCATCATGAATGGTTGAATCATCCCAATAAGTCAAATCCGATCCTTGGTTTTGGTAAAGGGAAAAGCAATGAAGAATAGGATTATTGCCCTGCTGCCTGCCTTCATTACCCGGCATGTCCTCTATGCCCTGGTCATCGGTGGCTTGGGTGGTATCGGTTTTATTCTCTTTTTGACGGAGTTTGATCACTTCACCAGTAGCGAGACCTTCTGCACCGGCTGCCACTCTATGGAATTGGTTGCCGAGCCCTACCGGAAGTCATCGCACTACAACCCGGCTTCAGGCGTGCGTGCCAGTTGTGGTGATTGTCATGTCTCTGAGGGAGTGTTGTCCGCCACCCTGGATCATCTAATCGGCACCAAGGATTTGATCCGGCAGATGTTTGGGAACAACTATGATGATCCAGTGGTCAATGCGCTGCATCTTCCAGAGGCTGCCTTTGCGGCAAGGGAGTGGTTCAAGGATAGAGATTCCGCCACCTGCAAACGCTGTCATGTGAAGGAGGCGATCAACGGCGATCGTACTGACACACTGCAGATTCATCTGGAGGATGCCAAGGAGAAGACCTGTATTGAATGTCATTACAATATCGTGCACCGCAAAGTGCCAGATAAAAGGACTTTTAAACGGGCTGCCTGGAACCGAATGATCGAGGAGGAGTTCCAGCTTGAACCCGGCAGTGCTGAAGCCCTACTGGCGGAATAGGAGTCTGTACGATGAAATTATTGATACTGGGTTGCAGGACCATGCGGGAAGGGGTGGTCGCCTCCTTAGCCTTCTTTATCATCGTCATTCTGATGCTTCTGGCTGCCGTGTATCTGATACCCGACCAGTTCAACATGCAGCATATTACGGCTCTCGGGTTCATTATACTGCTGGCGCCCTTGATCCTGCTCTCTGTTCCTCCGCAGAGACGGGAGGATCCGGATAGCTGCGAACACTAACAGGCCAGCCTATTCTCAGGCAGGCGCCTGCAACACCATTTAGTGCCGGCAGTGCTCCAGCCCGGAATGGTGGATCAAGCTGACAAGAAATGTCAGGAGTATCACCACTGGGCCGACGAGTACCAGCACCAGCGCCAATGCGGCGAAAATGCTGGAAATCAGGGTGCCCTGGATGAGAGGGGCAACGGCGAGGAACTGCAGAGCGATGCCCGCAACGAAGGCCAGTGCAGAGCCGATTACGGCGCTACGTAGGATTTTACAATCTAATACTGCCATTGGAACACCTATACTTCAGTTAATCCTGGAATATAAGAATACGCTAAATAACTAAACTTGCAAGTCTATTTACACCCAACCTGGTCTCTGACCGTAGGAACAAAAAAGTCAGAGCCGTTTTCACTGCTTTGGAAAGAATGGCAAAGAAAAGGGGGGGGGTTGAAATAGGCCGAAAAAAACCCGCAAAGGGCACAGACCCCTGATGCTAAGATAAGTCCTTGGAAAGTTATTTCAGGACACCCACTTTTTTCCTCTTTTTTCCTTTTTGTGTTCTTTTTGCGTGTCCTGTTATGTCGTTATGTCCCTTGCCAACTATTGGCAAGAAACATTATAGATGCTGCCAAAAACGTATCCTATAATCGTTATAGGGGGAAGAGATAATTAATCCTTGAACAAGGAGGAGATCATGTCACATATTAAAATCGCCCCGAGTGTCGAATTTAAAATGGATATCGATTTAGAGGGTATTACTGAACATAGCCGGGATTATGATGTGCAACAACATAAAGCAGAAATCTATGCTGAGTTTGAAAGCCGTCTGAACAAAGCTTTTCCGGAAGGAATTAAAATAGATAGCTTTGATTTTGGTTTGGATATGGACAAATAGTAGCAATAATCCTAAAAAGTTACGGTTGATATTTTTTAAGCGTAACTTTTTTCACTTTGCATATAAACCTAGATAAACCAGTTAGATAATAGCGATAATATCTTACACACATAAGATTAATAATCTTTCTGAGTGTGTTGGGGGGTGGTAGTTTACTTTTGCAAAGCGAAGTGAACGAAGTTTGGTCTACACCCGTGATCTCCTCAATCCGGGATATCTGAGCTGTGTATCTGATGTGTATCTGAGACAGTCACCTTTCTACTCATTTTCTTACCTGAAAAATGGCAGGCATCCAGTTTCCCGATGTTGCAACACACCTGCCCGAAAGGGGCATAGACATTCACACGGCACAAGAGCAGCTTGGGCACAAAGATATACGCACCACACAGAATTATACCCGCGCTCTGAACCGCTCAGGATCTGCTGTGATCAGCCCTCTCAGTAGTCGCCGACATTAGATGACAAGGAACAGGGCATCACACCGTTAAAACCCGGATGTCACATCAACCCTCAATAACAGTCATCTCTCTCTTTCTGCGCGCTGCAACTCTGGTTTTGGCTTAATCAAACCCCATTCAGCATTGCTCTACATTTGTTAACATCCACCTATGAAAAGATTTTTGGTGGGTGGTGCAGTTAGAGACCAACTCCTGGGATGTCCTGTGGGTGATCGTGATTGGCTAGTGACTGGGGTATCGCCACAGCAACTACTTGAGCTCGGCTACCAGCAGGTAGGCAGAGACTTTCCGGTATTTCTCCACCCTCAGACAAAGGAGGAGTGCGCCCTTCCCCGCTGCCCCACTGACGGGCTGACAGAGCGGCAGCAGGTGGAGGCCGACCTAAGCCTGCGCGACCTCACCATCAACGCCATGGCGATAGGGCCTGACGACGAGCTGATTGACCCGCTCAACGGTCAAGCGGATCTAAATCAGCGCCTGCTGCGCCATACTCCGGCTTTTGCCGATGATCCGATTCGAGTACTGCGTCTGGCTCGCCTCGGTGCCCGCTATGCGACACTCGGTTTCCATCCAGCGGATGAAACCGTTGCACTGGTGAAAACCCTTGCCGATGCAGGCAAGTTGGAGACACTGGTGGCGGAACGCGTCTGGTCTGAAATTGACCGTGCACTCCAGGAGAGTAGACCGGCTGTTTTTTTCCAAACCCTTCGGCAGTGCGGCGCCCTCTCATCCATCCTGCCTGAGCTGGACCGTCTGTTTGGTGTACCGCAACCCGAGAAGCACCATCCTGAGATCGATACCGGCATTCATAGCCTAATGGTGCTGGAGCAGGCCTGCAGGTTAAGCCATGAGCCTGAGGTGCGTTTTGCCGCGCTGGTTCACGACCTGGGAAAAGGGGTGACGCCTGCGGCTGAGTGGCCGCACCACCGTGGACATGAGGAGCGGGGAGTACGGCTGGTTCTAGCACTGTGTAAACGTCTCAGAGTTCCCAACAAATTCAGCAGCCTGGCCCGCCAGGTGACGCAGTATCACACCCACTGTCACAAGGCGGCAGAGTTAAAACCCGGAACAGTGCTGAAGGTGTTAATGGCGTTAGACTGCCAGCGCAAACCACAACGGCTGGAGCAGTTTCTTACCGCCTGCAAGGCTGACACCCGGGGGCGTGCCGGCTACGAAGAGAAGAGCTATCCGCAAGCAGAGATATTCAGAGAGGCACTGCAAGCTGTGACAGCTGTGGACTGCGGTGCCCTCGCATGGCAGACGGACGACCCATCGAAGCTGCCGGCACTCATCGCACAACAGCAAACAAAAGCAATTGCTCAGAGACTAAGTAGCCTCTGATTCAATTCATCAAAGACTCCTAGGAGCCTGTCCGAGAATAGGAGCCGTAGCGAGGGGGGGCCATTTTGAGTCCATTTTATTGATCATTTGAGGCGAGCAGTGCTACACGGATGTAGCGTTTACGGACCCAAGGGATGGAATAGTCGCTCTTATTCAACAAAAATGCGAGCGTGTCTTTGATCTCGTGATGCGTTTTGGGACATCCAAGTCCCCAAACGCACTCGATCTTCGACAACCTATTACTGCCCTGGCCGTCCCGGTCACTGGCACGGAGCGACAACATCGCAAGCTCGTTACCGCTCCGTTCCAGCTCCCGAATGACTGGACGCCGTGCTCGAATTCCTACTTTACTTCCCCTCTGGCGCAAGGCACGCCGGGTAAGTAGTGCGGCCTCACGGCTACCAGGGTTTACCAGCCTTCACTTCGTTCTCCATGGCTGGCAGCGAGCGGGGAAATGGGCCAAAATGGCTTTCCCGCAGTAGATTCTCTATTCTCGGACAGGCTCCTGGCGCCCCAGCCCGGCCTTTTTCATACAGACATCCATCTGCTCTGGTGTAGCGCTACTGCCGAAACAGCCTTGGGTCGCTTTACTCTCTGTGAGAGCACGCTCCAGATCCTTCAGCATCCTCGCCTTTATCTCTTCACTCCACTCAATATTCGGTTTCTTCGGCATATTCTGCGCTCCATGACCGGCAGCCTTGCCGCTCATCATCTTTCGCTGCACCTCGGCCATAATATCAATACAGCCGTTGAGTGCCGGCTTGTCACCTGCCTGCTGTAGACAGGTTTGAGTCTTCTCCATAGCGGGTATGGTCAATGCCATCACCTGCTGCATTCTCCCCTTGATCCCATCAAAATAGTCCTGTTTCGACATTTTTCCCTGGCTGGGTGCTTGGGCAAAGGCGATGGCGGGTGCGATAAGAAACGGCAATAGATACTTCACTTTTGATACTCCGAAAATATTCCGTCTAAGGAAGCTCTGAATGAATCTGGTCACAGCAGATTGGTGACCGGAATTTGTCAAATTGAGGCGTGAATCGCACGTAATAGCAGGCTATTGCGAAGATTCACAACGATAAAGTGGCAAATTCCGGCGCCAAGATGCGTGATCATGATTCGTTCAGAGCTTCCCTAAGTACAATAATCCTGAAAGTTCGCTCCTACAGTCGTCATCCAGCTTCAGGATCATTGTGCATAGCCGGTAAAGTTAATGTCTCTTAACTTGTATCCTATTTATGCAGGTGTTGCAAAAGCGCCGGGTTCTCCTGTAACGTCCCGACTTGATGCAACCACTGATAGAAATCCGCAACCTCAGCCGTCACTATGGCGATCTTTGCGCCGTTGACGACATTAGCTTCGAGCTCAATCCCGGAGAGGTGCTCGGCTTTCTCGGCCCCAATGGCGCCGGTAAATCCACCTGCATGCGCATTATCAGCGGTGGGTTGGCACCAAGCGGTGGCACTATCAGGATCAATGGGATCGACCTGTTGAAAAACCCGCTGGAAGCAAAAGCCCAGCTCGGCTATCTGCCTGAACAACCACCGCTCTACCCGGAGATGACGGTGAATGAATACCTGCACTTCTGCGCCCGCTTGCGGTGTATTGAGCGCAGTGATACTGCCTCCGCAGTTGATCGGGCGAAAGGACTCTGTGGCTTAGGCGACTCAGGAAGACGACTGATAGGCAACCTCTCCAAGGGTTACCGGCAGCGCACCGGTATAGCCCAGGCGATCATTCACCAGCCTAAAGTGGTCATTCTCGATGAACCGACCAGTGGTCTCGATCCCAATCAGATACGGGAGATTCGTGGCCTGATAAAAACACTGGGAGAGCAGTGCGGCGTCATACTCTCAACTCACATATTGCCCGAAGTGGAGGCGGTCTGTGACCGTGTGCAGATACTCCATCAGGGACGCCTGGTCTTCTCGGAACATATGAGTTCCCGGCGAGACGAAGGGCAACAGCTACTCATTACGCTGGAAAATCGACCCACAGCCGAGCAGCTTGGGTTACTCAAAGGCATCGACCGGGTTGACGATCTGGGTGGAGGAGGGTATCGCCTCTCTCTGACAGCGGAGACCACAGCGGCTATGATCGCCGAACAGTGTGTGAACAACCACTGGGCACTGCACCGCCTGACCGAAGCGAGTGATAGTCTGGAGCAGGTATTCACCCGGCTCACCACCTCGGAGGCCGCATAATGTTTGCCATTGCCGGACGTGAGCTGCGCAGCCTCTTCTTCTCGCCCCTGGCCTGGATTCTGATCGGGGTGATGCAGTTTATCCTTGCCTGGCTGTTTCTGATTCAGCTTGAAGAGTTTCTTAAGATCCAGCCCCAGCTTGCCACACTGAAGAGTGTCCCCGGAGTGACCGATCTGGTGGTGGCTCCACTGCTGGAGAGTGCTGCGGTCATTCTGATGCTGTTGACGCCGCTACTGAGTATGCGATTGATGAGTGAAGAGTACCGCAGCGGTACCATCGACCTACTGCTCTCGGCACCGATCTCAATGCTGCGCATTCTGCTGGGGAAATACCTGGCACTACTGGCGATCTACGGAGCCATATTGCTACTGATAGCCCTGATGCCTCTCTCCCTGCTGCTGGGGGGCTCACTCGATATGGGACGACTGGCCGCCGGTCTGCTTGGGCTTGGCTTGCTGCTGGCGACGTTCGCCGCTATCGGTCTACTCCTCTCTTGTCATACTGATCAACCCACTGTAGCGGCGGTGGGCAGTTATGGCCTACTGCTGTTTCTCTGGTTGATCAACCTCGCCGGTGGTGGCGAAGGGAGTGAGCTGTTTGCCTGGCTCTCCCTCGCCGGCCACTATCAACGGATGCTCAGCGGCCTGATCCACAGCAGCGATATCATCTACTATCTGCTGCTGATTACCGCCTCTCTCTCTCTCGCCAACCACCGGCTGGAAAGCCGCCGTACCCTGGGCTAAACAGTGGCGATAGAGACTCAAAAAGTTAAACAGAAACTCGAAGGCCTCACCTTCTATCTCCTGCTTGCCGTTGCCGTCGGATTGACAGGCTGGCTCAGTCAGCGTCACGATCCCGTATGGGACTGGACCGCCGGCGCCAGAAACAGCCTCAGCCCAGTGAGTCAACAGCTGCTGACACGACTTCAGGGGGAGCTCAAGGTGACCTCGTTTGCACCGGACAACCCGGAGCTTCGCAGGCGTATCCGGGAGATTATCCAGCGCTACCAGCGTCATCATCCCAAGATCAGACTGACCTTCGTCAATCCCGCACTGGAGCCAAAGCTGACCCGTGAACTGGGCATTCAGGTAGCGGGAGAGCTGCATCTGGCCTACCAGGGGCGCAGTGAAAATCTCCGCTCACTGGACGAGGAGAGTATCAGCAACGCCATACAGCGCCTGATCATAGGAGGGGAGCAGTGGCTGGCCGCCATTGAAGGGCATGGTGAGCGTCGTTTCAGCGGCCGCGCCAACCACGACCTGGGGGCTTTTGGTGATGAACTGAGGCGTAAAGGCTACCAGATCCAGGCTCTGGATCTGGCAACCCAACCACAGATACCGGGCAACTCCCAACTACTGGTCATTGCCGGCCCCCAGACGGACTACCTGCCGGGAGAGTTGTCCCTGATCCGTAAACATATCGAAGAGGGGGGCAATCTGCTCTGGCTCACCGATCCCGGTGAGCAGCACGGAGTAGACGGCCTTCTGAACGAGACCGGCCTGAAGGTGCTGCCCGGCACCATCGTCGACGCCAACACCACCGACCTAGGCCTGGAGAGCCCTACCATCGCCCTGGTGTCACGTTTTCCCGACCACCCTGCCACTGCCAACTTCCGCCTGCTAACCCTCTACCCGGCGGCGGCGGCACTGAAGGTGGAGGGAGAAAGCAGCTGGCAGGCCACCCCCCTGCTCTCCACCCTGCCGCGCAGCTGGAACGAAACCGGCCCGATCAGCGGTGAAGTGGTGCGTAATCCAAACCAGGGGGAACGGGCGGGTCCACTCACCCTTGGGTACGCCTTTACCCGCTCGGGAGAGAAGCGTGAACAGCGCCTGCTGGTCATCGGTGACGGTGACTTTCTCTCCAACGCCTATCTCGGTAATGGCGGTAATCTCGACCTGGGACTTAATCTGTTGCGCTGGCTCAGCGGTAATGACCGCCTGCTCGATATCCCCGCCAAGAGTGCCGCCGATTTGAGCCTGACACTTACTCCCACCATCGGAGGGATTATCGGCCTGGGTTTCCTTTTTCTGCTACCACTGCTATTTATATCTACAGGCGTGGTCATCAGGTGGCGGCGCAGAAGAGAGTGAATCCAATCGATATGGGAAGTCGCAGCAAAAAAAACCTTGCTCTACTGGTGCTGGTCATCATTCTCGGTGCACTCGTCTGGTTTAGTGGTGAGCAGGAAGAGAGAGAGCGCCTCCCCCCCCTGACGGATATTGATCCTGCTGCCGTTAAAGTGATCCGTATCAGCAATAACAACGGTCCTGAGTTCACCATGGAGCATCTCAACGGCAGGTGGAAGATGACCACTCCCCACCACATCGCCGCCAACCAGCCAAGGATCAATATCCTACTGGATCTGCTATCCACCCCAAGCATCGAGCAGCAGCCGCTACCCCTGGATCGCCTCGGTGAGTTTGGCCTGGAGCAGCCGGTGGCCGAAGTGGTGTTCAACAATACCCAGATCACCTTTGGCGGCACTCACCCCTATAACTACCGACGCTATCTACGCATCGGCGATAACCTGCACCTGATAGACGACCTCTTTCCCCACCACGTTCTTGCCCGAGCGGAAGCATTTATCAGCCATGAGCTTTTTACCCCGGAACAGAAGATCCGGGAGATAGAGACACCGGAGTGGCGGCTATTTCAGGGTGCTGACAAGACGTGGCAACTTAATCCCCCTCACCCAGGCATCTCCAGTGACCGCCTGACGGAGAAGGTGGATCAGTGGCAGCACACCTGGGTGGCGCGTATCGAAGCCCCCCCGAAAGAGAGCCCCTCAGCAGAAGTAAAGGTATGGCTGAATGGTCAACCCAATCCGGTTGTGTTGGGTGTTGTCCAACAGAAAAAGAGCACTCTACTGGTCTCTGCCGAGCTGGGCCTCGCCTACCGACTGCCCGCTGCTGAACTGCTGCAGACGCCGGCACCGGAGTAGTATGCCTGAACTGCCAGAGGTAGAGACTACCCGCCGCGGCATCGCCCCCCACATCACCGGCAAGACGGTGACCGGGGTGACTGTTCGCAACAGATCGTTACGCCAACCTATTACCAAAGGGCTCGGCAGGCAGCTGAAAGGGAAGACCGTCAGGGCGGTCAAACGCCGCGCCAAGTATCTTCTGTTGGAAACCGATACTGGGACACTGCTACTCCACCTGGGTATGTCCGGCAGCCTACGCATCCTGCCACCGGGTACCCCCGCCGGAGTCCATGACCACTTCGACTTGGAGTTTGCCGACTGCTGCCTGCGACTGCGCGATCCCCGCCGATTTGGCCTGGTGCTGTGGACCCGCGAACCTGTGGCGGAGCACTCACTGATAAGCCGACTTGGACCTGAACCCCTGAGTGATGCCTTCGCCGGCGACACTCTCCAGCAGTTGGCGGCAAAGCGACGCATCCCGGTAAAGAACTTGATTATGGATGGCAAGGTGGTGGTGGGCGTCGGCAATATCTACGCCAGTGAATCCTTGTTCCTCTCCGGCATTCATCCCCGCCGACCATGTAATAGAATCGCCCTCTCCCGCTATCGCAAGCTGGCCGACAATATCAAGCAGGTGTTGGCTGCTGCCATTGCCCAAGGGGGAACGACGCTCCGGGATTTTCAACAAGAGGATGGCAAGCCGGGCTACTTTGCCCAGAAGCTGAAGGTATACGGCCGCGAAGGCAAGCCCTGCCCTAACTGCGGCTCACCGATCAAGCAGGTGCGTATTGGACAGCGTTCCAGTTTTTACTGTGGGCGGTGTCAGCGATAGTTATTCTCGATGTTTGGGGCCGGATGACGGCACCGGCATGGCGAGGCTGTTTATTTATAGGATTAACTGGCGCTGCACTATGCTCTTGTTCCATGAGATTACCATTATCCCTGTAGAAGCGGCGCTCCCGCCGCTATGAACTTTGCACAGCCCTGCCACATTCCATCGCGCCGGGGGCGCCGCTCCTACATCACAGGCGTAGGCTGTATGGAACAGGATTATTGTGCATGGTCATTTAATCTATTTTAGGGGGATACCAACACCAATACCGCCTCATGCTTCCTGCATTTTTTCAGCAGCCGCCTTCTTTGCCGCCTTGTCACCGATAAATGTGGTGAACTCTTTGATGTTCTCATAGCCCATATCCAGGGCATATTTAGCCAGACCACCGATCAGTGCCCGGGTCTGGGCTACCTCTTCGTGGCTGCGGCCGCAGCCCTCGCAATGGGTGCCGTCCTCGGTGCAGTGATCGTGACCTCGGCATGGATTGAATTGCATATTCACTCTCCTGATTTTAATCTTTTTTGTGTGCATTGGAGTTACACACTGACTCTCTCACGGGATAGGTTTTTTCAACATCCCAGATAGCAAAAAAGGCCCCACAGGGGCCTTTCTGTATCAGCTTGAGCTATAACGCCATTAGGCGGTGAGACGCTCGTACTTGGCCATCAACTGCTCCTGGGTCTCCTTGTGATCAGGATCCTCGGGAATACAATCAACCGGGCAGACTTCAACGCACTGGGCTTCATCATAGTGACCTACACACTCGGTGCAGAGATCAGGGTTGATCTCATAGATCTCATCCCCCATGAAGATGGCGTCATTTGGGCACTCGGGCACACACACATCACAGTTGATGCACTCTTCAGTAATAATTAATGCCATATCAAACTCCTAAAAATGGGACATCGCCCCTGATTATAAATATTTTACCGGCGCGCTAGGGCCGACCCAACGGCGGGATGAACAAACTCCGAAACATCTCCACCCAGTGCTGCTATCTCCTTCACAAGGCTGGAGGAGATATAGGCAAACTGCTCAGCCGGTGTGAGAAACATGGTCTCTACCTCCGGCGCAAGCCGCCGATTCATTCCGGCCAGCTGAAACTCATATTCAAAGTCCGATACCGCACGCAGACCACGGAGAATCACATCCGCGCCCACTTGGCGGGTAAAGTCCACCAATAGTGTGTCGAACTCCAGAATCTCGATATTTGGAATATCCGCCAACACTTCAGTGGCCATATCAACCCGCTCGCGCGTACTGAACTTCGGCCCCCGGGATCCCTTACCCGAGCTCACCGCCACTGCAACAATGACATTTTCAAACAGCTTGGCCGCCCTCTGAATCAGGTCGCTGTGGCCATTGGTGATTGGGTCAAACGTTCCAGGGTAGATCGCTACGCTCATGGGCTAATTTTCCAAATACCAGAGAGCGGATAATAATCAGCAGAGCGACAATGTCAAATGAGAAAGCCCTTTTCCTGGTTTTTTTATGGGGAAAAGGCACATAATCCTGCTTTTCCATAAAACCTGTTTTCCCACCAATCAAGTTGAGGCTCATTGGTTGGTGTAGAGCCCATAGGCTACCTGACCCGCCTGCTTCTTTTTCAGCTCCACCCAGTTTTCAGGAAGTTGCGGCTCAGAACCGTGAAGATCTCGTTCCAGGTAGATCCTTACTCCCGGTTTAAGCCAGCCGTTCTCATTCAGCAGACGACAGGCACCGGTCAGTAGATCATCGCCAAAAGGGGGATCGAGAAAAACAACCTCATAAGGCTGGCCGGGATTTTCCAGCCAGTCGATGGCATCCCCCTGCACCAGCTCCACACTATCGATTCGAAGGAGCTCCAGGTTCTCCCGCAGCACCTTGGTCACCTCACCACTCTTCTCAACCATTGTTACCCGCGAAGCTCCCCGGGAGGCCGCCTCCACTCCCAACACGCCGCTACCGGCAAATAGATCGAGGCAGACCGCACCGGGGAAACAGGGCTGCAGCCAGTTGAACAGGGTCTCTCTTATTCGGTCTGTGGTGGGTCTTAGCCCCTGCTGATCGGGGAAGCTCAGCCGCCTGCCACGGTGTTCGCCACCGATGATGCGCACATGGTTACGCTGTCCCGATCGACCTTGCCCAGCCACGCCTTTGGAAGAGTTATTGGCCGCTTTGCGCTTTCTTGCCATTTCCTACCACCACTGTGACAAAACGCGTCGGATCAATCCTGCGTGCGAACGCCTCTCTAATCTGCTCCCGGGTTACTGCATTGATCTTATCTACGAAGGTATTAAGGTAATCCAGGGGCTGGTCATAAAAGCCCAACATTGCCAAATAGCCGATGATTTTGCTGTTACTGGCGATGCGCAGTGGAAATCCGCCCGTGATGTTCTGCTTCGCCGCTGTCAGCTCCGTTTCACTCGGCCCCTCATCGATATAGTGTTGCAGGGTCTTCCTGATCACCGTCAAGGCTTCATCAGCACGGGCATTCTGTGTCTGAGCACCGACGATAAAGGGACCGCTGCGGCGCATCGGAGAGAAGTAGCTGTAGATACTGTAGGAGAGTCCACGCTTCTCACGAACCTCTTCACTGAGAAGAGAGACCAGACCGCTGCCACCGAGGATATGGTTGCCAACGTAGAGAGTGAAGTAATCCGGGTCACCACGATATACCCCGGGCTGGCCCATCAGAATGTGGGACTGGGAGGAAGGAAAGGGCTTGATCACCTCTTTCGCCTTCTCAAGTGAACTCACCTTGGGTGGTTGTGGCGCATGCTCACCGGCAGTCAGCCCTGCTGTCACCCGCTCTGCCAGTTGCTCCGCTTGCCGGCGATCTACTGCGCCGACAATGGCAACCAGCGCGTTGCGCGCCACATAGTAGCGTTGATAAAAAGCTTTCACATCCGATGTCGATAGAGCCGCCAGGGACTCACGACTGCCTCCGCGATACCCGGCATAGGCGTGTTCACCATAAAGTGCCTTGAAAAACGCCTTGCCCGCGACCGTCCCCGGCGACTGCTCCCCCTGACTGAGAGAGACCAGCATCGCTTCTCGATTACGCTCAAAGTCGGCTAACCGGAATCGTGGCGCACTCACCACCGTGGCTAACGTCTCCACTGCAGTCTCCAGCGCCTGAGATTCGGTAAGCGTACGCACAGAGACCCAAGCCATATCTCTTCCACTACCGATATCGATCTCGGCGCCCACTGATTCCAATCGCTCGGCAATCTGATCAGCACTCCAGTCACCGGCCCCATCGGGTAGCAGTGCGTTGGTCAATAGCGCCAATCCCTGAGAATTTTTATCCCTTGCGCTACCGGCATCGAACACCAGCTCAATATCGAGCATCGGCAGTTCAGGTGCATGAACGAACATCACCCTGGCGCCGCCAGTGGTAAACCAGCTCTCTATCTTCGGCCCCGCCTGAAGCGGCATCGCCAGAAATGACAGCAGCCATAGAGAGAAGATACTAAGCAGACGATAATCAACCATGGTCATCCTCCTTGGCAGGGAGACCATGGGGTTGTACCGCCCTCATTGAGAGATCATCCATCGGCAGAGGCTCCAACCGGGTGACGGTCAACCGTTCATCCTGCAGATACTTGCGTGCCACCTTTCGCACCTGCTCCGCCGTTACCCGCTTGATATTATCCGTGTACTGATCGAGTAGACGCCAGTCAAGGCCTACCGTCTCCAGCATGCCAATCTGCATCGCCTGGTAGTAGACGGAGTCGAGTTCATACACCTCACCGGCGATCACCTGGGCGCGTACCCGTTGCAGCTCCTCTTCGCTCACCAAATCACGCTGCACCTGTTCAACCTCACTCTTCAGCGCCCTCTCCAACTCCTCCATGGAGTGGCCGTTTGCCGGTCGGCCGCTCAGGGTAAACAGCCCCGAGAGACGGGAGAAAGCGTTGTAGCCGGCGCTTGCCGAAACAGCAATCTCCTTGCCACGTACAAGATTGCGGCTGAAACGTGAGCTATCACCCCCATCCAGCACCGCCGCCAGCACATCCAGGGCATAGGGCTCCCAGGCTGCTTCTGTGGTTGCAATTACCGGCGCTTTGTAACCCATGATCAGGTAGGGCTGCCGCGCCGGCACACGCACCAAGGCCCGTACCTCACCACGCTGTGGTGGCTCGCGCAGCGGCTTTAACTGGGGAACCGGTTCCGGTTTTAAAAGACCAAAATAGCGTTCAGCCAACTGGTTTACCTTCTCTGGATCTACATCTCCCACCACCACCAGCGTGGCGTTATTGGGGGCATACCAGCGGCGGTACCACTGCCGCAGATCACCCACCTTCATGTTATTCAGATCGTTCATCCAGCCAATCACCGGATTGGCATAGGGCAAGGTGTTGTATGCAAGGGCGGTGAACTGCTCGTAGGCAAGGGCGGTGGGTTTGTCCTCAGTACGCAGGCGACGCTCCTCCTTCACCACCTCAAGCTCCTTGGCAAATTGATCCTGCGGCAGAGTGAGGTTACGCATGCGATCCGCTTCAAGTTCCAACGCCACCTCAAGCCTGTCGCTTGCGAGGGTCTGCACATAGGCAGTGAAATCACGACTGGTCATGGCGTTGTCATCCCCACCATTGGCGGCAATGATGCGCGAGAACTCGCCGGACTCATGCTTTTGCGTACCCTTGAACATCATGTGTTCAAGGACATGGGAGACACCGGTAACACCGTCAGGCTCATAGGAGGAGCCCACTTTGTACCATACCTGAGTGGCGACGATAGGCGCCCGGTGATCCTCTTTGACGATCACCTTTAGACCGTTATCGAGAAGGACTTCATGGACATTACTCCCTGCCAGTAGCGAAAAGGAGATCAGTAAAAGGCCTGCTGTCAGGAGTCTTCTCATGGTTGATACCGAATCATTTATTACCGAAAGTAGGTGGATTCCACAACAAAATGGTAGGATTCTGCTCCAATATTGCCATTGGCAGGCCGGCCATTCTTTCAGAGCGGGCGAAGCTTGTCCAAAGCAGAACCTTATGTAGAGACAAGAAGCACAGCCACCAGTTCCATGGGGCGTGCAGGAACCATATCAGATGTTTGGATTCGGTAAGCGCAAGAAACAGAAAGTTGCAGCAGAAGCGGCCGCAAAACTTGACGTCCCATCAGTGGAGACCGAAGAGACCGGTCAACTCACTGAACTCGAGGCCCCGGCAACGGATGCATTGGATGTCACTACCCCCACAGAGCCAGGCACCCCTTCAGCAGAATCTGGGGAGTTAGTTGAAACCCCTGCCGAAAAAGACGGCGAGAAGAAAAAGGGGCTGTTTGGGCGGCTCAAAGAGCGTCTTTCAAGAACCCGCAGCAACCTCACCGACGGCCTTGCCAATCTGGTCCTCGGCCACAAGAAAATAGATGATGATCTGCTTGAGGAGCTGGAGACCCTGCTGTTGATGGCGGATGTCGGCGTCGATACCACCAGCCGTATCATCGACAACCTCAGTCAGCAGGTAAAACGAAATGAACTCTCAGATCCTGAGACACTGACCCGAGTACTCAAAGAGCAGCTTCTTGAAACTCTGTCTGGCTGTGACACCCCGGTAGCTCAACCGACAGAGGGGCGCCCCCAGGTCATACTAATGGTCGGTATCAACGGTGCCGGCAAGACCACCACCATCGGCAAACTAGCAAAACGACTTCAGGAGGAGGGACAGAGTGTGATGCTGGCGGCGGGTGACACCTTCCGCGCCGCCGCCGTTGAACAGCTCCAGGCCTGGGGTGAGCGTAACGATATACCTGTCATTGCCCAACATACAGGCGCCGACTCCGCCTCTGTGATCTTTGATGCTCTGGAAGCGGCCACCGCCCGCGGTGTCGATGTGCTGATCGCCGACACTGCCGGACGCCTGCACACCAAATCAAACCTGATGGATGAGTTGACCAAGGTGGCACGGGTGATGAGAAAGATCGACCCCGAAGCACCGCACGAGGTGATGCTGGTGGTCGACGCCACCACCGGCCAAAATGCACTCAACCAAGCGGTTCAGTTCAATCAGGCGGTAACACTTACAGGTATCACCCTGACAAAATTGGATGGTACCGCCAAGGGTGGTATTGTCTTTGCCATCGCCGACAAATTGAAAATGCCTATCCGCTTTATCGGCGTTGGCGAAGCGATTGAGGATCTACGCCACTTCGATGATAAGGAGTTTGTCGACGCACTGTTTGAACAGTAAAAACCATAAAAGCGGAACACAGAGACCACAGAGAAGCGCAGAGGTCGCTGAGAAAACCTCTGCCCTGCTAACGAAAATTGCGAAAATCGGGGTCATGAAAGATATTTGCTCATGTCCATTGTAGGAGCGACTTCAGTCGCGATGGACTTTGGCTCACTACCAGTGTTTTGGCGGCATATCCGTCGCGACTAAAGTCGCTCCTACAAGATTGGCAACACACCATGAGTGAGAATGGCCGAATAAACCTCACCAAATGATAAACATTAAGAGATGATCCACTTCGACAACGTCACCAAACGCTATCCCGGTGGGTACGAGGGGCTAAGCAATGTCAGCTTCCATATCGAGCCTGGGGAGATGGTATTTCTAACCGGCCACTCAGGTGCGGGGAAGAGTACTCTGCTGAAACTGATCGGACTGCTTGAGCGCAGTACTCGGGGGCAGGTGCGTGTGGGTGAGCGTAATCTGACACGACTGAAGAGACGACAGATTCCATACCATCGCCGCGATGTCGGGATGATCTTTCAGGATCACCGGTTGCTCCACGATAGAACGGTTTTTGACAATATCGCCATGCCCCTGGTAGTAGCCGGCCTGGGCCACCAGGAGACCGGCCGGCGGGTCCGTGCCGCCCTTGATAAAGTGGGACTGCTGTCGAAAGAGCGAGAGTACCCCGTCACCCTCTCCGGTGGTGAACAGCAGCGCGTCGGCATCGCCCGAGCGGTGGTAAGCAAACCCCCCCTGGTTTTGGCTGACGAGCCCACTGGCAACCTCGATCCCGGACTTTCCCGGGAAATCATGACGCTATTCGAGCAGTTTAACGACGTTGGCGTCACACTGTTGATCGCGACCCATGATTTGGAGCTAATCTCACGGATGAACCGGCGCATCATGGTGCTTGATAAAGGCAAACTACTACGTGATGAATTCCCCGTGGAGATGCCCTGATGTCGCGCCGGAAGAGAAGAAAGTCGGCCAATATCAACAGCCGCAGGCAACGGCGCCTGGATATCTGGGTTCTGCGTCATCTTCAAGTGCTCTTCTCCAGCCTCGGACGACTAAGCCGCTCACCGCTCTCCACCTTGATGACCTCTGCCGTCATCGGCATCGCCCTGGCCCTGCCCACAGGACTCTACCTGCTGCTTAATAATGTCCAGACATTGAGTGGCAGTTGGGAGGGAGCAGCCGGTATCTCGCTGTTTCTCGAACAGCAGGTAACCGATGACAGCGCAGCAAAGATGGCGTCAAAGCTGCGGCTGGACCCGGCGATTAAGCGGGTCGACGTAATCTCCAAGGGTCAGGCGCTGGAGGAGTTTCGTAGCCTCAGCGGATTCTCCGGCGCACTGGATGCCCTGGATGAGAACCCCCTGCCCGTGGTCCTGATCATCGAGCCGGAAAGTGACAAGTCGACCCCGGAGGCTGCGGAGGTACTGCTACAGCAGCTACAAAAACTCCAGGGGGTGGCATTCGCTCAACTCGATCTGCAGTGGGTGCGGCGTTTCCACGCCATCACCGAAATTGCCCAGCGGGGGGTTCTGGTGCTGGCGTCACTACTGGGGCTGGCGGTACTGCTGATCGTTGGCAACACCATCCGGCTGGAGATCCAGAATCGCCACGCCGAGATTGAGATCACCAAGCTGATCGGCGGCACCGATGCCTTTATCCGTCGCCCCTTCCTCTACAACGGGCTCTGGTATGGACTCTTCGGCGGTATCATCGCCTGGATCATGGTGACACTCTCGGTAGGATTGCTGGACAATCCGGTGGCCCATCTGGCCGGACTCTACCACAGCGGTTTCGATCTCAGCGGCATGGATTTGATCACGCTGCTGACCCTGATCTCGGGCAGTACCCTGCTCGGGCTGGCCGGTTCATGGATCGCCGTCGGGCGGCATCTAAGTGAAATAGAGCCCTGCTGATCACACCAGGGTAGTAGCAACGGTTTCAGCCGTGATGAATGTCGTACGCTCCCCTACACATATCACCAAGGAACTTTCCCGGAAATTGGCACTCCCATCACAGGAGTGCCAAAAAGATTGGCACTCGCCGCAAGTGAGTGCTAAAATCAATCCGTAGTAAAACAGTTGGGTATTTAAATGAGCAAAGAACTCGCCATTCCGTCCACCCTGCCTACCGGCAGTATTGACGCCTATATCAGCGCAGCCTACCAGCTGCCTATGCTGAGCGTGGATGAAGAACGCAGCCTGGCGAACCGCCTGCGTGACAATGACGACCTGGAAGCGGCACGTGCACTGGTGCTCTCACACCTGCGCTTTGTTATCCGCGTTGCCCGCGGCTACTCCGGCTACGGCCTGGCCCTTCCCGACCTGATCCAGGAAGGTACTGTCGGTCTGATGAAAGCGGTGCGCCGTTTCAACCCGGACATGAACGTTCGTCTGGTCTCCTTCGCCGTACACTGGATTAAGGCGGAGATTCATGAATTTGTTCTGCGCAACTGGCGTATCGTAAAAGTGGCCACCACCAAGGCCCAGCGTAAACTCTTCTTCAATCTGCGCAGCTCCAAAAAACGTCTCGGATGGTTCTCCCATGAAGAGGTTCAGGGTGTAGCCAAGGACCTGGGTGTTAAAGCAGAAACAGTGCTGGAGATGGAGGCGCGTCTCAACAACTACGACGTCGCCTATGACGGTCTGATGACGGATGATGATCAGCCCGCAGTCGCACCCGCCGCCTACTTGGCGGATATGCGGATGGAGCCTGCCACTCAACTCGAGCGGAGTGATAGTGAGAGCCACGAAAAGGATCAGCTCTACAGTGCTCTGGAGGGATTGGACGATCGTAGCAAATCTATTCTCCAGGCCCGTTGGTTATCTGAGAAGAAAGCGACTCTGCACGAACTGGCCGACCAGTATGGTGTCTCAGCAGAGCGCATCCGGCAGATTGAGAAAGCGGCGATGAATAAGCTCAAGGGGCAACTGGTCGCCTGACATCGCAACCCGATAGTACCAACGCAAACCAAAGGCAGGGGCATACCCCTGCCTTTTTTATTTCAGGGATTTTATTGCGTACGTTTACGTAAACGTCATTTAATCCTTTACTCTCTCCCGAAAACCCCTTTAGTATTACCCCTTAATCTGTGATCCCGCATAATTTGCCGTGCGCTGCAATAAGCGCTGACAGAACAATTTTTCTTTATTGCGCCTTGCCTCGCCCTACTGGGCCTGATGGCTAAGAGGCAAAAGAAGGAAAACAGGTTCACACAAGGTTTGAAATTTTGGACGGATGGACAACTTCTGAATCTGCTTCACCACTTCAAAGAGCGGGTGCACCGTAATTCCTTTGTGCCCGACACGACTTGTTAGTGAAATCATGACCCGAGGAGGATCAACATAATGAAACTACGCAAAACTTTTACCGCACTCTCTGTCGGCGCTCTTTTGACGTTGAGTGCAGGTCAGACCCTGGCCAACGGTTCGATTAAGGTCGGCACCTTTCTGGCGGTGACCGGTCCCGCCTCTTTTCTCGGTGATCCTGAACTAAAAACACTGCAGATGTACATCGACAACATCAATGCCAAGGGCGGCATTGACGGCAAGCAAATCGAGTTGGTGCACTACGACACCAAGGGCAAGGCGAAGGATGCCGTCAACTTTGTTAAGCGTCTGATCAAAAAAGATAAGGTAGATATCATCGTCGGCGGCTCCACCTCCGGCTCCACCCTGGCGGTAATGCCTGAAGTCAAAAAAACGGGCATTCCCTTCATCTCGCTCGCCGGCTCTGTAAAGATCATCGACCCGGTGCAAAAGTGGACATTTAAGATGCCCCATACCGATCGTATGGCGGCCAACAAGATTTTCGCGGATATGAAAAAGCGCGGCATCACAAAGGTGGCACTCATCAGCGGTAGTGGCGGCTTCGGTAAATCCGGCCGTGTACAATCTCTGGCCCTGGCACCGAATCATGGTATTAAGGTAGTCGCTGACGAGGCCTACGGTGCTAAAGACACCGACATGACCGCCCAGCTCACCAAAATCCGCAGCACCGATGCCGAAGCGATCCTTAACTTCGGCTTCGGCTCAGGCCCAGCCATCGTCACCAAGAATGTTCGTCAACTCGGTATCAAGCTGCCTCTCTACCAGTCTCACGGTGTCGCGTCCAAGAAGTTTATCGGTCTGGCAGGTGAAGCCGCAGAGGGTGTACGCCTCCCCGCCTCCGCCCTGCTGGTGGCCGACAAGCTACCAAACAGTGATCCCCAGCGCCCGGTACTGCTCAGCTATCGCAATATGTTCGAGCCCAAACATGGCGCTGTCTCCACCTTTGGTGGCCACGCCTATGATGGTCTGATGATCGCCCTGGAGGCGATTGATCGCGCCGATTCCAATGATAAAGCGAAAGTGCGCGACGAGATCGAGAAGACCAGTGGCTTCATCGGCACCGGTGGAATCTTCACTATGAGCGCCAATGACCACCTGGGTCTTGGTCTTGACGCCTTCCGCATGCTGGAGATCAAAAACGGCGACTGGGTGCTGGTGGACTGACCCCCATCGTCACCCTTTAAAAAGCGGAACGCGGAGTACGCAGAGAAGCACGGAGAACGCAGAGAAAAACCTCTATTCAGGGAAGGCCTCTGCGTACTCTGCTCTCTTTGCATTCTCAGCATCCCGTTTTATTAAAATCTTTATGACTATGCACAGTAACCCTGAAAACCATTCCGACGAAAATAGAGTGGTATTTGTAGTAGCGAACTCGTTCGCGATGGAATCTGGCACCGTGTGCAAACATCAATCGCGACTGAAGTCGCTCCTACAATTGAGTTCAGGATTATCGTACAGAACCATTTAAATCTTTTGAGTAGTTAATCGCGTTCATGTTTGACCAGATTCTCCAATTTATCCTCACCGGGGTGACCGTCGGCGCCACCTACGCGCTGGTGGCCCTCGGCTTCGCCATCATCTACAACGCCTCGGATGTAGTGAACTTTGCTCAGGGCGAATTTGTCATGATGGGTGCAATGAGTGCCGTTGCCCTCTCTGCCGGTGACGGCTTGCCAATGCCTGTAGCCCTGATCTGTGCAGTCCTGATCACCGTCTGTGTCGGTATGCTGCTGCAGCGCTTTGCCATCGCACCGGCCCGGGGTGCCTCGGTGGTTACCACTATCATTATCACCATCGGCGCCTCCATCTTTCTGCGTGGTGTCGCACTATTGGTATGGGGAAAGGACATCTTCGGCATGCCCCACTTCTCCGGTGAGATGCCGATTCATATTGGTGAGGCGACGCTGTTGCCCCAGAACCTCTGGGTAATGGGTGGCACTGCGGTGATGGTGTTGGCTGTCCACTTCTTTTTCAACCATACCACTCCGGGCAAGGCTATTCTGGCCTGCTCCTGCAACCGCACCGCCGCCCATTTAGTAGGCATCAATGTCGGATTGATGATGCTGATCGCCTATGGTCTCTCAGCCTTTCTCGGCGCCATGGCCGGCATTCTGGTGGCGCCTATCACTTTCACATCCTATGACGCCGGCGTAATGCTTGGGCTCAAAGGTTTCTCCGCAGCCATTCTCGGCGGTATGGGTAATCCCATGGGAGCGGTAGCCGGTGGCCTGCTGCTGGGACTGATCGAGTCACTTGCCGCCGGGCTAATCTCCTCCGGCTATAAAGACGCCATCGGTTTCATTATTCTGCTGCTGGTGCTCTTTTTCCGCCCCAGCGGTCTGTTTGGTAAGGCATCGGTGGAACGGGTATGAGACGTCTGAGCGGCTTCTACTCTCTGGCGGCACTGATTATCCTGCTACCGCTTCTCTTTCCCGACAACTACTTTGTCACTGTGGTGGCGGTCACCGCCGGTCTCAATGCGATTCTCGCGGTGAGCCTCAACCTACTGATGGGATATGCCGGGCAGATCTCCCTTGGCCACGCCGCTTTTTTTGGCATCGGCGCCTACGGCTCGGCCATCCTCACCACTCGCTACGGCTGGAATCCCTGGCCGGCAATAGTCGCCGGGGCGGCACTGACCGGCTTTATCGCCTTTATCGTGGCACGGCCGATTCTGCGCCTCAAAGGACACTATCTGGCGATGGCTACACTCGGTCTCGGCATCATCGTTAATATCGTTCTGGTGCAGGCAGGAGAGCTCACCGGCGGCCCCGACGGCCTCGGCGATATTCCCATGCTCACTCTCTTCGGCTGGGCGGTAGACAGCGATCTGCGCTGGTATATGGTGATTGGCACAGCACTGCTACTGGCGGTCTGGCTGGCACTCAACATCATCGACTCCCGCAGCGGTCGTGCCCTGCGCGCCCTCCACGGTTCTGAAGTGGCAGCAGAGATGATGGGCATCAACACCACCACTACCAAGACCGGGGTATTCGTACTGGCAGCGCTGATCGCTTCTGTGGCCGGTAGCCTGTTCGCCCATCAGCAGGCTTTTATCAGCCCCGACTCTTTCAGCTTCTTTTTCTCAATTGAGCTGGTCACTATGGTGGTATTGGGCGGCATGGCTTCCACCTGGGGCGCCGTCCTTGGCGCCATTATCCTCACTTTTTTGCCGGAGTTGCTGGTGGTGTTTGAGGATTATGAGGTGATGATCTTTGGTGCCATCCTGATGCTGATGATGATCTTCCTACCTCAAGGACTCTTTCCCGGCCTACAGGCGTTGCTGCGCCATCGACCCAAAAGTAGAGGTAAATCCGCCACCACAGATGACGGCACGGAGGGTAATCATGGCGCTGCTTGAGGTCGAAGAGCTGACCAAATCCTTTGGTGGCGTCACCGCCATAGCTGACCTCCACTTTGAAGTCCCGGAAAGCTGTGTCTACTCGGTTATCGGTCCCAACGGCGCAGGTAAGACCACACTTTTCAATATGCTCTGCGGCATCTACCACCCAGACGAGGGAAGCATCCGCTTCGAAGGAGAGGAACTTATCGGCAGGGCGCCCCACGGGGTTGCAGAAGTCGGCATTTCACGCACCTTTCAAAACCTGCAGATGTTTTTCAACATGAGTGTGCTCGACAACGTCATGGTGGGTTGTCATCTACGTACCAAAGGACGTATCTGGAATGCAGCCTTGCGCCTGCCTGCAATATTGCGTGAGGAGCAGCAAGCACAAGAGTGGGCCCGTGACGCCCTCTCCTTCTGCCAACTTGATCCTTATGTTGATCACCAGGCGGATGCCCTCCCCTACGGTGTACTCAAACGATTGGAAATTGCCCGCGCTCTGGCGGCAAAGCCTAGGCTGTTGCTGATGGATGAGCCGGCAGCCGGGCTCAATGATACCGAAACCGTTGAGATGCGCGGGCTGATCCGCCGCATCAGCGAATCGGGAATTACCGTACTGCTGGTGGAGCACAATATGGGGCTGGTGATGCAGGTATCCGATCATATTCTGGTACTCGATTACGGTAGTCGTCTGGCCGAAGGCACCCCGAAAGAGATTCAGAATAATGAGAAGGTGATCCAGGCCTATCTGGGTGGTGAGGTGCAGTATGCCGTCTGAGCCTCTACTCAGAGTAGAAAAACTCTCCTCCCACTACGGCCCGATCCAGGCGCTCCATGAGATCAGCCTGGAGGTTTATGAAGGTGAACTTGTCGCTATGGTGGGGGCCAATGGCGCCGGTAAAACCACCCTGCTGCATACCCTATCAAGCGTACAGAAGGTGAGTGGCGGCACAATCCACTTCGCCGACCGCAATATTACCCGACTCCCCTCCCACAAAGTGGTTGCATCAGGTATCTGCCACGTCCCGGAAGGACGCCAGGTGTTCCCGCCTCTGAGCGTGGAGGATAACCTCCGCCTCGGCGGCTATTCCCAACGCAAGGAGAAGGGGTGGATCGAGGATGAGCTGGAGAAGATCTACAACCTCTTCCCTATTCTCAAGGAGAAGTATCGCCAGGCCGCCGGTACCCTCTCAGGCGGCCAACAGCAGATGCTTGCCATGGGCAGAGCCCTGCTTGGCCGACCGAGACTACTTCTGCTCGACGAGCCTTCCATGGGATTAGCTCCACTGCTGGTGGAGGAGATCTTTCGGGTGGTGCGGGAACTGAATGAGAAAGGGGTCACCATCCTGCTGGTGGAACAGAATGCCCGTGCCGCCCTGGGTATCGCCAACCGCGGTTATGTTCTGGAGACAGGGCGAGTGGTGCTCAATGCAGCTGCCGATGAACTGCTGGAAGATGAGGCGGTGCAGCGTGCCTATCTGGGATATTAAATTGAGGAGCGAATAACAAGCCATGTACGTTTCACAGATCATGACGAGCGAAGTGGACAGCGCCACCGAGGAGATGAAGCTCTCCCATGCCGCCCAGATAATGCGGGAGAGAGATCGTCGCTATCTGCCGGTGGTTGATGCCGATAACCGGCTGATTGGACTCTTCAGCCATAAGCACTTGGCCAACGCTGAGCCCTCGTCCATCACTACCCTATCAGTGGGCGAGGTTAACTACCTCACTTCCAAGGTCACCGTGGGACAGTTGATGGAGAAAGCACCGGTGACCTGCAGACCGGAGACGCTGGTCGAGGTTGCAGGCTGCCTGATTCGTGAGCACAAGGTTGGCTGCCTGCCGGTCATTGATGACGGAAAGATGGTCGGTGTTGTCTCAGAGACCGATATCCTTGATTTCTTTCTCAATATCACCGGCTGCGCGCTCGAAGGAACCACCCGCATCGCCGTCCTTCTGGAGGATAAACCCCGTAGTCTGAGCCGCTTCCTTGACGAGATCAGCAACTATAACGGCACTATTGCCACCGTGGTCTCTCCGGTAACCAAGGATGAGCGTAACCGGCGCATGCTTATTGTCCGTTATCAGGCGGAAGATCCCGCCGAACTCGACAACCACCTCAAAGAACTCGGTTATGAAGTAGTGACCGAGGAGCTTCCCCCCACGAACGGCTGAACAGCTACAACATTGCTGCTAAATATTCCGGCAAAAAAATGGGGCGATAACGCCCCATTAGACTGCTATCTGTATAAGAAACTTAGTGATCGTGTCCATCCGGGCTATGAATATGGCCGTGCTCAATCTCTTCCGCAGTAGCATCGCGCAAACCCATCACTTCCACATCAAAGTTCAGATTTACACCAGCCAGAGGGTGGTTGCCATCAATGGTGACACTCTCATCAGTCACTTCGACAACAGTGACCATCATCATATGGCCGTCCGGTGACTGGGCCTGGAACTGCATCCCTGGATTGATCTCATCCTCAGGATTGAACATGTCACGCCCCACAACCTGGATCATCTCTTCGTTGCGCTCACCATAGCCATCTGCAGGCTCCACAGCCACACCCAACTTGTCTCCTACTTTTTTACCCGCCAAAGCACTCTCAAGACCGGGAATGATATTGCTGGCGCCATGGAGATACTCAAAAGAGCCATCTGTAGACTGGTCAATAATAGTGCCTTCATTGTCGGTCAGCGTATAAGCCAGAGATACCGCTTTGTTTACATCAATTGTCATTTCATATTCCTTAAAGGATTTTCGCCGCCTTTGGGCACGAACAATTTATTGCTGCTGGACAGTGGCCGGTGATACCGCCACCTATGAAAATTATTCATTCAAGGCGGGTATTCTATCAGGGATAGATGCCATTTCGAAGATTTTACAACCCTATACGTAACTCAACGCCAACTCACCAGAATATATATCCTACTACGATAGCAGGCTTGAGGTGTTTTAGAGCAACTGGCGTAGGCACGGGAAAAGCAGGTGTCGTCACCTCCATACTCTGTCAAAAATACGTAGCCGGCAGCTGCTGCCGAACCCATTTTGTTATATCCCCATAAGATTAATTTCTTGTCTTTTGGAAATCCCTGTAGATAATTCAGGTATTAAAATTCAGCATAGCATTTGCCCAGGGTATTGGAATTTTCAAGAATAGCTCCGATGGTATTTCGCGTATGATATCAACAAAATTTTTCCGGGATTCGTCACCTAAGACAATTTTGATGGGGATGACTCTCTCAGGATTTGTGGCAAATAAACAATAATTATTGGGGATAATGAATGAAACCTATGAACTTGACGGAAAAGATCTTTAGTGAACACTTGGTCGGAGGCGGTGATCTGCCGGCGGCAGGTGAAGTGGTAACACTAAAGATTGATGAAGCCTTTACCCAGGACGCCACCGGCACCATGTGCATGCTGCAGTTAGAGGCGATGGGCGTGAAACGCGTCAAACCCCTCTCTGTCAATTTTGTTGACCACAGCATGATGCAGTCCGGTTTCCGTAACCCGGATGATCATGAGTACCTGCGAACCGTATCCAAGAAGCTCGGTATTATCTTCTCCCCTCCAGGCACTGGCATCTGTCACTTTCTGAACGTTGAAAACTTCGTAAAGCCCGGCATGACCGGTATCGGCGCAGACAGCCACACCGTGAACGCAGGCGGCATGGCTGCCATCTACTTCGGTGCCGGCGGCTACGACGTCGCACTGGCGATGGCCACGGGTGAGTACAAGCTGCCAATGCCGGAAGTGGTAAAAGTGAATCTCACCGGCGCACCACGTGATGGCGTCATGGCCATGGATGTCATCTTGAAGATGCTATCTATCGTCGGCGTCAAGGGCGGTAAAGGCAAGATTTTCGAGTATGCAGGTACCGGCGTAGCCAGCCTGGCGCTGACCGAGCGTGCCACCATCACCAATATGGGCGCCGAGATGGGTGCTTCTACTTCCATCTTCCCCAGCGACGAGCGCACCCAGGAGTACCTGGAGAGCCGTGGCCGCGGTGGTGACTACCAGCCAATGGGTGCCGATGAAGATGCAGAGTATGCAGATGTCATCGATATCGACCTCTCCGCACTGGAGCCGCTGATCGCCATCTACCCGTCACCAGGCAATGTCGAGCAGGTCTCAGACCACGCCGGCACACCGATCAACCAGGTCTGTGTCGGTAGTTGCACCAACAGCTCTTTCGAGAATATCGCCAGCTTTGCCGAAATGCTGAAGGGCAAACGTGTTGTTGTAGACACCCTGCTCTACCCCGGCTCACGTGCTGTTGCTATGCAACTGGCCAACTCCGGCTACCTCACCGACCTTTTCCACTCTGGCGTGCGCGTCATGGAGAACGGCTGCGGCGCCTGTATCGGCCAAGGTGGCTCCCCGGTGAGTAAAGGCCTCAGCCTACGCACCTTCAACCGTAACTTCCCCAAGCGCTCCGGCACCAACGACGCCGAAGTACACCTGGTAAGCCCGCTTGTAGCGGCTGCCAGCGCCCTCACCGGTCAGATCACCGCACCTGACAGAAGCATCGAATTCACCCAGACAGATCAGGTGGACGACAGCGATGCCTTCGTTATGCCAATTCCTCAAGAAGAAGCTGATAGCATCGAAGTCATTCGCGGCCCGAACATCATGGCACTGCCCAACTTCGAGGCTCTGCCTGCGAAGCTGGAGGGTGAGGTGATGCTCAAGCTGGGTGACAACATCAGTACCGATGACATTCAGCCCGCCGGTATCTACCTGCCACTGCGCTCCAACGTTAAAGAGTACGCAATGCAGGCCACCTACAACCAGATCGACACTACCTTCGCGGAACGCTCCGTTGCCCATCGCGACGCGGGTGGTCACGGCATACTGGTGGGACGTGAAAATTATGGTCAGGGCAGCTCCCGTGAGCATGCCGCACTTTGCCCCCGCTGGCTCGGCATCCGGGCGGTTGTGGTGGCCCAGTTTGCCCGTATTCATGTAGCGAACCTGGTCAACTTCGGTATCGTGCCACTGACATTCACCAACATCGAAGACTACGACAAGGTGAGCCAGGGTGACAACGTATCCATTGATGTTTCCAACCTGGAAGGGGATCTGTTCCTTGAGGTTGATGGTGAGAAGCTGCCGTTGCAGGCTGCTTTCGAGCCCAAGGATGTAGATATCCTGAAAGCCGGCGGTGCTCTGCCCTTCTTTAAAGCCAACTACAAAGGCTGATAGCCAGAAAGACCCACCGCTGCGCCTTTGTCGCAGCGGTGGGTCCCAATCAGGCCTATTCAGCTGAGCCGGTAATCTGATAACCAAATTATCTGGTAGAGTGGACTTAACTATATTGAGAGAGATCGAACATCATGCCAAGACCAGAGAAACATGTTTTTGTCTGCACCCAGTCACGGCCACCAGGTCATCCACGTGGTTCATGCAGTGAAAAAGGAGCCCAAGACATAATGGTTGCATTTAGTGAGCAGTTTGAGCAGAAAGGACTGTGGGGCCGCTTTCTTCTCACCAGCACTGGATGCATAGGCGCCTGTGACGAGGGACCGAGCGTTCTCGTCTACCCGGAAGGCATACTCTACGGTAAAGTGACCAACGAGGATGTTGCCGCCATCATTGATGAACACCTGCTTGATAACAAGCCGGTTGAACGCCTGCAGGCGTCTGCCGAGATCTGGTAAAGATCGAATGAGCTGTCACTCCTGTGTGGGCTGACAGCTTTTTATGTACAGGATGTACGGTATGCCGCGGGGGCAGGGATGGGCAAGAGCGGCGAATATCCAGATTGATCCAAGACGAATTCAAACCATCAGACATGATATCTGGTGAGAAATTTTTTAAAAATGTGAGGATTATCTAATGTCGGAAAAGAGAGATCTTACTATCCGCGTCGCCGGCGAGGGGGGAGAAGGTGTTGTCTCCACCGGTGATTTCATGACAGCAGCTTGCGCGCGCGCCGGCCTGGAGGTCTACACCTTTAAAACCTTCCCCGCGGAGGTAAAAGGTGGTTACTGTATGTTCCAGATGCGTTTCAGTGATGAGCCTGTCTACAATCAGGGCGATAGCTTTGACGTATTCGTAGCCTTCAACGGTGAAGCTTACGAACTGAACAAACATCTGCTGATCCCGGGTACGGTTTTGGTATGGGACGGCCCAGGCGGTGATTTCGAACCTGAGATCCCAGAGGGTGTGATCTCCTATGCGATCCCAATGACTAAGACCTCTAAGGATCTGGGCTCAATCCGCTCAAAGAACATGGTTGCGTTGGGTGCGGTTTCTACCCTGTTCAGCGTCAACGAAGAGACCCTGGTCGAGGTTCTGACCAACAAGTTCAAGAAGAAGGGTGAAGAGGTTCTCGACTTCGCTCTGAAATCTTTCGAAGCGGGTAAGGCGCTGGGCCTGGCCCACGAGAAGACCGATCCATACGCCGTCGTTGAAGGCAAGGAAGGCAAAGACAACATCGTTGTTGCTGGTAACGAAGCCTGTGGCCTGGGTGCTATCCTGGGTGGTCTGGAGTTCTTCTCTGCTTACCCAATTACTCCTGCGACAGAGGTTGCCAAGTACGTCTCCGCGCACATTCCTAAGACTGGCGGTACTTTGGTCCAGGCTGAGGATGAGATCGCCTCATTGGCGCAGGTTCTGGGTGCGTCATACGCGGGTAAACGTTCAATGACCTCAACCTCCGGCCCTGGTCTGGCGCTGATGTCTGAGCTGATCGGCATGGCCACCATGTCAGAGACTCCTGCGTTGATCATCGATGTACAGCGTGGCGGCCCTTCAACCGGTCTGCCCACCAAACATGAGCAGTCTGACCTGTTCCTGGCGGTTCACGGCGGTCACGGCGACGCTCCACGTATAGTAATGTCAGTTGAGGGTGTTAAAGACTGTATCCACATGACGGCTCAGGCGCTGAACATCGCTGAGAAGTACCAGTCTCCTGTCATTCTCTGTTCTGACGGTTCACTGGCCTTCTCGACCCAGACTGTAGAGCGTCCAAACCCGAACGATTTTGAAATCGTCAACCGTAAGCGTTGGGACGGTCAGGGTGAATTCAAACGTTACGAGTTCACTGACGACATGATCTCTCCGATGTGTGATCCAGGTGTCGAGGGTGGTGAGCACGTTGCTACCGGTCTGGAGCACACCGAGACGGGTGCACCGAACTTTACCCCTGACTGGCATGAGCGCAACACTGAAAAGCGTTTTTCTAAGCTGAAGGCACTGGTCGATGACCTGGGTCCTCAGGAGGTTGACGGTGACAGAGATGAAGAAGCCGATGTCGGTATCATCGCCTGGGGTTCAACCATTGGTGTTGTGCGTGAATCGGTTCAGCGTCTGCGTGCAGAGGGTGTAAAGGTTAAGGGCTTCTATCCGAAGCTGATGTACCCGATGCCAGTCAAAGAGTACGAAGAGTTTGCATCGAAGTGTAAACAGATTCTGGTGCCAGAGGTTAACTACCAGGGTCAGCTCGCTTTCTTCATCCGTGCAGAGACTTCACTGAATCCAATTTCATACACAATCTGCGGTGGTCTGCCATTTACCCCGGCCATGGTTGTAGACAAGGTTAAGGAGATCAACTCATGAGTAGAGCAATTTTCGACAACATTCAGATCAAGCCAAAGGAGTACAAATCTGAAGTATCTCCTGTTTGGTGTCCTGGTTGTGGTGACTACGGTGTACTCAACGCTACCTACCGCGCACTCTCTGAGCTGGGCATTCACCCAAAAGACTTCGTATCGGTCTCCGGTATCGGCTGCTCTTCACGTCTGCCTTACTTCGTTAAGGGTTACAAAATGCACACCCTGCACGGTCGTGCAGGTGCGGTAGCTACAGGTACTCAGCTGGCCAACCCTAAGCTGAGTGTTATGGTTGCCGGTGGTGACGGTGACGGCTTCTCGATCGGTGGCGGCCACATGCCACACATGGCGCGTAAGAACGTCGACATGGTCTACGTACTGATGGATAACGGTATCTACGGTCTGACCAAAGGTCAGTCTTCACCGACCACCCGTAAAGAGATGCCGGCCTACATCACCCCGTACGGTGGCGTTGAAGAGCCGCTCGATCCTGTCATGTACATGCTGACCTACGGCGCGACCTATGTTGCTCAGGCATTCGCTGGTAACCCGAAGATGTGTGCTGCGCTGATCAAAGGCGCGATGGAGCACAAAGGTTTCGCTTACGTGAACATCTTCTCTCAGTGCCCGACCTTCAACAAGATCGATACTGCCAAGTACTATCGTGCTCTGGTAGAAGATCTGCCGGAAGATCATGATCCTACCGACATGGATCAGGCGATCGCAGTTGCGCGCCGTCCAAACGGTAAAGCACCGGTTGGTCTGATTTACAAGGAAGATCGTTACACACTGTGTGACGAGATGAAGCGTCTTGTCGACCTTGTGGGTGGTTCACCAGACTACGATAAGCAGAAGATCGTTGACGCACATCGTCCCTAATGTACGAGTTTGACGACTCATATGAGACCTTCTCCGACCGCGCCTCGTTAATTGAGGCGCGGGGGAAAGGTGGTTCGCTGGTTGATGCCGATCTTTCATTCCTGAATCTGATCGACATTGACCTGTCGGGCCTGGACCTCTCAGGGGCGCTCTTATCGGGAAGCTGCCTGAAAGGTGCCAATCTGGAAAACTGCAACCTCCAGGCCGTTTTCATCCAGGATGCCGACCTGGATAGGGTCAACCTGAAGGGGGCTGATCTACAGCAGGGATTTCTGCAGCGGGTGCAGCTGAACGGTGCCGATCTGAGCAGTGCCGACCTGAGCGGAACCAGTTTCCTCTTGTGTCATCTGCAGAATGTCCAGATGTCGGATACACGGCTGGATGATGCCCAGATGCAGGGAAGCGATCTTAGTGGAACCCTGTTCAGTGGTGCCAGCTTGAACGAGACCATGCTCCGCGAATGTGACTTGATGGGAACCCGGTTTGAGAGGTGTGATCTGCGGGGTGCCGATCTTCGAAAAGCCACGATTACACATGCGGTGTTCGAGGATATTCAGGCCGAAGGGATTCTCTACTACGGTTTGGCGCCATGGAGTGGAAAAGGCGGTGATAAAGAGTGGGATAAAGTACTGCCCACATTCGATGGGGAGTAATCCTCTGCATTAGCCCGGCTACCCAGGGGCAATCCACTCATATCCACTAGTCACGCTGACTGGTGGTTTCGAGGCGATAGCTCTCGAGCTATAGAGACACTATACCAACCACTTGCGGTTTTGATGCTCAAAAGGAGATCGCCTGCAGGAGCCTCGTACCCGGGGTGATAGAATATTGCAGGTGTGTGCAACGTTCATCACGGCCAGGACGCCGCTCCTATAACAGGCACTAGCTCATATCGATCCAGGACTAAAGATCCGGCCGCTCATCCTCATCCATATCAAGTGAAGTAAGAAGCTGGACCAACATCTTTTTATGCCCTCTCTCCTCTTCGGCCTGGGCTTCACAGAAGGCTCTCACCTCCTCTCCCTCCGCCTTCGCAGCCATCACCTCATAGGCCCGGTACGCTGCCTCCTCCATGGAGATGGCCATATTTAAAACGTCCTTCATATCCCCATCAACCAGGATCTCTGCGGTGTCCTTGCGAAGAGTTGTCTCGACATTAGACTCAAGCTCTTCAATATAGGCATAGGGATCAAAGCCCTCGCTAAAGTGCGTTCCTTTCACTTGGTCAGCCACACTCTTGGCATGCCCCTCCTCCATATCCGCAAGCTCTATAAAGAGCATCCTCGACTCATCGTTATGAGTGATTTCTGATGCCAGAGAGTAGAAAGCCGACGCTTTGACCTCATGACTCAGAATTGTTTTAAGTATTTCTGCAGGAGTTTCCATGATTACCTCACCTTTATTTTTTTAACACTATAGTTAAACAGTCTAGCACTTCCTGAAAAGCTATAACACTATGCACTGTCAGAGGGACAGGCACGAAAACGCCGCCACCCCGGTGAGGGGTGGCGGCGTTTTCGGCGAGACGAACGGCCGGAGCCTCCTACTCTTCGAAGGAGAGGGCGGCGAGCTGCTCGTAGTAGCGGTAGCGTTTGTCCACCGTCTCCTGGGCGAATTTAGCCAGCTCCACGGCAGCCTCCGGATGGCTTCGTTTAAGGGAGCTAAAGCGGGTCTCGCTGTCCATGAACTCCTGCAGCGGCATGCTGGGCTTCTTGGAATCGAGTTGCAGCGGATTCTTACCCTTATCCGCCAGCCTCGGATCGTAGCGGAACAGTGGGAAGTGACCACTGGCAACCGCCCGCTCCTGAGCGTTGTGGTTGTCCTTCAGCAGGTCGATGCCCTGGGCGATACAGGGGCTGTAGGCGATGATGATGGAGACACCATCGTAGGACTCCGCCTCCTGGAACGCCTTCAAAGTGCGTACATCCTTGGCCCCGTAGGCCACCTGTGCAACATAGACATTCTCATAGGCCATGGCGATCATCGCCAGGTCCTTCTTGCGGCCCGGCTTGCCGCCGGCGGCAAACTTGGCCACGGCACCGGTGGGGGTCGCCTTGGACATCTGGCCGCCGGTGTTGGAGTAGACCTCGGTATCCAGTACCAGGATATTGATGTTGGCGCCGGAGGCGAGCACGTGGTCTAGACCGCCGAAGCCGATGTCGTAGGCCCAGCCGTCGCCACCGATAGCCCAGACACTCTTCTTGGCCAGGTTGTCGATCACCGCATCCAGGTTACGGGCCTCCTCGGAGTCCATCCCCTTGATCTTCCCGCGAACCTCCTCGATGCGTTCACGCTGCTGGAAGATACCGGGTTCGTTGGACTGGTCGGCATCGATGATCGTGCCCACAAGCTCCGCGCCAATCTCGCCCTCCATCTTCTTCAGCAACACTTTGGCCATCTCGGCCTGACGATCCACCGAGAGCCGGAAGCCGAGAGAGAACTCGGCGGTGTCCTCGAACAGTGAGTTGTTCCAGGTGGGGCCGCGTCCCTCCGCGTTGGTGGCGTAGGGGGTAGTGGGCAGGTTGCCGCCGTAGATGGAGGAGCAGCCGGTGGCGTTCCCCATCATCATGCGGTCACCGAACAGTTGAGTGGCAAGACGGATGTAGGGGGTCTCGCCACAGCCGACGCAGGCGCCGGAGGCCTCAAACAGAGGCTGGGCCAGCATGGCGCTTTTCATAGTGCCCCAGGCGATCTTGTTGCGGTCGTACTCGGGGATAGTCAGGTAGAAGTCCCAGTTCTCGCGCTCAGAGTCACGTAGCGGTGGCTGTGGCATCATATCCAGGGCGCGGTGTTCCGGATTCTTCTTGTCCACGGCGGGGCAGATGTCGCGGCACAGAGTACAGCCGGTGCAATCCTCCGGCGCAACCTGATAGGTAATGTGTTCGTTCTCCTCGAACGTCTTGCCTTTGATCTTGATGTGTTTGAACGTTGGTGGAGCACTCTCTGCCAGAGCACTGTCGAAGACCTTGCTGCGAATGGCTGAATGTGGGCAGACAAAGACACATTTACCGCAGTAGATGCAGAGCTCCTCATCCCACACAGGGATCTCGCGGGCCAGGTTGCGCTTCTCGTATGAGGCGCTGTCCAGGGGCCAGACGCCGTCGGCGGGGATCAGGCTGACCGGGATACCGTCGCCACGGCCGGCGGTAATCTCGCCGCAGACCTGCTTGACAAACTCCGGCGCATTGTCAGTGACCGGTGGACGCAGTTCGAGGGTGGACGAAGCCGCTGAAGGAATCTCCACCTTGTGCATGGCCGCCACAGAGGCGTCGATAGCGCGGAAATTCATCTCCACCACTGCGGGGCCCTTCTTGCCGTAGGTCTTCTCGGCGGCCTCCTTGATCTTGGTGATGGCGGCCTCCTTGTCGAGAATGCCGGAGATAGCGAAGAAGCAGGTCTGCATGATGGTGTTGATGCGACGGCCCATGCCGGTCTCATCCGCCACCTTGTAGGCATCGATGACATAGACGTCGAGCTTCCTGTCGATCACCTGCTGCTGGGTCTTGCGCGGCAGGGTAGCCCATACATCATCAGGGCCGGCTGGCGAGTTGAGGAGGAAAACGCCACCCTCGCGGGCCTTGTGCAGCATGTCCAGGCTCTCAAGAAAGACCGGCTGGTGACAGGCCACGAAGTCGGCCTGGTCATCACCGATGAGATAGGTGGAGCGAATCTTCTCGGGGCCGAAGCGCAGGTGGGAGGTGGTCACCGCACCCGCCTTCTTGGAGTCGTAGACGAAGTAACCCTGGCCGAAGATATTCTCATCCTCGCCGATAATCTTGATGGAGTTTTTGTTGGCGGAGACGGTGCCGTCTGCGCCCAGGCCGTAGAAGAGGCACTGGGTCACCTTCTCGTGATCGATAATCTGGTAGTCGTTATCCCACTCCAGGTTGGTTTGGCTGACGTCATCGATGATGCCGACGGTGAAGCTGTTCTTCGGTTCATCCTTCGACAGCTCGTCAAAGATGCCCTTGATCATGCCCGGGTTGAACTCCTTGGAGGAGAGCCCGTAGCGGCCGCCGACGACACGCGGCATGGTGGCGAACTTCTTGCCCCCGTTGAGCATATGGTTGGCCATGGCGGTCATCACATCCTTGTACATTGGCTCGCCGTCGTTGCCAGGCTCCTTGCAGCGATCCAACACAGCCAGCTTCTTCACCGTGGCGGGCAGCGCCTCGAGCATGTGTTCCGGAGAGAAGGGGCGATAGAGCCGCACGCGCAGCATGCCGATCTTCTCGCCTTCGGCCACCAGCTTGTCGACTGTCTCCTCCACCGCGTCGGCGGCGGAACCCATGATCATAACCACCCGCTCGGCGTCCTCGGCACCGTAGTACTCAAATAGTTTGTACTCACGGCCTGTCAGCTCGGCGAAGCGATCCATGACATCCTGCATGATGCCTGGGACTTTGTCGTAGTAGGTATTGACGGTCTCGCGGCCCTGGAAGTAGACATCAGGATTCTGAGAGGTGCCGCGGATGGTCGGGCGGTCCGGTGACATGGCGCGGGCGCGAAACTCGCGGATCAGCTCATCCGACATCATCGCCTGTATCACCTCATCGGAGATCAGATCTGCCTTCGCCACCTCGTGGGAAGTACGGAACCCGTCGAAGAAGTGGATGAAAGGAATACGGGACTCCAGGGTGGCGGCCTGAGCCATCAGCGCATGGTCCATCACCTCCTGGGGATTGCAGGAGGAGAGCATGGCAAAACCGGTGGCTCGGGTGGACATCACATCGCTGTGGTCGCCGAAGATGGAGAGGCCCTGTGCGGCAATAGCGCGAGCCGCGACATGGATCACGAACGGGGTCATCTCGCCGGCGACCTTGTACATGGTCGGGATCATCAGCAGCAGACCCTGGGACGAAGTGAAGGTGGTGGTCAGGGCGCCGCTCTGGACGGCACCGTGACAGGAGGCGACGGCGCCTCCCTCATGCTGCATCTCAACGACCTGGGGTACGGTACCCCAGATATTCTTCTGGCCTTTGGCTGAGAACTCATCGCTCAACTCACCCATTCCGGAGGAAGGGGTGATCGGATAAATAGCAATGACCTCATTGGTCTTGTGAGCAACGTGAGTGGCCGCATCGATACCGTCGACAGTGACCATGTTGGGTTTAGACATCTCAGCCTCCAGGGCCTTATATATAAAGGTTTAGATTCAAAAAATCGGTCATCTCCGGGTTTTCAGCGCGCAACACAACGCAACCGAATCAACCCAGTGGCCGGCTATTATTTATTAGGGGACTCAAAAAATCCACAGGTAATTATTAAAAAACCAATGAATAAGTCAAAATGTATTGAATAATATCATATATTACTCAAGTCTGAGGCAAAAAAACATAGCTAAAACAGGGTTTTTAGCCTTTTTTTCACTCACTCATACCCAATTAAGAGCATGAAAAAGAGTTATTATCGTAGGTGTCCGGTGAGCCGCTGAACAAGTCGTGGACTCGGCGCATCTTGTAGCCTGAATTCACCGCTTTTTTGTTGTTAATCTTGGCAATAGTCGGCGGCATGAAGACGGGCGGTGAATCAACACCGCCCGATAAGGAGGGAGAGAGAGGGGATCAGAACTCTTGGGGCATCTCCGCAATCTCTTCCGCCCAAAACACCGGGCCATCGATACAGACGTAAGTCGATCCAATATTACAACGGCCGCATTTACCCAACCCGCACTTCATGCGGTTCTCCAGGGTAGTGATCATCTGATCCTGTGTGAAGCCCAGTCGTTCGAGTGCCTCAAAAGTGTATTTGATCATGATCGGCGGGCCACAGACGATAGCGATGGTATTGTCCGGTTTGGGAGCAAACTCGTTTTCGAGAATGGTAGGGACAAATCCGACGTGTCCATCCCAATTATCAGTTTCACCACCGGGATCAACCGTCTTGACCAGCGTCACATCGTCACGCTCATGCCACTCTTTAAGCTCTCGTTTGTAAACCAGATCATCCACGCTACGTGCGCCATAGACGATGGAGATATCACCAAAGCGGTCACGAGTGTCGAGAACGTTCCAGATTACTGAGCGCAGCGGTGGCAGTGCAATACCTCCACCGATAAAAATCAGATTCTTACCCTCAAACTTATCCAGGGGAAAGATGTTGCCATAGGGGCCACGGAAGCCGATGGTGTCACCCTCTGACAGACCGAACAGGGCGTCGGTGACCTTTCCCGTCTTGCGGAAACAGCACTCGATATAGTCCATACGAGTGGGCGAAGAGGCAATACAAAAAGTACTTTCACCCGAACCAAAGGCAGAATATTCGGCAAACTGTCCGGTCTCGAAGCGGAAATTTTTCCGCATCTCCTCATCCTGAAAAACCAGGTGGAAGGTCTTGATGTCCGGAGTCTCCTGGATGACACTCTTGATAGTCATCAGGTGAGGCTGATAGATGTTCGACACAGATATTTTCCTCTGTACTACTCGTAACTTGGATCGGTCTGCATGGCTGCAGGAATTGCTGCTTTATGGGCAACTTCGGCCATATATTCGGTGATATCCAGATTTACTGGACAGCCGCGAATGCAACGGCCACAGCCTACACATCCCTGGGCCTCGAATTTCTCTTCGTATATTTTGAACTTGCAGCTAAAGCGGTTACGGTAGCGCTTGAACTGCCAGTCTCTGGGATTGTGACCGGAAGCGTGAAGGGTGAAATGGTCGAACTGGCATGAATCCCAGAACTTGACCCGATAGCCTTTTCCGCCGCGATCTTCATCCACCATATCGAAGCAGTGACAAGTCGGACACTCAAAGGTACAGGCACCACAGCCCAGACACTTCTCGCCCAGCCTCTGCCACATCTCATCTTCAAAATTGGTAGTGTCATCCAGCCATGCCCTGATTGGATTGGCATTGCGGATACGGGAGATCTTTTTCTGGGCCTCGGCTCCTGCCTGATCCCGCGCACTCTGGTCACCTTCACCCTGGAGTAGTGACCCAAGTATCTCAGCCAAGGCAGCGCCCTTCTCCGTCTTCACCTCAAGATGAATCCGTCCATCACCAATCTCCGTCATGTGTAGATCGGAGCCTTTGTCGCTATCGGGTCCAAGTCCTACCGAGGTGCAGAAGCAACTGGCATCGGGATCGGTACAGGAGTAGGTGACAAAGGAGGTCTGTTCGAGCCGCTTGGTGAAAAGCGTATCGTCATAGCCGACATTGGAGTCAGAGAAGACGGCATTCAAAGAGATGCTGGATGCTGCATCGCATGGCCGAACACCCATTATCACGGTACGTGGAAAGTCGTGACTTACCGGCGTGATATTGACCTTCTTGCCACTTTTCTCATAGGCAAACAGCGGTTCGTGCTTGGCAAAGAGAAACTCTTTGATGCCTGTGGTGGAGAGTCCTTCACCAATGGAATGCACATCCCCTGGCTTGACCTCCTGAAATACATGGATATCGACGCCATCCGGCCCATCCAGTCGTGGCTGGAGGCGAGGCGCGATAACCCGGTAGTCGGCCTGAGAAAGCAGGTCAATACACTGGTCGATGTCGCTCTTGTTAATAAGTGCCGTTTTCATAATTACATAGGCCTAACGGATAAATTCTTGCGGGTCATCGGTTTTATAGGTGATCAACGGTGGCTTCTCTGACTCAGAGTAGCCGGATTTATAACCGTAAGTCTCCTGGATCACCTCTTTCATCCGCTGATTGAACAGGTCCACCTGAATATCGACCGGACATGCCCGTGTACACTCACCACAGCCGGTGCAGCGTCCAACCAGATGCATCGCCCGGGTCATATGCCAAGCGAAAACACCCTTCTGGTGTGCCGCCTGATCGATCCAATTGGGCTGAGTACGGTCGGTAATGCAGATATTACAGGAGCAGTGAGGACAGACCTCACGGCAGGCATAACACTTGAAGCAGCGATCGAAATCGTTTCGCCAGAAGGCAAAACGGTCATCCTTCGCCATTCCTATAAGATTGACCAGTTGGGGTGCGGACGCCTGATAGGGTTCGTTGCGTTCAACTTTGGGCAGCTCACCACCAGAGTAGAAATCTGCATCTGCTGGAATCTTCACATCACAGCCAACGCACTTACTCGCACAGTTGCCATCATGCAGAGCGCCATCCCAATTTTCAGGGTGTGAAACGACACCTTCACAAGGGGCACTAAAAATATAGACCTCTTCACGCTTCAGCTGATTTTCTGCAATCAGCTGTGTGATTGCTCTGACATCGCAGCCCTTAGCAAAAATACCGGTCTTTTTTAGCTTTTTATCCGGATACTCATGTCGTTTGTTAAGGTAGAGGGGGAGAGAATTGATGCAGCGTGCATCAAAAACCAGCTTATCTACATCATCTCCCTTGCGTATAAAAACAGGTGAGGTACGGGTCGGATCGCTGCCCTCGGCATAACCGATAACAACGTCCAGCTCTCCATACTCGAGCAGCTCTTTGGCATGTTTACGGAGCTCTTCGATCATGTTGATGCGCCTTCTTTAACCAGACGATCCGCATAGGGGTCAACCAATGCGTCATACGCTGTATGGGGGCCCAAGTCACGTACACGATCAGTAAACTTATCGATCACCTGGGTCCACTTGATCGCTTCAGCAGCTGAGATCCAGGAGAACTCAAGACGCTCAACATCGATCCCATTGAACTCCAACAGCTCGCGAAAAGCGAGATTGCGTCGACGGGCGTAGTAGTTACCCTCGTTGTAGTGGCAGTCACCCGGATGACAACCGGAGACGATGACACCGTCTGCCCCCTGCTCAAATGCCTTGATCAGGAACTGCGGGTCGATTCGACCGGAACAGGGCAGGCGTACCATACGCACATTGGGCGAGTAGTCCATGCGGCTGGTGCCGGCCAGGTCGGCGCCCGAGTAGGTGCACCATTTGCACACAAACCCGAGAATCTTCGGTTCAAAGTCGTGCCTTTCGATCTTCTTACTCATGGTTTAAACGAAAGCTCCATCGAATGCGGTGATCTGGGCGTACACCTGCTCATCGGTATAGCCCTGAAGTGATATGCTTTTGGAACGGCAGACGGTGTTACAGATTCCGCAGCCCTGGCACAAGCCGGGGTTCACAGTCGCAACCATCTTCTGCAGGTTGCCGTTGCGGTCTCTCTTCTCCTCCCGGCTGATCGCCAGATAGGGGCAGACCGTCACGCAGTCCCAGCAGTTCATGCAGAACTCCTGATCGACGATGGCCACTTCCGGCTCGCGCTGCAGCTCCTCTTTGGAGAAGAGTTGCATCACCTTGGATGCCGCAGCGGAGGCCTGGGCCACCGTCTCCGGGATATCCTTGACCCCCTGACAGGCACCAGCGAGATAGATGCCGCCGGTAGATGAATCCACCGGCATCAACTTGGGATGCTGCTCTGAGTAGAAACCGTGCTGATCGTAACTGATGCCGATCACCTTGGCCAGATCCATGGCGTCTTCCTGGGGCACCATGGCGGTGGCGAGGACAACCATATCGACCTCTATATCCAGCGCCTCACCAAGCAGAGTATCGGCACCTTTCACCAGAATCTTGTCACCCTTTTTCGACAGACGTGAAACACGCCCGCGTATGTACTCGGTGCCGTCACTCTGGGCGCGGTTGATAAACTCTTCATAGCCCTTGCCACCGGCGCGTATATCCATATAGAAGACGTAAGCCTTGCCTTCATGGTTGCTGTGGTTATAGAGCATGGTGTGCTTGGCGGTGTACATGCAGCAGATCTTGGAGCAGTACTCAACACCCTTGTTGCAGTCACGGGACCCAACACAGGCGATAAAGGCGATAGACTCCGGCTTTTTGCCATCGGAGGGGCGTCGGATCTCACCGCCGGTGGGGCCGGAAGCGGAAGCCAGGCGCTCAAACTCCATACCGTTGATTACATCCACCAGGCGTCCGGCGGTGGATCGGGGCTGCAGTTTTTTAAGCTTTTTCGTCAGCTTCTTGGGGGTCATATGCTGCGGACGTGTACCACCATACTCGGGGTAGACGTTGGGCATCAGCTTGTAGCCGGTGGCGACGATGACCGCACCGAACTCCTCTTCAATTATCTCGTCCTGCTGAGTGAAGTCGATACAATCGGGTCCGCACACATCGGCACAAAGGCCGCAGGAGTCTTTCAGAAACTTGGGACAGTTCTCCCGGTCGATCACCGGCACGGTGGGTACCGCCTGGGGGAAAGGCATATAGATCAGCTTCCGCGGATTGAGGTTCATATCGAACTCACTCTCAGCGGTAAACGGACACTTCTCCCAGCACTCACCACAGCCGGTACACTCCGAGTCGATAACCGACTTCGCCTTCTGCCGGATGGTGGCGCGGAAGTTACCGATGTAACCCTCCAACTTCTCCATCTCTGCATAAGCATGAACGGTGATGTTGGGGTGGTTCTGCACCTCCACCATCTTCGGCGTCAGGATGCACTGTGAACAGTCGAGTGTGGGGAAGGTCTCCGACAGGCGTGCCATGTTGCCGCCGAGGGAGGGCTCCTTCTCGACGATAGTGACCGAGTAACCGGCATTGCCCAGATCAAGCGCTGCCTGGATACCGGCGATACCACCGCCGATGATCAGAGCGCGTTTGGTCAACGGCATAAGGTAACGTTCGAGAGGACGGTTAAACTTGATTCTCTCGACCATCATCTTGGTCAGGTCTTTGGCCTTGACCGTACCGATCTCCTTATCGTCATGTACCCAGGAGCAGTGCTCACGGATATTGGCGATCTCCACCCGGAAGGGGTTCAGCCCCGCCGCTTCAGCGGCGTTACGGAAGGTCGCCTCGTGCATCTTCGGACTACAGGCGGCAACGATACAGCCATCCAGCCCCTCATCCCTGATCGCTTTTTTAAAGGACTCCTGTCCGGGGTTGGAGCACATAAACTTGTGGTTTTCGACAAAAGCCACGCCGTTCTGCTCGGCGGCATCCCTCGTCACATCAGGTGTATCCACCGTGCGCGCAATGTTGTTGCCGCAGTCGCAGACAAAGACCCCAATTTTAGCCATAGCTTTTCCTCTTACCGTCTATCCGTTCAGACTACCGGGGACTGGACATCCCAGCGCTGTTTACGGATCTCATCGGTAGCGTAGTTGGGCAGGATCATCGGGCTCAGCACGCCGCGGTCCAGACCGGCATCGGCCAGTGCCTCACCATAGCTCTGGAGATGCTCCATGTTAGGGGCACCAGGTACCTCACCGCCGGCAATAGACTTGGCGGCATTGAGTCCGGCGCGGCGGCCAAACACCAGAATATCAAGCAGTGAGTTGCCCATCAGCCGGTTATGGCCATGAACGCCACCGGTGGTCTCACCTGCGGCGTAAAGTCCTGGAATGGTGCTCTCGCCCAGGTCGTTGATGGCAATACCGCCATTTTGATAGTGCAAGGTCGGGTAGACCAGCATCGGGACCTTGGCGATATCGATACCGAAACGCTTGAACTGGATATACTTGGCCGGCAACTCACGCTGCACTGTACCTTCGCCATGGAGCTGATCAATAAGTGGCGAGTCCAGCCACACGCCAAGGCGCCCGGTAGGGGTTCTGACACCTCTGCCTTCACCGGTACACTCGCGAATGATAGCGGCAGACTCCACGTCTCGCGGCTCCAGTGGGAAAACAAACTGCTCGCCATTGATGTTCAGCAGCTGACCACCAAGGCCACGTACCTTCTCCGTTACCAACAGACCCACGTTCTGCTCTGGATAAGCGGTGCCGGTGGGGTGGTACTGGACGGAGTCCATATAACCGAGTTTGGCGCCTGCACGATAGGCCATCACCAGACCGTCGCCGGTGGCGCCGTAGTGGTTGGTGCAGGCGAAGCCGCGATAGTGCAGACGCCCGGTACCGCCGGTAGCGATAATCACCGCCTTAGCCTTAACCACCTGAAAAGTGGAAGTCTCCAAATTGTGCAGGATAGCGCCGGCACAACGGCCATCGTCATCCATCAGCAACTCTACCGCCGGGGAGAACTCAAGCACTTTGATCTGTTCAGCACGGTTACGCGCCTCGTCACGCACCACCCGCATGATCTCCGCACCGGTCATATCACCGGAAGAGTGCATGCGCTTGCGACTGGTGCCACCACCGTGACGCACCTTCATACGACCGTCGGGGTGCTTATCGAACATCATTCCGAGCGACTCAAGCCACTCGATAATCAGGGGGGCATCATTGGTCATCGCTGCAACCAGCGAGGGCTCGTTGGTAAAGTGGCCGCCGCCAATCACATCCAGGTAGTGATAGTAGGGGGAGTCGGGCTCCTGGTCGGCACCTTGAATACCGCCTTCTGCCATCACCGTGTTGGAGTCACCATGGCGCAACTTGGTGGCTAAGAGCACTTGATTGCCCTCACCTGCCGCCGCCAGTGCTGCAGCTGTGCCGCCACCGCCACCGCCGATCACCAATACGTCGGTCTCCATGTCAGGCTGGGTGACGTCGACCGAAACAGACTCAAGCATACTGCGTGATTCCAGCAGATCCACCAGCTCTTCCGGGTAGACCTCGCCCTGATTTTGGCCGATGCCCAGGGCTCGACGCCCCTCCTCGGAGTAATCAGGATGAAACGCGTTCAAAACAACGTCGCGGTCATCCATCGACATGGCGGGATAACTTTTACCGGCTCGCGACTGAGCCAAGCGTTCAGGGCGACTCGCCTCTACCCGCTTGATCAGCTCCAGCATCTCGGGAGTGTAACCTTCTTGCATTGGTATACCCTACTTATAGTTTGGTCTGGTCATGAGGCATCCACTCACCCGGCAGGGAGAGATCGGGCTCGCGCTCACGTTCGACATAGAGCGTTTTCAGCTCCTCTTTATCCATCTGACCGAGTTCAGCCAGCATCTCCTCATAGCGACCTGCGTTGACCTGTTCCGCCCGGTTCTTGGTGGTCTCGGAGCGAGGGGTCATCTGACCGGCAGCGATACGGCGCGCTGCCATGGCGACATTCATCTGTGAGATGTTGGCCGGACAGCGACTGACACAGAGTCCGCACATGATGCAGTCAAAAGAGGTCTTGGCCCCACGCATCACATCACCCCGTTTGAAGTGTGCGATGTAACCCATGACATCAATATCCATCGGACAGGTGCGGGTACAGGTACCACAACCGACACAGCGGAAGATCTCCGGATAGAGGGTTGCGATCTGCTCATCCGGGGAGAGTGAGGTATCGACCCCGCCGTGATCCGCCCGGTTGGCCGGAAAAAACGGGATCTGCGCCAGGATCATGTCATCCTCGGCAACGGTCTGACAGGCGAGGCCGGTGTGCAGGGTATGGTCGCCCTGTTTGCGGTAGACGGTACCGCAGGCGCCGCAGATACCACCGCGACAACCACAACCACGCTTGTACTGGTAACCGGCAAACTCCATCGCCTTGAGGATGGTCAGGGTCTCGGGAACCTGATACGCCTGCCCCATGATATAGATGGTGATGTAACGGGCTCCCTCCGGCGGAATCGTCCGGTCACCGACCATTACAGTTTCAATTTTTTGGCCACTTGCTTCCACGGATCGGCTCCTATGCGCTCTTTTTGGCTGCGGCATCAAAGGCACCGCAGGAAGTTATTACCGCTAATGGATCAACACGGTTATCTTCAAGTTTATGTTCTTCGGTACTCAGACCCAGGGCAATTGCCAGCAGCTGGGTAAAGTAGAGGATGGGAACACCCTCGCCCTCATTTGCCGCCTGGGCTTTATCCAGGTTGGAGTGACAGAGCGGGCAGGCCGTCACAATGGTCTCTGCACCATAGTCACTCGCTTCATCGACGATGCCGTTAGATAACGCCTTCGCCTTCTCCGGCTCCCGCATGACAAGGTAGGAGCCACAGCAATCCACCTGTCCGGGAAAATCGACCAGGGTACAACCCAAGGCGTCGAGGAAATCGTGCAGGATGGTCGGCTCTTCCGGGTCATCCAGCCCGATCTCCTTGCCGGGCTTGAGCAGCAGGCAACCATAATAGGGCGCTACTTTAAAGCTGCTCATATCGACCTTGACCATCTCGGCCAACTTGTCGAAGCCGAGACCATCCCTGAGGTACTCAAGGTAGTGCTCAACCTTAACGGTACCCTTATATTCACGATCCAGGAAAGCGTTCAGTGTTGTCCGCTTCTCGGGCTGCTTTTCGAAAGCATGACTTGTACGCTTCAGGGTGTTGTAGCAGAAGGAGCAGAGAGTGATAACACGAGGATCAAGCTCATGTTCCTTACAGTGGAGTTCCGCTTCTATTAGTACGTTCGTAGGGCCTGCAAGCCCCATCAGGTTGCTGTCGGTCAGAGGAAAAGAGGCGCCGCAGCAGTTCCAATCCTTCAACTCATTCATCTCAAAACCAAGCTCGCGTGCGCAATCCATGGCCGAGCGTTCAAAGCCCAGCGCTTTGGTCTTCAGGGTACAACCTGGGTAGTAAGGAATATGGATATGTTCTTCAGAAGACATTCAGGATCCTTAGATGAATTTACGAAAGCCGCTGACTACGGCCTGTTGCGTCGACTGAGCCAGAAACTCCTGTCCCAGCGCACCGACATCCGCTCGGGGATCCAACTCACGCAGATGGATCAGCTTCAGCCCCTCAATGATGGCAGCAGGACTGACATCCTTTGGGCAGCGTTCTGAGCATGTGAGGCAGGCCATACAGGACCAGATCGACTCTGAGTCCAAGGCTTGCTGATAGAGGCCGAGTTTCAATTTGCGAATCAGGACACTGGGTGGAGTATTCATTGAGGCAGGACAACCCGCCGTACACTTACCACACTGATAGCAGTCAGACAGAGTCTCGCCAGTGGCCAGCTCCAATTCCCGAATCGCTTCGTGGTCTTGATGTGAAGGACGAATCAGCATTCATTGCCTCGTTAAAAATTATTATCTGCCGTAATTTGAGGAAAACAGGATACCCCATCGGAATCGCTTCTTAACAATAAACGAGACTCACGTTTTGTTATCGTTACCATAAGAAATAACAATAGATGCAGTGCATGAAGCAGTCATAATTGCACTCAAATAGAGGCTATATCGCCCCCAGAACAGAGTGACCGATGAATTATATTTATCTTTTTATTTCAACAAGATACGATGGCGGCTACCCCCACGGCCTCAGGTGAATAGACAGATTCTAAACCGCGTTAAAAGCAGGGTAGGCAAAAGGTTCAAAATCGTCCAAGGTGGCGTACCTTGCTCTCTTTTTATAGCCTAATCAACCCTCTTTTTTTGCAGATTTCCGGCAAAAGTAGCCCGATCAGAGAGCGAAAATGCAAACTCCTTCGCCAAGAAAGTTCCCATTAGTGTAATTATTTACCACGAATTCCGCATCAAAACCGGACGGTCATTGATGGACATTTACAGAAGAAGAATCTTGACATGAATGCCAAATTGGAGCATCTCAAGACTCAAGTTTCAGAGTCCATTAACACCCACTCCACCAGGAAGAAGGTAGGATCAATATAATTTTAAGTGGCTATGTACTATCTTACCGTTCCACGCCTATGGTGCTCTGACTGCAGTTGATTCCAGGCAATGGCATAAAGCCATGTGGTAGAAAATGTGCGGTTTTCATCGCGGCGAGGGCGCCGCTCCTACAAGGGGGCACTGCCTTTCTGGATAAGTGCGTGTAGGAGCCCCGCCCTCGGGGCGATAGGGCGGGCACACTGCTCACTATCTGCGTATGAATAAACTGCGTGGAACAGTAGTTTTGTACACAGCCATTTAATTTTACTCATCTTCATGAGAGGGTGGATTACTCTACCGTCACACCATCCACCTTCTGGAAACCACGGGGCAGCTTGTTACCGCGCCGCCCCCGCTCACCCTGATAATGGTCCAGGTCAGCCGCTTTCAGAGTGATATGTCGTTTACCGGAGAAGGCAGTTAATCTCCCACCCTCCGGAATGCTGGCGATGGCCACTACGTACTCTTCGCGGCTCTCCACCCGTTTGCCGGGAATACCGATAATCTTATTACCCTTGCCACGGGAGAGTGCAGGCAACTCAGCGATGGGGAAGGTGAGCATCCGCCCTTCATTGGTAATCGCCAATACCCGGTCACTCTCTATGCCGGTGACAGGCATCGGAGGCAGCACCTTTGCACCCTTGGGCAGGGTCAGTAGTGCTTTACCCGCCTTGTTCTTGGCAAACAACTCTTTGAGTTTGACCAGAAATCCGTAGCCTGCATCGGAAGCCACCAGATACCACTGTTCCGGGTCTCCCCCCAGTACCGTTGTGAAGAGGGCGCCGGCGGGCGGGGAGAGCCGCCCGGTCAATGGCTCACCCTGACTGCGCGCCGAAGGCAGTGTATGGGCCTGTATTGAGTAACTGCGCCCGGAACTGTCGATAAATACAGCAGGCTGATTGCTGCGCAGGTGTGCAGAGTCGAGGTATTTGTCACCGGCTTTATAGTTGAGTCCAGCCGGGTCGATATCATGCCCTTTGGCGGCACGCACCCAACCCTTTTCAGAGAGCACTACTGTCACCGGTTCACTCGGTGCCAGTTCCGTCTCATCCAACGCCTCGGCGGCTTCACGCTCGATGATCGGGGAGCGGCGGTCATCTCCGTACTTCTCTGCATCCGCCTCAATCTCCTTGCGAATCAGGGTCTTCATTCGCTGTTTGGAGCCAAGTATCTTCTCCAGGGAGCCCCGCTCCTCAGCCAGCGCCTCCTGCTCTGCCCTGATCTTCATCTCCTCAAGTCGCGCCAGCTGCCGCAGTTTGGTGTCGAGGATATAATCAGCCTGCACTTCTGTAAGGGAAAAACGGCGAATCAATTCCGCTTTGGGATCATCCTCGTTGCGAACGATCTGAATCACTTCGTCGATATTAAGGAAAGCGATGAGCAGGCCGTCGAGCAGGTGGAGCCGTTCATTCACTTTGCCGAGGCGGTATTCGAGGCGGCGACGTACCGTCTCAAAGCGGAACTCAAGCCACTCCTTAAGCATGTCCCGTAGATTCTTCACCTGGGGCCGGCCGTTGAGACCAATGACATTCATATTGACCCGGTAGCTACGTTCCAGGTCAGTGGTAGCGAAGAGGTGGAGCATCAGCCGCTCCACATCCACCCGATTGGAGCGGGGAACAATCACCAGGCGGGTGGGGTTTTCATGATCTGACTCGTCTCGCAGATCTTCAACCATCGGCAGCTTCTTTGCCTGCATCTGCTGAGCAATCTGCTCCAGAATCTTGGCACCGGAAGCCTGGTGGGGAAGCGCAGTAATAACGACATCCCCCTGCTCCCGCTCATAACGGGCACGCATGCGAATACCGCCGCTACCAGTGCGGTACATCTTCTCCAGATCGCGGCGCGGGGTGACTATCTCCGCTTCTGTGGGATAGTCAGGCCCGGAAATATGCTCGCACAGATCCTCAAGGGTAGTTGAAGGACTCTCCAGCAAGCGAATACAGGCGCTCGCCACCTCACGCAGGTTATGAGGAGGTACATCGGTGGCCATTCCGACGGCGATACCGGTGGTGCCGTTGAGCAGTAGATTGGGCAGCCGCGCCGGCAACACCGTGGGCTCTTTCAGAGTGCCGTCAAAGTTGGGGGTCCAGTCAACAGTGCCCTGACCGAGCTCTTGCAACAGCGCTTGGGCATAAGGGCGCAAGCGCGCCTCAGTGTAGCGCATGGCGGCAAAAGATTTGGGATCATCAGGTGCACCCCAGTTGCCCTGCCCATCCACCAGCGGATAGCGGTAGGAGAAGGACTGAGCCATCAGCACCATCGCCTCGTAGCAGGCTGAGTCACCATGGGGATGGAATTTACCCAACACATCACCCACTGTACGAGCCGATTTTTTGTGCTTGGAAGCGGCGGAGAGGCCCAGTTCCGACATGGCGTAGATGATACGCCGCTGCACCGGCTTGAGTCCGTCACCGATATGGGGGAGTGCTCGGTCGAGAATGACGTACATGGAGTAGTCCAGGTACGCCTTTTCAGAGAAGGTCTTGAGAGGCATCTGCTCGATGCCTTCGAGGCTTAAATCAAATAGGTCGCTCATAGACGCGAAAAATCCACCCTTGAAGAGATATTCGAGGGTGGATCATACGAAAAGCGGCTTCGGTTGTCACAGATGATCATCCTCGTCATCATTTTTTGGTATTTTGTGGGCTATACCCTTGTGACAGTCGATGCAGCTCTCTTTACTTCTCTTCTCAACCGCCTCCTGCATCTTCTCGGCTGAACGACGGCGCTGCTTATGAAAATCCATATACTCATAGGCGTGACGGTTGCGGCACTCCCGTGAATCCGACTCCCGCATGGAACGCCATACCTTTTCCGCCAACTCCAGACGCTTGCTCTTCTCAAGTGCGATATGAAAACCGCCCCTTAAACAAGGGGCGGTTTTGTCAAAAAATTAAAGCTTGACCATACCATCTCACCAATTATTTTCGAGATTGGTAGTTGGTAGGGCCTTACTTCTTAGGCAAGGTCTGCAAGTGCGCCAAAATATCTACAGAAACCTGAAGATCAAAAGCACGCATAGAAGGCATCTCCTCATCGGGCTGACCATTGAGGATCTTCTGGATAATCTCCCACGGGTTTTTGTTGGCCAACATGCCTAGTGCAGGCATACCTTTCGGCAATTTCCCTGACTTGTCATGGCAACCGGCACAGACCGTATTGTAGTAGCGCTCGCCCTTGGCCTTATCGCCTTTGGCGGTTTTCGATTTACGATCGATGACCGTATCCATATCAAACTGCGACTTGGTGACAAAGTTGGCCAGATCGGTAAAATCTTCATCACTCATCTTTCCGGTGTAGCCGTGTGTTTTGTCTTTCATTGCCGCGATGACTGTTGCATTTGAGGCCCCCGCCATACTCTTCAAGCCTTTAATGCCTGTCTTGTAGGAGCCTGAAGCATATGCACCGTCTTTACCCTGCATGTCCCAGCCGTGGCAAGATTTGCATCGATGGGTGGCATTGCCCTTTTTCTTGGTATTGGATGCCGGCCAAGCGGGATGGGTATCAGCAGGTTTCTCCGCACCGATCACTTTGAACCATTTATCGTAGAGTTTACCGCCACGAGCAATAGAGGAGACCTCTTCCTCTGCCATAGTGAACTGTGAAAAACCCACCATCGAAGCCGCTGTAAGCAGACCCACTATAATTTTCATTTTCATCGACTATCACCTCATCAAGTTTTGTAATTGGAACATCATGAATATGTGCCTAATTAAATCTCATATACAGGGGGTATCTCCTGGGAAAGCCTATGGCCAATATTGACAACTCTGTTACTTGACCGGTTAACCCAACAAAGAGGAGGAGAGCAATGCCTGCTCTACCCCTAAATATATGCAGTAGATAACAACCTCCACCATCTTCTCCAGTTTGATATCAAACTGGGGATCAGCTAACTGGGCGCGGTACAGATGGCGGGCAACAAATGCCTATTAGTACTTATATCACTTCTTTTACTGACATTTGTCATTTTTTTGTAATTTGTGACCCGCATCGACCATCCCGTCCTCCAGGCACAGCCCTGACAGAAGACGAGCTAACCACAGAATTGGCAACACCTCTTAGAATAAATCCGGCCGCTCACAAACCACTTGGTGGCAAGGAGAAACCAATAACCACCCGTAAGCCGCTTGCACTGTTAATAGCTTCTTCAAGTAGAATTGGTGCGTTATGTATCTCACAGATACGTTTGACGATGGAGAGGCCAAGACCGCTGCCGGCAACAGCGCTGCTCTCTCCACGTGTAAATCGCTGCAGCATGCTTTCCCGCTCACTCTCAGAGATACCAGGACCATCATCTTCGACTATCAGCTCGACGCTGTGAGCGCTATGTTGCAACTCTATCTTTACTCTGCCTCCCTCATGTGAATAACGAACTGCATTCTCCAGCAGATTACGTAACAACACGGCAATCGTGCCGGCATCACCCATAACCTGATAGCCGTCACCCTCAACTTCCAGGCTCAAATCGATACGACGCGCCACCGCATCTCCAGCCATCTCTCCGGCAACCTCAAGCGCGATGGCATGTAGATCTGCCACAGACTCACCATGAGTGTAGTCACTATTGGCATCCGCCCTAGCCAACTCCAGCAACTGACTCACCAGGTGAGTGGCACGATCAATACCCATTACGATTTTTTCCAGTGCCTGATTACGCTGCCCTTCATCAATCACCCGTTGCGCCACCTGCGCCTGTATCTTCAGTGCCGCCAGGGGAGTACGCAGCTCGTGTGAAGCATCTGAAGTAAAACGGCGCTCGTTCTCCAGTGCCGTTCCAAGCCGCTGCAGTAGTCGGTTGAGTGCCGTTACCAATCCTTTTACTTCAAAGGGCACCTGACTGCTTTCGATCGGATGCAGCGAATCCGGCCCTAGACCTTCAACCTCGGTAGCAAGCCTTCTAAGAGGCATAAGCCCCCGCCCCACTCCCCACCAGATAATCAGACCAAGCAGCGGCAGACCGATAAAAAATGCCAGCAGGATCTTCTCCAGCAGGTCGCCAACCAGCTCCTCTCTTGCTTCAAGACTTTGTGCCATCATCAGGCTGAGTCCCAGAGCATCATCTTTCAGTGTAAAGAGACGCCACACCTCACGGCTTTTATTGTCTGAGAATTCACTAAATCCCACGGGGGCTGTTTTGGGGAAAATGGGCGCCCCCTGGGACTGAAACAGGCTGCTTCCATAGCGGATCCGGGTGGCAAGTTTTAACTCATATTCGTGTTGGTCCGACTGCACCAGATCCAATCCCACAATCAGATCAGCCCCCTCCGTAGTCGCCTTCTGCTGCAGTACCGCAAAAAGCATCCGTGCATTCTGTGCCAGCGAGGCGTCATATATCTCTTCAATCTCATGGCGGGCATCATAGGCTGCCAGCTGTAGAACAGCCGCCCATGCCAAACTTATCATCCCAAGCAACAGCAGCAGCAAACGCTTTCTGATCGAAGCGCCATCATTCATTGGCAATGCTGTTCCCTCGGGATCATGTAGCCTACTCCCCGTACTGTTCTAATCAGCGTTTTCCCCAGCTTTTTTCTCAAGTGATGGATATAGACCTCTATCGCGTTACTCTCGACACCGTCATCCCAGCCATAGAGCGCCTCTTCAAGGCGCTGCCTTGACAATACCCGACCACAGTTCGACAAGAGCGCCTCAATAATAGCAAACTCATGGGTGGTACAGACCACATCGTCACCACTGAGCATGACTGTGTGTGCAGCGGGATCGAGGAGAATGTCACCATAGGTGATCTGTGAGACCGCCCGCCCGCCCCGCCTTCTGGAGATCGCTCGCAGCCTGGCAGACAACTCATCCAGATCAAATGGCTTCACCAGATAGTCATCCGCACCAGCATCGAGACCAGCCACCCTATCTTGAATTCCATCCCGGGCGGTGAGCAGGAGTATGGGCAGGTCACTGCCGCTGCTTCGTACCTTCTTGAGCAGGGTTAATCCATCCTGGCCCGGCAAGCCGATATCCAGCACAGTCAGATCAAATGCTTCATCCTGCAGTGCGTGTTCCGCCTGATTACCGTCCTGCACCCAATCGACGGTATAACCCAACTGCTCCAGGCCGACGGCAATACCATCACCCAGCAGTGGATCGTCTTCAACCAGCAACACTCTCATTGACTTAGCTATCCCGGTATTGGTGCGTCTTCGCAGACAATCAATATGAATCCTCTACCACTCGGTGGCGGCCCCTCCCCTAGCGCTCACAAGTGTGAATCGATAGGGTGATCTATTTTTTACCAAATGTTTCTTAAGGAATTCTTAGGTTGGACCAATAAGGATCTTAAGAAGCCTTCGAATTGAGTCCATGTCAATTGAACTGCGTTCAGACGATGCAAGATCACAAGGGGTGTCATCAATAACCAATAGTAGTCTATTGGCATGATTTTCAGTTAGTTATCGTAAGAATAGCGTCCACCGATCGATATGCCGATCAACGAACGAGCTGAAATAAAGTGAGGGTGGGTGGGTCAATATTGATACAGTTTTACCGCTTATTGAATATACTCCCCGTAGGCGCTCCACCATAGCGGAGATTCTGCAACATCTTCTCCTTACTCATCACTTCGAATTTCCGACCACAAAGGTAATGCACCGACAGGTCACCCCGATAGCGTGTATTGCCGATATTGGAGACACTTCTCCACTTGGGATTTGAGGTTGGCCGCAAGCGCCCTCTACTGCCGTAAGCGTAGACCTTATACTCTGAGGTGGTACAGCGAATTCCCTCGTATGCGACATTCTCCCCCCCCCTACCGGAACGAATCACCAGAGTGTAACGAACAACACCCTCTTCGAGGTTAAAGCTGAGTGATTCCGGATCGATGTAATAACGAAAAGGGGAGTCCGCCACATCGACATCAAACTCCAGCAGATCGCTCTCTTTTGGGTAGGATGGGAGTGTGATGGCTCTCTCTTCCCATACATAATCCTCCACATAGAAGTTATCTTCCTCACTGGATACCGGTCCCATCTCCCTCGCCGGAACAGAACCTATCCAAAGGCTAAGCATCAATAAGAGAATAAGCTTCTTAACTATTTCAACACCCATTACGCCCCACCTCTAACCTATACATGCCACTGCAAACGGCAATTTCAGGAGTCACTAATTAATTTTGGATATAAGATACAGAGTCACCAATTGATCCGCAGTTCCTTTACACTTCCGCCAGATCCCCCTTCTCCTGCAACCAGCTTTTTCTATCTGAGGCACGCTTCTTCGCCAGCAACATATCCATCATACTGTTGGTATCGTCACCGGCGTCCACCGTCAAGCGCACCAGGCGACGGGTGTCCGGGTGGATTGTGGTCTCACGCAACTGTGACGGATTCATCTCGCCCAACCCTTTAAAACGCTGAACCGAGACCTTCCCCTTGATCTTCTCCGCCGCAATTCTGTCGATAATACCCTGCTTTTCTGCATCATCGAGGGCGTAGAACACCTGCTTGCCGATATCAATACGATAGAGTGGCGGCATCGCCACATAGACGTGCCCCTCCTGTACCAATTTACGAAAATGCCGCAGGAAGAGTGCACACAGCAAGGTGGCGATATGCAGACCGTCGGAATCGGCATCAGCCAGAATGCAGACCTTACCAAAACGTAGCTTGCTCAGATCATCGGTACCCGGCTCTACGCCGATCGCCACCGAGATATCATGCACCTCCTGTGAAGCAAGCACCTCTGCCGGATGCACTTCCCAGGTATTCAGGATTTTGCCACGCAACGGCATAATCGCCTGAAACTCCCGATCACGTGCCTGCTTCGCCGAGCCACCCGCCGAATCACCCTCCACCAGGAACAGCTCACTCCGCAAAGGGTCGACGGCACTACAGTCGGCCAGCTTACCCGGCAGCGCCGGCCCCTGAGTCACCTTCTTACGTTGTACCTTGCGTCCGGCACGCAGACGGGACTGAGCAGAGTTGATCGCCAGCTCGGCAATCAATTCACCCCATTCGGTATGCTGATTGAGCCACAGACTGAACGAATCTTTTACTACCCCGGAGACAAAGGCGGCGCACTCCCTGGAGGAGAGGCGTTCCTTGGTCTGCCCTGAAAACTGGGGATCAATCAACTTGACCGACAGCACATAGCTGCAGCCGTTCCAGACATCGTCCGGCGCCAGTTTAACCCCCCTCGGCAACAGGTTGCGAAATTCACAAAACTCCCGCACCGCATCGGTCAAGCCACTGCGCAGCCCGTTGACATGGGTTCCCCCCTGGGAGGTTGGTATCAGGTTGACATAACTTTCAGCCACCCCCTCCCCCCCCTCGGGCAGCCAGACCAGCGCCCAATCAGCAGCCTCTGAGTTGCCTTTCATAGTGCCGACAAACGGTTCCTGGGGGAGCCGCTCCAGTCCATTCAGGGCATCAAGCAGATAATCTTTCAGGCCATCCTCATAGCACCAGTGGTCCCGGTCACCACTGGCCTCATCACTCAAGGTCACCTTCAGGCCGGGGCAGAGTACCGCCTTGGCACGCAGCACGTGGCGCAGTTGCCGCAGTGAAAATTTGCTGGAATCAAAATATTTCTGGTTGGGCCAGAAACGGACCCGGGTACCGGTGTTATTACGGCCAACCTTCCCCACCTCTTCCAGGTCGGAAGCCTTATGGCCGTCAGCAAAGGCGATGTTGTACTCCATTCCTCCGCGCTTGACCCACACCTCCAAATGTTTCGAAAGGGCATTGACCACCGAGACACCGACACCGTGCAGGCCACCGGAGAACTGATAATTTTTATTGGAGAATTTTCCGCCGGCATGGAGTTTGGTCAGAATCACTTCAACCCCAGGCAGCCCCTGCTGTGGATGAATATCCACCGGCATACCGCGCCCGTTGTCCTGCACTTCAAGGGACCCGTCCTTGAACAGCGTCACCTCAATGCTATCCGCATGACCTACGATCGCCTCATCGATACTGTTATCAATGACCTCCTGAGCCAAGTGGTTGGGGCGCGTGGTATCGGTATACATGCCCGGTCGTTTGCGTACCGGCTCCAGGCCACTCAGTACTTCAATATCCGAGGCGTCGTAAGAACTGCTGCTCATCGTGGAGAAATCTTCCATAAACTTAAACTTGACCGCAGAGTTTACACGCCGCACCCACTCCACGCGAGAGCCAGTCCGACACTCATCTACAGCAATGGATTGACCCTCACCATTGAGCTCGGTAAGGTTGCACAAACACATAACAGCAGCGAGTTGTACCGTGACGGCAAAGAGAAAGAAGAGCCTCTCGTTTGAAGAGGGGCTGAGTGAACTGGAGGCTCTGGTGGAGACACTTGAGCGTGGCGACCTCAACCTGGAGGAGTCATTGGCCTCTTTCAGCCGGGGAGTCGAGCTTACCCGTAACTGCCAACAGGCCCTGAAAGAGGCCGAGCAGAAAGTACAAATCCTCTCGGATAAACGTATCGATGCCGAGCCGGAAGCCTTTAACAGTGACCACTGAACACCTTCTCAAACCCTACCTCGATAGCTGCCGCGAAAGAGTCGAGCAGGCGCTTGAACAGCACCTGCCGGCAGCCGGCATTCAACCGGGAAAACTGCATCAGGCAATGCGTCATGCCACTCTCAACGGCGGCAAACGGGTACGCCCGCTACTGGTCTACGCCAGCGGACGTGCCTTGGGGGTTCCTGCCGAACAGCTCAATGGCGCCGCTTGTGCCGTTGAACTGATCCACGCCTACTCCCTGGTTCATGACGACCTGCCGGCGATGGATGACGATGAACTACGCCGGGGTCAACCTACTTGCCACATCGCCTTTGACGAAGCAACCGCGATTCTCGCCGGTGATGCACTACAAACTCTTGCCTTCAAGGTGCTGTGTAAAGAGGGTGACCTCGCAATATCTCCCTCAACCCGCCTGCAAATGATAGAAGAGCTGGCTAACGCCAGCGGCTCTCGTGGTATGGCAGGGGGACAGGCGTTAGACCTTGAGGCGGTAGGGCAACAGATCGACCTCACTCAGTTGGAGACAATGCATATCCACAAAACCGGCGCACTGATTCGCGCCAGCGTCCGCCTGGGTGCACTCAGTGCCACGACGGCGACGAGAGAGCAGACACAAAGCCTGGATCACTACGCAAAATGTATCGGTCTCGCCTTCCAGGTGCAGGATGATATCCTCGATATCGAGGGTGAAACAGAGGTTATCGGCAAGACCAAAGGAAAGGATAGCGCCAACGACAAGCCGACGTACCCCTCCCTCATGGGCCTGGAAGCCGCCAAGGAGATGTCCCAGCGGCTCCACCATGAGGCACTGGTCAGCCTGGACGCCCTGGATGAATGCGCCGACCCGCTACGCTGGATCGCCAACTACATAATCTCCCGTTCCCATTGAGCGCGCCATACAACAAAACAATACCCCTAAAAGTTCATTTTCTTGCGCCCGACTGCCGCTACGTTCATAATTGCCCGTTTCCCAGCGGCAATGCCATTGGCCTAAGACAATGAAAACCCGCCTATTTGCTGGTTTTTCTGCCAACGCCAGTGCGCTAGTGTGCCGCTACTGATTATAGAATCATTGCAGCAAACGCTCTGGTAGCACTGACTGCATCGAGGATTGATATAGTGACAACCAGCTGTGACATCGCTGACGTTCAGAACAGCGAAGATACTCGCCAGATTGCCATTAATAAGGTGGGGATCAAGGATATCCGCCACCCGATAAGGGTAAAAGACCGCACTGACGGTGAGCAACACACTGTTGCCAACTTCAACATGTACGTCAATCTCCCACACAACTTCAAGGGCACCCACATGTCCCGTTTTGTGGAGATTCTGAACGCCCATGAAAAAGAGATCAGCGTCACCTCATTCCGCGAGATGCTACACGAGATGGCTGACAAGCTGGAAGCCAACTCAGGTCATCTTGAGATGAACTTCCCCTACTTTGTCAATAAGACCGCACCGGTCTCCGGTGTACAGAGCCTGCTCGACTATGACGTGACACTGATTGGCGAGATCCACGATGGTGAAGCCAGTATGCATGTCAAGGTGGTAGTGCCGGTCACCAGCCTCTGCCCCTGCTCGAAGAAGATCTCAGACCGTGGCGCCCATAACCAACGCTCACATGTCACGGTTCAGGCAAAAACCAGTGGTTTTGTCTGGATAGAGGAGATTATTGATCTGGTTGAAGAGGAGGCGTCATGTCAGCTCTATAGCCTGCTCAAGCGCCCTGATGAGAAGCAGGTTACAGAACACGCTTACGATAACCCGAAATTTGTTGAAGATATGGTGCGGGATGTCGCCGGACGTCTCAACAATGATCAACGTTTCGGCTCATACGTGGTGGAATCAGAGAATTTTGAATCCATTCACAACCACTCGGCATACGCACTGATAGAAAACGAGAAGTAGTTAGCCCCGGCAACAGCAATGCCGGGGTACTCATCATACCCTCAATAGGTCGTACCTCACCCACCCATTCAGGGTGGATACATAAAAACCCACCCAATGGGCTTTATGATAAGTGTGGGAGGTACCCCAGCCTCCCAGTTTCAGCAAGTCAGATCCGTTAATAGTAATACTGATACTAATACGCAGCCACCCCCTCCCAATAATTACATCAGCAAGGGAGTAAAAACTGCTGCAAACCGTTATTTCTAGGTAAGGCACCGAAAACTACCCAGGGAAATCCCCCAGCGAGCATGGAAGCAAATTAAGATTTCGCTAAGAAACAGCACGTATGATCCTAGAATCCTCAGTTGGGCAGGGTGGAGAGTGCACTTGCGATGGTGCAGCACAAGGCACAACGACGGGGAATAGTTGTTCTATTCCAAGGAGTTGTAACGCCGTAATGCGCCACCGCAAGTGTGCTATCCGCCCTGCAGCATGATTCACCCTGAGAGTGAAATAGGCGATCGCAGTCAATGCAATTAAAATCAATGTGTTGCTTGTAGAATGAAGCGGCCAACTGAGGATTCTAGCCCGCATGTTTCACCCAGCATTCGATTCGATGCTTTTTAACCCATACTAAGCAAGTCAGAAGCAAGATAGGAATGTATATCTTATCGAAGGTGGTTTTCTGACAATCAAAGCACACCTCCCCCTTACCCCCATTGTTTATCATCGTGCCGGGGCGGCACTCCTTGAGAACTATCCGGGTCGCAGACGAGCAACCACCAAGGCGAAGAGATCCTGATAAGGGTAAGCGCTGGAGAGCAGGAAGCGGATACGGCGCGTATTGCGCAGCATAACTGCACCGATCTTTAACAACTTGATCCGAAGCGTGCCTACTTGGCCTCTCGCCAGTTCTGTGCCCTTGAGCGCCAACCGGCGGATACTCTCCATCAGCACATAAGCCAGGCTGGAGAGGAGTAACCGGAACTGATTCGCCCACCAATAGTGGGCACTGGTACGATCTGCAAAGAGCCCCATCTGCTGCTCTTTAATCCGGTTCTCCATCTCGCCACGGGCACAGTAGAGATCATCGTAGAGTGCCTGCTTGTCACCTTCCAGATTGGTGACGATGAAACGTGGATTGCGCCCCTTGTCTGTGACCTCCAGCTTAGCAATGACCTGGCGAGTATGTTTCCAACTCTTGGCGGCATAGTGCAACCGGAAGAACTCCCGCTGTTTCTCGCCAGTCAGTTCGACAAGTTGTTCAACAATCTGCATACCCGGTTCAATCATCTGCTCCAGCCGCTTATTGCGGGCAATACCAATGATGTACTTCACACCACGGCGTTCACACCAGTCCAGCATTCTATGGCGACAGAACCCGGAGTCTCCTCGGAAGATGATCTGAACATCGGGCCATTCCTGGCGCAGCCGTTTCGTCAGTAACGCCAGAATCGCCCATGTATGTTTCGCCCCGTCAACATTGCTGGGCCTCAGGTAGCTGATGAGCAATTGATCACCACAAAAGACATAGAGGGGAAGAAAACAGTAGTGGTCATAATAGCCATGGAAAAAGCGTCCCTCCTGCATACCATGAACTTGATCATCGGTGGCATCAAAGTCCAGGATCAACTCATCGGGAGGAGAGTCAAAAGAAGCGATGAATTGGTCGATCAACACCCTATGGATATCGACTGCCGCCTTTCTTCCAGTACGGCCCTCAAGCCGACAGAGGGTAGACTGACTACCCAATTTCTGTTCCCGGTCGACAGCCGTCTGCAAAGCAGGATCATTACGCAGGGTTTTGTGATCGTTGAGGTCTTCATAGCCCAAGCCTAGACCGTAAACACGTTGTCGTAGCAGGCTCAGTTGGGAGTGAGTGATGTAATCAGGATTTCGCGGATCTGGAATGACGGCATCAACCGCTTTCATTAAACCGAGTCGCCTGTCGATCTGTCTCAGTAGAAGCACACCCCCATCTGAAGTAATGTCGCCGCCGCTAAATTCGGCCTGTACCTTGCGGCGTTTAAGGACTGGAAATTCCAGAACAGTTTGGTTACAGTTTGTCACAGGCAGAATCCTTTTCGATTACAGTGTAAGTAACTGAATTATATCGAATATACGAGGATTCTGCCTTTTATTTTGTGAAATATTGGGGCTAGGATGATGACAGCTACCAATGAGTAGAACCGATTTTACGAGAGACCATAGGATGGCAACTGGTAGACATACTCTTTCACTGTTGATGGCGACGCTGCTCTGCTGGGTAACACCCCAGGCATCAAGTGCCGCCAGATCCGCGCTATCCCAGCCTAACTACTCAGTCGACACTGTCTTCATCTACTCCAACGGCCAGGTGGAGAAACTGCTGGAGAAAAATGACTCCTGGTATCTGCTGGAGGATATGCGAAAACGGCGTTACAAACGTGATATTAACTTCACCATACCCACTCTCGAGTACAGAAGCCTCACCTCAAGCTACCTGCAATCTGTCAGCAACGGTGATCCAGACACACTGTTTCCACTCGATCAATCGAAGCACTCAAGCTTTACCGTCATCAAAAAAAGAGCCAATGGTGATGAATTTACACGTAACTGGTCCTGCTCCTCTGTTGAAAACAGCACGATCAAGGCGATGGGGAAATCCACACACACCTTTAAAACAACATGCTCCCGTAATTCATGGTCGAAACAGTTCCTTGTGCTGAAGGAGCAGGTCGACTTCTACTATGATCCGAAAAAATCATGGGTGGTAAAAACCATTTCACACAAGAACGGAAAGAGCAGAACCAAGCAACTGATTGCAGTCCTCCCACCAGGGCAGGCCACACCTCTAAACATTATGCGTATCGTAAGAAAACTGCGAAATAAAGCTGACTGAAAAGCACTCATTTAGGGAATAACCGTAATGCACATCGCTCCACTATCCATCACCTCTCTTCTCCTCATGGCAGCCTTGATCAATGGCTGCAATCAGGTGAGAGAGGGTAGTGGCCGGCTGTCATTCCTGAACGGCAAAGAGACGGGGACGCTCTTTGTCGGCAAAACGGTAGAAGCCCTCAACCTGAGCACTGGAACGAGCAGTTTCACCTACTACTCAGAAGACGGCAAAGCCAGACAGGAACGCTTGTGGGAACACCGCCTTGGCAACTGGCGTATCTGTAGTGGCATAGTTAATTTGGCCACCTGATTATGGGTGATATCATCACCCTCAATACAATACAGGTGACAAAATGACAAAGAGCAGGCGAACATTTAGCCCGGAATTCAAACTGGAAGCAGCACAACTTGTACTCGACCAGAGATATACGATCAAAGCAGCATCAGAGGCTGTAGGGGTTGGAAAAATCCACCCTTGAATACTGGATTCGCCAGCTCAGACAAGAGCGACAGGGCGAGACACCCAAGGCTTCAGCACTGACACCAGAACAGAGAAGGATACAAGAGCTGGAAAAACGTCTTAGGCGAGTTGAGCAGGAGAAAGAAATACTAAAAAAGGCTACCGCTCTCTTGATGTCAGACTCAATGAACAATTTGCGATAGTTCATCGACTTCAAGAGAGCTACCCGGTCAATCGTCTATGTGAGCTGTTCGATGTACATCGCAGCAGTTATAGGGCATGGAGAGCAAGACCGGCAGGCCCTAAGCCACATGAGCAATATTTGAGAGCGAGGATTGAAGCGGCTCACCGGATGAGTAATGGTTCAGCTGGTGCAAGAACGATCGCCAAGCTGGTCACCACGGAAGGACTTGAACTGAGCCGTTATCGAGTCTCACGCAGGATGAAAATCCTGGGTCTGGTAAGTAGTCAACAGCCAAAGCATCGCTATAAGAAAGCAGATCAGGCACATATAGCCATCCCGAACCTGTTGGATCGCCAGTTTGATGTAAAGGCGCCTGATCAGGTCTGGGTAGGAGATATCACTTATGTTTGGGTGGGTAGGCGCTGGGCTTACTTGGCTGTGGTATTGGATCTGTTTGCGCGTAAGCCAGTGGGATGGGCCTTATCGTTTTCAGCGGACAGTGGGTTAACGAGAAAAGCGTTGCTGATGGCATATGAATCGAGAGGCAAGCCGCAGGGCCTGATGTTCCATTCAGACCAGGGGTGCCAATATACCAGCTTGTCATTCAGGCAATTGCTCTGGAGTTACCAGATGAGGCAGAGCATGAGCCGCCGAGGTAACTGCTGGGACAATAGCCCGATGGAACGCTTTTTCAGAAGTTTGAAAACCGAATGGATTCCCGAGGTCGGTTACACTTCACTTGAAGATGCGAAGCGAGGAATCATAGACTATATCATTGGGTACTACAGCCAGTTCAGGCCACATACCCACAATGATGGATTGGCACCCAATGCAGCTGAAGAGCACTATTGGAATGCCCATAAAGCCGTGGCCAAAATGACTTGACCACTACAATCAACGAAAAGGGAGAGATCTGCCTACAGTTTGGTGAAAGGAAAGAGGGCTGCCGAATGATAGGCGAACTGAACGGAACTTACCGTAAATACCGCCCTGACAAGAACGGTCAACTCAAGCCGGTGGTCCGCTATCGGCAATTTCTTGAGGGAAATGTACTTCAGCTATAATTCGAAGACTTATTGTTGAGCTCAGAATTTCCGCCGAAGCATCAACAGTTCACCGCGATTCTCCATCTCAAGGCGCTTCAGAAAACTCATACCAAGTAGAACAGTCCTGGGACTGGTACCGTCAACAACCACAGCCTTGACCTGCCGCAGAATAATCTCCCCTACCTGAACCCTATCCAGAGTCACATAGTAGGCGGCAGCCGTACCGGAGGCGGTCCGCACTGCCATCCGCTCTCCATGCAGGCGGTACTGGATACCCAGTCGCCTCGCTTCAGGCTCGCTCATGGCGATCAGAGTAGCCCCGGTGTCCACCATCATACTGGTAAGTCGGCCGTTGATGCTGCCGGTGGTGTTAAAGGCGCCCGAGGCATCACGTACAATCTTTACCTCGGCCATCTGGCGCTTGGCGAAACTACCCCCAAACTGAGAACCCAGGCCATAGCGCTCCTGTCGACCATCAACTTCGATCACTGCCTCCTTGGAGGTTGCCGAGATCAAAAGCACCCCCTCAGGTGAGGGTTGTCCCTGGCGTAAAAATCGGCGGGTGCCGTCAACCTCCACCATCGCCTTTCCCGGGAACAGGGCCAGCACCTTTATTTTATCGACAGCGGCAGCTGTAAGAGGGAGAGATAGAAGCGCAAACAGCAGGATAAGAGTAGAGACCGGCTTTCCTTTCATAGAGATCTCGCGGTTCTGAGGTGTAGTCAAAAATCTTCCCTGGGAGTGAAAAGAGGCTACACCCGGTGCGGATGAGAATCAATCAGACAACATAATCATAAGAATAGCCTTTCAGCAACTGTTTCAGCTCAAAATCTTCTTTGACCACATGGTTCACCACCCTTTCCAGCCCATCGCCTGCAATCCATCGGAGACGCCCGACAAAGAGACAGGCAGAGTCACTGTTGATGGACCACGCCGGGCCTTGAAGCCAATTAAAAGCCGCTTACCCGCTTTCAGCCGCCATAGCTGCTTTGGATCCAACGGAGAAAACGCTTCACACCCCTGAACAGTGCATCTCTGCACTACAAGCGGAAACTGGGGACTGCTATCGACCATAGCGACAACGCCAGCGGGAAGATAGATGCCTAGAGGCACCAGTGCCACCAGCACCGGGGTCTGCTCGCTCCCCAGTTTGCGGATCGTCAGTTTGAGAATGACGCCCTTGCCATCGGTAGAGTGCACTGTATGAGTTAAGGCACAAATTCGTTTCTCTTCACTGCCGGACTCACACTCATGCAGCCAATTTCCAAACTGTTTACCCGGTTCGGGCCCGGCGACAGCATGGGCCGCTCCAAAAAGCATGGAGAGAAACAGCAGATAGATGAGCGAAGCAAAAGAGTTCACGCACTGGCGCATGACACCTCCCTGGATTAATCCAGGTTCAACACAATTACCGCACCAGGTAAACACCCAGCTGCAGGAGAATAAAGCCGAAGAGCCCGGCCAGCATGTCATCAAGCATAATACCCCAACCGCCTGCCACCTGCCGATCGAGCCAGCCAATGGGCCAGGGCTTGAGGATATCGAACAGACGAAAGAGGATAAAGCCCGCCACCAGCCAGCCGAATCCGGGGGGGGCCAGCCAGAGGGTAAAGAGAAAACCGACCCACTCGTCCCAAACGATACCGCCGTGGTCATGTACCCCCAAATCTTTCGAAGTACGGTCACATAACCAGACCCCAAGGGCAAATAGCAGTATTACAAGTAACAGATAAATCTCGGGCGACAGCGGTTGCATCAACAGATAGAGAGGCACCGCCGCCAAAGTGCCGAAGGTGCCGGGTGCCTTGGGGGCTGCGCCCGATCCCAGCCCAAAGGCAAGTAGATGGATCGGATTTTTCCAATTGGGGCCCCGGTCAGTCATAAAAGTGCTCAAAGCCCTGCCGTCTAATGCTAACCACTTCACCACTGCCGTCGACAATGCGCACGCCACTACCCTCCTCGACTCTACCTATCAACGTCAGCTCAACATCCATATCACTGGCCAGCGACTCAAACACTTCACGCCTGTGGTCGGGTACCGTCAAGCAGAGTTCATAATCGTCCCCCGCCGCAAGCGGCACCGTCCAATCGCCGCTCTCTTCGATATAAGCCGCTACTGCCGCCGAAAGAGGTATCTGCGTCAACTGCAGTGTGGCACCCACACCACTGGCGCGGCAGATATGGCCAAGATCGGACAAGAGTCCATCCGAAATATCGATGCCGGCAGCGGCAATACCCGCCACGGCAATCCCTACATTGATTCTCGGCTCAGGCTTTTCCAGGTGCAGCTTCAGCTCCTCAACAGCGGCATTCAGAGCATAACGCCCCTGAGCCTGAAGCAGGGCCAAACCGGCATCACCCAGAGTACCTGTGACATAGATGAGATCACCCGGCTGCGCTGCATCACGGTGCAGTGCCTTGGCGGGTTCAACAAAACCGTGTACCTGCACAGAGATATTGAGTGGACCGGAGGTGGTGTCCCCCCCTATCAGCTGAACACCATAGCGCTCGGCCAAATCGGCAAAACCGCGACTGAAACCCTCCAGCCAAGAGGGGTCACTGCGAGGAAGTGTCAGGGCAAGAGTCACCCACGCGGGCTGTGCACCCATGGCGGCCAGATCGCTAAGATTGACGGCCAGCGTCTTGTGGCCCAAGGATTCGGGATCAGTATTAGGGAAAAAGTGTACCCCCTCAACCAGGGTATCGATACTTACCGCCAGTTGCATACCTGAAGGTGGCTGCAACAGCGCGCAGTCATCCCCCACCCCCAGCAACACGTCATTGCGACGGCTGCCGGTGTGAGAAAAATAGCTGCGGATCAGTTCAAATTCGGAGAGTGCCATAGGGGAAGATAATGGCAGAAAGAGTTACGGGATTTAGCCGCAAATGCACGCAAATAAACGCAAATACAAGAAAAGCCTCTTGTCTCATTCCAGCGCCTCAATTGCAGCATCAGCAATACAATAATTCGCGTTCATTTGCGTTTATTCGCGGCTATTATCAATATATTAGGGTCAGGACCGCTTCGACTTGATCTCCGTCTCACGCACCTGCTGAGCCAGTTTATCGAGGACACCATTGACGTAGCGATGGCCCTGCTCGGCACCGAACACCTTTGCCAACTCCACAGCCTCATTAATCACCACCCGGTAGGGCACCTCGAGCTGATGCAGCAGTTCGAATGCCCCCAGGCGGAGAATTGCACGCTCCACCGGATCGACACTCTCAATCGAGCGGTCGAGACAGGGAGCCAACTTCTCGTCCAACTCACTCAGGTGGTTTGGAATTCCGTGCAGCAGCGCATCAAAATAGTCCAGTTCAAAGGTGCCGGTATCCTGCTCAGAAAGAAACTGGTTATGGATATCGCGGATATCCTGGCCGGTCACCTGCCACTGGTAAACCGCCTGTACTGCATGGTGGCGAGCCTGGCTGCGTTTTTTACTCATCAGCCGATCTGGCGCAATACGTTGACCATCTCGACGGCAGACATTGCCGCCTCCGCACCCTTGTTACCCGCTTTGGTACCGGCACGCTCAATTGCCTGCTCAATGGTATCGACAGTCAAGACACCGAAGGCGATCGGCATCTGGTATTTCAAAGTCACCTGAGCCATCCCTTTGACGCACTCGCCTGCAACAAAGTCGAAGTGGGGTGTTCCACCACGGATCACTGCACCCAAGGCAACAATGGCATCGTAATCATCTTTAGCGGCTATTTTCTCCAACACCAGAGGCATCTCGAAAGCACCCGGCACGCGGATGATCGTGATATCTGAATCCTCCGCGCCATGACGCTTCAACGCGTCTATGGCACCTTCCAGCAGGCTCTCAACAACAAAGCTGTTAAAGCGTGCTACAACCAGACAGAAGCGGGTGTTATGGACGGTCAGTGCGCCCTCGATGGTTTTAATTGCCATATTGTCAGACCTTACATTCGACAGGTTAGTAACCTGTTCGTTGATCGAATTAAAAACTGCGATATCGGTCCAGCACCCTTTTCTACAGGCCGCTGAACCGGTGCATATCGAAATTTACTTGCAGTTGACGTACTCCACCACCTCAAGGTCGAAACCGGAGATGCCATGCATACTCATGGGTGCACTCAGCACCCGCATCTTACGCACACCCAAATCAGCGATGATTTGGGCACCAATACCAAAGGTACGCAGATGCCCCGGTATCTCACGCTGAGGTGCCGGATCCTCCTTGCCGTGGATCTTAAAGTCGTGCATCCGCTGAAGAATTTCCCTACTAGTGTCATGGTTTCGTAGCAGCACAACGATCCCTTCACCCTCTTCCGCTATTCGCCTCATGGCACTCTCCAGGGGCCAACTGCTGCACCCTTTGCGAGAGGTGGAGAAAAGGTCACACAAGGTATTTTGCATGTGCACACGCACCAAAGCCGGCTTCTCCGCCTCAATATCCCCTAACACCAGTGCCAGATGCAGCTCATTGTCAATGCTGTCCTGATAGGCGACCAGGCGGAAATCACCATACTCGGTCGGCAGCATACACTCACTAACACGCTCGATGGTCTTTTCATTACTGACACGATAGTGGATCAGATCGGCGATGGTGCCAATCTTGAGGTCGTGCTCTTCGGCAAACCTCTCCAGGTCGGGGCGGCGTGCCATGGTGCCATCTTCATTGAGGATTTCGACAATCATCGCTGCCGGCGTGACACCGGCAAGACGCGCCAGATCGCATCCTGCCTCGGTGTGACCGGCACGCACCAGCACACCACCCGGTTGAGCCATCAACGGGAAGATATGTCCAGGCTGTACCAGATCCTGTGGTAGCGCATCCTCTTTCACCGCAGCTTGAACGGTGATGGCACGATCAGCAGCAGAGATACCCGTAGTAACCCCTTCAGCGGCTTCAATGGATACAGTGAAGTTGGTGGAGTACTGGGCCTCGTTGACATCCACCATCAAAGGCAGGCGCAACTGTTGACAACGCTCCTTGGTGAGAGTCAAACAGATCAGGCCGCGCCCGTAGCGTGCCATAAAGTTGACCGCCTCCGGCGTCACCATCTCCGCCGCCATCAGCAGATCACCCTCATTTTCCCGGTCCTCATCATCCATGATGACAACCATCTTGCCCTGCCGCAGGTCTTCTATGATTTCTTCAGTTGTATTGAATGCCATAACTACTACTGCGCCTTCAGTGCACACAAAAATGAACCGCGAAGTTTAACAAACCTGGGAGCAACACCCAAGCTTCCGGGACTAAACAGTAGGGAAAAGCGGGAAATCAGCGGAGAAATCCACTCTTTGCCAGCAACGTCATATCGATACCGGAAGCTGCAGCCTGCCCGGCAACGGCCGCCGACTCACCCAGTAACAGTCGCTCCAGGTAGCGCGCCACCAAATCCACTTCCAGATTCACCTGTGTACCGCTGCGGTAGTCGGCCATCACTGTCTCCACCATCGTATGCGGAACAATATTAAGATCGAAACGACTACCATCTACACGATTGACCGTAAGACTGGCACCATCGACACAGATCGAGCCCTTATGAGCGATATAGCGGGCCAGCTCAGCGGGTGCCTCGACGCTAAAACGGATGGAACGACCATCCTCATGCCGATCCACTACCTGACCAACACCATCAACGTGTCCACTGACCAGATGACCACCCAGGGGAGTGGAGAGTGTCAGCGCCTTCTCCAGATTAACCCGGCTGCCGGATCTCAGCCCACCCAGGGTGCTCAACGACAACGTCTCCCGCGAGACATCGGCAGCGAAGCCATCCCCAGGCAACTCAACCGCTGTCAGGCAGATGCCGTTGGTGGCAATACTGTCGCCCAGTTGCACGTCAGACAGTGGCAGGCCACCACTCTGAATACGCAGCCTTACGTCGCCACCGCGGGACTCAATAGCGGCAATAGTGCCGACTGCCTGAATAATACCTGTAAACATCTTCTCTATCCGGTCTCTAACCTGGGTTTACAAACAAATTTCCAACGTTTATTCGTTCGCTGAAAAAAACTTAAGTGGCTCTGCGCAATAATCCTGTAATCCGCTGTAGGAGCACCGCCCTCGGGGCGATGGAATATAGCACGCTCTGTGCGACACCCATCGCGGCGAGGGCGCCGCTCCTACATAGAAATATCGAACACTGTTTCCTGGGGAACCTCTGAACGAATCATGAACACGCATCTTGGCGCCGGAATTCGCCACTTTATCGTTGTGAATCTTCGCAATAGCCTGCTATTACGTGCGATTCACGCCTCAAATTGACAAATTCCGATCACCAATCTGCTGTGACCAGATTCATTCAGAGGTTCACTGGCTGACGGGCTTGGCTGTAATTCTCAAATCCCGCCCAACCATCCGAACATCACTGAATTCCAACTCGATCCTATCCAGCATCCGCTCAAGACCAGGGAGATGAAACAGACCCCGGCCACCGTCACCCATGATATGAGGCGCCGCGTAGATCACCAGCTCATCGACAATCCCGGCGGCCAGCGCAGCGCCGGCAAGCGTTGCACCCGCTTCAATCAGCACCTCGTTGATCTCCTGACCCGCAAGATGCTTCATCACTTCGTTGAGATCTATTGATCGTTCATCGCCCGAGAGGGAGAAAAGCTCCCCACCTGCAGCCACCACAGCATCACCAGATGCTCCCGGCTTACCACTGCAGATCACCTGAGTTCTACCTTCACACTGAAACATTCCTGCATCCAGCGGCATCTCCAGCCGGGGATCGAGCACCACACGCATCGGCTGGGGCAGCTCATCCTCTGACTCAACGCCAGGGAGCTGCTGATGCTCAATTCTCACATTCATCGACGGATCATCCGCCAGCACGGTACCGATGCCGGTGACGACAGCATCACTGCGGGCACGCAGACGCTGCACATCAGCTCGCGCTTCAGTGCCGGTAATCCACTTACTCTCACCACTGGCCATCGCCGTGCGCCCATCCAGACTCATCGCCAACTTGCAGCGAACATAGGGAAGACCCGCCGTCATGCGCTTAACAAAACCGGGGTTAAGCGCCTTGGCCTGGGCCGCCATAAGCCCATGCTCGACACTAATGCCGGCCTCGGACAGCAACGCTAAACCTCTGCCGGCCACCTGTGGATTGGGGTCCTGCATGGCAGCCACCACCCGACTCACACCCGCTTCGATCAACCCATCGGTACAGGGAGGGGTTCTGCCCTGGTGGCAACAGGGTTCAAGAGTGACATAGGCAGTGGCACCGCGTGCCAGACCACCTGCCGCAGCCAATGCAAAGCGCTCTGCATGGGGACCCCCGGCGCGGCGATGGTAGCCCTCACCCACGACTTCGCCACCGCGCACCAAAACACAACCTACCCGGGGATTGGGATGCGTGGTGTAGAGCCCCCGCTCAGCCAAACGTAAGGCCCGCGCCATATGTCGGCTGCCATCAGTTGTACTCAATCGTCCTTTCCCCCGTCCAGCAGGTCTAGCTGTTGCCGCCTGACCTCAGGGGGAAGCTGTGTCTCCAGGCGCTCAATCTCTTCGCGGAAGGCATTGACGTCCTCGAACTTACGATAGACCGAGGCAAAGCGGACATAGGCCACCTGATCCAGTTTACGCAGCTCGTCCATTACCCACTCACCGATCTGCCGGGAAGGGACCTCACGATCCCCCGTTGCCAGCAGCTTGCGACGAATATGATTAATGGCGTCATCCACCTGTTCAGTACCTACCGGACGCTTCTCCAGCGACCGTATCATCCCTGCCGCCAGCTTTCGGCCGTCGAACGGAACACGGCTGCCATCCTGTTTAACCACCCGAGGGAGATTGAGCTCTGCTGACTCGTAGGTGGTAAAACGCTCTTTGCAGACTGCGCACTCCCGTCTGCGGCGCACCTGATCACCCTCGCCAAAAAGGCGGGAGTCTACGACCTTGGTATCCTGGGCGCCACAAAAAGGACATCTCATGGGTTACACCCTGGTTATTTATAGACGGGATGGCTCTTGCACAGTTCAAGTGCCTTGGCCTTCACCTGATCGATCATCGCCTGATCACCACGACTGTCGATCAGATCGCACATCCAGCCCGCCAGATCAGCCGCAGCGGCTTCACCGATACCACGAGTGGTCAGTGCCGGGGTACCAACACGGATACCGCTGGTGACAAAGGGTGACTGGGGATCGTTGGGTACGGAGTTTTTGTTGACGGTGATATTGGCGGCACCCAGCCATGCGTCGACATCCTTACCGGTAAGACCCGCTTCGATAAAGCTGACCAGGAACAGGTGATCGTCGGTACCACCGGAGACCACATCGTAACCGCGAGCGATAAACACCTGGGCCATCGCCTTGGCATTGGTTATAACCTGCTGCTGGTAAACCTTGAAGTCCGGCTCCATCGCCTCTTTGAAAGCGACCGCCTTGGCGGCGATCACATGCATCAATGGGCCGCCCTGAATACCGGGAAAGACCAGGGAGTTGAGTTTCTTCTCGATTGCCTCATTGGACTTGGCCAGAATCAGACCACCACGGGGACCGCGCAGGGTCTTGTGGGTGGTGGTAGTGGTGACATCGGCAATCTGTACTGGACTGGGGTAGTGACCTGCTGCAATCAAACCGGCGACATGGGCCATATCGACAAAGAGGTAAGCACCCACTTCGTCGGCAATATCACGGAAACGCTGCCAGTCGATGACACGCGAGTAAGCTGAGAATCCTGCAACAATCATCTTCGGCTTGTGCTCACGAGCGAGACTCGCCACCTCATCGTAATCGATCTCACCGGTCTCGGGATTCAGGCCGTACTGAACAGCATTGTAGAGCTTGCCGGAGAAATTGGGCTTGGCGCCATGAGTAAGGTGACCACCATGGGCCAGACTCATGCCGAGCACGGTATCACCGGGTGCGCAGAGAGCCATATAGACAGCAGCATTGGCCTGAGAGCCGGAGTGAGGCTGGACATTGGCGTAATCGGCGCCAAACAGCTGCTTGGCGCGATCAATTGCCAATTGCTCGGCTTTGTCCACAAACTCACAACCGCCGTAGTAACGCTTGCCGGGATAGCCTTCCGCATATTTATTGGTCAAGACAGAGCCCTGAGCCTGCATCACTCGTGGGCTGGTGTAGTTCTCCGATGCAATCAGCTCGATATGCTCTTCCTGGCGGCACACCTCACCCTCTATTGCCGCCCACAGCTCGTCGTCATAACCGCCAATCTGCATATCTTTGCTGAACATGGTCTATCTACCCCGGTAAAATCGAAAAAAGACGGCCATTTTAACACCTTGGGAGAGAAACTCACCAGCCATCCGGGCTATTTCACCTCCTGCCGTCCCACCATATTGGCCGATACAGAGTTTTTGGCCTGCCAAGGCAGGCCTATTTGTGAAACAAAGTCGGTAAATTCGGAATCTAACGGTTGAATTATCGTCGTCTCTGTACTGAAATGGGATAGTAACCCTGAGAGGAAATCCCGCCATGCGTATTACCGTTATCGCCCTCCTGCTGTTTCTGACAACAATTACCACCTCAAGCTATGCTGCCGACTCAGATAATGAGCAGTTACAAAAACTGGTAGATCAGCTGAAAGAGGTCACCGAAAAGGCAAGAGATCAGCGAGCTGCCGATCGCTGGCTACTCAACGCACTGGAGGATCTGGTCGAGCAGTACAACTGGCCCTGGCGCACCCAGTTGGTGATGGAGGACTTTTCCGACGGCGATTTCCAGCAGGATCCCGCATGGCAGGTACGTTCGGGTCAGTTCTGGGTGGATGGGCGCTTGGGACTTCGCTCCCGCAGCCGTCAGCAACAAGTTGCTGAGCCGAAGCCTGAACAGCCGCAACAGCGAAGAGAGAAAGAGGATATCGGCAAGGCACTGCTGGGCGCACTACTCCAAGGCGCACTGCAGAAGCGAGATCGACAGCAGCAGGCCACTCCCCCGCCTGCGGCGGTAGATCGCTACCAATCTGCAGAGATCCAACTACCGGTAGCGGTCCCCAGTGTCTTCGCTGCCGAACTGGAACTGTCGGTTCACAACGCCCCATCTGAAGAGGGAGAGATTGAGTTTGGCCTCTATCAGGGTGCGGAGGGCAACTCGGGTTACCGGCTGGTACTCTACACCGGCCGCAGAGCATCACTGGAACTGCTGAGCCGGCGCAGCGGCCGCACCGGCGTCATCGACAGAGTCGATATCGACGACATCGGTGACGGCAACAGCCACCAACTTCAGTGGCGGCGTGATGCCAATGGCCAAATTGAGGTACTGCTGGATGGCAACCGGGTGATCCGTGCCCGTGACCACTCATTCCGCTACCCGTTCAAGCAGTTTGCCATTACCAACAACAGTGGGGATTTCGCAGTGGCGGGGGTCAGCCTCTACGGTGGGAACTGAGTCGCATCAAGGTTGGTGTCGTCCGATAAACAGCGGAAAGCAAAGAGGCCGGGGTCACACCACCCGCGCACCCACCGATAGCAGACTACCGAGCTCCGCACGCAGCCGATCACCTGAATGCAAGGGGCCGACGCCGGCGGGAGTGCCGGTCATTACTACATCCCCCGGTAGCAGGGTAAAGACGCGACTGATATCAGCCAGCAGATCAGCCACTGGGAAAAGCATATCCTGGGTGCTGCCTGACTGTTGCAGTAGCTCATTACGGTAGAGCTGTAGCGACAGGCAGGCCAAGTCAACACCGTCGGCCTCAACAAATTCAGAGAGCGGACAGGAAGCGTCAAAACCCTTCGCCCGCTCCCACGGATGCCTCTTCTCTTTTAGCTGGGACTGAACATCACGCAGTGTCAGATCCAGCCCCAGGCCAATGGCGGCAATTGCAGTCGCTATACCTGCAGGCTCAGCATCTTTCAGCTTGCGCCCCACCAGCACCGCCATCTCAAGTTCATGGTGACACTCACCAAAGCCATGGGGAATGGCGATAGGTTGAGCCATAGAGACGGCTGCTGTTGCAGGCTTGATAAAGAGTAACGGCTGCTTGGGTATAGGGTTATTCAGCTCTTTTGCATGGTCTGCATAGTTACGCCCGACACAGACGATTTTTCCCAGAGGCAGATCCCAGGAGTTACCACCCATCCGTTGATGATAATAACCACTCATAAAATATAGCGACCGAAGATTATTGGAATGAAGAGGTAAGATTGCTTACTATTCAACGCAGCATCCGACTGTTTACAGGCAATATACAGTGACCAAACTCACCAATACCCTACGCGACTGGCAATCCGAATCATTCAATCAAACCCTCAAAGATGAACTGACAAACCTGAAATCCGGCACCCTACCGCTGCACCTTGCAACTACTCAGGGAGGTATTGTTGATGATAGCGACGTTGCGATCACCGTTCTGGGCGCCACAGACGAAGGCCGAAGTATCCGCGCCAGAGTCGGTGTATTTTTCAGTGAAGTGATTGGCGGCTGTAGCTGTGGTGATGACCCCTTGACGGCAAGCGCCAATTGCGAGATGGAGATCCGTATCGATAAGACGAGCGGTGAGACAGAGTTCAAAATCATCGACGGGTAAAACCCGGTGACCGGCACTCAACATCAAGTACTGAACTTTTTAACCACATCCTCTAAATTTTTGGCCAGAGTATAGAGCTCATCCTTTCCCAGTTGCGATTCACTGATGCCAAGAGCCGTACTCTCAGCAATGTCCCGTATATCGGTAACATTTTCAGCCACCTCGTTGGTTACCGCGCTCTGCTCTTCAGTGGCTGTCGCAATTTGTGCAGCCAGACCGGTAATCAAACTCACTGAGCCATTGATATCCTGCAGGGACTCCCCGGCCTTATTCGCTTTTCCAATGACCTCATCGGTCAACTGCCGACCCTTGACCGTCACCTCCACCGCCTCGCCAATACCTGCCTCCAATGACTCAATCATTGACTGAATCTCTTCGGTGGATTGCTGTGTACGTTGGGCCAGCGTCCTCACCTCATCAGCAACCACAGCAAAACCACGCCCCATCTCACCTGCTCGAGCCGATTCAATCGCAGCATTCAGTGCCAGGAGATTGGTCTGATCGGCAATCGCACGAATCACACTCAGTATTGAGGTGATTTTATTACTCTCTTCGGCAACACGCTGAATTACTCGACCGGTCTCATCAATCTCCATGGAGAGGTTGTTGATCGATTCGATGGTTTGATTCACGACTTGCAGCCCATTTCCTACATTATCCTGGGCCTCGTCTGCTGCATCAGACGCTTCTGTCGCATTTTTAGCAATCTCGTGAACTGTGGCTGAGACCTGGTTAACCGCCGTGGCAACCATCTCACTCTTCCCCCGCTGTTCTTCAACCCCTTCTGTAGTTCTCTCAATCAAAGTCGTGGCTTGCTTGGCTGTCTCGGTCAGGCGGCCTGCATTCTCGGAGAGATCGAGCATCGCCATCTGCAGCTTATCCATTACAGCATCAAACCAATCACTCAGATCCCCAAGCTCATCCTGACTTTCAGCAGCTAACCGCTGCGTTAAATCACCATCTCCCTCTGCCACTCCACGTATGCCATCAGCCACTTTTCGTATGGGTTCAAGGACAAACCGGGAGAGCAGCCATGAGAGTGCCACAAGAATAACCAGATCAAGTAGAACTATCTCCAGCAGGGAAAAAATGACAAGCTCCCTGAGCGTCTGCTCCATCTCCGTGTGATCAGGATACAACTCAACCTGACCAATGACCTTCCGTGAGTCACCATCACCATAGTGTAACGGCCTATGGATTTTTTCAGATTCACTGGATGGCGGCGCCTCAAGCTCAACAAGCTGTTGCTCATCGCCCTTGCTGAAACCCGCTATCAGGATCTCTTCTGAGCTAAAAACCAGTATGGCGTGGATACCATTATCAGCTAACTCGGATTGAACGATCTGTTTGACCACACCTTCATCGAAATTCCATAGAGGTTCAGAAAGACTCGCTTCCATGCGATCCAGAGCATTGTCGATTTGTCGCTGGTAGGTAGCGGTCAGTTGCCCCTGCTGTTGGAAATAGCCATACCCGCCTGACAGTGTCAGCACCAGTGTGACTATCACAACAAAGCTCAGATTCAGTTTTACTTTAAGGCTTCGTATCATCATTCCGAGAGTCCGAACAACCATCTATCCATGGTTCTGACTGCTAAGAGAATTGGAAATTATTTTTTAAACATACCCCAACCTTAGCGCCACATCCATGCGCTTCCTACAAGGTAGTCGTCAGCTACAGGATTAACTTAAATCATAGGAGAATAATCTTGATCCGGGTAGCCATTAATTAAAATCTCAAAACACCGACATTAGCAGCAATAAAGTACTATTTTCAACACGTTCGATCATGTTTATGAGTGATAACAACAAATCACAATTAAACATATAACCTACGTTTTTACAAAAACCTCCAAATCGCCAAAGATTTGTCTAGTATTGGGGTACAAGCATAGAAACGGCAGAGACCTAAAATGAAAAACCTACACTCTCTCGGCATCCTCGCATCACTCCTGGTTGGAATCCTGTTTAGCTCAGCCAACGTGATGGCGGACCCTTTCAAAAATCTGACTTTCCTAACCGAAAACTATGCACCTTACAACTACAGTAAGGACGGTAAGCTCCAGGGTATATCCATCGGTCTGATGCTCAGGATATTTAAGCGGGCCGGATCATCCAAGACGGTGAATGACATCCAGCTACTGCCTTGGGCAAGGGCCTACCGGCTGGCGCAGGATAAGAAAAACACGGTACTGTTTGTGATGACACGGACCAAGAGCAGGGAAAACATGTTCAAGTGGGTTGGTCCCATCACCCCCACCACCATTGCCGTGATTGCCAAAAAGAGCCTGAGAGCAAAAATCGACAATTTTACGGATTTGAACAAGTACAAGATCGGCGCAATTCGTGACGATATTGGAGAACTGCTACTGAAGAAAAATGGCCTCAGCTCCAGCAACATCCACTTGACCAACTCGTCAGTCAGCACGGCGAAAATGCTCGCATCCGGACGCATCGACATGTGGGCCTACGAGTCCCAGGTGGCGCTGTGGAATCTGATGGAGATTGGCGAGAACTCAGATGATTACGAAGTTCTGTATCTGCTTGAGGAGTCAATGCTCTACATCGCCCTTCAGAAAGATACCGACGATACGGTTGTAACCAGCATGCAAGAGGCACTGGATGCCGTTGTAAAGCAGGAAAAATAGGATGCTGGATATGAAGGTCACGAGCGCTGTAAAACTGCTGCTTCTCGTGCTGTTCAGCTCAGCTCTGCAGGCGACACAAGAGGTAGAAATATATACAGAAGACTACCCCCCCTACAACATGATCGAAAATCACAGGCTAACCGGTCTATCCGTCGATATATTGGCAGTGATATTAAAAAGAATAGGCTCAAAAAAAACCAAGGAAAATGTGAACTTCGCAAGCTGGTCAAGGGGTTACTCGCTTGCAAAAACCAAGAAAAATACAATGGTTTTTTCCACTACCAGAACAGAGAAGAGAGAGAATCTATTTAAGTGGGTTGGACCCATAGCAAAGACCACCATAGTACTATTGGCTCTTAAAGAGAAGAATATAAAAGTTCCCGATTACCCATAAACCTCAGCCATTCTCAAGAAGCGATAAGGCATTGGTGGTGTACGCAACGCAACAAAGAGCAATCGCTCAATCATTTCTGGAAGATTGAAGCGACGATTAAACCGATATTCGAATTCGGCAAGATAACGAGGTACATGTTTTTTTCGTATAGCATGAAAAGTTCCCTGCAAAGAATTCTTGACGTTGCCAAGCATGGTGTTCACCCACTTGAAGGTGGAGCTCTGTGCGCTTTTTCGACCGCCACCAGTCACAATGGCCACATGATCGCATTCAGCATCAGTGACAGCTCTGAAGCAGCAGAGACCATCAGAGAATACAGTGCTACCAGAAACCAGACTGGACTTGGCATATCGAGCAATTTCTGCACTACGAAAACCACGCACACGACGCAGATGAATTTTCAAAGGCCTGCCGTCCTGCGTCGTCTCAACGGCGGCTACGAAAGGGATTTTGTTGCGGGAGCCTCGTCCACGCTTACCAGGTTTTTCACCGCCAATATATGCATCATCCATTTCAATGCGGCCAGTCAGCTTTTTCTTACCCTGGCGTTCCATCATTACCTGCATCAGTTTGTGCTTGAGCTTCCACGCAGTGTTGTAGTTCACTCCAATCTCACGAGACAGTTGCAAGGCAGAGGTGCTCTTTTTACGCTGGGTCAGCAAATAGATGGCCAGAAACCATTTCTTCAAAGGCAACTTTGTGCCATGAAAAATGGTACCCGCAGTAAGCGATGTCTGGTGATGACATTTATGACACTGGTATATCTTGCGGCTTTTGAGTTCGCAGCACGTTGCGTTACCGCACTCTGGGCAAACATATCCACTTGGCCAGCGAAGTCGATGCAGCGCTTGGCTGCATTGAGTATCGGTACCATATTTTTCCAGAAATTCGTGCAAACCAAGCCCTTTTTGAAACTGGATAGTATTTTTTAGCATGATGGAAACCCTCGTATATTCAGAGGGTTCCATTATGCGGCCACCACAGGCTCAATAGCTGAGCCTGGTGGGTAATCAGGTAAAAGTTAATGGTATTCAAGATCTCAATAACTATCAGATAGGTGTGGTCTTAAAAGATATCGGCGAGCAACTCCTACTGGAAAAGGGTGTTAACAAGAGAAATATACAATCGATCAGCGGAAAAAATGTAATCGACCTGTCATTCAAAAAAATGGAGAACAACCGAATCGATCTTTTTGCTTACGAGCTCAATGTTATAAAATACGGCGCAAAGATACATGGATATGATCCAGACAAATATGAAGCCGTTTATACCTTGAAAGAGGGAGAGCTCTACTATGCATTCAACAAAAACACGGATGATAAGATTATACAAAAATGGCAACAGGCTTTGGATGACCTGAAAACTGACGGGGGTTATCAAAAGATACTGAACAGTTACTAAATTAATAGCCAATGTATCTATTCGGCACTATGACGTAACTATTCACAACAAACTCCATGACTAACTGGGTTCGTTCTCTAATATGACAGAGAGTATCTCTTTGAGAATTTCCAGCCAACTTTTCGCTGACGATTAAACTACTAATTCAAACCCACACACCAACAAAGTCTAATCTGCACCATCTCAACCACACCTCCGATAAAAAGATCTACACTCAAGTAAACAGGGGGCATGCTTGGGGTTAGCCCGCATGTTTCACCCAGCATTCGATTCGATGCTTTTTAACCCATACTAAGCAAGTCAGAAGCAAGATAGGAATGTATATCTTATCGAAGGTGGTTTTCTGACAATCAAAGCACACCTCCCCCTTACCCCCATTGTTTATCATCGTGCCGGGGCGGCACTCCTTGAGAACTATCCGGGTCGCAGACGAGCAACCACCAAGGCGAAGAGATCCTGATAAGGGTAAGCGCTGGAGAGCAGGAAGCGGATACGGCGCGTATTGCGCAGCATAACTGCACCGATCTTTAACAACTTGATCCGAAGCGTGCCTACTTGGCCTCTCGCCAGTTCTGTGCCCTTGAGCGCCAACCGGCGGATACTCTCCATCAGCACATAAGCCAGGCTGGAGAGGAGTAACCGGAACTGATTCGCCCACCAATAGTGGGCACTGGTACGATCTGCAAAGAGCCCCATCTGCTGCTCTTTAATCCGGTTCTCCATCTCGCCACGGGCACAGTAGAGATCATCGTAGAGTGCCTGCTTGTCACCTTCCAGATTGGTGACGATGAAACGTGGATTGCGCCCCTTGTCTGTGACCTCCAGCTTAGCAATGACCTGGCGAGTATGTTTCCAACTCTTGGCGGCATAGTGCAACCGGAAGAACTCCCGCTGTTTCTCGCCAGTCAGTTCGACAAGTTGTTCAACAATCTGCATACCCGGTTCAATCATCTGCTCCAGCCGCTTATTGCGGGCAATACCAATGATGTACTTCACACCACGGCGTTCACACCAGTCCAGCATTCTATGGCGACAGAACCCGGAGTCTCCTCGGAAGATGATCTGAACATCGGGCCATTCCTGGCGCAGCCGTTTCGTCAGTAACGCCAGAATCGCCCATGTATGTTTCGCCCCGTCAACATTGCTGGGCCTCAGGTAGCTGATGAGCAATTGATCACCACAAAAGACATAGAGGGGAAGAAAACAGTAGTGGTCATAATAGCCATGGAAAAAGCGTCCCTCCTGCATACCATGAACTTGATCATCGGTGGCATCAAAGTCCAGGATCAACTCATCGGGAGGAGAGTCAAAAGAAGCGATGAATTGGTCGATCAACACCCTATGGATATCGACTGCCGCCTTTCTTCCAGTACGGCCCTCAAGCCGACAGAGGGTAGACTGACTACCCAATTTCTGTTCCCGGTCGACAGCCGTCTGCAAAGCAGGATCATTACGCAGGGTTTTGTGATCGTTGAGGTCTTCATAGCCCAAGCCTAGACCGTAAACACGTTGTCGTAGCAGGCTCAGTTGGGAGTGAGTGATGTAATCAGGATTTCGCGGATCTGGAATGACGGCATCAACCGCTTTCATTAAACCGAGTCGCCTGTCGATCTGTCTCAGTAGAAGCACACCCCCATCTGAAGTAATGTCGCCGCCGCTAAATTCGGCCTGTACCTTGCGGCGTTTAAGGACTGGAAATTCCAGAACAGTTTGGTTACAGTTTGTCACAGGCAGAATCCTTTTCGATTACAGTGTAAGTAACTGAATTATATCGAATATACGAGGATTCTGCCTTTTATTTTGTGAAATATTGGGGTTAGTTGATGTCAATAAAAAAGAGAATCTATTTCGCGCTAATACTGCTGTCACTACTGCCCTTGGCATTGATATCACTCGGTAATCCCCCCGAGAAATAGTGGCGTTTATAAGTAGAATTTTCCAATATAGAGGTTCAAGGAGAATCTACATGAAGAGATCACGCTACAGCGAGTCACAGATCATCAGTATCCTGAAAGAGGCTGAAAGCGGTATACCGGTTGCCGAACTCTGCCGAAAGCATGGTATGAGTGATGCCACTTTCTACAATTGGCGCTCCAAATATGGTGGCATGGACGTCTCCATGATGAAGCGGATGAAAGAGCTGGAAGAAGAGAACCGGCGCCTAAAAAAGATGTATGCCGAAGAGCGACTGAAGGCTGAGATTGTTCAGGAAGCCCTTGAAAAAAGTGGTGAAGCCATCTCGACGAAAAGAGATGGCCAAACGTGCGGTAGAAGAACGCCACGCCTCTATTCGCCTCGTCTGCCAGGCCTTCAGCATCAGCGAGACCTGTTACCGTTACCAGGCAAAGCTGTCCGGTGATAATGCGTACATAGCAGATTGGCTGCTGCGCCTGACAACGACTAACCGCACATGGGGTTTCGGCCTCTGTTTCCTGTATCTACGCAATGTGAAAGGCTACGGCTACAATCACAAGCGCGTATACCGGATATACCGGGAGCTTGAGCTGAACCTGCGAATCAAACCAAAACGCCGCCTCAAGCGGGACAGGCCGGATGAACTGTCAGTACCCCGGCAGATCAATGACATGTGGTCGATGGACTTCATGCATGACCGGCTGAATGATGGTCGCAGCTTCCGCACTTTCAATGTAATCGATGACTACAACCGTGAAGGGCTGGGCATTGAGGTGGACTTATCGTTACCCGCACTTCGAGTGATACGCTCACTGGAACGAATCATTGAGTGGCGTGGGGAACCCAGGGCAATACGTTGTGACAATGGCCCTGAATACATCAGCCATCAGCTTGTGGAATGGGCCGCCAAAAGAAAAATTGTCCTCCATTACATTCAACCAGGCAATCCTCAGCAAAACGCTTATGTGGAGCGATTCAATCGTACCGTGAGGCACGAATGGCTGGATCAACATCTATTCGAATCCATCGTCCATGCACAAGATACTGCGACCCAATGGCTATGGCGTTACAATAATGAAAGACCCCATATGGCGCTGGGAGGAATAACACCAGCACAGAAGTTGGCTCAGGCCGCATAACTGCTACTTTTGAGCGCCACTATAAATGGGGGGATTACCACTCCTGACCGCATATATTGGAGAGGAGGCTCTTAAACAGATCATTGCTCGGCACAACATGCTGGTTACCCTGGAGAAGGCCGACGCAATCACCCGCATTCTCGATGACCGCATCAATGAGACCAGGCTGCTGGCCCAGCACCCTGCCGTCATAGCCGCTGTTCAGGCATCTAACCGGCAATACTCAGAGAGAGACCGTGAAGAGGTGATGTCACATATATTACGCCATGACAAAGCCTGGATCACTAACAAGGGGATAACCGACAAAGCCCGAGAAATATTCGGCAATACGCTCTCCAGCACCCTCAAAAAAATACAGCAACGTCGACCGGATGAGTATGGAGAGATGTTCGTAACCAACCGGCTGGGTGCAACTTTAGCCATGACAAAAACCCTGTCGGATTTCTACCAGGCGGATGAATACTGGTGGCAGGCGGGGAGTAAGATTGGAGAGCGCGGCGCCTTTTTCGATGACCGGGGTTATGACGAGACGGTAAAATCGATCGTCGTCGGTGTGACAGTCCCTGTCCGTGACGGCAGCGAAACCATCGGCGTATTCAAGATCAACTACAAGGTAAAGAGCATCCTTGAAATCGTTACAAAGAAGACAGCCAAAACAGAGCAGATAATCGGGCTTGTACGCTCCACGGGTGGGCTTATCGTCAGCTCAAACCCTGCCATGGAGAACGGACTGATCGGGCATGAAGAGGAGATAACCTCCACGAGTGCCGGCGGCTGGTGGGAAGACTCTCACGGAGACTCCGGTTACCTGGGTGCTCACGCGCCGGTAGGGCACAGATTCAGCGCAAGAATAGCCAGCGGCGCCCTGAAAGGGATCAGGGGTGAGAAATTTCAAACCCTATCCTGGCACGTGATATCAGAGCAGGATAAGCGAGTTGCGTTCGAACCACTAGAAATTATACGCACAGTGTCCATTGGACTCGCCGTAGTTGCACTGCTGTTGGCAGCCCTCCTGGGTATCCTATTGTCTCGATCCATCACAGACCCACTCACTAAACTGAAGAGAGGTGCACAAACCATAGGTAACGGGAACCTCAACCACCGTATTGATATCCAACAGCGGGATGAATTCGGCGCGGTGGCCAACTCATTTGACAGAATGGCCACACGCTTACAAAAGACACTTGCCTCCAGGGATGAATTGAACAAGGAGATCACAGAACGGATACACGCCCAGAATGCGTTGAGCCGCTTTAAATTCACCCTCGATCAGACGCTGGACTGCATCTTTATGTTCGACCCCCAAACACTTAAATTCTTTTATGTGAATCGTGGTGCCATGGAACAGGTCAACTACAGCTTTGAAGAGCTGTTACAGATGACACCGCTCGATATAAAACCGGAGTTTGATGAGTATCAATTCAGGTCGATATCCGAAGCACTGATTCAAGGCCCGGAACATGCAACGACATTCGAAACCATACACAGGCGCAAAAATGGAACAGAGTTACCGGTGGAGGTTTTCCTGCAATATATCTCAACGCCTGATCAGGCACCACGTTTCGTCGCCATAGTGCGTGATATCACCGAACGGCGGCATGCGGAAGAGGAGAGCGGTGACCTGCGTAATTACCTACAGAATGTGTTCAATGCAATGCCCTCGATCCTGGCGGGCGTGGACAGTACCGGTAATGTGGTTCACTGGAACCTGCATGCAGAAGAGGATACCGGCATCACCGCAACCCAGGCCATGGGCAGACCTATCGGTGAACTGCTGCCGATGATCCCAGATACTGTAAAAACAATTGGGTATGCAATAACCAGTGGCCAAGCAGTAAAAATAGAAAAATTCGCCTACATAAGACGAGGGGAAAGCCATTTTGCCGAGGCGGCGATCTATCCACTGACCACCGTCGGCAGTGAAGGAGCGATGATTCGTATCGATGACGTGACCGATCGAACACGTATGGAAGATATGATGGTGCAGACCGAGAAAATGCTTTCGGTGGGGGGGCTGGCAGCCGGTATGGCTCACGAGATCAACAATCCATTGGGCGGGATGATGCAGGGCCTTCAGAATATCCGCCGCAGACTTTCACCGGAACTGAATAAAAATGTACAGATTGCCACCGAACTTGGCATCGACATCAACAGCTTGCAACACTATCTGGAAAAACGGGAAATATTCAGCTTTATGGACGGCATATCCCGGTCTGGAAAGCGTGCCGGTGATATCGTCAACAATATGCTTCACTTCAGTCGCAAAGCTGAAAGTGGTTTTGAGAGCGTCGATCCGGTTGCACTGATCGACAGGACCATAGAGCTGGCTGCTATGGATTACGATATGAAAAGGAAGTACGACTTCCGCAGTATCATCATAGAGCGTGATTACCAGAGTGGTTTGCCTAAGCTGTACTGTATCGCAGGAGAGATCCAGCAGGTACTCCTGAATCTTGTGCGCAACGCTGCACAGGCAATGCATGAGCTGCCTGACATATATAAAGAGCACCGCATCAGCCTAAGCGCATGGCTTGAGAAGAACATGGTGTGTATCCAGGTGGCAGACAATGGGCCAGGCATGGATGAAGAGATACGCAGACGTGTATTCGAGCCATTTTTCACCACAAAACCACCTGGCAAAGGGACAGGTTTGGGGCTATCCGTCTCCTACTATATAGTGCATGACGAACATGCCGGTGAAATAAGTGTGGAGTCCGCGCCGGGTAAAGGAAGCCGCTTTACCCTAAAAATCCCTGTAGCCACAGGGGAGTTCCAGTAGTTACCCAATTACCCCACTCTTCAGGGTAAACAGAGGTAGATTTCCTTGTGAAATAAACTACAAAATTTCGGAACGTTTGTAACTATTCAGCATAATGTTGTAACTGTTCAGATTGCCCCTGTGCGTCTCCAGGACAAGGCGAAAAATATGAGTTTACAAGTGTAAATGATGATTTTTTAACGTAGTCATGGAGACGCACAGGGGTGAGCTGAATAGTTACAAAAGTTTCTGATCAATGCTCAATCACATAGCCCTTCTCATTGAATAGGCGCAGGCAGGCATCCACTACATCGGGGGCATAATGTGAACCACGGAAATCCGTAATCTCACCCAGTGCCACATCCATACCCAGGCCGGGACGGTAGGGGCGATGGGAAGAGATTGCCTCGACCACATCAGCTACGGCCATGATCCGTGCTTCCAGGATAATCTCATCCCCTTTCAATCCGTTGGGATAGCCGGATCCATCCAAACGCTCGTGGTGTTGCAAAATCATCAGGGGCACCGGCCAGGAAAAATCGATGTCCTTGACGATATCGTAGCCCACCTGGGCGTGACTCTTGATAATGGAGAACTCATCCTCAGTGAGCTTACCAGGGCGATTGAGAAACTCACCCGGCACATAGACCTTGCCGATATCATGAATCATGGCACCCATGCGTATGCCTTCCACCCTTTCATCTTCCAGTCCCATTTCTCCAGCTATTGCTGCAGCCAGTTCTGCAACCCGCTCTTGGTGACCGGCGGTGTACGGGTCACGCTTTTCAACGGTGAGAGCGATAGCCTGAATGGTCTTGACCAGAACTCCGTGCAGTCGTTCAATACCCTTACGGCGCTCCTCTTCAGCCCGCTTACGCTCGGTAAAGTCGGTAAAGATCGCCTGGATATAAGGGTTGCCACCCAGCATGATCTTTCTGGCAGTAACCTGAACATCACGCAGATCACCCCCCTTGGTTCTGTGCCTTGTAACAAAAACGTCTCCACCCGTCTGCAATATCAGATCGAAATGATGTTGCACCTCTTCCTGTAGCTCATTTTCTTCAAAATCGGCAACCTTCAGGCTGGCGAACTCCACCTTGGTATAGCCCAGGGTTTTGTAGGCCTGCTCATTGAAATCGAGTATATCGCCACTCCTTGGATCAATGAGCAAAATAGAATCACCACCCTGTTCGAAGATCAGGCGGTAACGCTCCTCGCTGGCGCGTAGCGCCTCCTGGGCCCACTTGCGCTCGGTGATGTCCTGCAGAATGTGAAGCGAATGCTTGTAGCTGCTGTCCGGATTGAGAATGGTATAAGAGCGTGAGAGAAAGACCTCCCCCGAGCTCACCGTGATTTCGCTGGATTTCGCAGCCTTTTTTGTTACCAACGCCTCTTTACACCCGGGTATCGGCCCATCCAGTTTTGGGAACAGCTCCCAGTAAATCCTGCCGACTGCCTCCTCGTGAGTCAGGCCGGCACGTTCGAAATAGGCACGATTGGCGTTGACGATGCGTAGCTGACCGTCATGAATAAAGAGAGGATCCTGCACCGCGTTAAAAGCATCATCCCAATCGAGTGCAGCCTGTTGAATCACCCGCCGGCTCTGCTCCAGTTCATCGTTTCGGTTGGCCAGTTCCTCGGTTCGCAGGTTCACCTCATCCTCAAGGTGCTCACTGTAACGTCTATTCTCCTTGATCAGTTCTGCACGCTCCAGCGCCCGCCTTACCGAGTGTTCGAGAAAAGCCAAATCGTGCACCGGTTTGGTGATGAAATCCCAAGCTCCCAAGCGCAGTGCCTCGATGGCATCATCCAGAGTACCCATACCGGAAACAATGATCACAGGCGTATCCGGTCTCGCTTCCACCATCATGGGCAGGGCGTCTATACCATCCATCACCGGCATACGTAGATCCAGCAGTACGAGGTCCGGCAACTGGGAGGTAAACACCTCCAGCCCGTCACGGCCATTGGTCGACTGAACCACCTCAAAATCACTGTCTTCAAGGTAGGCGGCTACACTTTCGCGCAGTACCGGATCATCATCCACTACCAGTATGGTGCTGTTATTCGATTCACCCATCGAACCTCTCTCTTCTTGTCAAATTACCGGTGACATCACTCAGCCAGCAAACGATTAATGGCCTCGGTGAAAACAGCCATATCAGATACTGGCTTTTTGAATACACTTCCTTCTCCCAAGCCGATCCGTTCCAGCTCAGCCGGTACTGCATAATCCGCCGAGCCTGTGTGCACAATAAATTTCATTTGTGGATGGGCTTGATGGGCCTTCACTATCAATTCATTGCCGTCCATTCCCGGCAGGCGCATATCCATGATGCCAAGATCAGGCTTGCGCTCAGCAATCAGTTCAAGCGCCTTCTCACCATTGGAGGCGGAAACCACTTCATAGCCCTCATCCTCAACATAGGCCACGAGGTTAAGCAGTACAGATTCCTCGTCATCAACCACGAGTATTAGGGACATAGGGATAACCTCTTCTCTGTTTATACAATGCTCTTCCTATACGCATGCTTGGGTTAACCTCTTAATCAGAAGATCCTTAGCTTAAGGGTAGGCCAATAATGAATCTGCTGCCCTCTCCCGGAGCAGACTCCACTTCCATCAGGCCACCATGCTCATCACAGATAATAAAGTAGGAGACCGACAGTCCAAGCCCTGTCCCCTCACCCGGTGGCCGGGTAGTAAAGAAGGGTTCAAAAATCCTTTTGCGAGTCGCCTCATCCATACCCGGACCATTATCCTCCACCTCAAGGAGCAACATCTCTCTCTCCAAGCGGACACGCAGAGTGATCCTGGGAGTAGCCTCTTTAGGCTTTTCACCGAACGACTGTGCCGCATTGCGCAGCAAATTCAGCAGCACCTGCTGGATCTCGGAGGCAATACACTTCACTGCCACCCCCCCGGACTCAAACTCTCTGACAATCTCAATATCCCTGAAATCGAAACGTTTTTTGAGGCTGTAGTCCACCGCCGCCAGTTCCAGAGTCTGCTCTATCAGTTGCGCGATATCCTCTTCACTCTTCACCATCTCCGACCTGCGGCTGAACTGCAGCATATTACGCACGATCGCGCTGGCACGCTCACCCGCCTCGGCCATACCTGTCATAAAACTATCGATCTGGCGTTGCGCCGTGTAGTTCTGAACCAGTTCCAGATCCAGGCCCAGTTGCGAGGCCACCTCGAGATTTTTATCCAGCTCAGGAGAGAGTCTGCGTTTGATATTTTGCAGCCCCTGCAGAATACCTCCGAGTGGATTGTTCAGTTCGTGAGCCATTCCCGCAGCCAAGCCGCCCACCGACATCATCTTCTCAGTCTGCACCATGGTGGACTCCATACGTTTACGCTCGGTGACATCATGCACCACACCAAGCATACGCAGAGGTTTACCGGAGTCACCCCTACTCACCTCCCCCTGCTCTTGAACATACCGCACTTCACCATCAGGGCGGATCACTCTGTGCTCAATCAAGTAGGGTGCAATACCCTTCACTGCTCTATCGACAGCCTCGATAACTTTATCCCGGTCTTCCGGATGGATCGTCTCCAGAAACGCCTCATAGGAGGCGGCAAACTCTCCGGGCTGGAGACCGAAAATACGGTAGATTTCGTCAGACCAAGTGAGGCCGCCGCTCGGTATATCCCACTCCCAGTTACCCAGATTGGCGATTCGCTGGGCCTTTTCCAGACTTTTCTCACTGCTTCTCAGAAGCTCCTCAGTCTGCTTGCGCTCATGGATCTCCTGTTGCAGCTCCACGGTGCGCTGGTCGACCCGCGACTCCAGATCTACATTCAACTGCTGCAGTGCCTGCTGAGCCTTGTCCCTATCCTCCATGCTTGCCTTCAGATCCCGGTAGAGCACCACCGTGGCACGGTAGCGCCAGTAGGTCATGGCGATGACGACCACAAACAGCAGCAAGCCACCGCCACCGCCACCCACCCACAGAACGCGCTGTACCGTCCAGTAGGGTTCAGGAGTACCGAACCAGCGGCTGTAGATCTCTGCATAGGTTGTGCTGCCGACAAACTGCTTTACGGCGGCATTCATGCCGGCGAGCAGTGCATCATCACCCTTACGTACAGCAATCGCCCGCTTGATCTCTTTCAGTGGCGACCCGACCTGCTTGATCAGCCCGTCCACACCCGCCCCTCTCGCGCTCTTCCAGGCCACAGGTATGGGAAATGCGAGGGCCTCCACTTCACCCGCCAACAGGGCGAACAGCGCATGCTCATGGGCATCGTAAGTGACGACCTCGATATTCTCTGCGGCCTTGAGCAGCCTGAGGCCCACGTTCTGCACCACACCGGCGGCACGCTTGCCGGCAAGGTCTTTCAGTCCAGTGATCTGCTGGTTTGTTTCGCGCACGAAGAGGCCGATAGCGAAGGTCTCCACCGGATCGGTAAATGAGGCGTACTCCGCCCGCTGAGGAGTAATTCCCAAATTGGGTATAAGATCAGCCTCACCGTTTTTAAGCGCCTCCATGGTAGCTGCCCAACCGTCGAATATACGGTACTCCAGTTGAACCCCGGCTATTTGAGCGACCTCATCCAGAAGCTCCACGGCGAAGCCGCCCGGCTTCTGTTTCTCGTCCACATGGTAGTGGGGTGGGAAATCCCCCGGCATGGCGACCACCAGGCGCTCTGCCTGCTGCCCAAAGGCCTGCATATTGGGATACAGGCAGGCGAGAAGCAGCAGCACAAAAATACTGGTCAAGTGGCGCATCATCTTATCGTTCCGGCCATCGATCCTCGCCCCGCAAATCACTCTCCTGCCACAACGGCAGCTTGATGATAAACTTGGCACCCTTATCAGGCATGGAATCAACAAACATTTCACCTCCATGCTCATCGCAGACAATGAAGTAGGAGACCGAGAGTCCCAACCCTGTACCTTCCCCTGGCGGACGGGTGGTAAAAAAGGGCTCAAAGGCCCGGTTCCGAGCCGTCTCGGTCATTCCCACACCGTTGTCCTCCACCTCGATCCGCACCATGCCGCCCTCTCTGTGGAGACCCAACCGAATTCTCGCCACTTCCTCCTTATCCACCCTCGCGAACAGTGCTTGAGCTGCATTGCGCAGCAGGTTGAGTAGCACCTGCTGAATCTCGGTTACCACACATCTCACCGCCGGCAGAGCGGCCTCATAGTCACGTACCACCTCAATCCTTCGAAAATCGTATCGCTTCTTCAGATCATAGTCCACTGAGGCCAGCTCAAGCGTCGTATCTGCCAGCGATGTCATCTCAACGGCAGAGAAACCCGGCTCGGTCTTGCGGCTGAAACTCAACATATTTTCAACAATACCGCTGGCACGCCGACCGGCCTCAGCGATGCCCTCCATGAGATGGTAGACCTCCCGCTGCTGAAGATATTTGTCCACCAGGTCTAGATCGAGCCCCAGTGACTTGGCAGCTTCACGGTTCTTTAGGAGTTCCGGACTGAGGCGCCTGCGTACATTCTGCATACCCTGCAACATACCGCCCAAAGGGTTGTTGATCTCGTGGGCCATGCCTGCGGCCAGACCACCCACCGACATCATCTTCTCGGTCTGCATCATCATCTCTTCCATACGCACTCTTTCGGTCACGTCATCGAAACGTATGACAGCGCCGACGGCAGCATTGGCTACCAGCGGGAAAATCGTGATGTCTGCATAGCGGTGCTCGCCTTCAACCTCGTGAATATGGCGCTCTACCGACTGGGCCTGATTTTCACGGATAGCCGTACGCACCCGCTCCATCTGTTCCGAGAGTACCGGTATCACCTGCTCCAGGCCCCTCCCCGCCGCCTGCTCCCTGCCTACACCACTGTACTGTTCCGCCTCTCGGTTCCAGTGGGTGATGACACCCTCTTCATCCACACCCACCAATACTGACGGCATGGAGTCGATGACATTCTGGAGGTAGTGACGCAGTCGATCCAGTTCGTCTTCCGCCTGTCGTCGCTGCCAGCGGCTTTCGGCTTCAGCCAACTCCCGTTCTATAGCTGGTATCAGACGTGCCAACTTCTGTTTGGAAATATAGTCGTGGGCGCCGCTACGCATGATGCCGACTGCACTCTCCTCGTTCACTTGGCCTGAAACCACAATAAAGGGGATCTCCAGAAGCAGTGAGTGGTAAACGGCTAGTGCCTCAGGCGCGCTGAAGTGAGGCAATACATAATCGACAAGCAGAAGATCCCACGCTTGACCTTCCAGGGCCGAGCGCATCTCAGCCTCAGTCTCCACCCGCTCTATTATCGGTGCAAAACCACCTTGGAGAAGGGCATCCTCCAGTAGTAACGCCTCGTCTTCCGAGTCTTCGACCAATAGAATGTTGAGTCGGCTGCCCATTACTCTCCAATCCCTTCACCCGGTAGTTCATTCAGACCCAACCAATAAAGCCTCAAGGCCTTCACCGCCCCCATAAACGCCTCGTAGCTGACCGGTTTACGCACATAACCGTTGGCTCCTAAATTATAGCTGATCAATCGGTCCTCCTCCTGAGAGGAAGAGGTCAAAACAACTACTGGCAACACTCTTGTTCTTTGGTCCTGACGCAACCGCTTAAGTACCTGAAGACCGCTCAGTTTTGGCAGATTAAGATCCAGCAACGTCAGCTTTGGACAGAATGCCCCTTGCTGCTCATAATCACCCTCGCCAAAGAGGCAGTCGAGCGCTTCCTGTCCGTCGCGTACCACCTGAATCTGATCATCCATCTCATGCTGCCTGAATGCATCGAGTGTCAACTCAAGGTCATCAGGGTTATCTTCGACCAGCAGGACGATTTTCTTTACCTTTTGTGTCATATTTACCCTTACCAGGTGTTACAGGGTGAAGTAGAAAGCAGCACCCTCGCCCAGCTTACCCTCACCCCACAATTTACCGCCGTGGCGTTGAATGATGCGCTGTACCGTGGCCAACCCAATGCCGGTCCCCTGAAACTCTTCATCAGTGTGCAGCCGCTGAAAAGGCCTGAACAGCTTGTCCGCATAGGCCATGTCGAAACCTGCGCCGTTGTCCCTGACAAAGAAGGCAGCTTCGCCATCAACGTCTGTTGTACCGAACTCAATCATCGCCTGTGCTCTCTTGCCGGTATACTTAAAGGCGTTACCCAGCAGGTTCTCCAGAACTATTGTTAGCATCCCGGCATCACATTGGGCTATGCACCCATCGGCGATAACAAACTCAACCTGCCGCTCTTCCGCCGTCTGTTGCAGATCGGCAGCCATCTCGGAAGCGATCTGACTCAGGTCCACCTGCGCCAGTGTCAACTCTCCCCGGGTCAGGCGCGACAGCCGCAGCATGTCATCGATCAACTGCCCCATACGCTGGGCATTTACCATCACCCGTTCCAATAAGTGCTGACCACGGTCGTCCAACCTGTCGGGATAATCCCGCACCAGCATCCGGCTGAATCCATCAAGGCTGCGCAGAGGTGCTCTTAGATCATGAGAAACCGAATAGGTGAATGCCTCCAGCTCCTTATTAAGGGCATTGACAGTGATCAGTTTCTGATTTAACTGCTGATTCAAACCCTTGACCCGCTCCTCAGCAGCCACCTGTTTCTGGTAGGTACGGGCATTGCTCAGTGCCAGGGCGATAACCGGGGTGATACTGAGAGAGAGATTGAGGTAGTGCTGGCGGTACTGGGGAAAGGTGATATCTTTTACAGATACGACACCATAGCGCACGCTCTGACGTTCGATAACCAGGGTAAACCCACCACCCTGGTCGTCCAGTTGATAACGCGCCGAAAAACCTGCAAGCCGTTTAGTCTCTGCATCGTCAACCGTACTAAATGGCGGTGTAAAAACGATCTCTCCCGGACCTTCATCCGATAGCGGCAGGTAGATCACCTGTCCCGGACCACAGAACATAGTAAAAAGCTCCAACACCCGCTCCACCACTGAGACCTCGTCGGTTAGTGCAGTAATACCGCTGATCAGGTCATTGACCATGGCGTAGTCCGCCAGCTGCCGCTCTTTCTCCTGGAGCACTCCATCTTGCTCTTTTTGTTGTTTTCCTCTCTGCCACTCTGCAACCAGCGCCCTGAGAAACAGCCGTAGAGAATCGAGTCCCACATTGACCCGTTCCCAGAGTAATCCGGCCTTATCGGCAAACGCTTCCAGCTTTTCAACCACAGCCGGATCGATCCCGGTATCCAACAGAAGCAGGCGACTGGTGGACTCCAGGAAAAATGCCTTGGCGTCAGCATCGTCAAAGCCCCACTTCTGATACTGTGCCTGCCAATTATTGAGCATCCCAGGCGTCACTATATGGACCCCCTGCTTCAGGTAACAGTCAAGCTGCTCTGGTCCAAGAAACAGTTCAAAGCACTGTTCCATAGGGTGAAAACGAACATCCTCGGATAAGATATTCTGGTCAAGCTCACAGAGGCAGTGCCCACCCAAAACACACACTGAATCTGCTCCCTCGCCCAGCTCAGCAAGGGAGTGACTCAGGGTCTTGGCAACAGCAGCCGGATGGTCGCAATCGGCGGTGTACGCAACTACGTCCACGTTGCCGAACTTCTCCTCCTCGACAACACGCACCACCTCCCTGTGGAAGTAGTCACAGACCAGCAGTGTGAGTCTCTTGGGCATACTAGGGCCTGTTAACACTAATTGAGTCGTGTCTGTTGCCCCTGAAAAAATGCCCATCAAGGCGTGAGGCGCGTAGTTTGGTCACTCCAAATAAGCAACGGGCAACGATGAGTGGCGCTTTTTCAGGGGCAATCCGAAGGGCTGAGGCCATTTTTCCGCTCAGCGGCGTTATCAGTCGTTTATGTATGTTCAATACACTGCACTCCTTCTGCCTTGCTGAACAAAAAAATGGCCTCAGCAGGCATCATTCAATTAGCGTTAACAGGCCCTAGGCTAATCGATCCAGTCCAACTGGGTAGCGCCCCCACCAGAAGATAGAGCTTCGATCTCATTCATTGAACTCCTCGACCTTAATGATAGCTTATGAATATCCGCTATTCCCAAATGTCCCGATTCATCAACCTCCCGCAGGTAGAAGAATAGAAAATATTGTGCCCTTACCCGGTATCGAACGGACACTCAACCTCCCATTGTGTTCATCGTTGACGATAAAATAGGAGACAGACAATCCCAGCCCGGTACCCTGTCCCGGCGGGCGCGTGGTGAAGAAGGGTTCGAATACACGCCGACAGGCCGATTCATCCATGCCGGGGCCGTTGTCCTCCACCTCGATCAGAACCATCTCTTCCCTGAGGGCTGTCCGCAGTACAATCCTGGCCTGATCGGTACGATCTTCCTGGAGGCTTATGGCTTGGGCCGCATTACGTAACAGATTCAGCAACACTTGCTGAATTTCCGAGGCGATGCAGGAGACAGGGGGGGCATCGGGATCATAGTCACGCTCGATCACAATATTGCGAAAATCGTACTTCTTCTTTAGATCGTAATCCACCGAAGCCAGCTCCAAGGTGCGTTCGATCAGTGGCACGATCTCCTCGGACTGCATCACCATCTCTGCCTTGCGGCTGAACTGCAGCATGTTGTTGACGATGTCGCCGGCGCGCCCGGCCGCTTCGCTGATACCGTCCAGAAAATGCCGTATCTGACGTCCTTCCATGTACTCCTGCATCCTCTCCAGATCCAGCCCCAACTCCCGGGCCAGCTCCAGGTTTTTATCCAGTTCCGGAGAGAACCTGCGCTGGACGTTCTGCAAGCCCTGCAGTACACCACCCAGGGGATTGTTCAGCTCATGAGCCATACCGGCAGCCAAACCACCCACCGACATCATCTTCTCGGTCTGCACCATGGTAGACTCCATACGCACCCGCTCTGTCACATCATCGATACGCAGCACCGCACCCTGCCGTCCTTCACCCGTCAGGGGGTAGAGCACAAGATCCAGATATCTCTTTTCATTTCCAACCTGCCTGAGCACACGCAGCAGTTTGAGAGGGCTATTCTGGGTGATCGCTTGTTTGATCGCTGCCATCTGCGCTGCGAACTGGGGCAACAGCTGTTCCATCGGCTGCCCTATGGCCTGAGAGGAGGGAATAGCACTCAATACAGCAGCCTCTGGATTCCAGTGGGTAACACGGCCGTCGGTATCCAGGCCAATAAGCACGGAGGGCATGGAATCGACCACATTGTGCAGATATTGGCGGGTTTCATTGAGTTCAGACTCCATCTGTTTGCGTTCCGAGATATCCCAAAACACCCCCAAAATGCCGATCACCTTGCCCGATTCACCTCGCACCGGCACCTTGACGATATGCACGGTATGTTGCGTTCCATCCAGGATATAACCTTGATCCATTTCGACAACACACCCCCCCTGCATAATTTTCTGATCATCTCTTCGATACCTCTCAGCAAATTCAGGGTCATGGAAGACAAAGTCATCCTTGCCCACAAACTCTTCGGGCTTCCGGCCAAAACCTGCTGCATAACTGGGATTGACTGCCATGTAGATGGAGTTCCGGTCTTTGTAGAATACCTTCTGGGGGATGTTCACCAGCAGGTTTCTGTACTTTGCCTCACTTTCGCGCAGGGCATCCTCCATCTCCCAGCGCTCGGTTATATCGTGCAGTGTGCCCATCATGTGCGTGGTACCCGTGGATGGATCAACGCTCACATCCCCCTCGACCTGCATCACCCGTACCGTACCGTCGGGGCGCACCATGTGAAATTGATGACGACCTGTTCCGCCGGTCCTGTTCGCCGCCTCTCTCATCCACTCTTCAACTGCTTCCTGCTCTTCCGGGTGCACGAAGCTCAACATTTGATCAAAAGTAACATCTTGGGTTTGAGGCGGAATACCAAAAGCGATAAACATCTCTTCCGAGCAGATGATCTTGTCGCTCTCGATATCCCAATCCCAGCTTCCGAGCTGGGCGATATGCTCGGCGTGCATCAGACGCTTACGACTCGCCTGTAGCGCCTCTTCATTTCGCCTTCTCTCTTCGACTTCTGTATTGAGCTGGTCACGAGAAGCCAGGGTAGCCTGCAGACGTCCCGCCATCCGATCAAAGGCAAAGCCCAAGTCGCCCAGCTCATCGTTGGATATATGGCCCACCCTGTAGTCAAGAGCGCCATCACCGATAACTTCAGTGCCCTCCTTCAGCTTATCCAGGGGCCGGATGATCTGCCTGCCCATGATAATGCCGAAAAAACTCAACAGCAGGATAAGAACCAGAGTAAAGAGAATAATCAGTCTATCCTGAAGGTCACGGATAGCCGTCACCTGATCAGCGCTAAAACTGCCCAGTGCCAATGCGTCCGAAATCATGTTCTGGGTCAGCATGAAGATTTGATCGGCAATACGCTGCTGCTGCTCCGTTAGATCGGATGAATGCAGGGTTGCTTTTTCGGCAATAAAAAACCGCTGCTGTAGTTCCAATAAGGAGGCATGGGATTGTTGTAGCCTATCAAGGAGCTCAATCGTCCCTTGTTGGCCGGTATCCGCATGGGACATCAGGCCGGCCAGCTCCTCATGTTTGAGCAGCCACTGTTTTCTTGCCCTGCTCTCCCGGGGGTAGCGAACAAATTCTGCCGCAAGATGATAGAGGGATGAAGTGTTCTGAGTAATCTCAGTGATCAGCCTGTTATAGACCAGAGCAGCATCGACCCGCGTGGCCATCCACTGCTGGAGAGCCGTGACGCTGATCCCGAATAGGACCGGGACCATAATAATCATCCAAACCCTGGTCCTGATTTTCATAATATTGGCTTGCTGATTATCATGAATAGATCAATCTCACCGAAAGATGGTTATTGCTTCAGGATTCACCTCTTGAAGCCCGGTAAAATCTATATACTCCATGAAATCAGGCATCTCAGTTGCCTGGGTAAGCCCGTTTCTGAGCGCCCAGCGCGCTTCACTCTCCAACAACAGCAGATGAAACTGCTCCAGGGATACACGCAATTTCAGGGTCGGCCAGAGGGCATGGATCTTATCCTTCTCCACGCCCAAGCGCTGGGCGACCATGGCAACCGCATCATCAGGTTGCTGATGTACGAATTGTTCTGCCTTGTTCAATGCACGTAGCAACCGGGCTGCTACACCCGGGTTGGCAACGAGCATCTTTTCTGTGATCAGCACCATATCAATCTGCCGGTAGAGGCCGGGTACGGAGAACACCACTGCCTTGTCACCCAGCAACGCTTTGGCTTGGCTGATATAGGGCTCACGCATGGAGAAGGCATCGATACTTCCCTCTGCCAAGGCCTGGGGCAGTTTCTCCGCTTTCATGTAGCGGAGGGAGACCTGCTCATGGGGAAGAGCGTGTTCACCCATGAAGAGCTCGAGGAAATAGTGCACAGCAGAAGCGCGTTGGGTCGCCACACGCTTTCCCACCAGATCTGCCGGAGTTTGAATACCGAGGTCTGTCCGGGCGATAACCCGGTTTACATTGCCGGCGTTGAAAGTGGCGGCAATGATCCTGAATGACCTTTTCTCCAGGGCAGCCATGGTGATCGGCACATCAGCAGAGACCGCCACATCAACCCTATCCTGGAAGAGTCCATCCCGCAGAGCGCGTTTACCACTGGGGAACTCGGACACCACCGCCTCTATGTTCTCCGCTTCAAAGTAACCCTGCTTGGCCGCGATAATAGCCAGGGCGCTGGTGGGCTGCATGGCAAGCCCTATACGAATATTGATTCTATTCTCACTGGATAGCGGCCTCTCCTTATGCTGTGTGCTCTGAGGTAGCAGAATAAACGCAACGCCAACGACCACAACGAGAATGATCAGCCAGTAGTGGTGACGCTTCAGCAGAGAGCGGCGGGTAACCTTGGATGACATCATTGAACACATATCCTGGAAAATGTTGCTACTGACCACAAGCAGCCCATGCGTAGCCTACTAACCCCCCGTAACGAGCGAGCCACAACGATCCTGAGGGAAAGCCTCCTTATCTGAGCATAGTTCTCATACAGGGGTTTTGTGAGGGAATAGGTGAAAATGGCTGTGCACAATAATCCGGGAACCGGGTGTAGGAGCGAACTTGTTCGCGAAGAACATGCCCGGTCGCCTGATCGCGAATAAATTCGCTCCTACAGATGCACTTTTTCAAAGAAGATAGTGCTTCAGGGCTATTGTGCATAGCCACTTAGATGGATTAGGAAATTAGAGAAAGCAGGTGATTTGCCAGGAATATATATCCTGCCAGCTTGCATTATCCATAGATTCAGATGCATGAGACACGATGCAGCGCTGATGTACTAGACTTCCTAGAGGGAGCTCCCCCTATAGGATATGACCGTATTACAGGCATAGTGCAGGCCATATCGAAGACGCAGCGACCAGAATAGATTCGAGGGCTGATTAATGAAAAAAATAGTCTGGATTGCCATCCTCGGTGTGCTGCTGGCAATTGTTTTTCTACCCTGGATGAGTCCCGAGCAATCCACCGAGAAATTGCCACAAAACCTGGCACAGCAAGCCGCACTGCCAATCTACGATTTGCGCTTTGGCCACAACATCCCGGCCACCAGCGCTCTTCACTTGGCCTCAGTACGCTTCGCCGAAACCGTGAAAGAGAAGACCAGGGGCAAGGTCCGGGTAACAGTCTATCCCGCGCAGCAACTGGGCAATGACCATCAAATGGTCGAGATGGCCCGCGCCGGCGAGCTCGATATCATCCTCACCCCGACGGCCAAGATGAGCGTGCCGGTACCCGCCATTCAATATGCTGACCTGCCCTTCTACTTCCCTACCCCCGAAGACCTGTATGAGATGCTCGACGGTGAGCCCGGCCAAATGCTGCTGGACAAGCTCAGGAACATCGGATTGATCGGCGTGACCTTCTGGGAGAATGGTTTCAAACACTTCACCGGTAACAGACCGCTGCAAAGCCCTGAAGATTTTGCCGGTCTGAAGATTCGTACCATGAAAAGCCGCATCATCATGGAGCAGTTCAAGTCATTCGGCGCCCACCCTGTGCCCATCGACTTTCACGCCACCCGCAAGGCACTGGCTGACGGTGTAGTCGACGGTCAGGAGAATCCACTGATCGCTATCGTCAGCATGGGGTTTCATGAAGTTCAGTCCGACCTGACCATCAGCAACCACGCCTACCTGGGCTATGTCTTTTCCATTAGCGAAAAAGTATTTGATAAGCTGCCCGGCGATATACAGGAGATCCTGATTTCAACGGCCAGGGAGTTGACCACCTGGGAGCGCGAAGAGACCCACCGTAGGGAGGGGACACTACTAGAAACCATTCGACAGGCCGGGGTTCGCATCCATACTCTCGATACAGGCGCCCACCGCCGGTTTGCGGCAAAAACAGACTACATTCCCGCACTGTTCGAGGAGATTATCGGTGCTGATGTCCTCTCCAAGACAGAAGAGCTGATGATGGTGAAGCGCCTCGCTGCCGACGGTACAAATCGTCCCATTATCATTGGCCTCGACGCTGATCTCTCCCTGGATGCCAAGATCTCCGGCCTGGCCATCAAGCGCGGGGCGACACTGGCAATGGATGAGATCAACGAGCGAGGCGGTGTATTGGGCAGAGAACTCGCCCTGCTTGCCCTCAACCACAGGGGTATGCCGAGCCAGGGAACGAGAAACATCGCGAAGCTGGTTGCCAATTCTGATGTCGTCGGAATCATCGGCGGCCAACACAGCCCCGTTATCATGGCCGAAAAAGAGATGCTCCAAACCAACGGAATACCGTTTCTTGCATCCTGGTCATCGACTGCAGAAGTGGTCGAAACCACCCACGAACCCAACTATATATTCAGGGTCTCGGCAAACGACCGCCTGGCGGGACCCTTTATGATCGATTACGTATTGAGTGAATACAAACGACCGGCCATCATGCTGGAAAACTCCGTTTGGGGACGCGGTAATCTGCGTCATATGAGCAGCAACCTGAAGGAAAAAGGAGCCTCTTTCGTTCAGATTGAAAAATTCAATCGGGGCGATAAAAACTTCTCTCCCTTACTTGATCGGATCAACGCCGCAGGCGCAGACTCCATTATCATGATTGCCAAGCCCCAGGAGGGCCAATATATCGTCAATACCCTGGCCCGGCAGGCCACACCACTTTCCGTCATATCACATTGGGGGATCACCGGCGGTGACTTCTGGAAAATGAACAAGAGCGCCCTAAGCAGAGTAGATCTCTCCTTTTTCCAGACTGTCTCTCTACTGGATAGTGCAAATAAACCTGCCATGGATCTGGGTAAAAGCTATGCCGCACACTACGGCATCGATTCATCTCGCCAGATCAAGGCACCCACAGGCGTCGCACACGCCTATGACATCGTTCAGCTCATGGCACTGGCCATCGAGCAGGCCGGCACTACGGAGCGCGCGGCCGTACGTAATGCCCTTGAAAACCTGCCGCCCTATCAGGGTGTGGTAAAAAGATATGATCCTGTCTTCACAGCTACAGAACATGATGCCCTCACAGTGGAAGATTACCGCATGGCAAAATTCGACGAGGATGGCGCAATCGTTCCTCTAACGTTAGGCATCCGAGAATAATGCGATTGGCACGGTTCCAGGTGAAGCCCCGATAATGAGCACCTCCAACAGCAATCAGCAGCAACGCAGTCTGAAAAAAAGGCTGGTGTTGCAGGTCGCGGGATTTGTCGCCATCGCCATGACGCTGGTGACAGTTCTGGCCGCGCTGCTTTTCAGTGGCGGACTGAGCAACCAGGTGAATGAACTACTAAAAAATGCTACACGTTCATCGCAGATGCTGATGGAGCAACGTATCGCCTACCTGGTTGAGAATACCGAACGGCTCACGGAAAACCCGTTCATCATCAACGGCCTTCAAGCGTGTCGCTACCTCGTGAAAGATTTTGGGACATCCAAGTCTCCAAAATCGACTCGCCTACGCGACAGCCGTTATGCCCCGACCGTCCTGCGTACGTCACGATTCCGTATTGCACATTGCAGCAAAGCTGCTTGTGCACTACTCCATCATGACTCCCGCAATGACTCTACGGCGTTTCGGATGCACTCCTTGTATGCCCTACATCGCTCCCTGCCGGTCGCAATTCCGGCCATACAACCGCGCCTACGCCTATCGGGGACTAATCGCCTCGGCTTTCAGCCTTCCATGGCGATCAGCGGTCGATCCTGACGGGCGACAGACCTATCTACCCAAACTAACGGAGTCTTTTGCAGCCGGTCGTAACGTAGTGTCGTTTGTGCTGGTTGATTTCGATGGTCGCCCGGTATTCCAGACTATTGCTGATATACCCGATTACAACCAGTCACCTGAGCTGCGCATCGCCTTGGCCAGGGGGCAACGTACCCTGTTTATCCAGCAGCCGGAAAATCAGATGGTCATCGTCGCCCCCATCGAATACTACAACACCACCCAGGGCGCCGTGGTTGCGGCATTTGATCTTGCGGCCATCGTCAGACAAAACCGTCCCCATAATCCCCAAGCCTACTATAGGTTGATCAAGCAGGGGGTTGAGATCGTCAGTCATAACTACGATGCACAGATCCAATATATCAAGCATCAGTTGATCAGCAGTGAGGAGACACCACTGCTTCAGGCCCTCGGCCTCGAGCTGGAGGTTGGCTTGCCAGAAGAGAGCTATCTTGCACCGGTATGGTGGGCCGTACTGCGCCTGCTGGCGATGGGTGCCCTGCTGATTCTCGCTGCAATCTTCGTCTCCGCTTGGATCGGCAACAGTATCGCCCAGCCCATACTTGCGCTCCATCAACGGGTACAGCAGTCCGACCTGTTTGCCGCCAGCCACTGCAGTCCGGTAGGCACGGGTGATGAACTGGAGGCACTCGCCCTGGCTTTCGACCAACGCACCTCGGAACTTCAGAAAACCGTTGCCACACTGCAGGAGAGAGAACACCAACTTCGCGATGCTCAACAGATGGCACATCTGGGTAACTGGTCACTCGATATCGCTTCCGGAGAGCTCTTCTGGTCGAGTGAGATATACGAAATTTTCGGCATGAACCCGAAACAGTTCACTCCAACCTACAACAACTTCATGGGAACCATTCATCCCGAAGATCATGAAATGGTCAAGCACGCATACAACGAGGCGGTAACCAACAACCGACCCTACGAGATCACCCACCGTATTATTCGCAAGAGCGACAACGCCGTGCGCTATGTGCACGAGCGCTCTGAAGAGATTAGAGATGAAAATGGAAAAGTATTTAGGTCGGTGGGTATGGTGCAGGATGTGACCGACAGGATACTAGCGCAGCAAGAGGTTAATGCTGTCCGGCACTATCTGCAGAATGTTTTTGATTCCATGCCTTCCATTCTAGTTGGCGTAGACCTGGATGCCCGAATCATCAACTGGAATAGTGAAGCGCAGCGTATCAGCGGACTAAGTCAGGATGAAGCGCTGGGACGTGACATTCAACAGGCTCTTCCCATGCTCGCCACACAGACCGACCGTATCCAACAGGCTATAGGCAAACAGAAGCCCGAAAAGATCTCCCGACAGCTGTATACCATGTCAGGCAAACACCGTTACGCCGATATCATGATCTACCCCCTGATGGACAACTCGACCAACGGTGCGGTAATCCGCATTGATGACGTCACCGAGCGGGTGCGCATGGAAGAGATGATGATGCAGACCGAAAAGATGATGTCGGTAGGTGGCCTGGCAGCCGGTATGGCCCACGAAATCAATAACCCTTTGGGTGGCATGCTGCAGGGACTGCAGAATATCGGCCGCAGACTCTCTCCTGATCTGAAGAGAAACAGAGAGGTGGCGGAGGCTCTGGGTGTCGACCTGAAAAAGATGAACAGCTACCTTGAGCAGCGTGAGATCTTTCACTTTATGGAAGGCATGGTGGATGCGGGTAAACGTGCCGCTGATATTGTGGCCAATATGCTTCGTTTCAGCCGCAAACCGGTGATGGAGTTTGAAGCCGTAGAACTACACGAACTGATCGATAGGACCCTGGAGTTGGCTGCTGTTGACTACGATCTTAAGAAAAAATATGACTACAGGAATATTGAGTTAGTCCGGGAATATGATCCGCAACTCCCACCGGCGGCCTGTATCTCATCGGAAATACAGCAGGTCCTCCTGAATCTTCTGCGTAATGCCGCACAGGCTCTCTACAGAAACCAAGAGAGAAGGGAGAGCACTCGCATCACCATCCGTACAACTCGTGACGGCAATATGGCTCGCATCGAAGTAGCTGACAATGGACCGGGGATTGACGAAGAGACTTGCAAGCGGGTGTTCGAACCCTTCTTCACCACCAGACCAACCGGGGAAGGAACTGGGCTTGGTCTATCAGTCTCCTATTTTATCGTCCATGACGAACATCATGGCCAGATGGAGGTGATGTCAGAGCCGGGAAAGGGGGCATGCTTCATTATCAAACTGCCCCTCAGCGAAATCACGACTTCGACTGTAAAGCCTCAGCACTTTAATTAGACCTCGCCCTCAAATTTAGACTAGAAGTCTGGCCGAGTTGAATTGCGCTCAGGAGGTGCAGGATCGAGGGATCGAATGACCTGACAATGTGCTGTACCGAGACCGAATCAACCTCCCCCCACCCTGACGGTTGCTCCAACCAACGCCTGCTCCTGTGCAGCAGGCCGGCGCCTACATTTCAGTGCCTCGCCTATTTGCACTTCTTCTGGAGTTCGCTACGCTTGGCCACTCCCTTTTTGCGCTGGGCCTTGACGATCTTCAGGTCGATGTTGATCCTACGCTTTTTGCTGGAATTCTTCTCTTTTGACAGCTTCTCCTTCAGGCTTTTTTCCTTTTCTGCCAAGCGCCTGAGGATCTCATCGATTTGATCACACTTGACTTTCTTGTTGTTGTTAGCGTTATCCAGATACTCATTTAACTTATTCAGTAGTTTCTTGATGCCCATGGGTTTATTACCTTTGTGGTCTCTGACACTCTGCACAGCGGCTGCCTTGGTTGCTGCAACGTTACAAGTGGTTATTTAAAGATAGTTAATTTTCAAGATTTTCTCCTGGCACCACCGTTTTAGCCATGCGTTTGGCATAGTAGTAGATGCGCTTCTGCTTTTCGATAATATCCATCTCAATGGTGTAGGCCGGAATACGGTTTGGCTCTTCCGCGACCAGGCGCTCTGCCTGATGAATTGCAGCTGAATTGGCCATGCTATCAACTTCATGTTTCATCAGTATAACATTGCGTGCAGCTGAACCATTATTTTGTGCAACAGCCTGTACCGCCGCCCCAACGGCCCGTACAACAACCTGATGGAAACCCTTGAGAATGCTGGTGGTTGGCTTGCTGATTGAGATATCTGAATTGATACGTGCGAGGCCCAACTCAACCATATTGGTTTCGATGGTATCTCCGACGTTCTCCAGTTCTCCTACTGCTTCCATCAGTTGCAGGAACTCCTCCATCTGTGCTTCGGTCAGAGATTGCTTACTGATTTTTCCCAGGTAGTCGATTGTCTGTTCGTAGAGGATATCCACTACGTCATCCAATTGTGCGATATCTTTGAGGGCCTTTCGCTTGCCTGTCAGAATTGCCGGCATGATCTCATTTAGCATCTGCTGCACATAATCTCCCATGTGCAGTACCTCCAGGCGAACCCGGTCCAATGCCAGAGAGGGGGTTTGAAGAAGGTCTTCGTCAAGGTATTTAGCGGTGACGACGAAGGTCTCAGGTTCAGGTTTATCCGGAATCAGACGCTCGGCTAGAGCGGCAATTTGAGTGGTAAACCAGATGAATATAAAGGTGTTGGCAATATTGAAAATGGTATGCGCATTGGCGATCTGACGCGGTGTCTCTGCACTCAGGCGCTCTACGCCCGCTAGCTCAGGGTGGCTAGGTGAGATTGAGGTAACCCACTCCGCGAGGTAGGGAATGAAGGCGATCCATATCAGCACCCCGGCGACATTAAAAATCACGTGTACCACGGCGGCTCTGATCGCCTCCCGGGGTTTACCGATAGAGGCGAGCATTGCGGTCACGCAGGTGCCGACATTGGCACCAAAGGCCAGCGCGATACCGGCGGGCAGAGTGATAAATCCCTGACTTGCCATCACGATGACGATCGCCGTGGTGGCTGAGGAGGATTGAATCAGCCCGGTGAAACCTGCGGCCACCAATATGCCGATGAGGGGAGACTCCATAGTGATCATCAGGTCAAGGAATGGTTGGAAGCTGCGGAGCGGTTTCATCGCCTCGCTCATCACGCTCATACCGAAGAACACCAGTCCCAGGCCCATAAGCATGGCGCCGTACTGCTTGATCTTCTCCTGTTTGGAGATGAACAGCATGCTGAAACCCACGCCGATCATCAGCAATGCAGCTTTGGTGACCTTAAAGGCAACGATCTGGGCGGTGATTGTGGTGCCAATATTGGCACCCATGATCACACCGACAGACTGTGACAGGGTCATCAGGCCGGCGGTGATAAAACCAACCACTAAAACCGTGGTGACGGATGAGGATTGGATAACGGCGGTGACAAATGCGCCGGTGGCTGCACCGAGAAAACGGTTGGAGGTCAGCTTGGCAAGAATCGCTTTCATCTTCTCGCCGGCTACCGCCTTGAGGGCACCGGCCATCTGCTCCATGCCAAACAGAAACAGGGCGAGGCCACCAAATAGCTGCATACCCATGACGCCCCACTCCATTGTCTGTTCCGGAGTTGGATTTGCCAAGGCGGGAAAGGCGGCGAAGATGGCCGCTATACCGATTAATAGAATGATGGTGTAGCGAACCGGCACTTGTAGTCCATGGAGTACCTGATCAAGCGCGCGCAACCTGCTTCTCCCACAAGTATTATTGTTATCGACTGATAATTATTTTAAATTTCGCCCAATACTAGCACATGCTCGTGACTCGTCAACGTATATGTGTTAGGGATGGAAATGTGCTTTTACCGGGCGAAGAGAACAAGGCCAAATCGCCCCCTGCCAGCCCCTGAATCCGTGCCACTCTTTCTTCTCCTTCACAAATCCATGGGAATTATTGGTCTGCCCTCACTCCAAATATAAAACCCCAATCAACACCCAGCCAACTTTTCAACAAAACAACCCCATCGCACCATCCCAAGCACAAACAATCCCCTCCTCGGTGGTCCACAAGGCTTATCCTTGGGTGAGCGTACAGGAGCATGTCAAATCGGGTAACACTGATGCCTTTGTCACCAATCTCACTCCAGAAAGAAAGAGCTATACACAGGTCAGTGAAGAAGATGAGTAGAATGCATACCCCCCACATCCAGGGTAATCAATGAAAGGGCTGGAATCTCGCCTGAAATGGCGCCAAAGATTGAGGACTGGATTGGCGTCGAGCATGGTGGCCGTGCCGAACTGTGGACAGGCATGCAGCTTGATTATGATATGTGGCGTGCGAGACAAAATCATAAGGCCGCATAACCTGTGTGACCCGTCAGTTCAGACTTATCCATTCTGTTGAAGTCCAGTTTTTCAAGGCAAAAAAAACACCTACGCCGAAACGTAAGTGCTTGATTTTACTGGTGGGCCATGAAGGATTATTCGGCTTCACCTCACCCTTCGGGCCGTGGTCGCAAGCTCCCACGTTCAGCTTCGCTCTGCTCAGCTGTCGAACCTTCGACCAATGGATTAAGAGTTTTGGCCTATTTGCTTAAAATACAACAGCTTGACCCTATATTGTTTTGACGCAAAGTACGTATAACGTATTGATTTAATAGTCATCGGAAATTGCATTTTGACGCAATCTACACCCCAAGTTTAGACCTGCCCTTCATAAAAACCTCACCCTTACCTTGACTACTGTATATTTACGCTATACATTTTTCATTATGATAAAGAGCTTCAGGCATAAAGGTATTGAGCGACTCTTTGGAGTTATAGTCAAATCTGGTGTTTAACCAGTTGAATCAAGCGGCGACCTGATCGACTCCTGTTACCTCAACACCATCTTTAAATTTGATTCCGGTTATCACCTTCGCCAGGTAACCGAAACCCCGTAATCGTCTCCACTTCTTCTCGGCACACAGGCCGAGTTTGAACATCATGTGTAGCATGCCGTCACGCGATAGGCAGCCCTTGGAACGCTTGGTTCGATGGCGGATTGTCCCGAAGGTTGATTCAATCGGATTGCTGGTCCGAATGCTCTGCCAGTGCTGTGCCGGAAAGTGATAGAAAGCCATCAGTTCCTCTCGGTCTTTGTGCAGACAGATGGCAGCCTTCGGATACTTCGGCTCATACGTTTTGATAAACAGATCAAAGGCCTTTTCCGCATCGGCCTGAGTCTCCGCCTGCCAGATGTTATGCAGTGCCTGCTTCGCTTTCGGCTGAGCTGTCTTTGGCAGGCAGTTCAGCACGTTCATGGTCTTGTGCATCCAGCAGCGCTGCTGGCGCGTCTCAGGATATACTTCCTCCAGCGCAGCCCAGAAGCCCATGGCACCGTCACCGATCGCCAATTTGGGCGGGTTCAGTCCGCGTGACTTCAGCTTCAACAGTACCTCCCGCCAGCTCTGCGTGGACTCCCGCACACCATCCTCAATTGCCAGAAAATGCTTCTCACCACGCTCATTCACACCGATCACCACCAGGGCACACAGCTTCGTCTGCTCTGCTCTCAGTCCGCTGTAGACACCGTCTGCCCACACATACACCCAATGCTCCTTATCCAGGCGCTCCTCACACCAGCTCCGATATTCTTCTGCCCAGACCTGCTTCAGACGCGATACCGTGCTGGCCGACAAGCCTGTTGCATCCGGACCCACCAGCACTTTCAGGGCCTCACCCATCTCACCACTGGAAATCCCCTTCAGGTAGAGCCACGGCAGCGCCGCTTCCAGTGACTTCGTCTTGCGTACATACGGCGGTACCAGAGCTGATCGGAACGTCACCGGCTCGCCGGTCTTCGCTCGAACTTTGGGGATCTCGACCGTGACCGGCCCCAATCCTGTCTGCAGTTTACGAGCTGGCAGATGACCATTACGCACCACACCCGCCTTGCCATCCTCTGTCCGTCGCTCGGTGTGCTCCGCCAACAGCTCCAGCAGCTCTGCCTCTACCGCCTGGTAGATCAACTGCTCTGCACCGCTTCTCAGCAACTCTGTCAGCGGATCGATAATCGTATCTCGACCTGCCAGCTTAACAACGTTATTCTTACTCATGGTGGCGTATCTCCAATGGTTGTTTTGATGTCTCGCAACAACAAATCAACCAGATACGCCGCCCTTTTTCAACTACTCAAACACCAGATTCAGTTATAACTCGATTCTTTGAGAAAGGATCGAAAAGCGGCATCCAAGCTACACATGCTAATAAGCTCTCTCGCCAACTAAAGCTACTGGACAGAGCTGAACAACCTGAGGATATGAATATCCCAGGTTGGAACCTACACTCACTATCAGGTGATCAAGTAGGACACTGGTCAATAAAGGTTAATGGTAATTGGCGACTGACTTTCACATTTGAAGATGGTGATGCTGTTCTGGTTGATTATCAGGATTACCACTAACACCAAAACGGTGATAAAGATGAGTAGAATGCATGCCCCCCCACACCCAGGATCTATCCTGCGAGAAGATGTCATACCAGCAATGGAGATTACTGTTACAGAAGCTGCTCGACAGCTAGGCGTAACTCGTGTTGCTCTTTCAAGGATAATCAACGAAAGGGCTGGGATCTCACCTGAGATGGCATTAAAAATCGAGGACTGGCTCGGCGTCGAGCATGGTGGCCGCGCCGAACTGTGGACAGGAATGCAGCTTGATTATGATATGTGGCGCGCACGACAGGATCATAAGGCAGCTTAAAAGGACAGAACAACGGCCTTTGTCAGACTAAGGCTTAAACTCATTCGGCCCGCACACTGAAAACCGCTCTTTTTGAAAACCTTCAAGCGTGTCTTTGATCTCGTGATGCGTTTTGGGACATCCAAGTCCCCAAAACGCACTCGATCTTCGACAACCTATTACTGCCCTGGCCGTCCCGGTCACTGGCACGGAGCGACAACATCGCAAGCTCGTTACCGCTCCGTTCCAGCTCCCGAATGACTGGACGCCGTGCTCGAATTCCTACTTTACTTCCCCTCTGGCGCAAGGCACGCCGGGTAAGTAGTGCGGCCTCACGGCTACCAGGGTTTACCAGCCTTCACTTCGTTCTCCATGGCTGGCAGCGTTTGACGCAAACATAAAAAAAGCACCTACGCGCTAACGTAAGTGCTTGATTTTACTGGTGGGCCATGAAGGATTACTCGGCTTCGCCTCGCCCTTCGAGCCGTGTTCGCAAAGCTCACACGTTCAGCTTCGCTGTCGAACCTGCCTAGTTGAAGTCGAAGGCTCGAATCATGACGCTTAACGAAAAAAACCGGACTCAAGGTCCGGGCTTCGATAACGTATTGGTGGGCCATGAAGGATTCGAACCTTCGACCAATGGATTAAGAGTCCACTGCTCTACCAGCTGAGCTAATGGCCCAATCTGTAAAAATGGGGTGGATAATGGGACTCGAACCCACGACGACCGGAATCACAATCCGGGGCTCTACCAACTGAGCTATACCCACCATTAAACTTTCTAAAACTAATTTGGCACGCCCGGCAGGATTCGAACCTGCTACCCTCGGCTTAGCTTACCACTTCGTCTTTCGACGCCTCTGTTCGAGTTTGTGGTCTGGACTATCTCTTCACCATCTCAGGTGCCACACGTATAGTCTCTACGGAACCCTTCGATAATCAGCAGCGACCTTAACGTTCATCGACTGATTATTCTTGGATGTCTCTACCCTCACTTGAGCAAGTCAAGTTGAGCCTTCAAGACACCCAGGCTTCCTTATCTCTTTAGGTGTGGTGCATCGTACAAAACTAGCACCAGACCACCAGATGAATCAACCAAAGGTTTCCTCGGGATTGCCATCAGCATGACCTGTTAAGGTTTCCCCGATACAGTGCGGTCCACTTTACAGGTTCTGTTTCCCCGTAAAGGCTCCTATTCGTGTACTTTCAAAGCACACCCTAAAGGCCGATGCTCTATCCAAATGAGCTACGGGCGCAAAACACTAAAACTGGTCGGGGTAGAGAGATTCGAACTCCCGACATCCTGCTCCCAAAGCAGGCGCGCTACCAGACTGCGCCATACCCCGTGTATGGGTCTTCGCCTTTCAGCGAAGAGGCCGGAATAATACGCAGACAACGTCTTTGAGTCAACGAAAAATTGTCCATTTTTCCGCTTCACTGCAAAAGAGTTCGCTTGCGTCTCGCCCACTACCTCAGCGGGCTATTACTCCTGTAATAGAGGGGCGCCGAGGCACCCCTCCACTCGTTTCCTGCTGTTGGATTAGTTGACCTTGGGATCCAGCTCACCAGTGGCGTAACGATCCTGCATCGCCTCTATTGAGATGGCAGTCATCTTGTCTGCCATGCCTGCAGAACCGAATGCCTCGTAGCGATTCTTACAGATTTCTGACATTGCGTTGGTGGCTTCTTTGAGGAACTTGCGAGGATCGAAGTTGCTCTTGTTCTCTTCCAGGTGACGACGAACGGAACCGGTAGAGGCCATACGCAGGTCGGTATCGATATTGACCTTGCGTACACCAGACTTGATGCCTTCGACAACCTCATCGACTGGCACACCATAGGTCTGAGCCATATCGCCACCAAAGTCGTTGATGATTTTCAGCCAGTCCTGGGGTACGGACGAGGAGCCGTGCATTACCAGGTGAACACTAGGGATACGCTCGTGAATCTCTTTCACACGATCAATACGCAGCACCTTACCGGTAGGCTCCTGAGTAAACTTGTAAGCACCGTGTGAGGTACCGATAGCGATAGCCAAGGCATCAACACCGGTAGCCTTAACAAACTCAGCAGCTTCGTTGGGGTCGGTCAGCAGCTGATCCATATCCAGCTTGCCTTCGGCACCATGGCCGTCTTCTTCGCCCATCTCACCGGTCTCCAGTGAGCCCAGGCAACCCAACTCGCCCTCAACGGATACACCGCCGGCATGTGCCATATCAACAACGGTACGGGTCACGTCGACATTGTACTCGAAGGAGGAAGGAGTCTTGCCATCAGCCTCCAGAGAACCGTCCATCATGACAGAGCTGAAACCGGACTGGATAGAGCGTAGGCAGATCGCAGGTGAAGCACCATGATCCTGGTGCATGCAGACCGGGATATGAGGATAGCTCTCAATCGCGGCCTCGATCAGGTGACGCAGGAACGGTTCACCCGCATAGGAGCGTGCACCCGCTGAGCCCTGCAGAATTACCGGGCTGTTGACTGCGTCGGCCGCCTTCATGATGGCCTGAACCTGCTCCATGTTGTTAACGTTAAAGGCGGGCAGACCATAACCATGCTCTGCAGCATGATCGAGAAGCTGACGTAGGGAAATAAGGGCCATGGTATTCTCCTTTTCTCTTTAATTTCAGATAATTTGTGGTGGGATACTGCTATCAGCACCCGCCTGTAATTTACTCAGTGTTCGGTTCCGGTAGACTATGCTCACCGACACGCAGAATCTTCATTACATTGGTGCCACCCTCGACACCATTGAGATCACCTTTGGTGATGATCATCAGGTCACCCTTGCACACCAGACCGCGGCGTAACAGGTCATCTATGATAACTTCATTCGCCTTTTGGCTATCGCAACCAAAGGCATCGTCCTCCTCAAAGTGGAACCTTATCGGATAAACGCCTCGCAGCAGAGTCACCTTGCGGCGGGTTGCTACGTGTTCCGTAAGTGCAAAAATCGGTATGCTCGAGCTTATACGCGACATCCATTGCGGTGTTGAACCGGACTCAGTCAGAGCGGCAATAGCCGCCACTCCGAGGTGATTCGCCGTGTACATTGAGGCCATCGCAATCGACTCATCGACACGGCCGAAAACGGAATTGAGCCGATGGTGAGACTGGGTCACCTTGCTCTGCTTTTCCGCCTCCAGGCAGACACGTCTCATCGAGGCAACGGCTTTTACCGGATATTTGCCGGCAGCAGTCTCAGCCGAAAGCATCACTGCATCGGTACCGTCAAGCACCGCATTGGCAACATCAAACACCTCGGCACGAGTGGGCATCGGGTGCTCGATCATTGACTCCATCATCTGGGTCGCGGTAATCACCACTTTATTCATTGAACGGGCACGCTTGATCAACCGTTTCTGTACCGCCGGCAACTCGGCATCGCCGATCTCAACACCGAGGTCGCCACGGGCAACCATAATAACCTCAGATGCCTCAATGATCTCATCGATCACATCCAGGGCTTCAGCCCGTTCGATCTTGGATACGATACCCGCCCTGCCCCCAGCCTCATGCAGCAGGCGGCGAGCCTCAAATACATCATCTGCACTCTGTACGAATGAGACCGCAAGGTAATCGGCCTCGATTCCTGCAGCAAAAATAATATCCGCCCTATCTTTGTCTGTAAGCGCAGGTGCAGAGAGACCACCACCCTTTTTATTGATGCCCTTGCTATCTGAAAGCGGTCCACCGACCACCACCTTACAGCGTACCTCGTCACCGTCAACGACGTTGACAAAGAGCTCGATAGCACCATCCGCCAACACCAGAATGTCGCCGCTGCTCACATCATCGACCAGCTCGGGAAAAGTTAAGCCGACACGCTGTTGGTCACCGTCGCCCAAACCACAAGCGGCATCGAGGACAAAATTATCACCTTCAGCCAACTGGATGGGACCATTTTTAAAACGACCAACTCGAATTTTGGGGCCCTGCAAATCAACCAGAATACCTACCTGACGTCCAATTGCTTCCGCCCGGTTACGTACAACCTCCGCACGCCTGTTATGGTCGGCATGACTTCCATGGGAGAGGTTAAGTCGTACTACATCAACACCTGCGCCAATCAGCGCATCAAGTACCTTGGGGTCATCGGTCGCCGGCCCCAGGGTCGCTAATATTTTGGTTCTTCTAAGCATATAGTCTCCGAGCTCCCGGCCTGGTCCCGCCAGGCCATAGAACTCTGCGATATTTATTCAGCAGCACGCGCTTCCAGCATGGCCACTGCGGGTAGTGTTTTGCCTTCCAGGTACTCCAGGAATGCACCACCGGCGGTAGAGATGTAGGTCACCTTGTCGTAGATGTCATACTTCTGGATGGCAGCGATGGTGTCGCCTCCTCCCGCCAGGGAGAAGCAGTCGGAATCAGCGATCGCCATGGAGACGGTCTTGGTGCCTGCACCAAACTGATCAAACTCGAATACACCGACCGGGCCGTTCCAGACCACTGTGCCCGCATTGGCGATAATCTCGGCCAGCTCCTGTGCAGAATCAGGACCGATATCGAAGATCATGTCGTCGTCGACCACATCGCCGGCGGCTTTCAGAGTCGCCTCGGCGTCTTCGGCAAACTCCTTGCCGCAAACCACATCGCTAGCGATAGGGATGTTCGCACCACGCTCTTTCATCTTTTCTACCAACGCCTTGGCGGTATCCACCAGGTCATCTTCACATAGAGACTTGCCTACGTTGTTGCCCATGGCCTTGAGGAAGGTGTTGGCAATGCCACCACCAACCACCAGTTGATCCACCTTCTCGGAGAGCGCCTCAAGTACGGTCAACTTGGTGGAGACTTTAGAGCCGCCAACAATGGCCACCATGGGACGGGCCGGGTTGGCCAGGGCCTTGGCCAAATTATCCAGTTCGCTGGCCAGCAACAGGCCGGCACAAGCGGTGGGGGCAAACTTACCGGCACCATGGGTGGAAGCCTGAGCACGGTGTGCGGTACCGAAGGCATCCATTACGAAAATGTCGCAGAGTGCAGCGTACTTTTTAGCCAGCTCTTCATTATCCTTCTTCTCACCGGCATTGAAACGTACGTTCTCAAACAGCACGGCTTCACCGTCAGCAACCTCGGGGGCACTCTCCAGGTAGTCACCTATCAGGCGTACGGTGACACCCAATTTAGCGGACATATCGTCGGCTATCGGCTGCATGGAGTTGGCCTCATCCGCAACACCCTCTTCCGGGCGACCACGATGTGACATCACCTGTACTTTGGCGCCGGCTTTCACACAGTGCTCAATGGTAGGCATGGATGCTGTGATACGGGCATCGGAGGTTACCCTGCCGTCTTTTACAGGTACATTGAGATCAGCGCGAATCAGTACACGTTTTCCGGCGAGGTCGAGATCGGTAAGCTTGATGAAGGACATAGAGAGACTCCCTAGGTAAGCAAATGTTCTGGATTTGAAAAGAATTAGATAAAAACTGTCATTTTCAGCTAATGCCTCTCATGATCATTTCATAATGATCGGAGGGGAAGCAGGGCGGGCGAGTAGCCACCCACCCTGCAAACCTACAGCAGGTTATAAAAACCTATCAGTTAGCGGCAACGTGCTGAACCAGGCGCAGCATGTTGCAGGTGTAGCCGTACTCGTTGTCATACCAGGTAACCACCTTGACGAAAGTACCGTCCAGGGCGATGCCGGCACCGGCATCAAAGGTGGAAGGTGCAGGGTCGCCACGGAAATCAGTGGAGACTACCTTCTCTTCGGTGTAACCCAGCACACCGGCCATAGAACCTTCAGAAGCCTCTTTCATAGCAGCACAGATATCGCTGTAGTCAGCTTCGTTGTTCAGCTCAATGGTCAGGTCAACAACAGACACGTCTGAAGTCGGTACGCGGAAAGCCATACCGGTCAGTTTACCGTTCAGCTCAGGCAGTACAACACCCACAGCCTTGGCGGCACCGGTTGAAGAAGGAATGATGTTCTCCAGGATACCGCGGCCACCACGCCAATCCTTCAGGGAAGGACCATCAACGGTCTTCTGGGTAGCGGTTGCTGCGTGAACGGTAGTCATCAGACCACGCTTAATGCCCCACTTGTCATTCAGAACCTTGGCAACAGGCGCCAGACAGTTAGTAGTACAGGAAGCAGCGGATACGATAGCCTGACCGGCATAGGTCTCATGGTTAACGCCGTATACGAACATCGGGGTGCCATCTTTGGAAGGTGCACTCTGAACAACCTTCTTGGCGCCTGCGTCGATGTGCTTCTGGCAGCTCTCTTCGGTAAGGAAGAAGCCGGTGCAGTCGATAATGAGCTCAGCGTCCACTTCGCTCCATTTCAGGTCAGCGGGATCACGCTCGGCAGTGAGACGGATAGTCTTACCGTTAACCAACAGGTTACCACCCTCAACAGCGACATCACCGTCGAAACGGCCATGGACAGAGTCATACTTCAGCATGTATGCAAGGTAGTCGGCGTCGAGCAGATCGTTAATAGCGACAACTTCGATATCAGAGAAGTCTTTTGCGATAGCGCGGAATGCCATACGACCGATTCGGCCAAAACCGTTAATACCAACTTTTGTAGTCATATTATTGCTCCGTTAAACGTTTATCTAACTAAATTTTTCTGACAGGGCGCCCGTAGGCGCCCCACTACAGACAGGCTCAGGCGGTAACTGCGTCGATTGCACTGCCGACATTCGCCACAGTGAAACCGAACTCTTCAAACAGCTGACCGGCAGGGGCTGACTCGCCGAAGCGATCCATACCGATTACCTTGCCGTTCAGGCCAACATATTTGTACCAACCGTCACTTACAGCGGCTTCCACTGCCACACGGGCAGTAACAGCAGCAGGCAGCACAGACTCTTTGTAAGCTGCATCCTGAGCGTCGAAGACGTTAGTGCAAGGCATGGAGACGACACGTACCTTCTTGCTCGACTCTGCAGCCGCCTTGACTGCCAACTCAACTTCAGAGCCAGTGGCGATAACGATCGCATCAGGAGTACCGTCACAGTCAACCAGCACATAACCGCCCTTGGTAATACCTGCAATCTGCTCATCGCTTCGTGTCTGGTGCTGCAAATTCTGACGAGAGAAGATCAAGGCGCTGGGACCATCTTTCTTCTCGACAGCACACTTCCAGGCAACAGCCGTCTCAACCGCATCGGCAGGACGCCAAGTCTCCATATTGGGGATCATGCGCAGAGTTGGAATCTGCTCGATCGGCTGATGGGTGGGACCATCCTCGCCCAGACCGATGGAGTCATGGGTATAGACGAAGATCGACTGCACCTTCATCAGTGCCGCCATACGCAAAGCGTTGCGGGCATACTCTGAGAACATCAGGAAGGTGGCACCGTAAGGTACAAAACCACCGTGCAGCGACGCACCGTTCATAATGGCGGACATACCGAATTCACGTACACCGTAAGAGAGGTAGTTACCGTCGGCATGACCTTCTGTGATCGCCCTGGAACCTGACCATGTAGTGAGGTTGGAAGGGCTCAGATCCGCAGAACCACCCAGGAACTCCGGCAGCAGTGGACCGAAGCCGTTGAGGGCGTTTTGCGAGGCCTTGCGAGTAGCGGGAGACTCAGCTTTGTCATTAACCTCGGCAACAAACTTGGATGCTTCCTCTTCCCAGTTGGTGGGAAGATCACCGGCCATACGGCGGGTAAATTCTGCAGCCAGATCAGGATGGGCTTCCTTGTACGCAGCAAATTTCTCATTCCAGAGATCTTCAGCAGCGGCACCCGCCTCTTTGGCGTCCCAACCGGCATAGACATCTTCAGGAATATCGAACGGGCCGTGCTCCCAACCCAACTGCTCACGCGTCAGTTGAATCTCATCGGCACCCAGGGGGGCACCGTGGCAGTCGTGGGTACCGGCCAGATTGGGGGAACCGAAGCCGATGGTGGTCTTGCAGCAGATCAGGGTCGGTTTGTCGGTAACTGCTTTGGCAGCCTCAGTGGCGGCATTCAGCGCATCGGCGTCATGTCCGTCAACACCGGAGATAACGTGCCAGCCGTAGGATTCAAAGCGCTTGGGGGTATCGTCGGTAAACCAGCCCTCGACGTGACCGTCGATGCTGATGCCGTTGTCATCCCAGAAAGCAACCAGTTTGCCCAGGCCCAAGGTACCAGCCAGTGAACAGGCTTCGTGGGAGATACCCTCCATCATGCAACCATCACCGAGGAACACATAGGTGTTGTGATCAACAATCTCGTGACCGTCGCGGTTGAACTGAGCCGCCAGAGTCTTCTCAGCCAGTGCCATACCGACACCGTTGGTGATGCCCTGGCCCAGAGGGCCGGTGGTGGTCTCAACGCCGGGGGCGTAGCCATACTCAGGGTGACCGGGGGTCTTGGCATGGAGCTGACGGAAACTCTTGAGGTCATCCATGCTGAGCTCATAACCCGTAAGGTGCAGCAGGGAGTAGATCAGCATGGAACCGTGGCCGTTGGAGAGGACGAAACGATCGCGGTCAGCCCAGTTGGGATTGGCCGGATTGTGCTTCATGTGGCCATTCCACAGAACCTCAGCGATATCGGCCATTCCCATCGGGGCGCCAGGATGTCCTGAGTTGGCTTGCTGCACTGCATCCATGCTGAGAGCACGAATCGCGTTAGCTAGGTTTCTGCGTGAGGACATACATCCCTCCTAATTAAGTGAGTGATTGTGAAAATTGATTAAATATTTCTATTCATTACGAGCCAAACCTATCTGGCTGACTATGATCGAAATACCAGGGAGCCTCCTAAATCCAGCTACCCGGTCAAATAAAAATACGGCGCCCAGTGCATATTACTATTGGGAACAGCCGGTTTCGTTTGATAAGCCCTTTGCTTATCTGTGGAATTTCAGTAAATCAGTAATCTCTGAAATAGCTATGCGGGGCTATTCTTACCCTATCGTAAAATAGAGAACAAGCCAGCTAACCTTATGGGGGCAAAAAAAAACACCTGAATAAGAACTAACTATCTGTAATAAATAACTATTTCATAAAACTTCAGCACACTGGTTTTGTGCGCCGCACAATGGCATTACTCCCGCCATTTGATTGAGCAACCGATGCTGGGTATCTGCTCCACCGGTCCAATTCCTGTCTCTGCCACCTGCCTCATTGCCTCAAAAAGATCACGACGCACATCCACCGGCGCAGCCTCTTTGCGGCTCTCGTCCAGTCGTCCTCGATACTGGAGCTCCAATGCACCATTGTAGCCAAAAAAATCGGGGGTGCAGACGGCACCGTACGCTTTTGCCACCTCCTGGGTCTCATCCAGCAGGTAGGGGAAGGGAAAATCGAATGACTCTGCCACCCTACGCATATTCTCGAACGAATCCTCTTCGTAAAGCGAGGGATCATTCGACATGATCGCGACCGAGTTGACACCCAACGCCTGAAGCTCCCTGGTATCACGTACTATCCGATCACGCACTGATTGAACATATGGACAGTGGTTGCAGATAAACATCACCAGCAATCCATTCTCGCCACGGCAACGTGCCAAGTCCCACTGGGTTCCATCAACACCCGGAAGGGAAAAATCGATAGCCGGACGGCCAAAATCACATACCGGCGTTTCCAGTGAAACCATACTTAACTCCTTGCTACCGGCGCTCCTGCTCTTTGCCACAAAAAATGGTCTACAGAAGGGCCTACACTGAGATTAGAGTGCCTGTCGCTGAGCGTGGCATTGTATCACCCAACAGATGATCCCCGAAACCTTCGGACGATTAGCACTATTGATCAGAATCATAAGTTATTACTTATCTACAAGTAATTCTCCATAATATTTAACCACAACAACCATGGAGTTGACAAATCAGGGGGTATGGGGATAATCCCCGTAATGCGCCGATTTGAGATCAGATTGCGGGCGCCTAATAAATGCGGCTAAAGCGTGCACCACCGGATAGTTTCTGGAAACCCGCCTTAGCTCCCGCTAGGCGGGTTTTTTGTTGACTATTGCAAGGACACAGCCATATGAGTGACTACATTTTCACTTCAGAATCGGTATCTGAAGGCCATCCGGATAAGATGGCTGACCAAATCTCCGATGCCGTACTGGATGAGATTTTAAAACAGGATGACAACCCAGAGCTCGCCCGCGTCGCTTGTGAGACCATGATTAAAACCGGTGTAGTGATTGTCGGTGGCGAAATATCCACCAACGCCTGGGTCGATCTTGACGAGTTGGTGCGAGGAGTGATCTGCGACATCGGCTACACTAGCTCGGACGTCGGTTTTGACGGCAACACTTGCGCCGTTATGTCGTTGATCGGCAAACAGTCCTCGGATATTGCCCAGGGTGTTGATCGTAAAGCACCTGAGGAGCAAGGTGCCGGTGATCAGGGATTGATGTTCGGCTACGCCACCAATGAGACCGATGTGCTGATGCCCGCCCCCATCACCTATGCCCACCGTCTGGTACAGCGTCAGTCGGAGATGCGCAGGGAAAACATACTGCCCTGGCTGCGTCCCGATGCTAAAAGCCAGGTCAGCTTCCGCTATCAGGATGGCAAGGTCGTGGGCATCGATGCCGTGGTGGTCTCCACCCAGCACAACCCCGATATTGAGTACAACCATTTGCGAGAGGCGGTGATGGAGAACATCATCCAGCCGATCCTTCCCAAAGAGTGGCTGGACAACTGCCCTCAGGAGAAGATCCACATCAACCCCACCGGTGCCTTTGTTATCGGTGGCCCTGTAGGTGACTGTGGCCTCACCGGTCGCAAGATCATTGTCGACACCTACGGCGGTGCAGCCCGCCACGGTGGCGGGGCCTTCTCCGGCAAAGATCCCTCCAAGGTAGACCGCTCCGCCGCTTACGCCGGGCGTTATGTCGCCAAGAACATCGTTGCCGCCGGATTGGCTGATCGTTGCGAGATTCAGGTCTCCTACGCTATCGGGGTGGCTGAGCCCACCTCCATCTCTATCGAGACCTTCGGTACCGCACATATTGCCGAGGATCGCATTGCAGAGCTGATACGTGAACACTTCGATCTGCGCCCCTACGGCATCATGCAGATGCTCGACCTGATCAAACCGATCTACCGCAGCACTGCCGCCTATGGTCACTTTGGCCGTGAGGAGCCGCAGTTTAGCTGGGAGCGCACAGACAGGGCAGAGGCGCTGCGGGAGGCTGCGGGGCTTTAAGCTGCTCCAGCTTGAAAAGCTGGACGCAGAGAAACGGTAGGGTGGGCACACCCTACCAAGTTAACGGCCATTTACAATAATCCCAATGTCTACCTGGCCGCCCGCTGCTTGGTTGCCGGGCTGTAGGAGCGTTTTCTCGAAGCGCGATAGAATGCCCATCGCGCTTCGAGAAAACGCTCCTACAGTAGATCACAGGATTTTTGCGCAGAGCCATTCAAAGCTTTAACCTAGAATCCTCAGTTGGGCAGGGTGGAGAGTGCACTTGCGGTGGTGCAGTACAAGGCACAACGACGCGGAATAGTTGTTCTATTCCAAGGAGTTGTAACGCCGTAATGCGCCACCGCAAGTGTGCTATCCGCCCTGTAGCGTAATTCACCCGGAGAGTGAAATAGGCAATCGCAGTCAATGTAATTAAAATCAATGTGTTGCTCGTAGAATGAAGCGGCCAACTGAGGATTCTAGGTTTAACCTGACAACTGAATAACTTCAGATCCAAACTAAAACCCTCTCTTTGAGGAGCGTTGCAACAGGCTAACCCCTGCCAGGCTCGGAGATAGGCACTATTTACTAGAGAACGTCGCTCAGTTTTTTCGGAGACTGAACCAATGAATGCCGATTTCAGTGACTACAAAATCGCTGACGCCTCACTCGCAAAGTGGGGACACAAAGAGATAGCCATTGCCGAGACAGAGATGCCCGGTTTGATGGCGCTGCAGAAAAAATATGGTGACGAGAAGCCACTCAAGGGCGCCCGCATTGCAGGCAGCCTGCACATGACCATCCAGACCGCCGTACTAATCGAGACCCTGGTGAAACTTGGGGCGGATGTGCGCTGGGCCTCCTGTAATATTTTCTCCACCCAGGACCACGCTGCCGCCGCCATTGCCGACCAGAACGTGCCTGTCTATGCATTCAAAGGTGAAACGCTCACCGATTACTGGGAGTACACCCACAAAATCATGGAGTGGGATGACGGTGGTGTGCCCAACATGATCCTGGACGATGGCGGCGACGCCACTCTACTGCTGCATCTGGGTACCCGGGCGGAGCAGGATATCAGTGTTCTGGACAACCCCTCCAGTGAGGAGGAGACTATCCTCTACGCAGCAATCAAAGCACGCGTTGCTGATCAGCCCGGCTACTACTCCACTCGTCTGGCAAGCATCAAGGGAGTCACTGAAGAGACTACCACCGGTGTTCATCGTCTCTATCAGATGGCAGAAAAGGGAGAGCTCGCCTTCCCCGCCATCAACGTTAATGATTCCGTGACCAAATCCAAGTTCGATAACCTCTACGGTTGTCGTGAGTCTCTGGTGGACGGTATCAAACGTGCCACCGATGTGATGATCGCAGGTAAGATTGCCCTGGTACTGGGCTACGGTGATGTTGGTAAAGGTTGCGCCCAATCCCTACGAGGACTTGGTGCCACCGTATGGGTCACTGAGATTGATCCGATTTGCGCCCTACAGGCAGCAATGGAAGGCTACCGGGTAGTCAACATGAATGATGCATGCAAAGAGGCCGACATCTTTGTCACCACCACCGGCAACTTCCATGTCATCGACCATGATCACATGGTACAGATGAAGGACCAGTCCATCGTCTGCAACATTGGCCACTTTGATAATGAGATCAATGTCGCCAGTCTTGAGCAGTATGAGTGGGAGGAGATCAAACCCCAGGTGGATCACATCATCTTCCCTGACGGCAAGCGCATCATTCTGCTGGCACAGGGTCGCCTGGTTAATCTGGGCTGCGCCACAGGTCACCCCAGCTTCGTCATGTCCAACTCCTTTACCAACCAGGTTTTGGCACAGATGGAGCTGTGGAACAGCACTGATAAGTACGATAAAAACGTCTACACACTACCCAAGGCACTGGATGAAGAGGTAGCGCGCTTGCATCTGCAGAAAATCGGCGCCAATTTGACCCGCTTGTCACAGGAACAAGCTGATTACATCGGCGTTTCTCAGGATGGCCCCTACAAGCCGGAACACTACCGTTATTGATTGATGCGGCTCTGCACGAAAATACTGTGACTGGGTGTAGGGGCGGCTTTAGCCGCCCCTACAACTCACATAAACAGTCTTGATTAGCACGAATGTTCAGCCAAGAGACCGTAGGAATGGCTTTAGCCGCGATCAGTGCCAAATCGAAGCATGGATCGCGGCTAAAGCCGCTCCTACGGGTGCGATCATCAGGCGCTTAGGCGATAGCTGAACATTCGTGCTAATCAAATAAACAGCTGTCAGGTTAAGTTCAGGATTATTGCGTATAGCCAATTTGATTGATAAAAGCAGTGGGTGGAGAGCCAGGTAAAGCTGACAAAGCCCTTACCTGGCTTCTCAACACCGCAACCCAAGGTCACAAAAAATGAAATCCCAAAAAAAATACTCACCTAAATACAGTCTAGAGCTATTTCCACCAAAAACAGAGGTGGGCATGGTGAAGTTGCAGCAGAGTGTGCGTGAACTCTCCAGAATCGACCCCCTGTTCTGTTCCGTCACCTACGGTGCCGGCGGCTCTACACAGCAGCGCACCTTTGACAGCGTTGACTGGCTGGTGTCTGAAAAAATCTCAGCCGCCCCACACCTCTCCTGCATCGGTAGCAGCAGGGAGGAGATCATCGATATTGTTACCCGCTTCAAGAACCAGGGAATCAGACGTATTGTCGCCCTGCGTGGAGACCTCCCTTCCGGTGCCGGCCTTGGTGGACTTGGTGAGCTTGCCTACGCCAACGAACTTGTATCACTGATCCGCGAGGAGTTTGGCGACCACTTCGAAATTGAGGTAGCTGCCTACCCGGAGTTTCACCCTCAGGCACCCAGCGCCGAGGCTGACCTTATCAACTTCAAGCGCAAAGTTGATGCCGGTGCCAATGCCGCAATCACCCAGTACTTTTTTAATGCTGATGCCTACTTCAGGTTTATAGACAGCTGTGAGCAACTCGGTATAGATATACCTATCACACCCGGCATTATGCCGATCACGAACTATGTCCAGTTGGCCCGTTTCTCCGATAGCTGCGGTACTGAGATACCACGCTGGATCAGAAAGCGGCTGGAGGGTTTTGGTGATGATATTGAGAGCATTCACTCTTTTGGTACCGATGTTGTAGCCACACTGTGTGAACGACTGCTCGAACAGGGTGCCCCGGGACTACACTTCTATACAATGAACCAGTCGGCACCGGTGTTGAAGATTTGGGATAGAATTACCAAATAACTGTTTAGGAGTCACAATGCGCCAACCCCGTGTTTATACCGAACATCATCTCTCGGTAAACAGTGAAGTAGCGCTTGAAAAAGGACCCAGCCGCCACCTGATCCAGGTTTTACGTTTAAAGCGGGGGGGCGAAGTCACCCTTTTTAATGGTGACGGCCACAACTACCCTGCCCGTCTGATAGAAGTTGACCGGCGCACCGCCGTCGCAGAAATTATCCGACAGGAGGTGGCAGAGGCCGCACCCGCCCTGCAAATCGCCCTGGGTATCGGTATATCCAAGGGTGAGCGTATGGATTTTGCGATCCAGAAAGCGGTTGAACTCGGTGTTGGTATCATCACTCCACTCACCACTGAGCGCTGTGTTATCAGGCTGTCACCGGAACGCATGGAGAAGCGTTTGACCCATTGGCGTAACATTCTAATTTCCGCCTGTGAGCAGTCCGGGCGCTGTCGCTTGCCAAAGCTGGCGCAGACAGAAACCCTGGAGGGGTGGCTAAAGCAGCACACCTCAGAGAGCGGCATATTCCTGGATCACCGCTCCAAAAAGAACCTGAGTGAGCTACCCACGCCGTCAGCGGATGATGTTATACAACTGCTTGTCGGACCGGAAGGTGGCCTCACTGCGACTGAGAGAGAGAGAGCAGAAGAATATGGCTTTAACGGGGTACATCTGGGACCCCGCATTCTAAGAACAGAAACGGCACCCTTGGCGGCAATCGCTGCAATGCAGGTACTCTGGGGCGATTTTTGCTGAGCGTGAGCTCTGATTACAGTGTCCAGCCGAATGGTGGCACTGACTTAAGCCAAAATGGTTGTGTACAAAACTACTGTTCTACGCAGTTTATTCATACGCAGATAGTGAGCAATGTGCCCGTCCTATCGCCCCGAGGGCGGGGCTCCTACACGCACTCATCCAGAAAGGCAGTGCCATTCGCATCCATCTGTCTATTATGAGAGCTGCTCTGAGACCAACCACTCAAGAATATCAAGGTTGGGAATCCATGCCTCTTCACCCTCGATGATCACCTGCTGCTGCACCACTTCACCCAAGTCCCGCGGTACATCGACGGGAGTGAATGTGGATTTTGAGACTCGCACCAAGTGAGGAACCGAGCGGAGTAAAATGCCGATAAATGGATAGTCAGGATTACCATTGAGTGTGTTGCTGATGGCGATGCGTGCACGGGTACCTACATCCACCGCCTGTCGTCCAACCAAGCTATCAAAGCATACCAAAGGAATCTGCTGTTGCCGCCATGAGAAGTGCCCCAGCAACCATCCAGGCTTATCCCCATCCAGCTGCTCTGGCTGCCTGTAGCTCACCACTTCAGAAATTGCTGCATTGGGCAAAAGAAGCTTCCCTGAATTCAATGGCAAGAGTACACCACGAACCTCATTGGAACTGTTAGTTTCAGCCATTACTCATCTCCCGCCAACACCGAGAGAATATTATCCATCAAATCTTTCTCCTGGTAAGGCTTGCCAAGATAACGCTTCACTCCCAGCTCCAGCGCATGAGTACGATGCTTGTCACCGGTTCTTGAGGTGATCATGATAATTGGAATATTTCCCAGCTGTTCTGAATTGCGCATATGGCGCGCCAACTCAAAGCCATCCATTCTGGGCATTTCGATATCCAGCAACATCATATCCGGGCGGTGATCCTGTAGTACCGCCAGCGCATCTACACCATCTTTTGCGGTGATAACATTCATTCCATGCCGTTCCAGTAACCGACCAGTCACTTTCCGTACGGTAATAGAATCATCCACCACCATAATGGTTCGGCTCACCCCGCTATCGCGATCTTCGACGACAGGCTGAACAACCTCCGCCATCTCGGGAACCACATGTGCAAGCCCTGTGCGTACAAGGGCCGTTACATCGAGGATTAAAGCAACCCGCCCATCACCGAGAATGGTACCACCCGATATCCACAACACTGAGCCAATCTGTGGGCCGACTGGCTTTACCACAATCTGGCGGTTGCCCAGCAGATTATCCACCTGTAATGCCACTCGATGTTCACCCGCCCTCACCAGCAGCAGCGGATACCATTTACGCAGATCGGCCAGACTGGGCTGCCGCTCATGGAGCAGCGAACCAAGATAATTCACATGATACTCTTGTCCGGCATAGTTATATTTGGCGCTGCTGTCATCGTAATAACCTTGCAGTTCATCCCGGGACACCCTGACTACACCCTCGATACTGGTATGGGGTATGGCAAACACCTCATCTGACAGCTCAACCAACAGCGCATCAGAGATAGCCAGGGTAAGGGGTAGACGGACAGTGAAACTCGTTCCCTTACCTTCTGTGGACTGCATATCCAGTGAGCCGCCCAGCTGTTTGATCTCGCTAACTACTACATCAAGACCCACGCCACGACCGGCAATCTGCGTCACCTCGTCTGCAGTACTGAAGCCATGCTCCAGCACAAACTGCAAAATATCACTATCCTGCACCTCAGCATCGGCATCGAGCATTCCACGCTCGATGGCTTTTTGACGTATTGCGTCAACACGCATACCACCGCCATCATCACTGACGGTGATCAGCACATCATTACCTTCACGGGAGAGTTCTAGCGCCACCACGCCGCTCTCACCCTTGCCAAGCTGACTGCGCTGCTCCGGGAGTTCTATGCCATGGGAGACGGCATTACGCAGTATGTGCTCAAGAGGAGCAAGCATTCGATCAAGGATGGTGCGATCAATCTCACCTTCTACACCCAGGGTTGTCAGCTCAACCTGTTTCTTCACCTGCCCGGAGGTCTGGCGGACCAAACGTCGCAGGCGGGGCACGATCTGAGAGAATGGCACCATGCGTGTCCGCATCAAGCCGTCTTGCAGATCAGTGGTCAGGCGGGACTGCTGCAACAACAGTGTCTCTGTCTCGCCCTGCTGCTCATCAAGGAAATCGTTAATACTGGTGAGATCGTTTACAGTCTCAAGCAAGCTTCGAGAGACCTGCTGCATCGTTGAAAAACGGTCAAGCTCCAGTGGATCAAACGCTTTCTCTGCTACATTGCCACTCTCCTGTTCCCGCTCATAGCGGAATAGGATCTGCGCCTCTGTCTCAATTTCGAGCTGGCGCAACTGGTTACGCAACCGATCTACCGTCTGCTCCAATTCCGAGAGGTTGAATCCGAGGCCGGCATTCTGCTGCTCAAGTCTGGAACGATAGATACTTACCTCACCAGCATTATTTACCAAGCGGTCAAGTAATTCTGACTGAACCCTTATCTGCTCCCGTCTGGAACTTGTGGGGGGTTGAACTGCACGGGCCTCAATGGCTGCCTCACGATGAGCAGCAGCAAAGCCTGCCGCCTCTTCCTCCGTCAGCGTAGCTTCTGCCTCTTCTACCCCGAATTCTTCTTGCTCAGCTTCTTCTATCTCAGCTTCTTCTATCTCAGCTTCTTCTATCTCAGCTTCTACTGCTTCAGCATCCACTGCCTCAGCTTCTGCTTCTGCTACCTCTGCCTCGGTTTCTGCCTCCGCTTCAATCTCATCCGCTACATTCGATGACTCTGGGATAGTTGAACGAGGAGATTGATGTAACTGTTCAAGCCTGGTCACCAGCTCATCAGCGTTACGAACTCTGGGTCCTTTGGATAGACTCTCAACTTGTTCAGAGAGACGATCAGCCACCTCTTGGGCCAGGGTTACATCATCGTCCGTAGGTGTAGCCAACCCATGAGAGAGAGGCTCTAACAGTGACTCAAGTGCATGACTCAGGTCACCGATAGGTGTCGCACCTACCAGGCGCGCTCCACCTTTCAGTGTGTGCAGGGTTCTTTGCAGGCCCGCTACCGCCTCTGTGCTGGAGGGCTTATCACGCCACTGTTGGAGACCAAGCTCCAACTCTTCCAGCAGCTCGACACCCTCCTCCAGGAAGATCTCCGACATTTCCTCATCGACATCCAGCTCCACCATGTCGCCTATTGAAGGCTCTATCGGTAGAGCAGAGTCCAGCTCAATTTCGAGCTCATCGACTGCTTCTGCTTGAGCCTCTGCTTCTGCTTTAGCCTCTGCTTCTGCTTTAGCCTCTGCTTCTGCTTTAGCCTCTGCTTCTGCTTTAGCCTCTGCCTCTGCTTTAGCCTCTGCTTCTGCTTTAGCCTCTGCTTCTGCTTTAGCCTCTGCTTCTGCTTTGGCCTCTGCTTCTGCTTTGGCCTCTGCTTCTGCTTTGGCCTCTGCTTCTGCTTTGGCCTCTGCTTCTGCTTTGGCCTCTGCTTCTGCTTTGGCCTCTGCTTCTGCTTTGGCCTCTGCTTCTGCTTTGGCCTCTGCTTCTGCTTTGGCCTCTGCTTCTGCTTTGGCCTCTGCTTCTGCTTTGGCCTCTGCTTCTGCTTTGGCCTCTGCTTCTGCTTTGGCCTCTGCTTCTGCTTTGGCCTCTGCTTCTGCTTTGGCCTCTGCTTCTGCTTTAGCCTCTGCTTCTGCTTTAGCCTCTGCTTCTGCTTTAGCCTCTGCTTCTGCTTTAGCCTCTGCTTCTGCTTTGGCCTCTGCTTCTGCTTTAGCCTCTGCTTCTGCTTTGGCCTCTGCTTCTGCCGATGAGGTTACTTCTCCACAGGCGCTGACCTCGGCCAGCAGCTGCCCCCAATCCGGCAATTCGGCGCCTGGGACATTGATGGCATCAAGTACCAACTGAATCACGTCAGTACCACGCTCTATCAGATCAAGCGTTACGCTCCCTTCACTATTATTCAGAGGCTTTTGGCGCTCAACCAAAGACTCAAGAGCCGTACTCACCCTGGCAATGGACTCAACCCCAGCCATGTCGGCACTGCCGTGCAAGGTATGCAGAGCCCTCATCAACTCACGGTCATTCCGGCAGTCGTACGCTGTCTTGCGGCACCCTTCAAGAAAACCACCCATAGTCTCTAAATGGGTCGTCGACTCTTCTCGAAAAATACCTAGTAGCGTGTCATCCATACTGATCGCAGGGACACTTTCATCCACCTCAGCGATATCATTATGGTGGGCACCAGGGAAGAGCAGCACCTCGCCCTCATCAGCTGCGGCCTGGTCCGCTGCTGCGTCCTCACGCTCTTCAGCCTCTACCGCTGTAGGCTCTATATCTGCAGCACGAGGATTGGCCAGAGCAAACGCCCTATCCATTGCCGGCTGCACATCAATAGAAGGCGGCAAACCTGACTCCCTCGCCTCGATGAGAAGCGGCAGAATCTCCAGAGTCTCACCCAGTATTTCCAACACAGCGGGAGAGACATCAACGGTCTCGTCAATAATTCTGTTAAGGAGATTTTCGATCGACCAGGCAAACTCACCTATGGTGGATGCACCTACCAGCCTGCCACTCCCCTTAAGCGTGTGGAACGAACGCCTGAAGACTGTCAGCGCATCCAGATCGCTGTGGTCACTTTTCCAGCGCGGTAGATACTCCTGTATTACTGCCAGCTCCTCTTTCGACTCTTCCAGGAATATATCAAGTATTTCCGGGTCAATATCTTCAAGTGGAGGCTTGATTGGCGTGCTGTATGGTACCTCCAGTTCAAGATTCGTATCTGCAGAAGCATGCTCCTCAGAGACTACACGGTCATCCACGGCAGCCGACTCATCGCTCACAGATTCATTGGTGCCATCAATAGCCGGAGAGGCCAACGACAATTTATCCATGGCCTCGTGGGCCACTTCGAGGATTTCAGGATGGATGCCCCGTCCCTCGGTTACCGCCTGCATGAAATACTCTACAGAGGTCACCACATCAGCAAATGATTCCAGCTCCTCCCGTGTGGGATCAACCTGGTTTCCCATCATCTTTTGGCTTACATAAGCGGCAAGGGAATCCATCAATGCAGCTGCATCGCTTAGATTAAGTATACGGAAAGCACCTGCTACATTAGAGAACCTTGCAGGGACTTCATCTGTCAACCCACGCTCTTGAGGTGACTCTATATACTCGATGATGGCATCTTTATTTCTTGCCATATCGATACCGGCTTCGTGCATCACCGAATTGATCAAACGGTCATATTCACCAGCAGGAAGTTCAGTAAAGAGCTCCTCATCACCTCTCACCGACTGGTGGCTACCGGAAGCCGAAAGATTCTCCAGTGAGGTCTCGATAAACAGGATATCTTCGGCCATTGCCATAAGATCCTGCTCTGAGAGCGCATCCGACGTGCTCTTGATTTCATCAATCCGGTCAGCCTGCTGCTTCAACCGCTGACGCAAACCACCCTGACCGACCATCCCCAGGGTATCTGCCAGTTTATGCATCGGCTGACCAAGTGCGAATAGTCGATCCTGGTCGTTACTTTCGTTGCGAATAAAGAGATCCAACCCATCCTTGATCACCGTCAGGTCGGTACTAATAGCACTACGCAGGGATTCAAGTAGACCCTGTCCCGGACTCTCAAACTGCCCCCGCTCTCGCTCAAGATCCGACTGGCTGACAAAAGAATTCTCCAGGTCAAAGTCAGCCTTGACCTCGGCGATAAGGGGATTACCTCCATTTTCTGCACAGGCAACATAGTAAAGCAGATTCTTCAACATGCCATTGGCGGGGGTTTCAGCTACCGTCTGCTCACCGTGGTCGATGATCCTTTTTATCTCTTTGTCGATCCTCCCCAGCAAGAGCTTGGTGGCAACACCAATGTCGACCACCCCCTCCTCCATGGCAATGGCAACAGTTTTACCAACCGTAAATAACCGTTTAACCTGCTCGGTGCCTGACTCTGTTTCCAGCTGACCAAAAATCTCTGAAATACTCCGCAGGCCACCCGAGGCATTACGATCTCTATAAAGATCCAGCAGAGCTTTGTGGTAAGGATGACGCAGCTTTCGCGCCAAACCGGAGAGAGATGGGTTGGGCTTACCGCTAATTACGCCGGAGGCAAGATTGCGCTCCAGCTCAGGGGCGAAGAGAGTCACTTCAGAAAGTAATGGAGCATCCCTTACTGCACGCAGCTCATTGAGTGTCGGCAGAAGGAATAGGGGCAGATCTCTGGCGCCAAACTCAAGCTTTTCCAGATAGCCAGGAAGTTGCACGAGCCCCAGCATTAATGCCTCGGCGGCATCGTCACGCTTTTGAACTGTCTCATCTTGGAGCGCCCGGGCAACGAGCTCCATCTCTTCAGCCAGCATGGCGGCGCCAAAGAGTTGTACCAGACTCAAAGTACCATAGACCTGGTGGAGCGTGGTGATGCAGCTATCGATCAGCTCACCATCACCGTCACTATCCATGTAACCTTCCAGGTCACGGCGAGCAGAATCGATGGCTGAGTCAAGCTCACCCTTGATCCACTTTAATGTGCTGTTATCACGAACATCACTCATACCAGCTTTTCACATCCGCCAGAGGTTATCAGACGATTATTCAGGGAGGCGGAAGCCTTCCACTGAATTCTGAAGGTCATCAGCCATATCAGCCAACGCCCCAATAGACATGGCTGTCTGACTGGTACCGTCGGAGGTCTGGGTGGTGATCTCCTGGATAACACTCATAGTGTCATTTATCAGAGATGCTTCATGAGACTGCTGTTGGGCCAAGTCAGACACCTGCATGACTCGCTCGGAGATCTGCTTCGACACACTCTCGATCTCTTGCAGCGCTTCACCGGCATCCTCCGCCAGCTGAGCACCGGCGACCACCTCGGTAGTGGTAGCCTCCATTGAGCTCACCGCCTCGTTGGTATCCGCCTGAATGGTTTTAACCAGTGCCTCAATCTGCTTGGTGGCATTACCGGAGCGTTCAGCAAGCCGCTGCACCTCATCGGCAACCACCGCGAAACCGCGACCCGCCTCTCCGGCCATCGCCGCCTGCATGGCGGCGTTCAATGCCAGGATATTGGTTTGGTCTGCGATATCATCAATCAGCTCAACGATGTCACCAATCTCCTGGGAGCTTTCACCAAGACGTTTGATTCGTTTTGATGTCTCCTGGATCTGCTCACGAATAGTATCCATGCCGTTGATGGTCCTGCGCACGGTCTCGGCACCATTACCAGCGATCTCAAGCGAGCGTTGGGATACTTCAGCAGATTCCGTTGAATTCTCCGACATCTGATCAATGGTGGTAGCCATCGATTTGATTGAGTCAGTAGCCGAGGTAATCTGTTCAGCCTGATGTTCACTCGCCTCCGCAAGGTGCATTGCCGTGGCACGACTCTCCTGGGCGGAAGATGATACCTGGGCGGAGATTTCGTTAATGGTCGTTACCAGACTGCGCAACGCTTCAATAGCGTAGTTGATTGAGTCGGCGATAGCTCCCGTCACATCCTCGGTAACTGTGGCGGTTACTGTCAGGTCACCGTCGGCGAGATCACCCATCTCATCCAGCAGTCGCAGAATTGCCTCCTGGTTCCTCTCATTCTGAGTCTGACTCTCCTCCTCACGTCGTTTTGACTGAAGCAGCAGAGAGTAGCCGAGCAAGATAAGTAAAAGCACCGCAACAACAGCGAGTACTGCCAGTAGAGGAGTACCCGCTCTAATACCGGCAATTTTTATCAGCCCCGGTTTATTACCATAGGCCTTAATCAGAACAGAGGTGGTATCCTTTACGGTGTCTGCCACCGACGTTACCTGTATACCCGCCTCAAGCGCCGGCAGTACCGAAGGAACTGTTTCAATAATCTCACCGGCATGATCGTTGATTGAACTAAAGAGCATCGCCACTTCACGCAGCAAAGCAACGGCCTGAAGGTCCTCTACCGGCTTAATTTCCAGCGATTCACTACCCTCAAGCATCGCCTCAAGCACACGACCAAACTGGTCGGCATCTCGACTGAACTGATCGATCGCCGAAGCGGTGGTCTGACCACCTGCCAACACCTTGGAAACGTTCTTATCGATTCGTTCCGCCAACATCAACTGACGCGACGCCGTAGCGACCTGACCCGGTGAGGCACCACTGTTTACCAGACTGGAGACCACCTCTTCTGAGAGCGCCTGCAGCTGAGGAACAAATTCAGTGATAACATCGATAAACTCCTGCACGGAGAGAATCGGACCCTTATTTGAAAGCACGTCGTCAGCTAGCTGACGGAGCTCCAACCAACTGTTTTCAACCGTCCGCAACTGCTTCTTCACCTCCGCTGGAGATGGAGGCAACCCCTGTGCGGGAATACCGCGCTTCAGCTCATTTATGAGCCGTTCGAAAGAGTCGCGAGACTCCCTAAGTCTGCCGAAAGCGGCCTGGTTACCACCTGCACCTGTTAGCGCGTACTCTGTAACCTCTAGTGCAATCACCTGCATCGCACTGGCACGCACGAGATAGGACTCGTTGTTGGATGTCCACTTGCTGACATGAGCAAATGTCAACAAAGCCAGGATCAGCGAAACAAGCAATCCGACTGATAGGAATACAATAACTCGATTGGACGCAAATCCCGTCCCCGTGGCAGACCTTTTTTTCATTTCCGTCTCTCTCCCGAAAGAGCTTATTGTCTTAAAACTCTATGTAACAGCCTAGCGGCTATCGTTTTACAATCGACAAAACTTTTAAATGGCTGCAACCCGAAAATCCGAGTTCTCAGCCAGCATCCCCATACTGAATACAGACCAAACTGCACCCTCCAGTTTGTAGGCACGCTGTATATACTGCCTGACGCTATCCGGCAGTGCAGGCACCGGCGCCCCCTGTTCATCCGTCAAATGACGTATACCCCTAACATCACCGACCAGTAGTCCTGCATATAACCCCTGATGATCAATTACCAGAACCCTGCTGCGCCGACCTATCTTTGTGGGTTCGCCACCCAAATAGAGCTGCATGTCGATAAGTGGAAGGAGATTACCGCGAATGTTAGCCACACCCAGCATCCAGGGCTTGGTACCCGGAACCGATGTCACGGCAGGAGGGTAGTTCAGGATCTCTTTAACTTCACTCAGGGGCGCTATTGAATGTATACCGGAGGAGAGAAAAAGAACCCCCTCCCAAAATTGCTTAGCTTCAACCTGCTGGGGCAGTCCCGCAGCAAACCTGCGACTTCTACTCTCGATATCCCGAAGTAGTTTAATCGTCTCATCTGATGTCATCACGGCCATACAGGATTCAGCTTTCCAGAACACTCTTGATTTTCTGCAGCAGGTCTGCAGCGGTGACGGGCTTGACCACATAGTCCTTTGCGCCTTGGCGCATCCCCCAGGCCCTATCTGTATCCTGATCTTTCGTCGTCACTAGAATTACCGGAATATCAGCAGTCTCCGGTGCCCTCGTCAGCTGTCGTGTGGCCTGAAAACCGTTTAATCCAGGCATCACTACATCCATCAATATGACATCGGGGTGTGTCTGTTTCGCCTCGGCAACACCACTCTCTCCGTCTTCTGCGGTGATCACCGAATACCCCCCTTTTTCGACAATCCCCTTGATGATATGTGTCTCCGTAGGTGAATCATCAACCACGAGTACGGTTTTCTCGGTGCCTGGAACTCCCTCGGGAGCCGAGCTATTTTTCTTGAAAAAGCTTCTCATAGTCTTTTTATTTATTACCGATTTCTGTTGTTATTCAGTATCTAACATCTCAGGAATCATGCAGCCCGCTGTGCATATTTGCGAATAACACCCAGTAGCTCATCCTTGGTAAATGGCTTGGTCAGGTACTGTTCTGAGCCAACAATCCGCCCTTTTGCCCGATCGAAAAGTCCATCTTTGGATGAGAGCATGATCACCGGTGTTTTCTTAAATTCACTATTATTTTTTATCAGGGCGCATGTCTGATAGCCATCAAGGCGCGGCATCATGATATCGACAAAAATCACGTCAGGGTGGCAGTCTGCAATAATTGACAGCGCCTCGAAACCATCGGTAGCCGTCAGCACATCGCAGCCCGCTCGTTTCAACAGGCTTTCAGCGGTTCGGCGAATCGTCTTGCTATCATCGATCACCATCACCTTTAAAGCGGAGATACCGGTATCGAAGGTCTCACTCATCACCTGACTTCCTCTTAATAAGATTCTTCACAATAACCTTTTCCGCTGACAACGCCTGCTCAGCCCTGAGGTGTCACTGTCGTCAATCCAAACAGTTGCCAGATCTGCATGCCGCCGCGGTAGTAGTAAATCTTACTTGCAGGGTATCCCGCCTTAAGCAGGCCTTTGATAGCGCGTGGAGACTGTCCGCAAGCCGGACCATTACACCACAGAACTAGCTCCTTGGCGTTGGAAAAATCCCAATCTTTGGTCTTGTTCTCACTATCCATGACGCCCCACTTCTCCATGGTGCTGGTGAAAGCACCGACATCACCACGCTTCTTGGCGCCAAATGATTTCAAAACCGCAACCATTTCAGCCTCACTGTTTTTCTTACTCAAAATAGTGAAGGGAATACTGACAGATCCAGGAATAGTACCTTTCTCAAACCAGCTAGTGGTCCTTGCGTCCACCAACAAGCCGATACCATCCCGCAGCTGATTTTCCATAAATTCAAAAACTTCAATCTCACCCACTGTCTTAACTTTGGGGTCAACCGATATGTCCACAATACAGAATGGCGGACACTTTCTGATGGTCTTTGCAAAATAGCCACGCAGCTGATAATCAGCATCCTGAACACGCTGCACTTTGACTGAGCGTCCCTCGTGCATTACATGGAGATAGGGCTTATCTTTATAAAGTGGAACAACGGCGGAACCTCCCACCTTGACTTCACCCTCCTCCTCGGCAGCCATCACCACACTGTTGATGGCCAGCAGCAGAAAAGCTGTAATTAATGTCGGCACTCGAAAAAAACTCACACTATTCACCTTTCTCATTATTGTCAGCACTCCAAAATTAACCCCACCGGCGGCAATCATAACTGAGGTTGAGCCCCTTGCACGGTTGCTTCAGCAATCGATCAAATAGTCACCCCACACCATGGGAACACCTAGTCATCAACGCCGTTTCAAAAAACGATCCATTATTCTTTTACGTACTTCTGCATAGGGGGCGCCGCCAAGATATACCTCATAAATCTCTTCCTGGCTCCGAGGCTCCAGCTTCTTATAAAACACCCCGCTACCGGTATATTTTTCCTGCAGGTATACACTGAACTCCTCCATCGACATCCCAGAGGTAAAGCCTAGACCGGCTTCCCGGACCACGACAGAGCCATCGTCACGGGAAGGTTGACTCTGCCCGGTGCGTTTGCCTACCTTGTCCCCCTCCATATTAATCTCGCTGAGATACTCATCCTCCTCAGCCGCAGATAGATTGAACGGTACTAAACAACAGAACATCGCCAAGCCGAAAAGGGGAAAAGCACACAGATACAGACGCCGTATTCTCCGGCGTATTCCGAAATTCATGGCAATAAAGCCTCCTTAAATCTCACCCTTAAAAATTTGATGCGTGCGACCAACCCCGAAAAGCTGGTCTTTATAGTTAAATTGTTATTATGTGGTCCCTGCTGTAGGACTCTTATGCCTTTCATTCTCCACAGTCCCTATTCAAGGTGATAGCTTGTGGAAAAACCACGGTCCAGAAAATAACAAGTGAGATCGCATACTGCAACTATAAATCACTCGCCTGCTGCTGGATTTCGAGCACACACAACACATAATCCATTGATTTTTCTGGCGATTAAAAAATTGAGTGGGAAGGAGCAGAGTATCAATAAAAGCCCCATCTGGGGAACAGGTCGCCGACAAATCTAAATAGCTCAGGTATCATAATGTCCATGACTATCAGACTTGGTGTAGTGATGGATCCTATCGGCTCCATCAACAGAAAAAAAGACAGCACCTTCGCCATGCTTCTCGAAGCCCAGCGGCGAGGCTGGGAGCTGCACTACATGGAACAGGCAGACCTGTTTCTAAGCGACGAGACCCCATTCGCCGTTATGCGTGAACTGGAAGTAGCAGACAGTGCCGGCAGCTGGTTCAGCTTGAAACCTGAAAAGGTGACCGCACTCGAACAGCTCCATGTCATCCTGATGCGCAAAGACCCCCCTTTCGATATGGAGTATATCTATACCACCTATATTCTGGAGAGGGCGGAAGCCCAGGGGACACTGATAGTAAACCGGCCGGCAAGCCTGAGGGACTGCAATGAGAAGCTGTTTACCGCCTGGTTTCCCCAATGCTGCACCCCGACACTTGTGAGCAGCCAACACCAGCGCCTCAGCGCCTTTCTCGAACAGCACAATGACATCATTCTCAAACCTCTGGGTGGAATGGGCGGCACTTCAATTTTCCGTCTCCGTACCGATGATGCCAACCGTAATGTCATCATTGAGACACTGACTGACAACGGCACCAAATATGCCATGGCACAAAAATTTGTTCCTGAGATCAGTGCCGGCGATAAACGCATCCTTATGGTCGATGGCGAACCTGTTCCTTATGCCTTGGCACGTATTCCAAAAGAGGGGGAGACCCGTGGCAACCTGGCCGTCGGCGGGCGGGGAGAAGGGGTTGCATTATCACAACGGGACCTGTGGATCGCCCAAGAGATAGGCCCTGCTCTGAAAGAACGAGGCATACTCTTTGCTGGGCTTGACGTTATTGGTGACTACCTGACAGAGATCAATGTCACCAGTCCCACCTGTATCCGGGAGCTTGACAGCCTCTACCATCTCAATATCAGCGCGGACCTGATGGATAGCATCGAGCTAAAGCTGAAATGACAGGGTTACCGCCTCTAATACAGCCTCCAGGTGATGAGTCGGGATGCAGCACATCACTGAAGCATTGCCTGAAAAAAATATTTTTCGTCTCAGAGCAGAGCGGATGAACGGCAGTACAACCGTCACCCCTGTTGATAGATTTGGCCTGACCCTATTTGTCGCCGTAGCGTTGCATGCAGTGGTTATCCTCGGTATCAGCTTCAGCCTGGATGAGCCGAAGCGACCAGCCAACCCAGACCGCACCCTGGAGATCATGGTGCTACAACAGCCAAAGAAGACAGAGGCTCCTAAAAAGGCTGATTACTTGGCACAGATCACTCATGCAGGCGGCGGAAACCAGGAGAAGAAGGCACGGCCAACAACGGTTGCCCCTTCACCCAAACCCGCCCCAAAACAGATCCCTGCACCGCAGAATCGTCCGGTTAAGCAACCTGCTCCAATTCCGCCAAAAAAGGTGAAAAAGGTACTTAGCCAAAAAAGCCCGGCAAAAAAGAGAGTGGTCACCAAGCCAAAAACACCACCAAAAAAGCCTCTCAAGAAGAGAGTGACCGCCGCCCAATTACTGGCCAGCGCAAATCCGGAAATCGCACGACTCACGGCTGAGATTGCACGCAAGGAGAGAGCGTATGCAAAGCGCCCTAGAAAAAAATTCATCAGCGCCAGCACTAAAGAGCACAAGTACGCCAGCTACCTGGATAGTTGGCGACGCAAGGTTGAAAGTGTCGGCAATCTCAACTACCCGGATGAAGCGAGACGAAAAAAACTTTATGGCAACCTTGTTCTGGAGGTCTCGATCCGCCAGGGAGGCGATGTCAGTGAGATTGCGGTCAGAAGATCTTCCGGGCATAAACTACTGGATGACGCAGCAATACGTATCGTCAAGCAGTCCGCCCCGTTCGCGCCCTTCCCTGCCGAGATCAGGGAGGAGACAGAGATCATCGTCATCACTCGTACCTGGCAGTTTCTTAAAAGTAACCGGCTCTTTGCAAAATAGAGTAGGGTTGCGATCACCCCGCTGGAGCCGGATACTAGGGCCTGTTAACACTAATTGAATCTTGTCTGCTGAGGCCATTTTTCCGCTCAGCAAGGCAGAAGGAGTGCCGTGTATTGAACATACATAAACGACTGATAACGCAGCTGAGCGGAAAAATGACCCCAGCCCTTCGGGTTGCCCCTGAGAAAGCGCTACTCATCGTTGCTCGTTGCTTATTTGGAGCGACCAAACTACGCGCCTCGCGCCTTGATTGGCACTTTTTCAGGGGCAACAGGCATGATTCATTTAGTGTTAACAGGCCCTAGCCGTATGAACAACAGCATCGACCTCACCAACCATCTGCTTATCGCTATGCCCGGCCTGAATGATGAGAATTTCCGTCACACGGTCACTTATGTCTGTGAACACGATAACCAGGGTGCCATGGGAATCATCATTAACCGCCCGTCAGGACTACGTCTCGGTGATATCCTCGATCAACTCGATATCCCTGCCGACAGCGCCCAAGACATAGACCAGATCATATACACCGGTGGGCCGGTACAGAACGAGCGGGGTTTTGTACTGCACACAAACGACAGTGAGTGGGACTCAACCCTGCCGATCACTGCTGCCACCAGTATCACCACATCGCGTGATATTCTGGAGGCAATAGCTCACGGACAAGGGCCGGAGAAAAGTCTCATAGCGCTCGGCTATGCGGGCTGGGCGGAGGGTCAACTGGAAGAGGAGCTCAGGTCAAATAGCTGGCTCAATGGCCCCGCAGAAGAACAGATCATCTTTGACCTGCCCAGTGACCATCGCTGGCAGGCCGCCGCCCTCGCGCTGGGTGTCGATATCAACCTCCTCTCCGGTGACGCAGGTCACGCCTAGGGAACCTCTGAATAAGTCATGATTGCTTTACGCCGGCTAAAACTGCCCCAATTTGCTCCGAAGATTGCGGCAATAGAGTGGCTATTACCGCTCACTTCGAAACAAATTGGAACAATTTCATCTCAGCCTAAATCGAACCAGACTTATTCAGAGGCTCCCTAGTGAGTTGTCTACTGGGATTCGACTACGGCACAGCCAAGATCGGCATCGCCGTAGGCCAAACGGTGACGTCGTCAGCAACCCCATTAACCACCCTGCGGGCAGTCAACCAGAAACCCGACTGGGAAGGCATCAGTCGGTTGATTGAGGAGTGGAAGCCGCAGGCGCTGGTGGTAGGGCTGCCACTGGATTTGGATGACAGCGATGCCCAGGTAGCCGACAAAGCACGCCGCTTTGCCCGCCAGCTTGAAGGGCGCTACCGGCTGCCGGTGCATATGGCTGATGAACGCCTCACCTCGATGGAAGCACGACGACACTTTGGCAAACAGCCAAAGAACAGAGATGAACTGGATGCCGTGGCGGCTAAACTGATACTGGAAACCTGGCTGAGGAGCCCTGGGGGAGCGGCATGAAAAGGCAGAATATTCAGCTCAACTCACAGGGAAAACTGAAGCATTTCCTTACCATCGACGGCCTGAAACAGGAGATACTGACAGAGATACTGGATACCGCCGACTCTTTTGCCGGAGTAACGGAGCAGAAGGTCACGCTACTGCGTGGAAAAACCATCTGCAATCTCTTTTTTGAGAATAGCACCCGCACCCGCACCACCTTTGAGCTGGCAGCTAAACGCCTCTCCGCAGACGTTATCAACCTCAACATCGCCACCTCATCGGCATCCAAGGGTGAGAGCCTGATCGATACTTTGCGCAACCTGGAGGCGATGCACATCGATATGTTTGTCATCCGCCATACCGACAGCGGTGCGGCCCACTTCTTTGCGACCCATGCTGCTCCTAAAGTAGCGGTTATCAATGCCGGCGATGGAAGACACGCCCACCCGACACAGGCGATGCTCGATATGTTGACTATCCGCCGCCACAAGGGGGAGTTTACCGGCCTTCGTGTTGCCATTGTCGGCGACATACTCCACTCTCGGGTGGCACGTTCACAAATTCTGGCACTCAACACCCTGGGTACATCGGAAGTCCGGGTCATCGCCCCCCACACCCTACTGCCCGCAGACACCCGCTCACTCGGGGTGCACATTTACCACGACCTGGAGGAGGGGATCCGGGGCGTCGATGTCATCATCGTGTTGCGGCTGCAGACAGAGCGGATGAGAGGCGCCCTGCTACCGAGTGAGCATGAGTACTTTCAGCTCTTCGGACTGACAAAAAAGCGGCTGCAGGGAGCAAAAAAGGATGTCATTATCATGCATCCGGGTCCCATCAACCGAGGCGTAGAGATGGACTCACAGGTGGCAGATGGTCCACATTCAGTCATCCTTCAGCAGGTGGGATACGGCATCGCTGTGCGCATGGCGGTGATGTCCATGGCTATGGCCTCCCAGGCCAATCCGGGGGCGACGGTATGAGTAGAGTGCAGATCACCAACGGGCGCCTGATCGATCCGGCCAACGGTATCGATGGTGAATTCGACCTCTACATTGAGGATGGCATTATCAGTGCTGTCGGCACAGCGCCAGAGGGCTTTTCACCCGACTGGGTCATTGATGCCGCTGACCAGATCATATGTCCCGGCCTGGTAGACCTGCGCACTCATCTGAGAGAACCGGGGGAGGAGCATAAGGCAACCATCGCCGGCGAGACTCGAGCCGCAGCCAGGAGTGGTATAACCACTCTCTGCTGCACACCGGACACCCATCCGGTGATCGACACACCGGCCGTGGTCGCATTGATCCGCCGGCGTGCCAAGCAGGCGGGTAACGCCAGAGTCCTCTCAGTCGGGGCATTGACCCAGGCACTTGGAGGCAAACAGCTGAGTGAGATGGCGGCACTGCAGCAGGCCGGTTGCATCGGCCTCAGCAACGCTGATATACCCTTGGCAAATACACTGGTTGAACGTCGCGCCCTGGAGTATGCCGCGACTTTTGGCATCACTACCCTGCTACGTCCCGAAGACCAGGATCTCAAAGATGGCGGCTGCGCCCATGAGGGGCCGGTCGGTACCCGCCTGGGACTGCCGCCAATACCGGAAGCGGCAGAAACGGTGGCCGTTGCCCGAGATCTGGCATTGGCAACCCAAACCGGTAGTAAGATTCATTTCCAGACCCTCTCCTGCGGCAGTGCCGCCCAGATGATCGAGCAGGCACAACAGCAGCGCATTCCGGTGACCTGTGATATTGCCGCCCACCAGCTGCACCTGACAGAGATGGATATTGAGGGATTTGACAGCAACTGCCACCTAAGCCCACCACTACGCAGCCTGACCGATCGCAATACACTGCGGGATGCTGTCGCCCGAGGAGTGATAGGTGCCATCTGTTCCGACCATCAGCCCCATGAAGCTGATGCCAAGGCGGCCCCGTTCCCAGCAACCGCCACGGGCCTTTCCGCTCTTGATACACTACTTCCCCTAACACTTAAGCTGGTGCATGAGCGAGTGCTGTCACTAACTGAGGCCATTGCCAGGGTCACTTGTGGACCGGCGGACATACTTGGTCTACCGTATGGTCGGCTTGACCCCGGGCGCACTGCTGATATCTGCATCTTTGATCCGGAGAAAAACTGGATACTCACTGAGGAGACTATGGCCAGCAATGGTACCAACACCCCTTTCCTCGGCTGGGAGTTTACCGGCCGGGTGACCCACACCCTGTTTGAAGGCAAGATCGTCTATAAGCGAGACAACAACTAATGAGTACTGACAAGAGCCACCGCGATACTATTTTCCTGGAAGATGCCGAGATCCTCTCCCATGACGCCTTTGACGGCGAACAACATATCCTCAGACTGCAGGCACCTGAGTGTGCATCAGCGGCCAAACCGGGAAGCTTCGTCCACGTTCAGTGCACCCCCAGCAGACCATTGCGGCGACCAATTTCGATCATGCGCGTCTCCCCCTCATCCGGCTGGGTGGAACTTCTTTATAAGGCTGTTGGAGAAGGAACCCGTTTGTTGTCGGAGCGAAAACAGGGAGAGAAAATCAGTGTTATGGGCCCTATCGGTACACCGTTTCTGGTGCACCAGGAACGTAGCCGCCCTCTGCTGATCGGTGGCGGTGTCGGTATGCCGCCTATGATTTTCCTCGCCGAGGCGCTGGCCGACAACCCGGCATACCGGCCGATGGCAATTCTTGGCTCCGAAGTGCCATTCCCCTTCCAAGCGACAACTTCAGAGATCCCGGTGCCCGGTATCACCGGCAATGTCTCAGCCGCAGTGCCGCTGCTGGATGGATGGGGCATTCCCAGTCGCCTGGCCAGCCTCCAGGGCTTTGATCACTGCCATCAAGGCTATGTAACCGACCTGGCCCGCCTCTGGCTGGATGCCCTGGACCGGGAGAGTCTGCAGCAGGTGGAGATATTCTCCTGCGGTCCCCATCCAATGCTGGAAGCGGTAGCCGCCCTGGCGGCGGAATATGACCTTCCCTGCCAGGTCTCTCTGGAGGAGTTCATGGCCTGTGGGGTGGGCGGCTGTGCCGGTTGTGTCGTTGAGGTGGATACGCCTGCCGGCACGGCAATGAAACGGGTCTGCGTTGATGGTCCGGTGTTTGACGCTACTACGGTATTTCCCAGCAGCGCCGCCTGAAATTTAGCCCCAGGAGCAACCTCGGGAACACGATAGCCGTGTTCCCGACAGACTCCTAGAACTCCTCTTGTAAGCGAGTCTTCGATTTCGTGATGCAAAACGGGACATCCGAGTCCCCCTTTTGCACTCAATCTTCGACAGCCTATTATTGCCCCGGCCGTCCCGGTCTCCAGCACTACGCAATAACATCGCAAGCTCGTTACTGCTTCGTCGCTGACTCCCGAGATGACTTGACGTCGCGTTCGTATGCGATCTTTGGATTCCCTCTGGCGCTATGCGCACGCCGGGCATCCAGTATCGCCTCGCGACTACCGGGGACTAACCGCCTCGGCTTTCAGCCTTCCTTGGCGGTCAGCGATCGACGAAAGAGGCCGCCTCCAGGCGTGCAGTAAAGCGCTCCTCATCACCCCCACCAAGCTTAATCATCAACCGCACCTCATTAGCAGAGTCTGCATGTAGTACAGCATCGTCGTAAGTGATCTCGCCCTCCTTGTAGAGATTGTAGAGTGCCTGATCGAAAGTCATCATCCCCTGCTCGGTTGAGCGCTTCATCAGATCTTTAAGCTTATGTACCTTACCCTTACGAATAAGATCAGCGGCCAAAGGCGTATTGACCATCACCTCCACTGCCGGTCGCCTGCTCTTGCCATCAGGTCGCCGGATCAGCTGCTGGGCAACGATCGCGCGCAGATTAAGAGAGAGATCCATAAACACTTGGTGCCGCCGGTCTTCAGGGAAGAAATTGATAATACGATCCAGCGCCTGGTTGGCATTGTTCGCATGGAGAGTTGAAAGACAGAGATGCCCCGTCTCTGCAAAGGTGATCGCATTGGCCATAGTTTCACGGGAGCGGATTTCACCAATAAGAATGACATCCGGAGCCTGACGCATAGTGTTTTTCAGTGCGACGTCATAAGAGACGGTATCGATGCCCACCTCTCGCTGTGTAACAATACAACCCTGGTGGGCGTGAACATACTCAATCGGATCTTCGATGGTTATGATATGACCACTGCTGTTACGATTCCGATACCCCAGCAGTGCCGCCAGCGAGGTGGATTTACCGGTACCTGTGGCGCCGACAAAGATCACCAGACCGCGCTTGGTCATGGCAAGATCTTTCAACACAGGCGGTAACAACAGCTCCTCAATGGAGGGGATACGGGTCTCAATACGCCGTAGCACCATACCCACCGAATCACGCTGAACGAAAGCACTGACGCGAAACCGCCCCACTCCCTTCCGCGAGATAGCGAAATTGCACTCTTTGCTCTGGGCAAACTCCTCCCGCTGAGCAGGAGTCATCAAACCCAATACCAGCTCACTCGCCTGATCGTCTGTAATAACCGCTTTGGCAACCGGCATGATGCGCCCATTGATCTTGATACTGGGAGGTATCCCAACGGTTATAAAAACATCTGACGCCTTCTTCTGAACCATCAGATTCAGGATTGCGTTGAAATCCACGCTCATTTCCATAATTCCATTGAACAGTAATCGGTATACACTGAATAACTATACTAAACCACTCCTAGATATCGGGAGCGGCGCTGGTTATCAGATCAGACAAAAATATCCTTATTCATCGCCTTAGCACGAGCATCCAGGCGACTGACTACTCCCTTCTTGACCAACTCCTGAAGATGTTGATCCAGGGTCTGCATGGCGTTGGCCTGGCCGGTCTGGATAGCAGAGTACATCTGGGCAACTTTGTCCTCACGAATCAGATTTCTGATCGCCGGGGTTCCCACCATAATCTCCCATGCTGCGGTCCGGCCACCTCCCACCTTCTTCAACAGGGTCTGCGCGATTACCGAACGCAGAGATTCTGACAGCATTGATCGAACCATCGACTTCTCACCCGCCGGGAACACATCAATAATACGATCAATAGTCTTTGCAGCGGAGCTTGTATGCAGCGTACCAAACACCAAGTGACCCGTTTCTGCTGCGGTCAGTGCCAGGCGGATTGTCTCAAGGTCACGCAGCTCGCCCACCAGAATGATATCCGGATCTTCACGCAGGGCCGACCGCAAAGCCTCGGCGAAACCCAAAGTATCACGGTGAACTTCACGCTGATTGATCAAACACTTCTTACTGGTATGAACGAACTCGATAGGATCCTCAATGGTAAGAATATGGGCATATTCATTATCATTTTTGTAATCCATCATCGCCGCCAGGGTGGTGGATTTGCCGGAACCCGTCGGCCCGGTGACCAATACCAACCCCCTGGGTACATCGACTATATCCTTGAACGACTCAGGACAGCCTAAATCATCCAGGGTAAGTACTTTTGACGGGATGGTGCGAAATACTGCAGAAGCACCTCGATCCTGATTAAAGGCATTGACACGGAAACGTGCCAGCCCCGGGATTTCGAAAGAGAAATCGGTCTCAAGAAACTCCTCATAATCCTTCCGCTGCTTGTCGTTCATAATATCGTAGACAAGCCCATGTACCACCTTGTGGTCCAGCGCCGGTACGTTGATCCTGCGAATATCACCATCGACACGGATCATCGGTGGTAACCCAGACGAAAGGTGTAAATCTGAAGCATCGTGCTTAACACTGAAAGCAAGTAGCTCAGCAATATCCATACGACCCATCCCCCGCTCTATCTATAATTGAGACCTTCGCCCCGAAAGTGACCACTGCACCCACCATTAAGCACCTCGTATTTCTCAGGAGATGATCAGGTGTTATGCAATCATTTGCCATTCTGAAATTGTAATCGTAACAGGAACGAGGTGTTTTTTGACCATCGTATGTTAAGAATCTGAAATCTATCCACATAATGAATACACAGATCCAGCCGCTGATAATCCGAATATCATCCGCCTCCAGAAAGCAATCAACACTTTGAAAAGACATTTGTCCCACTTTTCCTCTAGAATCAGACCTTCTGAAAGCAAAAGTAACAACACCAACGTTACCATTATAGACAACCCTGAAAGAGACGATGAATAATCCGATCCACGAACGCCTTCAACAGGTAAAAAAGCGCATTGCAGAGGCCGCTGCGCACTATTCACGAATAACGAACTCGATACAGCTCCTGGCCGTCAGTAAAACCCGACCAGCTGAGGATATACTGGAGGCTTATGCCACAGGACAGCTCTGTTTTGGCGAGAGCTACCTTCAGGAAGCACTGGAGAAGATCGAACAGCTATCAGGGAAAGGCATCGAATGGCACTTTATTGGCAGGATACAGAGTAATAAAACCCGTGCGATTGCCGAAAACTTTGACTGGGTTCACAGCTTAGGCACTCTCAAACATGCCCAACGCTTAAATGACCAGCGACCCGCTGGTTTAGCACCACTAAATGTCTGCCTGCAGATCAACATTGATGCTGAAGAGAGCAAAGCCGGCACCTCGGAAGCCGAGGCGGCGGAGTTGGTTGCCAAAATCGATACATTGCCCAGACTGCGATTGCGCGGCCTGATGGCACTTCCGGCACCCAGTGAGGGAGGCGACCTGCAACGACGCCCATTCAGAGCACTGCGCCAGATGCGTGATAGGCTGGCAACTTCAGACTCACCCCTGGAGACCCTCTCTATGGGCATGTCATCAGATCTGGAAGCGGCAATTGCTGAGGGTGCAACTATCATCAGGGTAGGCACCGACATCTTCGGCCCACGCACACCACTGCAAAACAGCAACCATGAGGTAGAAAAACCTTGAACCACAACACCGCTAGAATTCCCGACATGTCCAGCAAAACCATCGCCTTCATAGGTGGCGGCAATATGTCCGCCAGCCTGATTGGGGGACTTATAGCCGACGGCTACAAAGCGAAGCGAATTATTGCCAGCGACCCGGATGGAGAGAAGCTGGCCGGACTCGCCGCCCGTTTCGGTATCGTTGCCGCCCCAAGCAATAATGACGCCGTCAGCAGAGCGGACATAGTGGTATTGGCGGTAAAGCCACAGATGATGAAAGAGGTGGCCCAGGGCCTCGCAAAAGCGGCCCAGACCAGCCGCCCCCTGGTTGTTTCAATAGCGGCAGGAGTACGTGAAAAAGAGCTCGACCTCTGGCTCGGTGGAGGAGTGGCATTGGTCCGTACTATGCCCAATACCCCGGCGATGCTGCAGGCTGGGGCCACGGTACTCCATGCCGCCCCCGGCGTCACCGGTGAGCAGAAGAATCTGGCGGAATCGATACTGCGTGCCGTCGGCCTCACCTGCTGGGTAGACAGTGAGGAGAAGATGGATGCAGTAACGGCGCTTTCAGGCAGCGGACCCGCCTACTTTTTCCTGGTTATGGAAGCAATGGAGGAGGCTGGAAAAGCGATGGGACTACCGGCTGAGGCAACCCGCCTATTGACCCTGCAGACGGCTCTCGGTGCCGCCCGCATGGCAATCGAGAGCAACGATGGTCCGGCAATTCTGAGGCAACAGGTTACCTCCCCCGGTGGAACCACCGAACGAGCCCTCTCCATCCTTGAGGAGGGATCGCTGCGAGAGCTGTTCGGTAATGCACTGCAGGGCGCACGGGAGCGCTCAATTGAACTTTCCCGGATGCTGGAGGAGAAATAATGGACAGCAGCTACGCCACGGCCCCCTTGATTTTTCTTATTGAGGTGATGTTCGGCGCCTATACCCTGGTGGTGCTACTGCGCTTTGTGCTGCAGCGGGTACGAGCCGATTTTTATAATCCGATCTCACAGTTCGTAGTCAAGGTCACCTCCCCGATACTGGTACCGATGCGGCGGGTAATTCCCAGCATCGGCGGCGTAGATACCGCTTCGTTGATACTGATGTGGCTGTTGAAAACGGTTGAGCTGGTATTGATCCTGTTGCTAAAGGGTTACGGTCTGCAGATAGCGGCCGCTCTTATCCACAGCATCCCGGCACTGGTGGAGCTGAGCATCAACCTCTTTCTCTTCGCCATCTTCATCCAGGTCATTCTCAGCTGGGTCAGTCCCGGCGGCTACAACCCTGCAATCGGCCTGATATACAGTATTACCGATCCCCTGCTGCGACCGGCACGCAGGATGATTCCCCCTATTGGTGGACTCGACCTCTCTCCCATGGTGGTAATGATCGGCTTGGTGCTGCTGAAAATGTTGTTGATACCCCTACTCTCTCCCACCGGTCTCTGATCATGACTCGCCTAGGAGACTGCCCGAGAATAGGAGCCGTAGCGAGGGAAAGTCATTTTGAGCCCATTTTTTTGGTCATTTGAAGCGAGCAGTGCTACATGGACGTAGCGTTTACGGACCCAAGGGATGGAATAGTCGCTCTTAATTCAATGAAAATGAGCGGAAAAATGGGCCAAAAGGACTTTTTCGCAGTAGGTTTTCTATTCTCGGACAGGCTCCTGGAGACCCTCTAATGCCCGGCTGGTATCGATGGGAGGGTACGGACCTGCTGCTACAGCTCCGAGTACAACCCCGGGCTGGCAAGGATCAGCTGGTCGCCCCCCATGGTGATCAGTATAAAGTACGCATTACCGCCCCACCGGTTGATGGAAAAGCAAATGCCCACCTTGTCCGCTTTCTGGCCAAGAGCTTTGGCGTTGGACGTGCCGATGTTACCCTTCTAAACGGTGGAAGCAACAGAAACAAATGCTTTCGCATCCACTCGCCGCAGCGGTTACCGATAGCGATAGACCGGGAAAACAACACGGATTTGTGAACCATTACAAGACAGTAGAGAATGTTTTGTCTATACTCCGTCCAGTTACGACGTTAATTCTCTAAAAGAGCAGAAAAAAGGATCTCGCCGTGAACCAGACAGCGCTTGAAGACCAGCTCCGGGGCTACGAGCAATGGAAAGCCAATATCATACGCACCGTTGATGATTACCGTGCCTGGCTGAAAAAATTCAAGCTTGCCAGCGCTGTGACTGATAAACGTATAACCGAGTGTCTGTCGAGCCTCCACAGTGACCGTCTCACTATCGCTTTCGTAGCGGAGTTCTCGCGTGGAAAAACCGAGCTGATCAACGCCATTTTTTTCGCTGATTACGGCCGGAGACTCCTACCATCCAGCGCCGGCCGCACTACCATGTGTCCAACGGAGCTTTTTTACGACCGACAGGCCGATCAGGCCTATGTCAGACTGCTTCCCATTGAGACCCGGCTACAGGAAGCAGGCATTCGGGAACTAAAGAAAAAACCGGCCCACTGGGTAACCTATCCCCTTAATCTTGACTCCGCCGACCAAGTCGAAAGCTGCCTTCAGGAGGTGATTCAAACCCGCACAGTAAGTCTCAAGGAGGCGGTGCGGCTGGGCATGTATGATCCCAACCAACATCCCCACAGAAGCTCCCCACCCGCTACTGTAGAGATACCGAAGTGGCGTCACGCACTCATCAGCTTCCCACATGTGCTACTGAAAGAGGGGCTGGTGATTCTCGACACACCGGGACTCAACGCCTTGGGCAGCGAACCGGAACTGACCCTCAACATGCTGCCTTCCGCCCAGGGCGTTCTCTTCGTCCTGGCGGCAGATGCCGGTGTCACTCGTACCGACCTGGAGCTGTGGCAAAACCACATCAAGGGCTTCCACACCAGTCGCAAACGGGGTTTGGTAGTGGTACTGAACAAAGTGGATACCCTGTGGGATGAGTTGCGGGATGAGTCATCGATCAATCAGGCGGTGCGTAAACAGTGCAAAGAGACCTCAAACATCCTCGGCGTATCTCCCAACGCCATCTTCCCGGTATCTGCGCAAAAGGGACTTCTTGGTAAAATTAAGGGTGATGACAAGCTACTGCAGCGCAGTGAACTACTCAGGCTGGAGCACTACGTATCCAACGATGTGCTCAACTCTCGCCAGGAGATCATCCAGGAGACCGTTACAGCGGAAATCAGCAACATGGTCGACAACACCCGCGGTGTAGTCACCAACAAGCTGCGCGGTATCAAGGAGCAACTGAACGAGCTACGTGATCTCAGCGGCAAGAGTCAGGAAGTGATAGATCACATGATGGTAAAGACCCGTGAAGAACAGGCCGCCTACATCCGCAATGTGAATAACTTCCAGGCCAGTAGAAAGGTGCTAAAAGAGCAGGCAAAAGCGCTTCGTGGCGCCCTTGACCTGCAACGCCTGGAACAATCTATCGGCAAAAGCCACGCATCGATGAAAGACAACTGGACCACTGCAGGCCTGAAAATGAACATGCAGCATCTGTTCGATCATATGCGCAACGATATGCAGACAGTGGTGGAGCAGAGTGAACAGGCACGTAAACTGATACGCAGTATCTACCGGCGCTTCCAGAATGACCACAACTTCTCAGTGGTGCAACCGAAGATGTTCTCCATCATGCGTTATAGGGTAGAACTGGAGCTACTTCACCAGGAAGCGGAGATTTTCCGTAAAAGCCCGATCACTACGATGACCGAGAAGCATTATGTGGTGAAACGCTTCTTTGTCGCCATTGTGAGCAGGGCCAGAGATATCTTTTTCCAGGCACACCAAGAGGTCGACTCCTGGCTGAAAACCGCACTGGAGCCTCTGGTCTTTCAGATCAGAGATCACAAGGATCAGATGGAGCATCGGCTGCAGGACCTTAAAAAGGTGAGCAGCTCACGGGACACCCTGGAAAAACGGGTGGATGAAATTCAGAGACAGTACAACGCCATTGCCAAGCAGCTCACCGTACTGCGCAATATACACAACACCCTTAACAGTACCGTTCTACTGACGAAAAACGAACAGCCAAAGCCCCGTTTAGTTAAGGGCAGCTCATCCGGCTAGGTGTATAATGGCGGCCATACCACCCGATCTGGAGTAAACGATCATGAAACAGTGGCTCACCGCCATACTTATCACCTTGCTGCCGGCCCTCTCCACTCTCGCCACAGCTGAAAACAGTACCCGAATTCCCGGCTACGTAATTCACCACAACGCCATCCCCACGGCCATACTGCAACCGAATATAGCCGCCGGCTACGGCATCATCCGCAGTAAATATAGGGGGCTTCTCAATATCAGCGTCATCCGTGAGGTCCCCGGCACTACCGGCAAAGCGGTAACCGCATATGCCGATGCCCAGGTAACCAACCTCATCGGCAGCATGCAGCAGGTTAAACTGCGCAAGATTACCGAAGGTGACGCGATCTATTACATCGGCGAATTTACCATCGTTGACGCAGAGACTCTCACCTTTACCCTGGAAGTACAGCCCAAAGGTAGCGATAAGACAGCACGAGTGGTGTTGAAGCAGCAGTTTTTTGTTGACTGACTCCGTGGCGGATATCCTCCCTTTCAAGAAACCCCGTCTCAGCCGGCAGCACAAAGGCAACACCCTGTGCCGCAACGGACACCATAAGTGGAAACAGGTAAAAAACAGTCCGTTTGACCTCAAGCAGGGAAAGCTGGTTACCCGCTACAGCTGTAGCCGTTGCGGCGCAACCCGTACAAAGGGGCAATAGGCCGACTTCAGGAAAGAGTAACAGTCGGCAGATAACACTGACTAATTTTGGACAATCTCACCGGGTTCTGAAACAATCCCCGGCACAACCTGCCCATACCATATTCCATGTAACCCTGTTGTAACGCTTATGCTTCTGGATATTGCTGCTATCATCGCCGGATTCGCGCTCTTAGTCTGGGGCGCCGAACGCTTTGTCACCGGTGCCTCTGTCATTGCCCGTAACCTCGGCATCTCCCCCATGGTGATCGGGCTGACCATTGTCGGACTCGGCACCTCCGCTCCTGAAATCCTGGTCTCCGCCATGGCGGCATACCAAGGCAATCCCGGTCTCGCCATAGGTAATGCGGTGGGATCAAACATCGCCAATATCGGACTGATTCTCGGCATCACAGCCGTCATCGTCCCTCTCAACGTCAATTCAAACACCCTGAAGCGCGAGTACCCGATTCTGTTGGCGGTCAGCCTAACCACCCTGATCCTGATGCTCGACGGCCAGCTGGGCCGGCTCGACGGTATGATCCTGTTAACCGGCCTTGTCGCGATCCTCTTTGGCATGGTTCACATAGCCATGCGTGAGCGCAACAACGGTGACCCACTGAAGGCTGAGTTTGAAGCTGAGATGCCGGATGAGATGAGCACGGGTAAGGCGCTGCTCTATTTTGTTATCGGGCTGTCACTGCTACTGGTCAGCTCAAAAATCCTGGTCTGGGGGGCAGTCAATATTGCCACCGCTTTGGGTATCAGTGATCTGGTAATTGGCCTCACCATTGTCGCTCTCGGCACCAGCCTGCCCGAACTGGCGGCCAGCATAGTCAGTGCACTAAAAAAAGAGCACGACATCGCCATCGGCAACGTTATCGGCTCAAACATGTACAATCTTTTAGCCGTGCTGTCAGTTCCCAGCCTGATAGCACCCGGAGCTTTCGATCCCATGGCACTCAGCCGGGACATGCCGGTGATGCTCGCCCTGACCCTTGCAATGTTTGTCATGGCCTACGGTTTTCGAGGTCCGGGACGAATCAATCGTTTTGAGGGCGCACTGCTGGTGTTGGTCTTCATCGGTTATCAAGCAGTGCTCTTTCTTGGTAACAACGAAGTTGCATCAGACAACTCCAACACCCTTTTGACCACTCCATACGAACAGCACACATGATCAAAAAGAGAGCGTTGACTACCGACGAGATGCAGAAGCTACAGGCACTGGGACTTGCGGTAATCAACAATGAGGCCGCCGCAATAAAAGCGCTGGCTGAACGGATAAATGGTGATTTCGCCCTTGCCTGCGGTCATATGCTTAGCTGTAAAGGGCGCATTGTCGTCACTGGCATGGGGAAATCGGGTCATATCGGCGGAAAGATTGCCGCCACACTGGCCAGCACCGGTAGCCCCGCCTTCTTTGTCCACCCTGGCGAGGCAAGCCACGGTGACCTGGGAATGATCACAGCCGGCGATGTGGTGCTGGCGCTTTCAAACTCTGGAGAGACATCAGAGCTACTCACCATCCTGCCCCTCATCAAGCGGCTGGGGGCACCCCTGATCGCCATGACCGGCAATCCCAACTCCAACCTAGCCACTGAGGCGGATGTCCACATCGACGTCAGCGTCGAGCAAGAAGCCTGCCCTCTCAACCTCGCTCCCACCTCCAGCACCACCGCCGCCCTGGCCATGGGAGACGCCCTGGCCGTAGCACTGCTGGAGTCACGGGGTTTCACCGAAATGGACTTTGCACGCTCCCACCCCGGCGGCAGCCTGGGACGCCGTCTACTGCTCCACATCAGTGACGTGATGCAGTCAGGTGAGCGAATACCGGTCGTTTCAGAAACGGCGAGCCTCACCGATGCCCTGATGGAGATGACTAATAAAGGTCTCGGCATGACCGCCATCGTAGATAATCAAGGCTGTCTGACCGGCATATACACCGATGGCGATCTGCGCCGCACTCTGGACAAGGGGGTAGATATCCGTAGTAGCCGGGTCACCGACGTCATGACCCGGGACTGCAAGACCGTTACCGCCAACTTGCTGGCCGCTGAGGCGCTGCAGATCATGGAAGAGGGCAAAATCAATGCCCTTCTGGTGGTCGATAAAAATAGCCGACTGGTCGGTGCACTCAACATGCACAACCTGTTGAAAGCAGGTGTGGTATAACTGGGTGAACCGTGTAATTAAGAGATAGCAGTATGCAAGATATAATGGAGCGGGCCGCTCAGGTACGCCTTGTGATTTTTGATGTTGATGGAGTGCTGACCGATGGAAGTCTCTATTTTGGGGATGACGGCCAGGAGTATAAAGCGTTCAATGCCAAAGATGGGCTAGGCATGAAAATGCTACAGAAGAGTGGCGTCGAGGTGGCCATTATCACCGCCCGCACCTCTCGTGTAGTGGCACTGCGGATGGACAACCTGGGAATAAAGCACTTCTATCAAGGCAGACAGCAGAAGCTGCCGGCATTCGAAGAGTTGCGGGATAAGCTGGGATTGCGCAACGAGCAAATTGCCTACGTCGGTGACGACGTGGTCGACCTGCCGGTGATGACCCGGGTAGGTTTGTCGATTACAGTTCAGGATGCCCACAAACGGGCCAAGCAGCACGCACATTGGCAAACTACCCTTCCTGGCGGTCACGGTGCCGCTCGTGAGGTGTGCGATCTGCTGATGGAAGCCCAGGGCACAATCGAGGGTGTAATGAAACAGTACCTGTAATCCAGTGTCTATTGACAAGGGAGCGGTCATTGCACGCGAGGCACGCCTTTCCATGAACGCTAACAAGCTCACTGAAACCGTGTTTATCACATTGAAGGGGTACTAGGGCCTGTTGACACTATGCGAATATCCATCGCCGGCTGTCATTTTTTTGCAGGACAAGGCGCACTGAGCGTCGTGTACCTGCCGTACATAAGCGAAAGTGCAACGCAGTCATGCAGAAAAATGGTCCCGTACCTTCTGATTGGCTCTCAAATGATCAAAACAATGGACTCAAAATGGCTTCCCCTCGCTACGGCTCCTATTCTCGGGCAGGCTCCTAGTGGAACCTAGAAACCTTATTATTGGCGCCATACTGTTGCTACTGGCGGGCGGCAGTTGGTGGCTTTCACAAAGCTTATCCTCTGATAGGGAGGAGACAAAAACCGCTCACCACACCCCCGACTACTATATTGAAGGGTTTACCGGCATTGACATGGATAGCGAGGGGAAACCAGCACGGCGGCTGACGGCGGAGCGAATGACGCACTACCCGGATGACAACAGTACCGAGCTGATACTACCAAAAATGACAGTGTATGATGGTGATCGCCCACCCTGGCGGATTCGCTCTGAGAGAGGGTGGATATCAGGTGATGGTGAGGTGATACTGCTCAAGGGAGAGGTACATATCGACCGTTCAGTGGCGGCTGGGGTGAGGCCGATCCACATCACCACCCGTGATTTACGGGCACAGCCCAAAGATAACTATGTTGAGAGTGATGCTGACACCCATATAATCAGCCAGTCGGACACACTCGACTCAAGAGGAATACAGGTCTGGTTTAGTCAACCGGTACGCATAAAACTACTCGCCAATGTTAGAGGACGCTATGAAGTCAACCCGTAAAATTCTATGTTGGCTGGCCATCAGTCTACTGCCGGCCATGCCTTCACTCACCCAGGCCCTGCAGTCAGATAAGAACCAGCCCACCCAGATCGAAGCCGACAGTGTCGAGATTGATGATGGCAAGGGCATCAGCATCTACAAAGGCAATGTAGTGATGACCCAGGGCTCAATCCAATTTAAAGCAGACAAAGTGGTTGTCACCCAGAGAGAAGAGAAAGCCGACCAGATCACTGCGACCGGCGCCCCGGTCCACTTTCAGCAGGAGATGGACAATAATGAAGGGATGGTCAAGGGGCGTTCCAAAAGGATTGAGTACGAAGCTGACAGTGAAATCCTCTACATGATTAATGATGCAGTGCTGACCCAGAACAAGGACACTTTCACCAGTGACCGTATCACCTATGATCGAGCCAAGGCGGTAGTCAAAGCCGGTGCCAGCGCCAAAGGAAAAGAGCGCGTTCGTGTCACCATTGGCGGCGCAAAGAAATAGTGGGCGAACTGCGGGCAAACAACCTGGCCAAGCACTACCGCCACCGTGCTGTTGTCAACGGCGTCTCTCTCTCCGTTGCCAGCGGAGAGGTGGTGGGCCTGCTCGGCCCCAACGGTGCCGGTAAGACCACTTGCTTTTACATGATCGCCGGCCTGATCCCCTCAGAGGGGGGCAATATCACCGTCGACGGCCATTCGATCACCTCTCTGCCAATGCATGCCCGCGCCCGCCTTGGCCTCGGCTACCTTGCCCAGGAACCCTCTGTATTTCGCAAGCTCAGCGTCAGTGACAACATCATGGCCATCCTGGAAACCCGCAAGGAGTTGAAACGGGAGCAACAGGTCGAAGTGTGTGAGACGCTCCTGTTTGACTTCAGCATCAGCCACCTTCGGGACAACCTCGCCATGAGCCTCTCCGGCGGTGAACGGCGCAGGCTTGAGATCGCACGGGCTCTTGCAGTGGAGCCCCGCTTTATCCTGCTCGATGAACCGTTTGCCGGCATCGACCCGATTTCGGTGAAAGATATACAGAACATTATTCGGGAGCTGGCATCGAGGAATATTGGCGTTCTGATCACCGACCACAACGTCCGCGAAACCCTCGGCATCTGCCGGCGCGCCTATATTATCAATGAGGGCAAGGTGATGGCGGAGGGAGAACCCGATGATATTTTGGCCCACGAGGAGGTCCGCTCCGTCTACTTGGGCGAGGAATTCAGATTATAAATTCTATTTCCCAGCTCAAGTTATTGACCCATAGCAATGGAATGTAAAAGAAGCTTTTGTACCAGGAGAGGGGTTTTGAGCTAGAATGAAGTTGTGAAAGCCATACAAATAACGTACCAATATTGAAGATTAAGTATCCTGAAT